>NZ_CP027770.1:1239711-1859567 GCF_003012915.1 Staphylococcus felis | reverse complement strand
AACCAAATACATTAAACGAGCTCGGAAATTGAATCTCACTAAACTCTCCGTTTATATATACTTTTAAAGGTGTGCTCTTTTTAGCATCACTAATATATTGAATAATTTCCTCTGCTGTAAAACTTTTAACCATAATTGAATCGCTCCTTTTATATGTTGTCAAAAGTATAATACCCTGACTGATAATGGATTAATTGCTTCGCTACCTTAATTGCACCGTTTGCAAATATATCTTTAGATTGCGCTGAATGTGTAAGTGTAATCGTTTCATCTATACCTGCAAATAGTATATGATGTTCTCCGACAATAGTGCCGCCACGAAGCGTATGAATTCCAATTTCATTTTGTTTACGCTTTGCGTCTTGGTCACTTCTATTATAATTAGGATACACATTTTGACGTAGCTCTTTAATAGCGTCGTATAATTTAACTAATGTTCCACTCGGTGCATCTACTTTTTGATTGTGATGGGCTTCTGTTAGTTCAATATCAAAATCATTGAGTAGTGGTACGGCTGTTTCAAGCAATTTGGATAATACATGAACACCATAACTCATATTGGCGCTAAAAAAGATAGGCATGTCTGAACTAAGTGCTTTTAAGCGTTCAGTTATTTTTTCTTTTTGTCCAGTAGTCGCAATGACTAATGGCAACTGGAATGAATCCTCTAGTAAAGGTAATAATAAATCTGGATGAGAAAAATCGATAGCTACATCTGCATCAGTCACTTCACTTATTTTGTTAAAAATAGGGTAGGGGACTTCTTTATCTTTGTTTTTCAAGATGACTCCAACGATTGAATGGCCATTTTCTTCAGCAAGTCTTGCAACACGTTGGTTCATTGCACCATACCCAATCAACAGAATTTTCATATTTTAACACCTACTTTAAATTGTTGATATGCTTTCTTTAATTCTCTTTGTTCATCATTCGTAAGTGTGACTAATGGCAATCTCACTTCATATGCTCCAAAACCTTCTAATGATGCTAAATACTTAATAGGAATTGGATTTATATCGATGCTTAGCGCTTTTAATAAATAGGCAATCGGTTCAAAACGCTTTGATCTATTTTCTTTATTTATATAAATATCTTGAAATGGTTGCGGTATTACATTAGCGACTACTGATATGACACCATGACCTCCACTAGCGTAAAAATCTACTATATTTTCGTCGTTCCCACTATAAATTGCAAAGTGATTCGTATCGACTAATGACTGTACTTCTTTTAAATATTCAAAATCATTTGTCGCATCTTTTAATCCTACAATGTACGGATTTCGACTCAGATGTTCGACTGTTTTAGGTTCAATCGTTGAATTTGTTCTAGAAGGCACATTGTATAAAATAACTGGTAATTGTGTCTCATTTGCGATTGTTTCAAAATGTTGAATCAATCCGCGTTGATTTGTTTTTAGATAGTAAGGTGTAATCAACATAATCGCATCTGCACCAAGAGATTTAGCTGTCAAAGAAGCTTTCAGTGAATTTAAGGTATTATTCGTACCCGTACCTACAATGACAGGGACTCTAGATTGATTCGCATCGATGACTGTTCTCAATATTTGATTCCTTTCGTCCTCTGTTAAGCTAGGATTTTCTGCTGTAGTTCCATTAACAACTAGCGCTTGAATCTGACGTTCAATAAGAAAGTCAACTTGTCTTCGTATTGCATCATAGTCTACTTTTCCATTTGTAAATGGCGTGATTAAAGCAACACCAGTACCTTCAAACAAATGTGACATAATTTATTCTCCTTTCAAATTCAAAACTTGTTCTAAAATTTGAACTGTATTTAACGCGGCTCCTTTAAGTAAATTATCTGATGTCACCCATATGTGAAATGTATTTTCAAGCGAGTTATCTTTACGAATGCGGCCTACAAATACTTCATCTTTCCCTGTAGAATGAATCGCAAGAGGGTACTCATTATTTTCGGGTCTATCAACTAAAACTACACGTTCATCTTGATCAAATAAATTTTGAATGTCTTTAACTGTAGTAGGGTGGTCAAGTGACACATTAATATGAACACTGTGGCTATCTTGCACAGGAACACGTACACATGTAGCTGTTACATTTAGATGAGGTTCATCAAGAATTTTTCGTGTTTCATCAATCATTTTGCGTTCTTCTTTTGTATATCCGTCTTCTAAAAATACATCGATATGGGGTAACACATTATTATAGATAGGATGAGGATACGCTTTTGGCTCTGCACCAACGGCACCATCTTCTAAATCCTTTTTACCTTGAATACCTGAACCAGAAACAGCTTGATATGTAGTATAGGCCACACGCTTTAATCCATATCGTTCTTGTAATAATTTTAAAGGGACTACTGATTGGATAGTCGAGCAGTTAGGATTAGCAATAATCCCTCTATTAAATGTTGGAGTATTTACTTCAGGTACAATTAAATCAATATCATCTGACATTCTCCATTGACTCGAGTTATCAACTACAATGGCACCGTGCTTTTCAAAAATAGGGGCAAAGTCTGCACTTGTTTGACCTCCTGCACTCATTAATACAAAATCAAATTTTTGAGATGCAGATGCTTCTGTTAGCTCTTGTACAATGTAAGTCTTATTTTGAAAGTTTACTTCTTGACCTGCTGAACGTTTTGATGAAAAGAGTGTCAGTTCATCAAAATTTATCTTTTTACGATTTAATGTTTCTAATATTTTTGTTCCTACTAAACCAGTAGCTCCAACAACTGCTAATTTGACCATATTCATTCACTCCATTTTTTGTGATATTAAGTATCATGAATCTTTAAAAGTAAATATTTTCGTATTATTCAGAAAATATTCCTTCTAAAAACATATATTATACAAAACAACCATTTCGAAATTAGTATGATTCAATAGTATAAAAAAACAAGCTCGGCGTGCGAACTTGTGAGATTAATTTACAAGTGATGCACTCCATTATTTTGCAATAATGACAGACTCTTAGCTCTTAACCCAGAGTCCAATAAATAGGTGCTGCAACGCCTATTTATTTCGGCATCTCACCCTTTCAGTAAATTCTGTTTGCAGACAGCTGAATCTACCTAATTATGATTGATGCGCCTCATCAACACTATTGAATTGGTTATGCATAGTATTATACATAGCTTGTTAAGTGATGTAAACACAAAAATGCAAAATTTTAAAATTTACTGATAATTTTACATATTATCACTACAGTTAAACGGAAAAGTAGGTGAGAAATGACATAAAAAGTTAGGACTTGTATCGTCAATCAGTCATTTCATGATAAAACAGACAATATCTAGCCCTAACTTTTTTAATTCAATTTATTTAATCACATTATTATGCTTTTGATGATTTAAGTATTCCTTTTTCTTCTAAATAGACATCATAAGGCATTTCTTTTGACAGACCGCCTTCAACATCTAAATCAATGACACGATTTGCAATTGTATTAATAAATTCAAAATCATGCGATGTGAAAATGATTGAGCCTTTGAATGCTTTTAAGCCCTCATTAACCGATGTAATACTTTCTAAATCGAGGTGATTGGTAGGTTCATCTAATAAAAGTACGTTCGCACTAGACAACATCATTTTACTTAACATACAACGTACTTTTTCTCCACCTGACAGCACACTTGCTTTTTTCTTTACTTCTTCACCGCTAAACAACATACGGCCTAAAAAGCCTCGTAAAAATGTCTCAGTTTGTTCATCTTCTGGAGCATATTGACGCAACCAATCTACAAGATTCATGTTGACATGCTCAAAATACTCCGAGTTATCTTTAGGGAAGTAAGATTGAGAGGTCGTAACACCCCATTTAACCGATCCCTCATCTGGTTCTAATTCACCGGCTAATATTTTGAGTAATGTTGATTTAGCAATTTCACTTTGACCAATTAAAACAGCTTTATCATTTGGGTTCATTGTAAATGAAATGTTATCGAGAACTTTTTCACCATCAATAGTTTTTGACAGATTATTCACGAATAATAAATCATTCCCAATTTCACGTTCTGGTGTAAATTTAACGTAAGGATAACGTCGTGATGATGGTTGAATATCATCAAGTTCAATTTTTTCAAGTTGTTTTTTACGACTTGTAGCTTGCTTAGATTTAGATGCATTAGCAGAGAATCGTGCAATGAAATCTTGTAATTCTTTAATTTTCTCTTCTTTCTTTTTGTTTTGCTCTTGTGCCATTTTTTGAGCAAGCTGACTCGATTGATACCAAAAATCATAATTTCCAACGTAAACTTTAATTTTACCAAAATCCAAATCTGCAATGTGCGTACAAACATTATTCAAGAAGTGTCGGTCATGTGATACAACAATAACAGTATTCTCAAAGTTGATTAAAAAATCTTCCAACCAGCTAATAGCTTGAATATCTAGACCGTTTGTAGGCTCATCTAAAAGTAATACATCCGGATCACCAAATAAACTTTGCGCTAACAATACTTTCACTTTTTGATTATTTTCGAGTTCAGACATTTTTTTATCATGTAAATCCGTACTAATACCTAAACCAGATAACAACGTAGCTGCATCTGATTCAGCATTCCATCCATTCATCTCTGCAAATTCACCTTCAAGCTCTGCAGCTCGGATACCATCTTCATCATTGAAATCTGGCTTCATATAGATTTCATCTTTTTCCTTCATAACTTCAAACAAACGTTCATGACCTTTGATCACAACATCTAAAACACGCTCATCTTCATATGCAAAATGATCTTGCTTTAAGACTGCCAAACGTTCATCTTTTCCAAGAGAAACATGCCCCGTTTGAGAATCTATTTCACCTGATAATATTTTTAAAAATGTAGACTTTCCTGCACCATTTGCACCAATCAAACCATAACAATTTCCTGGTGTAAACTTAATATTTACGTCTTCAAATAACTTACGATCTCCAAAGCGTAAACTAACATCTGTAACTTGTAACATCTATTTTCTCCTTTATTCGTTATATACTAATGGATGCATTATATCATATAATGGTTGGACTTTCGACGTCTACTCAGTATATTACAATCATATCCAGTTCACACGAATCAATTAGGCTTACACAGTTCATCGTGCTATAATAGTAATGAACTTAATTAAAGAGGAGAACGTTATGTCTTTTAAAGAAAATGAAATAATAGGGACTATAGAATTTTTAGAAGTAGTCGCTCTTGAAGGATCTACATATATTCTAAAAGGGCCGAATCACGAAACTGTTAAACTGAATCAATCTGAGGTAAGCGAAGAAGATGAGCTTGAAATAGGGGAGTCATATAGCTTTTTTATTTATCCTAACCGTTCAGGTGATTTATTCGCCACACAAAACATGCCAGACATTACAGTAGGACGCTATGATTTTGTACGCGTTTTAAGCACAGACCGTGATGGTGCTCGATTAGATGTGGGGTTACCGAGAGAGGTTGTCATTCCATGGGAAGACTTACCTAAAATCAAGTCGCTTTGGCCACAAAAAGGGGACTACGTATTATGTACATTGCGAATAGATCGTGAGCGTCACATGTTTGCTAGACTTGCTTCTGAGACAACTGTCCAACAAATGTACACACCTATTCATGATGAACATTTGCATAACCAAATCATTAAAGCGCGACCATACCGGTTGTTAAGAGTGGGTACATTTTTATTGTCAAAAGATGGTTATAAAATATTTGTACATGAATCTGAACGAAAAGCAGAACCTAGATTGGGTGAAGATTTAGAGGTACGAATCATTGGACACAATGATAAAGGAGAATTAAATGGGTCTTTCTTACCATTAGCACACGAACGTCTAGATGAAGATGGAGAGACAATCTTTAACTTGCTCGTCGAATATGACGGAGAATTGCCATTTTGGGATAAATCAAGTCCTGACGCAATCAAAGAAGTCTTTAACATGAGTAAAGGGGCATTTAAACGCGCAATTGGACATCTTTACAAAAAGCGTATTATTAATATCGAAACAGGAAAAATCACGTTAACACGAAAAGGCTGGTCACGCATTAAAGAATAGCCATTAATGCCGATTTTATTTAAATACAGGATTCTCGACAAAGCTTAATGATTTCAAAATGTGCTTTAAATTTTGAATGTTAAGGCTTGAGCGAGAATCCTTTTACTTTTTATAAATTTTCTTGTTCTATTTGATTTGTCAGTTTTTCTAATTCTGTTACAAGGTCATTGATATATGCAATTGTTTGCTTTAAAGGCTGTTCAGTTGTTAAATCAATGTTTGCAATTTTAACTAATTCGATTGGTGATAAACTTCCACCGGCTTTTAATATTTCAAGCCATTCGTCAATCGCAACTTGACCTTCATTTTTGATACGCTGTGCCATAATTGTTCCGATTGTTAGTCCAGCTGAATAAGTATAAGGATAAAGACCCATATAATAATGAGGTTGGCGCATCCAAGTAAGTTCAGCACCTTTTGAAATATGAATATCATCACCCCAAAATGATGTGATGACTTCCTTTTTAATTTCATTTAAAATAGGGGCTGTTAAAGATTCTCCCTTATCCACTCGATAATAAACCTCTCTTTGATAAGCTGCTTCTAAAAGATGCGTTACCATATTATGATAGTACGTACGCGCAATGATTGAACCAATTGCCCAACGCTTGAATTTGATATCACTGCTCTGTTTCAGTAAGTAATCTAACATTAACATTTCATTCATCGTAGAAGGGGCCTCAACAAAATACATTGACGCTTCCGACTGTAAAAAGTTTTGATGTTTTTGTGCTAATGTAAAATGTCCAGCATGACCTAACTCATGAGCAAGCACAAAGGCTTCGGTCATCTTACCAGTCCACGAAATAAATATATAACTGTGGGAAGCGTAAGGACTGGCACAGTATGCACCTGTTTCTTTGCCTTTGTTTTGAGGGAAATCTATCCATCTATGTCGATAAGCGTCATCAAGCATACTTGAATATTCATCACCTAACACTGATAATGCACCATAAATATATTTTTTCGATTCTTCAATTGTAATTGTCGGTTCAAATGTAGGATCAACTGAAATTTTTAAATCTTCAAATTTCATTTCATCTAAATGATTCGCCCGTTGTACTACTTTAGCGTAACGTCGCATAATAGGCGCTAAATCAGACATAATGATATCGATTTGTCGATGATACATATCTGGGGTAACATCTTGCTCTTCTAATAAAAAGTCAATCACTGAATCATAGCCTCTTAAATCAGCTTCCAATTTTTCATTTTGAACGTGACTATTATATAAAGCAGCTGTTGTATGTTGGTATTTTCGTATTGTTTCACTGAAATGCCTGAAACTTTCTCGGCGTACTGAAGTATTCTCATGATCCTCATAAATACCTTCAAAGGTTGTATAGTCCATATTAAACTGTTGACCATCTACTTCAAAAACACCGAAATCAATATCTAGCATTTTAGTAATACCATATATATGACTTGGAGCACCTAACGCTTGAGACATATTAGCTAAAGTTTCCTCAGCTTTTGGATGTAATTGATACTTTTTTCGTTTCTTTAAGCATTGTAAATAATAAGGATAGTCTAAACTATCAATAGCTTGTTGCAACAAATCATTATCCAACGAGAGTAATTCGGTCTCAACAAACGATAACCGACTCATCACATCGCCATAATTTGATGTCAATAGTGCATCTAGACGCTGCCTCTCAGCATCTGTCGTTTCAACAGTCAGTTGTAGGGCAGAATAATTAGCAGCACGATCCAAGTCTACTAGAATCTCACTATAAGCTTTAAGTGCGTTTTCAATTGTAGCTAAATCATTAAGCTGGCCTTCGTATTGCGTTTTAAATTGTTGAGCTTGCTCTGGAAGACGTCGTATCGCTAGCTCATATTCTTCTGATGTTTTGTATAAATCTGATAAATCCCATGTCTCATTTAGAGGTACATCTGATCTATAAGGTAATTTTTGGGACATAACGATTCCTCCTTTTTTATAATTATCTTCTATTATACAACACTTTATTTAATCTTCTAAAAATTTCACTTTAATTGCATACAAAAGCAATTAAAATAAGTATAATAATAGGTAAACAATTAAAAGGAGGGCATATATGTCTATACTTGACTTCCCAAATTACCTATGGATTTCAATATTAGCAATGCTAGTACTCACTCTATTTTGTTGCTTAATTCTGAATAAATGGTTCTTTCCAGCTATTGTAAGTTTTATTGTATTAGGGATACTCGCATTTTTAATGCCTAACTTCTATGACATCACATACGAACCATTACTAGGTTATGCTGCATTTGTAGCAATTTTAAGCTTGATGATTAGTGCGTTATTATGGTTTTTCACAAGAAATTGGCGAAAAAAACGTCAGCTAAAAAAGCATCAAAAAGAACGTGCTGAATTTGAAAAAAGACATCATCCATAACGTAAAGAGCCAGCTTTAGAAGTTGGCTCTTATATTGTAATAAGTTCATATAAGCCTTAGGGGAAGTGTAGTAATGTTATTTATGAATACACAACTTCCTATAATATATATTATGTAAACTAAAATCGAAAAAGTATTTCCTGTTTAATTATTCGTACAATTTATAGCCTTAACTCAACCTATATAGACTTATCACAATTTCTATGACCTTATGCATTATATGAGTATATAAATGTAATCATAATCCATATTTACTAGGAATTGATTCTATGTAAACCGTAATGACGCTTGTATGGTCAATTACGCCTACAATACATCCCTTAAATAAATTAGGTTTTAAGAAAGCATATATACATATAAAGTTTACATAACATAAATACGGTTCTTTATACTCCGAAATAAAAACAAGCAAAATGTACTGATTTTTGCTTGTTTTTATTTTAACTATTTGTTTTTAATTTTAGTTCGTATCGAATTCGCCAAGTTAAATGCAAAATATTTAAGTTTATTAACTGGTTTATAAAAGTCACCAACGAGTTCTTCAATTTGGACATTAAACCCACGTTTAAAGCGATATACGCCATAATCTTCACTTTGCTCTGTAAAGTCACCTGACAACCCGTAAAAATTATATCGCTCATATCCATGTTCAAAACAGTAATTAATCATGTACCAGTGCATCGCATAAGGTCCCATAAAGTGATTGTACTTTTGGCTAGAACCACCTGAAAAATAATTGATTTCGTATGCATTTGCAAAAAATACTCCTGCTGCTAAATTTAGGATTGAACCGTCTGTTTTACGTAATTCGCTAGACTTAAGTAATTCTTTTTGCTCGTGTTCAATTTGTTTATCTAATTCGGCAATTTTTTTCAATTGCTTATCTGACTTATTCTCATTAGACATCATTTGATCGCGTCTATTTTCTTTATCATTTAAACTACCTTGCAATGACACAATGTATTCATCTAAATCAATGTATGCCATAGGTATAAGTACTTTCGACCCATAATGTTGTACAAAATTTTTAAAGTATTCGTCTGTTTTAGACGTAAATCCTGTACGTTCTTCAGTTTCTCGATATAATTCAAGAAATTGATCAATTTCATCATAGTTTAAAAATTTAATTTTAACCCCGAAGTTTTGTGCTTTATTTATATTACGCTTACGTTGACTATCAAAAGCTTTCTTAATGGATTGAGGTGTTTCATCTTTTAAATCTAAAACTCCCATCCAGCGAACTTGACTTGAAGCATCGTATTGTGTAGTGAATCCATGATGCTTATAGCCATGAGATTTAAATAGTTGTACGACTTGATCATTTGGCATTTGGTTTGTTATTGGATTAATGTCTTTATCGTAAACATTATATAACCAATATGGGTCCATTTTGACATAAAGACATTTATTTTTATGTAAATACGTCGTAAGCTCTTTTAAATAATAATCCACTAATCCTAAATCGTTATAGTCCATGACTGGACCACGGTTTGAATAATACACATAGCTTCCCATCGTCGGAATTTTAGAAAATAAACTCGCAGCTATGATATGATTATTTTCATCTTTTACACCTAATAGTACAACTTGAAAACCGTCTGCCTCCCGTGTTGCTATATTTTCTTTGACTTGAAAATAATGACTTTCAAGAGCAGGGCTTTGCACAAATTGATCGTACTCCTCTACTGTTAATTCTGTAAACTTCATAGCAATAAATCCCCTTCTCTATTTATTAAAACGTTCTTTAAGATGTTTTAATTTTGAGTAGATTGCATATGCCGGTTTGTTAATCGGCTTTATAAAATCTCCTACATATTCTATTACATCTGCATTATAACCTTTTTTAAACTTGATAACACCCGCATCTTCTGCACTTTCAGAAAAATCTCCACTTACACCATAAAAGTTGTATCTCGGTATGTTGTGATTAATAGCATACTGTATCATTTCCCATTGAATGGCATAGCTTCCAGCAAAATGCCTAAACTCATTCGCTGTTCCCCCAGCATAATAGACCACTTCAAACGGATTAATGATGAAGAAACCTGCCGAAATTGGTAGTTCATCACCGTGCTTATTTTGCAGAGCCTGTGCTTCTTTTATCTTATCGTGATTCGCTTCTAATTGTTGACTTAAATTTTTCTTTTTATTATGAGCTTTTTTATTTTCTGGACGTTTTGCAATATCTTTTTCAGCTTTAACGATTTCTTTATTAAGTTCTTTCTCTTCCATTTTTAATTCTTCTATATATTCAGGGAAATTAATATATGCTAATGGAACAAGTACACGATCTTTATAGTGCTTAAAGCGATTATAGTAGAAATCGTCGTCCCTATCGACAAATTCTTTTGTTTCTGTCGTATCTCTCATAAAGTCACGGAATATATACAGTTCATTTTCTGATAAAAAGCGAACTTTCACACCGTTTTTCTGTACTTTTTTGGTATTACGCTTTCTCAAACCATCCATTTCATTTAGAACATCTTTGGCCGTTTTATCCGTTAGATCTAAGACTGAATGAAATCGGATTTGACGTACAGTATCAAATCCTGTGATAAACCCTTCATGCTCATATCCAAGATCTTGAAGTTTATCAAAAATCCAGTCATTCTCATACTTTTCAATCACTTCACCATCATGATTGCGCATTAACAACGGTAAATAAGGGTCGATACGTAAAAATAGTGCGTTGTATTTTTTAATATACTTTTCTAGTTCGTTAAAAAAGAAATGTACAAGCTCCTTATTTTCAAAGTCAATAACCGGTCCGCGGTTTGAATAAAAATACTTAAATACTTTCATTACTGGAACAGCTGTCAGTAAACATGCTGCAAGCACATTATTTTCTTTATCTTTAATGCCTACTAAATGCGTTTCTACACCTTCAGAAATTTTCAATTCATAATTCCCTACCATTTGTGTGAAATGACTATATGGCATATTATCGGTAAAGGCTTCAAATTCAGCTGTCGTTAAATTGGTAAACTTCATATTATTTCTCCTAGTTCTCTTTTATATCTCTATTTAATAAGTATTAACTTCAAATAAACTTCTATTTTTTAGTGTTTTTATGATTGTTATTGCACATTTAACTTATTCAAAACTATAACTTGATTTGGGACAGATTAATCACGTTCTAAGCGTCCGCCCTTCTCTCTCTTATATTTTAACTTATTCATTTTGAATAAGCCAATATGACGATAGTCGATTATATCATATTTAAATTGATGATGTCTGTAGTAAATAGCTCAAATCAAACTAGAATTATAGTTATTGTTATTTCTATGTTTAACAGTTGCACTATAGTGCTTTAAAATGGTAAGATATCTGAAAATTATAACAATTGGTGATGCTACTATGAAAAATATATTTATTGTTGGAATGGGATTAATCGGCGGAAGTTTAGCAAGTAATCTCAAATATTATCATACTGACATGAAAATCACTGCTTTTGATGCAAATGATGTTCAGTTACAACGCGCATACTCTATTGGAATTGTTGATGAAAAAGTGTCGAATTATGAAGAAGGCATTGCGCAAGCAGATATTGTGATATACGCCACTCCTGTTCAAACAACTGTCAAATATTTAAAGAACTTATCAACATTAAACACAAAACCTGGCCTCATTGTTACAGATACAGGTAGTACTAAAATCTCTATCCAATCTTTTGAAAAACATTTATTAAATCATGATATTCATTTAGTTGGCGGTCATCCAATGGCTGGTAGTCATAAGTCTGGTGTCCTAAATTCCAAAAAACATTTATTTGAAAATGCATTTTATATTTTGGTATATCATTCACCTCAAAACGAGCAAGCTCATCAAACTATCCTGAGTTTACTTAAGAGGACGAAAGCAAAATTGATTACTTTAACTGCTCATGAACATGATTATATTACAAGTATTGTAAGTCATGTTCCTCATATCATAGCATCTAGTCTAGTTCAATTAAATGCAAAACATAGCATTAATTGCGCTTTAATTAAAGAACTATCAGCGGGAGGCTTTCGAGACATCACACGTATCGCAAGTAGTAATCCTCACATGTGGAAAGATATTTCTTTTGAAAATAAAGACAATATCCTTAATATTTTAAAAGAGATGCAACACCAACTCACATCTACAATTAATATATTAGAATCAAATCTTCAAACAGAGATGTTTCAGTTTTTTGAAGAGGCTAAAACTTACCGAGACACATTACCCTTGCGCCATCAAGGTGCGATGTTAAGTTCATTTGACTTATATGTCGATATTCCCGATAAAGCAGGTATGGTGGCAGAAGTTACTCATATTTTAAGTTCTCATCATATTTCTATTAGAAACTTAAGGATTTTAGAAGTACGTGAAGATATTTACGGCGCCTTAATTGTAAGTTTTAAAACCGCTTCAGATAGAGATGCAGCTATCAAGGCACTAGATGATTTTGATACGTATATTTCTTAAATCTAACTTTCAACTAATAAAGCGCTTGACACCTTTGTATTCAAGCCCTTTATTAGTCGAACTAGCATAATAACCCTTTACATTTTATGCCCTGCCATTAATCCTAATCTACTATTTTTAGTCCCCGATTCGGTATAAGAAATTGCTTTGGATACAATCCCGTTGCCGTACTTCTTTTTCAACTCATCAATAGTTTTAGCTAATGCTTCTTCACGCTGACGTTGAAATTCATCTACAAATAAATTGAGTTGATGCTGATTTTCAGACGTAAACTGTGTTAATGAAACACTTAGCGTTCGATATAAAGCATGATGATCACAAAGACGATCTGCTAAACGTTCAATAGCATTAAAAATATCTTTATCTAAATTTGTACCACTTTGTAACGTGTATTGTTTGCTTACAACTTGTCCATCTTTATAGCCAAAAGAAAAAGAGATCGTTTTCGCAAGTTTTTTACGGGCTCTCAAGCGACTCGCCACCTCTTCAATCAACTCTTGCATGACCACTTTACATTCATTATAGGTGTAATCACGCATTAATATTTGACTTTTGCATAATGAAGGGGTGCATGTTTGATATTGCTCATTCATTTTACTTTGATCAATGCCGTTAGCATGCAAATGTAAGTCTACACCAATAACTCCTAACTCTCTCTTTAAAAGACTACACGGATATTGGGCAAGTTGACCAATCTTAAAAATACCACGCTTATTTAACTTCTCCTCTGTCCGCTTGCTAATACCCCAAAAATTCGATAATGGTTGAATAGACCAAACTTTAGTAGGGACATCACTATAACGCCATTCTGCTAAACCATTCGACTGAATTTTAGCTTCATTATCAAGTGCTATCTTACTCAATAACATGTTCGATCCTATCCCTATCGCACAGTGTATGCCTGTTTCCTCTAAAATCTCTTTAATTAGACGGTCACAAAAAGCGTGCAGCGTTGTATTAAAATGAAAATAGCTATCTGTGACATCCATAAAAAACTCATCGATACTATACTGATATAAATCCTTAGGTGATACATAGCGTAGCACAATTTTTGAAATTTTAAGAGCTACTTCTAAATATCTACGCATACTTGGGTTAATAATGTATATATCTTTACGATGTGGAATTTCGAATAATCTTGATCCTGTTTTGATTCCTAATTTTTTAAGAGCTGGGGTAGCTGCTAAAACGACCGATCCTTGTCTTTTCGTATCTGCTACTACAGCTAATTTTGTCTCCATTGGATTAAACCCTTTTTCAACACATGACACACTTGCAAAAAAACTTTTTTGATCAATACATAAAATATCTCTATCTTCTAATAAATGATAATTGTACATCTTTTTCACCTAACTCTTCTTCCAGATATATCTCATTATACAGAACACACGTTCTATATTCAAGGCAATAAAGAATATACGTTCTCTTTTAGTTGTAAAAAAACGAGAAACCTATTCATATGAATGGGTTTCTCGCTTATATTGTTCATTATCGTGTGTAAGGAATAATTGCTTCTGTTTCTTCATCAATACCTAAATCAATATATACATGTGTGTGCAAATAAACATTACTGTCATTGCATTTAAAGTTAAGCTGCTCTGGCTTGAAATTAAAATCAATTTTTTTAGTTTCATCCATATTAATTGAAAATTTATCATTGATTACAAATCGCTCTAATTCATTTTCAAGACGTGTGAACTCACTCGTCTCATCGTCATTTTCATATTTTTCAATGATTTTCAATTCAATATGTGTTACCTTTTGACTACTTTGTCCAGCCTTTAAAATAATACTTCCTGTAATCTCATCTGCAATATGATATGATTTTTTATCTAAACGAATAAATACTTTCATACCATTAATACCTAATGAAGTAATAATATTCTCAAAACCCATCGCATAGCCTCCATTTAAAATTTGAATTTATCACTATCATATATGCTTCAAGTAATATAATGCAACTCCTGATACGTCCAATAAACGTAAATTAATAAGTTTTTAATGCATTACACGTTCGATTATTTATTTATATAGGAGACTATTTTGATTTTGACTTAGTTTCTAAAAATGCTTCAATGCGCTTTTTATTCGCTTCTTTATCAATACCTAGTGCAGAGGCACCATCATTTGTTGTTATATTTTCATAACTGCCCTTCACTGGTACACTTAATGTTTTAATGTCTTTATCGCCTCGTACAACAAAATTTAATCCTGTTTGATAAATTGTAGAATCTGGCATATCTGTACTAACATATCCGCGCATAATACCTGCAAGCTTTGGTGCCTTGAAAATAGAAGTCGGATTCACAAGCTCTTGCTTTAATGCTGAAATCACTTGCTGCTGACGTCTCACTCGACCAAAATCACCCTCTTCGTCATTACGAAAACGGGCATAGCCTAGCAGTTCTTTACCATTCAAACGATGTTTCCCTTTTTTAAGTGATACACCTATCTTTTCTGACATATCTTTTTCTACATCAATCGGGATACCATTAGGTGCTAACTCATCGATCATCGCTTCAAAACCTTTAAAATCTAGAATCGCATAATACTCTGGAGTTATACCTAAATTTTCTTTTAAAGTTTTTCTTAAAAGTTCAGGACCCCCGAGTGAAAAAGCTGAATTAATCTTATAACTATTATAACCTGGTATATCCGCATAAATATCACGCATAACAGAGATTACTTTCATATCTTTATGAATATAATCGTACTGAGCAACCATAATTGAATCCGTACGTGACACGCCACCATCTTCTCGGTCTGCCCCTAATATTAGCACTGTTGCTTTACCATCATTCTTAGTTGCACCATTAAATTTATATAACTTCGGTGCTTGATTATTTTGTTTAGCCACTTCTAAACCTGATTGATAGTTAGAAAGACTATATACGATGATAAGTATTAAAATAAGAATTACCGCTAATAATATAAAAGGGAATTTACGTAACTTTCTTTTTTTTCTGCGCTTTAGAGTTTCACGTGGTATCGTCTTTTTTCTTGTTTCAAAATTATTGTCTGCCATCTTATCAACCTTATATCTTCAAAATTGGGTATCTATGTAATATAATAAATACATATTAACGTTATATAAAAATTTTTTAAAAATCAAGCGAAAACTGAAATAATCAGACTAATGTCTTAAAAGAAAGGAACGTTTCTATGAATATCAATACTGCTTATTTTGCTGGCGGATGCTTTTGGTGCATGACAAAACCATTTGATCAATATGATGGAATCGAAAAAGTAGTCTCTGGCTATATGGGAGGCCACGTAGATCATCCTACATATGAACAGGTGAAAACTGGAAAAACAGGTCACTTTGAAACTGTTGAAATCCAGTATGACGTCGCACTATTTTCGTACCAAAAACTGTTAGAAATATTCTTTTCTGTTATTGACCCTACTGATGAGCACGGTCAGTACCAAGATCGCGGAAGTCAATATCGTACAGCTATTTTCTATACGAATGACGATCAAAGACAAGTAGCTGAAGACTATATTAAATCATTAGAAAACACCCTTTACCATGATAAAGGGGTTGCTACTCAAATATTACCTGCCACAACATTTTTTGCTGCTGAAACATACCATCAAGATTTTTATTTAAAAAATCCTCAGCGCTTCGAACAACAAGAAAAAGAACGTCAACAATACGCTAAACAACATGCCTATAAAGACAAATAACTATGTAACTTATTTCACCAAAACGTAATCAAGCAGAATGTTATATTTATCACTTAACATTCTGCTTTTAGTTTACTTTTTTATAACATCTTTTCATCGTTATTATTTTCAATAATTTCATATGAACCGTATTCATCTGAATAAAATTTGTTGTAACGTCGTTTAAATAACATGAATAAATGAGACACTAGAACTTTTAAAATAGCGTACGTTGGAATACCTAAAATAACACCTACAATGCCTAATAAATTGCCTGCACATAATAAGACAAAAATAATCGTTAAGGGATGTATACGTAATGTTTTACCCATAATATTTGGCGAAATAAAGTGGCCTTCTATAAACTGAACTAATGTCCAAACAATAATTAATTTGATTAACATAAACGGAGATGTGATTAAAGCGATAATAATGGCTGGCGATATCGCAATTGTAGGCCCTAAGTAAGGCACAACACTTGTAACAGCTGCAATACTAGCTAATATCAATGCATAATCTAATCCAATAATGGAATACCCAATTAATAAAAGAAAACCAATACAAAATGAAACAATAATTTGTCCTTGAATATAGGATCCAACTTGCTCACTCATTCGATCAAGTAAATCATGAACATCTTTACGGAACTTGGGTGGCGTCACCTTAATCGTTGCTTCCTTAAAGCGAAAGCCATCTTTCAACATAAAAAATAGTACAAACGGCACCGTTACAATAACAACCGTAATATTAACCAGTGTTTCTGCAAAGGTACGTAACTTCGAGCTAAAAGTATCAGCGAATGATGGTAGTTTATCTTGTAAGCCATGTATAGCATTTTCAACCTGTGCATAATAATCAGATAACAGTGGAATATGTGTAATATGATTAAAAAATAATGTTACTCTATTTAAATAATTTGGGAAATTATTCAATAAACGCTGGAATTGAATTGAGACAACAGGGATTAATAAATTAACAGCAAGTGTGATTAATCCAACTATCACTAAAAATAAAATGACAATTCCCCAAACCCTTTTGATGTTATAACGCTCCATAAAATTGATGATTGGATTAAATAAATAATACAAAATAAGTGCAACAACAACCGGCGCTACAATTGTATTAAAAATAATAATAAAAGGTTGAAAAATGTATGATACGCGATCAAAGATAAAAATAACAATACCGATCAAAATAAATATCAATAAAGTAAATATTAAATCTTTTCCCCCAAAAAACTTCATAAAACGACTTTCACTAATATCTAAGTTCTTAGAATTTGCTTTTGTATGTGTTTCTTTTTCTGTCATTCGCTTCACCACACCTTTAATTTATAACTATCCTCATACCTAGTTCATTTTCAAATAATAGCTTGTCCACACAACTTATTCACTTTTGGAAACAAGCGACAAATGATAAATGTGTAAAGTTAAATATGCGATTTCTGCACTATACAACTGACTATTAATTTGAGATTGAACCATTTGACTCGTTTTCACAGCTACATTATAACAAAGTGGATACTGTGCTTTCAGAAGGTTTTCGAAATTCAAATCAATTGTAGAATGTTCATCTTTTCTTAGACGCTGTAATAAAAAATGAATATGTCTTACAAAACGTTGGTACTGAATTGAACTAGTCGAGACGTTGACATTTAAATCATGCTCAATCAAAGTGACTATATTCTTGATTAATTGTGCAACTTTTTGAGTGTCTTGTATGTTGACATCATCAATTTGTGACGCAATATGAAGCGCAATAAATCCTACTTCATCTTCAGGAAAATCAACGTCTAATTCTAAATTAATACGAGCTACAACTCGCTTTGCAATCTTATAAGCCTCTGGATAACTATATTTTGTTTCACTTAAAAAAGGATTTGTAATAAGTTGATTGTTTTGAAGCCGTTTAAAAGCAAAGATTAAATGATCTGTTAAAGCAACAATAAAAGACTCTTTATTATTTAAATCAAAATATGATAAAATCATTTGAACCGAATCAATCACAACTCTTAGTACATGTTCATCTATTTGCTTTATTAACATTTTATAATGATCTTGATCAGATTTATTTTGTAACGTAAATACTTTTTCAATGGTTTCTGGATTATCTATTGTCATCCCCGGTTTCATTTTAAAACCTAAGCCTTTACCGATGACCACAACTTCATCATTTTGATGCTGACAAATTAATACGTTATTATTGAGGACTTTCTTAATTGTGTATGAATTCATGTTATCTACTCCTCTAAATCTTTCTTAACAGATTATATAGATTTTTTCAACATAAAGAAAGCTATAAGTTTTCAAATTCTATTCAATGATACACTTCTTTTCAAAAAAGAAAGCCAGAACAATAAATTGCTCCAGCCTTAATACTATACTTCTTAATGTTGATCATATTCTTTCTTATTTTGAGATTGTTCTCCCCAACATTCAATACCAAACAAATTAATTTCAAGGTTTTCTGGACGGAAAATCGGGCGCTTGCCTTCCTTACGTTGACGTTGATAATCTTTCATAACAGCAAATGCAATATTGGATAACCCGATAATTGCAACAATGTTAACGATTGCCATTAATCCCATAAATACATCAGCTGTACTCCATACTGTTTCTGTTTTAATCACAGCACCTACAAATACAAGTACAACAACTAAACAACGAAAAACAAATAAAATACCTTTATTTTTAGATAAGAATTCAATATTAGCTTGACCATAGTAATAATTTCCAATAACAGATGAAAATGCAAACAATGTAATCGCAACACTTAAGAATATACCACCTGCACTACCTAAATGCTCATTTAAAGCCGTTTGTGTAACAGCTACACCTTGCGCTGCGTTTTCACCAAACTCTAACCCAGAATATAATAAAATCATGATTGCCGTTGCTGTACATACTAAAATCGTATCAAAGAAAACGCCTAATGATTGGATTAAACCTTGCTTAACAGGATGTGACACTGCGGCAGTTGCTGCTGCATTAGGAGCTGACCCCATCCCTGCTTCATTCGAGAAAAGTCCTCGCTTTATCCCTTGTAAAACTGCGAATCCGACTGCCCCTCCAGTCGCTTGTTCAAAACCAAACGCACTTTTAATAATTGTTGTAATCATTGGAATGATTTGATCAAAATGGAACAATAAAATACCTAAAACCATAACAATATAAATAATCGCCATAATAGGTACAATAGCTGATGATAATTTAGCGATACTACGTACACCGCCAAATATAACAATTCCGGTAATAACTGCTAAAACGATTCCAGTTATAACAGGGCTAACTTGATATTGTGTATTTAAAGATTCAGCAATTGTGTTTGATTGCACAGTATTAAACACAAAAGCAAACGTAATAGTAATCAATACAGCAAACACAATTCCTAACCAACGTTGATTTAATCCTTTTGTCATATAGTACGCTGGACCCCCACGGAATCCGCCTTCTTTATCGTGTACTTTATATACTTGTGCTAGAGTCGCTTCAATAAAAGCACTTGCTGCACCAATAATTGCGATAACCCACATCCAAAAAACAGCACCAGGGCCTCCTAATACTATTGCTGTGGCTACCCCTGCAATATTCCCTGTTCCAACACGTGAGCCCGCACTAATCGCAAACGCTTGAAATGGTGAAATCCCCTTCTCACCTGAGTCTAATGTTTCCGGTTTTTCAGTTAGTGCTCTAAACATTTCAGGTATCCATCTAATTTGGACAAACTTTGAACTGATGGTAAAGAAAAAGCCAGCTGTTAATAGTAAACCTATTAAATACTGAGACCATATTAAATCATTCCCCACCTGTATGAACGTCTTAAACCACTCCGGAATTAAACTATCAAAATCTCTCACATTAATCCCTCTTTACTTTTAAATTTTGCTTATTTCTATTTTTCAAACAACTAGCTTTATTCTATCATTGTTGGCCTATGATGACTATTTATTTTTTATTTATATCTAAAAACCGCTTTCAATTTGATTAAACAAAGTAAGTTCAAATGATTGTTTTCAACTCATGTGCACTACACAATTAGCTTGAAAACGTACATTTTGATGCAATATTCATTAATTTTTTAGTACAAACAGACTAAGCCTCACTCAAAAAAGACGAGCATATAACTCAATCATAGTTTATATCTCGTCTCTTAGTATACTTATTTAAATTTCAAATTGAATTAATATACATGTAGCTGCTGTATATCACCAAATGTTTGTGTATCTACTACAAAACTACCATTTGTGTATTGTTCAGATAAATGTATCTCTTTAATTTGTCCTTCATGACTATTTTGCTCTGATGTAATGCGATATTTAGTATCATCTTGGCGACATATTTTAGCATCTACAATACGATGCGGCTGTTTTTTTAATTCTTTTAGTAAAGTGATGCCTCTTTGAGCACGTTTCGCAATTTGTAGCACTTGATAACTAATACGCTTTAAAGCTCCTCTTTGTGTAGCGATAAGAATTGTATCAGTTGGCTGTATCGTACCAGCCATAACAACACAATCTTGATCTTTTAGATTAATTGCTTTTACGCCCATAGCACGTAACCCTGTATCAGGCAGTTCAGATTGTGGATACGTAAGAGACATACCAGTATGTGTTAATAATGTAATCAGTGAAGATTCATCATCTGCGTTTAATTTAACAACTGATACAACTTCATCACCTTGCTTTAATTTCATAGCGACAAGCGGTTTATTAATACGTGTTGATTTAAAGTTTGCTAACACACTTTTTTTAATCATACCGTTACGCGTCGTTGTCACAATCACTTCTTTGTCTGTAAATTGGCTGAGTACAAAACAACTTAGCACCTGTTCATCTTCATCGATTGGAACGATTTGGGATACGTGTTGTCCTAAATCTTTCCATTTAATATCTGCTAGTTTATGCACTGGAATGTATAGATAGCGCCCCTTATTCGTAAAAACGAGTGCAGTATCTTGTGTATTGACTTCTAAAATCTTAAGCACATAGTCATTATCTTTTAAACCAATGTCCTCTTCCCCACTTGCATTATAACTTCTTAAAGATGTCCGTTTAATATAGCCATCATACGTTAAACTTAGCATGACTGTCTCACTTGGGACAATAACCTCTTTATCAATTTTGATTTCAGTAATATTGGCTTCGATAACTGACAATCTTGGTGATTTGAACTGTTTTTTAATTTCATGCAACTCATCTTTAATGACGTCTAATAATGCTTGGTGGTTGTCTAAAATATGGCGTAATCCATCGATTTTAGTTTTTAACTCATTGTGTTCATCTTGTAATGCAACAATGTCAGTATTCGTCAAGCGATAAAGTTGTAACATTACTATTGCCTCAGCCTGTGCATCAGTGAAATTAAACTCAGCTACCAAATTGTCCTTAGCATCTCGCTTATTTTTAGAATTACGGATAATAGCGATCACTTCATCAAGGACTGATAATGCTTTCATTAAACCTTCAACAATATGCATACGTTCTTCAGCATTTGCGAGATCATATTGAGTCCGTCTTGAGACAACTTCTATTTGATGATTCACATAACTATCAAGAATTGCTTTTATACCCATTAATTTAGGACGTCCTTCACTAATGGCGACCATATTAAAGTTATATGCCACTTGTAAATCGGTGTTTTTATATAAGAAATTTAAGATAGATGTTGTATTAACATCTTTTTTCACTTCGATTGCTATTCGCAATCCGCTTCTATCTGTTTCATCACGCACTTCAACAATACCGTCAACTTTTTTATCAGCTCTCAGTTCATCTATTTTTTTAACAAGGTTACTTTTATTAACTTCATATGGAATTTCAGTAACTATAATCTGCTTACGTCCATTTCTTAATGACTCTTCATCAGCTTTAGCTCGAATAACAACTTTACCTTTTCCAGACTCATATGCCTTTTGAATGCCATCTATCCCTTGTACAATACCGCCAGTTGGAAAATCAGGTCCTTTAACATATTTCATCAGCTGTTTCACTGATAAGTCAGGGTTATCTATATATTTTAAAGTTGCAGTAATAACCTCCGCAAGATTGTGCGGTGGAATATCTGTAGCATAACCTGCAGATATTCCGGTAGAACCATTGACAAGTAAATTCGGAAAACGCGCAGGTAACACCATAGGCTCCATTTCTGTATCATCATAGTTAGGAACATAATCTACAGTATTTTTATTTAAATCACGCAATAATTGTTCAGACACTAAACTCAGCTTTGCCTCTGTATAACGCATAGCAGCTGGTGGATCATTATCAATACTACCATTGTTTCCATGCATCTCTACCAAAACATGACGTAACTTCCAATCTTGGCTTAACCTCACCATTGCATCATAAACCGATGAGTCTCCATGAGGATGAAGCTGACCAATTACATCACCGACAGTTTTAGCACTTTTACGGAAGCTTTTATCGAACGTATTGCCACTTGAATACATCGAAAATAAAATACGGCGCTGTACCGGTTTTAGTCCATCTCGTACATCAGGTAAAGCACGCTCTTGAATAATATATTTGCTATATCGTCCAAATCGATCACCTAAAACATCTTCTAATGGTAAATTTTGGATGATTTCACTCATTCTACATCCTCCTCTTCCATTACATCTTCACTGAGAATTTGAATCTCATCACTTTCTAAAATACTTTGGTCTTCTTGCATCCCAAATTGTACATGTCGTTCTATCCACTCACGACGCGGTGCTACTTTATCTCCCATAAGTGTTGATACACGCTTTGAAGAACGCACCTCATCTTCTATCTGAACGCGTATTAATGTTCTCGTATCCGGGTTCATCGTTGTTTCCCATAATTGATCAGGGTTCATCTCACCAAGACCTTTGTACCTTTGAAGAGAAAAACCTTTACCCAGTTTCTTTTGCAACTGCTCTAACTCTTCATCAGTCCAGGCATATTCAATCTTTTTTTGCTTACCTTTGCCTTTTTCTAATTTATAAAGTGGTGGTAAAGCAATAAACACACGTCCTTCAGAAACAAGGGGTCTCATATATTTGAAAAAGAATGTCAGTAACAACACTTGAATATGAGCACCATCAGTATCTGCATCAGTCATGATAATAACACGGTTATAATTACTATCTTCAATTTTAAAATCATTCCCGACACCGGCGCCAATTGTATGGATAATCGTGTTAATCTCTTCATTTTTAAATATATCTTCTAGCTTTGCTTTTTCAGTATTAATTACTTTACCTCTTAACGGTAAAATAGCTTGAAATTTTCTGTCACGACCTAATTTAGCAGATCCACCGGCAGAATCACCCTCAACTAAATAAAGCTCATTTTTGGCAGTATTTTTGCTTTGTGCTGGTGTAAGCTTACCGGATAATAAAGTATCTTTGCGCTTATTTTTTTTACCTGTTCGCGCATCTTCTCGTGCTTTTCTAGCTGCTTCTCGTGCTTGTTGCGCTTTTACAGCTTTTTTAACCAACGCTTTAGATAGTTGCCCTTTTTCTTCAAGATAAAAAGGCAACTTTTCAGCAACTACAGATTCAACCGCACTTCTTGCTTCAGGTGTACCTAGTTTAGATTTAGTTTGTCCTTCAAACTGAAGCAACTGCTCTGGAATACGGACTGAAATAATAGCAGTAAGACCTTCACGTATATCATTACCTTCTAAATTTTTGTCTTTCGTTTTTAATTCACCAATACGTCTAGCATAATCATTAAAAACACGTGTCATTGCTGTTTTAAATCCAACCTCGTGTGTACCACCGTCTTTAGTACGGACATTATTGACAAAACTCATAATGCTTTCAGAGTATTGATCATTGTATTGAAAGGAAACATCTACTTCAATACCGTTTGATTCTCCTTGAAATAGCGCAACATCGTGAAGTACTTCTTTGCCTTCATTAACATAATGAACAAAAGCTTTAATTCCTTCTTCGTAATGATAAACTTCCGTACGCTCTTTATTCACACGCTTGTCTTCTAAAGTAATTTTTAAATTTTTCAATAAAAAGGCTGATTCTTGTAGGCGTTCACTTAATATATCAAAGTTAAACTGTGTTGTACTTTTGAATATTTTTGAATCAGGTTTAAATGTAACAATTGTACCACGGTTACGTGTTTTGCCTTTTTTAACTAATTTTGTTTGTGGTATGCCACCATGAGCAAACTTTTGTTCAAATTTATAACCTTCTCTATGAATCTCAACTGTTAGCCATTCGCTCAAAGCATTCACTACAGATGCACCAACCCCATGAAGTCCACCTGATGTTTTATAGCCACCTTGTCCAAACTTTCCACCAGCATGTAGAACGGTAAAAATGACTTCAACTGTAGGTTTACCGGATTGATGCATTCCAGTCGGCATCCCACGTCCATTATCAGCAATTGTAATACTTTCATCTTTATTAATCGTTACGCTTATTTCATTACCATAACCATTTAAAATTTCATCTACAGAATTATCGACCACTTCATAGACCAAATGATGCAAGCCACGTTTATCTGTAGAACCTATATACATACCCGGTCTTTTTCTTACAGCTTCTAGACCTTCTAAAACTTGAATCGAGTCATCCGAGTAGTTGTTATTAATTGTTGCTGACACGTAATTCCCCTCCTACAAACATACGTTCGTTTTTAAAACTATACAATAGATATTCTTATATAAAAACTGCAAAAATGCAAGTACAAATACAAAATGATTCATAATCTACTTTTAAATTTTTTTCTTTCTTCAATGTTTCAATCAAAATGAGTATCGTCAATCTACTCATTTGTCATCGTTGTTATTATATATTTTAATAAGCACGCATAATTTCGCAATACATATCACATTCAATTGTGTTAAAATGTGAGTAGGTACTAAAAGGATGTGAAAACATATGATGGTATTGGTTCTCATCATTATCAGTTATTTAATCGGCTCTATTCCAAGCGGTGTTTTAATAGGAAAAATCTTTTTTAATATTGACATTAGAGAGCATGGAAGCGGCAATACGGGGGCTACAAATAGTTTCAGAGTATTAGGAAAACCAGCAGGCTTTGTCGTCACTTTTTTAGATATATTTAAAGGGTTTATCGTCGTATTTTTGCCAATGCTATTCCATATCGAAATGCACGGTTTACTCATTGGTATTTTTGCTATCATTGGCCATGTATATCCAATCTACCTCAAATTTAAAGGTGGAAAAGCAGTCGCAACAAGTGCAGGGGTATTACTAGGGGTTAATCCACTTTTATTTTTAATCTTGATTACGATTTTCTTTGTTATTTTATATTTATCAAAATATGTTTCATTATCAAGTATCATAGCTGCAATTTGTTGTTGCATCGGTTCTTTTTTTGTTCAAGATTATGTTTTATTAATTGTAAGCTTTATTGTTGCTGGTTTATTGATTTTTCGTCATACAAGTAATATTAAGCGTATTATCAAAGGAACAGAACCTAAAATTAAATGGATGTAATCACAAAAGTTTAAATTCTTGTCCAAACACTTTACAATAGAAGCAAATATCTATCGTTTGAGAGGAGTTTATATATGAAAATAGAACTTACAGATAATGCGATACAATGGTTTAAAGATGAGTTGGATTTACCAGAAGAACAAAAAGTATTACAATTTTACGTACGTTACGGTGGTGAATTTCAACTTAAACAAGGATTCAGTCCAGCATTTAATGTTGAATTTGAACGTGATATTGATGAAATTGGTTACGAAGAAATTTTGGATGGCTTAAGGTTAGTTGTTGCTGAAAAAGATGTATGGTATTTTGATGATCATACCTTACAAATAGACATTCATAATGATGAAATAATATATCAAGCTGAGACCCAAACAGCTTCATAAAAAATGATAGATAGAAGCACATGCTGGGGACATAAATCCCAAAATAAATAACGCTAAGATGATTTTTAATAAAAATGCGTCTTAGCGTTTACTTTTATTCAATAAGGAAAAACTTTGAGATTTTTTCGTGAATTTTTACAGAAAACCTCGAATTTTTTCGATTACTCATATATATCAAACTCTTTTATTTATAAGTTTGTCGACCTTTTATTTAATCTCCATATCTTCTTGATTCTCATTGCGCTCATTTACACTATGATAAATTTCATACCAATTTGGAAATGCTTTATCTAAACGAACTGGCTTATTATTTTCTTTTGTGACAATAACGTTATCTGTATAACCAGTCGTTACAATTTCATCTTTTTCGTTATATATTTCATATTTATAACGGGAACGTAATTTTGAAAACTTTGATACCCACGTTTTAACCTTTACTTTTTCAGGATAGGTCACACTTTTTTTATACTGAATATTGAGCGAAACGACTGGCGAAACAACGCCAACTTGCTCCATTTCAGCATAATTAAGTCCTAGCTTACGTATGTAATCTGTTCGTGCAACTTCGAACCACGTTGCATAATTTCCATGATAAATGACCCCCATCTGGTCTGTTTCTTGATATCTAGCTTCAATTTCAGTTAATGAATAAATCATGATTTTGCCCTCTTTCTCGAACTTTATAAATTCGTTTTTCCATCAAAAAAAGAAGAGTAAGACAGAAGTGAAACCACACCCGACTCCACTTCATATCTTACCCTAAACATTAACTATTATGAAAAGTATACGCTTGATTTTAAGCTAATTTTTTGCGTAATACTAATTGTAAAATACCACCATGACGATAATAATCAATTTCAACATTTGAATCAAATCTTGCTTTCGCTTCAAATGAAATCGTAGAACCATCTTCTTTAGTAGCTGTAACTTTAACTCTTTCACCCGGCTTAATATTTTCATTAATATCAACTGAAATGTTCTCTTTACCCTCTAAACCAAGTGTATCAGCCGATTCACCTTCTAAAAATTGTAATGGCAACACACCCATCATTACAAGGTTTGAGCGATGGATACGTTCATAACTTTGTGCAATAACTGTTTTGACACCTAACAAGTTAGTCCCTTTAGCAGCCCAGTCACGAGAAGAGCCCATTCCATAATCATGACCAGCTAACACAACTAAACCAGTACCGTCTTGCTTATATTTCATAGCCGCATCAAAGATAGGCATTACTTCACCAGTAGGCCAGTATGTTGTAAATCCGCCTTCTGTACCTGGCGCTAATTGGTTTTTGATACGAATATTTGCAAATGTACCACGTACCATGACTTCATGGTTACCACGACGAGATCCGTATGAGTTAAAATCACGCGGTGAAACCCCGTTATCTAATAAGTATTTACCAGCCGGTGTATCTTTACCAATTGCACCAGCAGGAGAAATGTGGTCAGTTGTGACAGAATCTCCAAATTTACCCATTACACGTAAATCACTTAAAGGCTTAATAGATTCAGGCTCTTTAGATAAACCTTGGAAGAATGTAGGGTTTTGAATATATGTTGATTTAGGATCAAAGTTGTATAAAGGTTGTTCAGTCGTGTCAATTTGATTCCAAAGCTCATTATTATCATAAACACTCTTATATTCTTCTTTGAATAGTTCTGGCGTTACTGTACTTTCTACAGTATCTGCCACTTCTTTAATTGTAGGCCAGATGTCTTTAAGGTAGACGTCTTCACCATCTTTACCTTTACCTAATGATTCATTTTGAAGGTCAATATCAACTGTACCAGCTAAAGCATAAGCTACAACAAGTTGTGGTGATGCAAGATAGTTCGCTTTCACTAAAGGATGGATACGTCCTTCAAAGTTTCTGTTACCTGATAATACAGATGTAACAAGTAAATCTTCTTCAGCGATTGCTGATTCAATCTCCTCAAGTAAAGGACCAGAGTTACCAATACATGTCGTACATCCATAACCTACTAAGTTAAATCCTAATTGATCTAAATACGACTGTAAGCCTGCATCGCGTAGATAGCCTGTTACAACTTTAGACCCTGGCGCTAATGATGTTTTGACATATTCAGGTACTTTCAATCCTTTTTCAACTGCATTTTTAGCTAATAAACCTGCCCCTAACATAACGTATGGGTTAGATGTATTTGTACATGAAGTAATTGCAGCTATTGCAATATCTCCTGTTTTCATTTCAGTTGTTGAACCATCTTTAAATTGAATAGTTGCTTTTTTATCAAATTCATCTTTACTTAAACCGTGACCTTGGTTACCGGCTGGTGCTGTGACAGACTTTTCAAATTCTTTTTTCATATCACTTAAGAATATTAAGTCTTGAGGTCGTTTTGGTCCTGATAAAGAAGCTTCAACAGTTGATAAATCTAAATCAACGACATCCGTATAATTAGGTTCTTCAGAAACATCGAAGAATAAATGATTTTCTTTTAAGTATTTTTCAACTATTTCAATATGATCATCCGTACGACCTGTTAAACGTAAATATTTTAAAGTTTCATCATCCACTGGGAAGAAACCACACGTCGCACCGTACTCAGGAGCCATATTTGCGATAGTTGCACGATCTGCTAATGGCAACTTATCTACACCTGGACCGTAGAACTCAACAAATTTCCCTACTACACCCTTTTTACGTAATAATTCTGTAACACGTAAAGCCAAGTCAGTAGCAGTCGCACCTTGAGGAAGTTCATTTGTTAAGCGAACACCTATAACCTCAGGAATTGGGAAATAAGAAGGTTGTCCGAGCATTCCGGCTTCAGCTTCAATACCGCCGACACCCCAACCTAATACGCCTAGTCCATTAATCATTGTCGTATGAGAGTCAGTACCTACTAATGTATCAGGAAATGCAACATTCTCCCCATTTTCTTCACGAACGTGAACTACATTTGCTAAATACTCTAAGTTAACTTGGTGAACGATACCTGTTGCTGGCGGTACAGCATTATAATTATCAAATGCTTTTGTAGCCCAGTTTAAAAATTGATAACGCTCATAGTTACGCTCAAACTCTAACTTCATGTTATTTTCTAAAGCATCTGTATTAGCATAACTATCAACTTGAACAGAGTGGTCAATAACTAAATCAACAGGTACTTCAGGATTAATTTTAGATAAATCTCCACCAACATCATCCATTGCTTTACGTAATGATGCTAAGTCAACAACAGCTGGAACACCTGTAAAATCTTGGAGAATGACACGTGACGGCTTAAATGGCACTTCACCTTTTTCATTCTCTTTTCCAAAAGTCGATAACGCTTTGATATGTTCATCTGTAATAACATGACCATCTTCTTGACGCAAAACCGATTCTAATAGTACACGAATTGAATATGGCAAACGACTTACTTGAGTTAAACCTTGTTCTTCTAACGTATTTAAATCATAATACGTTAATTCTTTACCATTAACTTGAAATGACTTTTTAGATTGTTCTTTTAAATTAGAAGCCATTAAATATCCCCCCTGATATATTTATATGCCGTTTATTTAATTGTATAATTAAGATGATATGAATACAACTGAATAAGAAGGAAAAGACCCTTTTTGAAGTTTCGCATTTATAATTAGTTACTATAAAAAAAAGTTATCACTAAGAGTGAGTGTAATAAGTATATTTTATTAGTTGAGAATCATTTTCAATGAATAACAGGCTGGGACATAAATATCTCGAAGTTTTCTTAAAATAAGATGATTCATTCAATGATACGAAAGTGGCTTTTTTCAAAAAGTATTTCAATGTAAAATTACATGTATATCACGTCGTATTGTTGGCGAGACTCCTGAGGGCATACGAATTATTGATAAAGGAAAAGCGTAGAGGTGATTCAATCATTGAACCATCTCTACGCTATTATTTTAGGATTGATACCCCAGACTCTTCTGAATGCATTTATATTAAAACTAATTATTTTTCCTGTTCACGTAAAGCTTTACGCTTTGAAATAAGTTCATCTTCATAATCTTGTTGTGAATTCGCAACATATTCTTTGAGACGGTGTTTATTAGGTGTTAGTGTTAATCCTAAAAACTTACGCTCTTGGTTAGCATCCTTGTAGAAACTAATCATCATCATTATAACAATAAATGAGAACGGTAAAGCACTAATAATAGCCGCGCTTTGCAATGCATTTAAACCTGCAGCACTATCTCCACCGCCTGATAATAACAATACGAATGCAATAAGAGATTGTGCAATTCCCCAAGTGACCTTAATTAACGAACTTGGATTGAGAGAACCCCTTGTTGTTTGCATACCTAAAACGAACGTTGCCGAATCTGCTGATGTAATGAAAAATGATGCAATAAGTAATAACGCAATGATGGATAAAACCATACCCATTGGCAATTGATGGAATACACCAAACAATTGTGTTTCTGAAGACATTTCAAAAATCTTTTGATGCTTTTTAGCAGTTTCAATACCTAAAACACCAAACACACTAAACCATAAGAAACTCACAATTACAGGTACTAATAAAACACCTGAAATAAATTCACGAATTGATCTACCTCTAGAAACACGTGCAATAAACACACCAACAAATGGACTCCAACTTAACCACCAACCCCAATAGTAAAGCGTCCAATCCGTCATCCATTGACGTTTACTTGGATTTGTAGCTGCAGCATCAAAACTATTAAATAGGAATGAATTTAATAAGCTACCCGTTGAAGTTGTAAACATGTCTAAAATAAGTACTGTAGGACCAGCAATTAATCCCGCAATGAGCAATATTGTACCTAGACCAATATTTGTATTACTTAAATATTGGATACCTTTACTTAATCCAGACCAAGCGCTCATAATAAACAATATCGTCACAACAATGATGATTACAGCTTGTGTCACAATTGTATTTGGTATCCCAAATAGATATTCTAATCCACCTGCTATTTGAAGCGCACCCATACCTAGAGAAACTGCTACACCAATAACTGTAGCAAACACAGCTAACACATCAATGATTGTACCAATGATACCATCAACATAATCTCCTAAAATAGGGCGTAAGGTCTTAGAGATTAGTCCAGGTTCTCCCTTTCTAAATTGGGAATACGCTAAAGCCAATGCTACGACACCATATACTGCCCATGCATGAAAGCCCCAGTGGAAAAATGTGGAACGTAATGATTCAGTAAATGCCTCCGTTGTTTTAGGATCAGCATTTGGTGGCGCTGCAAAATGAGAAAGTGGCTCCGCTGCTCCATAGAATACTAAACCAATCCCCATTCCTGCACTAAATAACATTGCAAACCATGAAATAGTATTAAATTCCGGCTTGTCATTCGGTCTCCCCAGTTTTAACTTTCCAATCGGACTAAAAATTAAGAATACACAGAAAAATACTATGATTGTTGTTAAAATGAGATAGTACCATCCTAAATTATCGGTAATCCATAACTTAATTTCATTTGTAAAGTCGCCAAATTGTGTAGGGATAAACACCCCAATTGCCACAATAATCGCAACTATAATTGCACTAATAATAAAAACAGGCGAAAACTTCTTACCATTTGGTTCTGGAGTTGAAGTATTCATAGTCATAACATACTCCCTTTCCTCTATTCATTTTTAATTAAGTACTTTTAATTTACAACGCAAACTTTTGTGAATGTCAATTAAAAGCACTATTAACATATATACGATAACAAAATATAAGCACTTAATCAATGCACCAAACGAATGCCATCAATTAAAACGCTTTAAACTTTTATAACCTTCAATATTTTTTAGTTTTTAAGTTTACAAAATATAACATATAATTATATATATTTTACGATTGTAAACAAAACGTTTTTAGGGTATACTTTTTTTATTCATTTATCAATTTATATTTATAAGGAGAATTGCTATGTTTCAAGAATTTAAAGCGTTCGCATTAAAAGGAAATGTATTAGATTTAGCTATTGCCGTAGTTATGGGGGCTGCATTTAATAAAATTGTTACATCTTTAGTTGAAAATATCATCATGCCTTTAATTGGTCTATTATTTGGCGAAGTTGATTTTGCTGAGAATTGGTCTATGTTTGGTATTAAATACGGTATTTTTATTCAATCAGTCATCGACTTTATTATTATCGCATTTGCTTTATTTATTTTTGTAAAGATTGCTAACACTATTGTTAAACCTTCAGAAGTCGAAGAAGAAATTGAAGAAAACACTGTCTTATTAACTGAAATTCGCGATTTATTACGCCAACAAAATAAATCATAATTTAAAAGCGTCTAGAACATAAATCCCAAAATAATGGTTCTATAGTAAATCGGACTGGTGTATAAATAATTTCATTTATTTGATTGTTCCATAAAGCCTCGCTTTTCTAGGCGCCTCAGAAGTCTCGGCTTAGGAATCAATCAAATGTGCTATATTTATTCACACCCCTAAATTATAAAGTATGTTTTACCAACTCAATTTTACTGATTTATGTCGTATTAAAAGAGGCATTAATGTTCAAGACTTTATGATCACACAACGAAAAAGGCGTTAAACAATCCATTATTGCATAACGCCTTAATTTAATGTGACCAGTCCAATTTGACTGAGAGCCAAATAATGAAAATAATAGCGTAGAGATGATTCTGATGTGCACCCCAAAAGTTGGACTAAAAAATCTAACTTTATGGGGTGCATTTTTATGGGTAAACATTATAAATTTGAAATCAAGTTAAAAATAGTTCAGGAATATTTAAATAGTAGTTTAGGATATGAGAGATTAGCTAAAAAATATAGTCTATCTCATTATTCTATACTTCAAAGATGGGTTAACCAGTATTTGGAATTTGGACCAAAAGGATTAGATAAAAAATTGCAGAATAAAGAATATACTAGAGATTTTAAAGTATCTGTTTTAAGATTTAGACAAGAAAATAAATTGTCTTATCGAGAAACAGCCAATCACTTTAAAATTTCTAATCCAGCTATGTTAGCCGTTTGGCAGCGTAAATTTAATGAAGAAGGTATTCTCGGTTTAGACAATAAACAGAGAGGACGTCCTTCTAAAATGAAAAGAAAGCAGACAAAAGTTAAACCAGATAATCATTTACCATTAAAAGAAGATGAACGCGAAGAATTAGAAAGACTTAGAAATGAAAATGAAATGTTGAAAGCAGGTATCGCTTATCAAAAAAAGTTACAACGCTTGACCCAACATTACGGAAGCAAACATCCGAAAAAGTAAAGGTCATTAAAGAATTACATGAAATGTATCAATTTGGGTTAAGCCTTCTGTTTGAAGTTACAGAAATAGCTAAATCCGTGTACTACTACTGGCTTGAACGTTTCAAAAAACCTAAAAAAGATATAGATATAGTTGAATCTATTAAGCAAATTTGTAAAGAAAGTGATTATACTTATGGTTATCGTCGAGTTACTCAAGCATTGGCTAATAAAGGAATGACAGTCAATCATAAGAAAGTAAGACGAATTATGAAAGAACACCATTTAACATGTACGAAATTTAAGCATAAAACAAGAAAATACAATTCTTATAGAGGAACTATAGGTAAAGTAGCTAAAAATATATTAAAACGTCGTTTTAATACAGATCGACCTTATCAAAAAGTGGTTACAGACATTACAGAATTTAAATTACGCGATGGAACAAAGGCCTATTTATCACCTTTTATGGACTTATATAACTTGGAAATCTTAAGTTATCGTATATCAAAGCGTCCTACTATAGATATTGTTATTGAACCTTTAACTGAATTACTAGCAATGAGACCGCAACTTTTTTATCGAATGACAATTCATTCAGATCAAGGATGGCATTATCAAAATAGAAACTATATTGAGTCATTAAAAGAACATGATCTATTTCAAAGTATGTCTAGAAAAGGCAATTGCTTAGATAATGCCTCAATGGAAAACTTCTTTGGGTTATTAAAACAAGAAATGTATTATGGACAATCATTTGAAACATTCCAAGAATTAGAACAATCAATTCATAAATATATCAATTTTTATAACAATACAAGAATTAAAGCAAAATTAAAAGGCTTGTCTCCTACACAATATAGGAAACAAACCTTTGAAATCGTATACTAAACCAAAGTACAACTTTTGGGGTTCAGTACATTCATGATTCAGAATCACCTCTATGCTTTTCTTTTATCAATAATTCGTATTGTTTGGCTCGCATTTTTTAGGAGGATGGGTCGAGCCGCGGTCTCGACGCTCATCCTATTCCCTCAGGCGTCTCGCCAACAATACGATGTGATATACGTGTAATTTTACATTAAAACACTTTAAAAAAAGACACTTTCGTATCCTTTAATAAAGGAAAACACTTCGAGATTTTTCGTAAATTTTTACGAAAACCTCGAAGCTTTTCGATTACTGAGATATTTATGTCCCAGCCTGTTTTATTTGTCATTAATCATTAAAATTAATTTGTGTATAGCTTTCATAGTTCTTTGATTTAACTTCCAAAATAACAGGCATCCGATTTTTTAACTCTGAGACGTGTGAGATAATTCCAACTAACCTTCCACTAGACTGCAACTGAACTAATGTATTAATAGCGGTTTCAAGGGTTTCTTGATCCAGAGTTCCAAATCCTTCATCTATAAACATTGAATCAAGAGAAACCCCACCTTGCTCTCTTTGAACTATTTCGCTTAGACCTAATGCTAATGCTAGTGATGCTTGGAAAGTTTCGCCTCCAGACAATGAAGCAATGTGACGCGATTGATTTGAATAATAGTCAAATACTTCAAGTTCTAGTCCACTAAATCCACGTCCTTTTCGTTTCTTTCTGATCAGTTCATATCGTTGTCCGGTCATATTTCGAAAATGTTTATTTGCCTCAATTAAAATCAGTTCTAAATAATAAATTAACACGTAATTTTCTAATGTTAAATTGTGATTATTTTTTCCTGAGATTACATCAGCTAACGTTACAATTTCAATTTGATTAGATAAAGTTTCCTTTAACTGATCTATTAAATCTTCTATCTTTTGGACAACTTTTTGGTTGTTCTTATTTTGAAAGTTTATCTCATTATATTGTTTTTGCTTTTCATCTATTCTATGTTGTAATTGATTTGCAGAATCATTCAATGTCATTAAATCAACAGGCTCAATTGCATTAAAAATACACTTTTCATCTTCTAATTGGGTTGAAATGACATGTAAAGATTGCTTAAATTGATCAACTGCTACTTGATAATGTTCTTCATTTTGGCTCTCTACCTTAATCTCCTTTATCTCATTAATGTGATTGATATTTAAATGCTCAAGCTCATCATGTAGTTCTGTTTCTAATTGAATTTTCCTTTTAGTGTCATCTTTAATTTGAGACTGATTAACATCTAATTGATATGAAGTCTGCTTAAAATGTTGCTTATTTTCGTTAATGTCATTTTCCAATTTCTCTTTTTTCGTACTGAAAGACTGTACATATGTTTCATACTTTTGATAAATTTGAATAAATGATTCGATTTCCTTACATCCTGTGTTCGTTTGGAATTGATTTACAGCATCTTGTATATGGTGTAACTCTTGCTCTTTTATCATTTTTTCATTTTGTAAATCGACAATTGATTGTTCCATTTCTTTTAATTTTTGATTTAATTGTTCTATTTTTTCAGCTTTTTGTTGTGCATTTTTTATACTTTGATTTATATCTAATATAGACTCTTCCAACTGATTAATATGTTCAGCATTATCTGAAACATGCTTTAATTCTTCAATTTGATCATGCATCATTTCCAACTGCGACTCAGTTTGAATCGCTTTCTCAACGAGTTGTTCTCGCTTTTTCTTTATCTTTTTATTATAGTCATACTGTGATTTCAAATCTTCTAAAGTTTTACCTTGAAGCTCATCACTGACAGTAGTACCACAAACTGGGCAAGAAGCCCCGTCATGCAATGATTGTCGTAAAGCAATAATTGTTTCCTCATGCGTTAAAATAGTAGTATCCGTTTCACTTAGTTCATTATATTCATGATTACAATGTTCAATCTCATCACGAATTTGCTTTAATCGACCTTCATTTTGTTTACATTGATATTCAAGTGCTTCTCTTTTTTCATACTTCTTCTGTGATTCTTTTAAATCTTTAAGTACAGATTGAGACTCATAAAACTTTTCATGTAATTGATTAATATAGTTGTAGTCTGGATCTTGATTGCCCTTTTGCTCATAAAGTTGTTCTACTTTACTCTGTTGTTTTTCTATTTTTTGATCAATTTGATTAATTTGTGACGCAACAAGAACCGACGCTTCAAATTTCGTTTTAAACGATTCTATGTTTCGATAATAGTGCTGTGTTTGATCACAAAACTGGCTATAGCGTTCATACTGTGATTTTTGATTCATATGTTCGTCATATTTTTCTTTATTTTGATTTAAAATATGTTCAGTTTCTTTAATGTTTTTTTGTAGATACTCTAATTGTTCTTCTTTTTCAAATAATATTTTTTGTGTATGTTCTAACTCTTCATATATACGAAGGGCTAATTTACTTTTTTGAATTAACTCGAGTTTCTTTTCGTACAAAGTCATTGTTTTTTCTTGCTCTTTTAATTGTTGCAACTTTAATTTAAGGTCATTATATCTATGAACACTCTCTTGACGCTTTTCCTGTCTTAATATATCTTGCTTCAATTGATTATACGTTTCTGTTAACTTTTCTTTTTCTTGGCGAAGCTCTTGAATTTTTTTTAGACCTAATTCAGAAAATTTAGGAAGATACTTTAATATTAATTCATATTGTTGTGTAGGCTGCTGTTGAATTTCAGTTAATGCTTCATCATCTAATGTATAAAGCTCTTGCCACAAACTTTCAAGCTTCATGTGTTGACGTTCGATTTCTTTTTTAGTTATTTCAGTTTGATCTGTAAGTTGATTTTTTAGCTGGTCATACAATTGTGTATTAAAAAGTGTTCTCAATATCGTCTGTTTCTCTGAACTATTAGAAAATAGAAATGTTTTAAATTCACCTTGAGGTAATATAAAAAGTTGTCGAAATTGATGTTGCTTGAGCCCTAATAATTCTAAAAGATACTTTTCTCCAGAACTCACTTTACTCTCCTTAAGTTGAAAAGCACCGTTTTCAAAATGATAAATATCCAACTGTGGCTTCGTTTCATTTTTATTACCTTCCTTAAGAAACGAAGCTTTGCGTATCACTTTGTATCTTTCATTTTGAATTTCAAACTCAAACGTTACAGTCAATGGCTCATTTGGATTCGCAAAGTGACTTCGTAAATGTTTCACTTCCCTTTTTTCAGTTGATGCACGACCATACAAAGCATAAACAATACTATCAAAAATCATTGTTTTACCAGAACCCGTTTTACCACTAATTAGAAACAATTGATTTAATTTAATATTTGTAAAATCAATTGTTTCATCTAAAAAAGGACCAAAATTTTGTAAATGCAATAACAAAGGTCTCATTTAATTTTCCTCCATATCATTCAAAATTTGGTTCAAATTTGACTTTTGAACATTCGAAAGTGGTGTGTCCATCATTTTCTCATAGAAATCCTCTACTATTTCTGATGTTTTTAGTTTTTTTATATTTTGAACTTTTTGGATGCTATCTTGAGTCTCAATAGCGTAAGGTGTCAATGCTAAAGTATTAGGATACGCTTGTTTTAATTTTTGCATCGGCTCTGTTATTTGGGATAGTTCCATAAGCTTAAAATGAAAATAACTGTCGTTACTTTTTCTAGCAAATTCACCATTAATAATATCTGTATAACGGCCCTCAATCACTTCAAGTTCATGTCTAGGTTCTAACATTTTAAATTGCTGAGAATACGCTTTGTTTTTCAAATTAAAAATACGATATCCTTTAACTTGTTTAGTTTCTGAAAAAGAATATTGTAAAATCGACCCGCTATAAAAAATATGGTCAGCACTTAAAGTAAAAGGATGATGAATATGGCCAAGCAGAACTAAGTCAAATTCTTCTAGAATACTAGGTTCCACTGATTCAATAGTACCTATAGTTATCTCTCTTTCTGAATCACTTTTAGGAGCACCGTATACAGTAAAATGACCGATAAGAACGTTTGTTTTACTCATATCCATTTGAGATTTTAAATGTTCTATTAACAAGCGAACAGCTTCCTCATACGAGCCGATTTCCTTTGAAAAAAATGATTTAACTTCAGAAATTGTAAAAAAAGGTAATGTGTAAAAATGAAAGTCATTGAATTGAATCGGTTTAAAAAAATCCTCAAGCTCAGTTCGAATGAATAAATTGTTTTGCATAAACCATGACGCACCATAGCTTAGTCTTCTTTTACTGTCATGATTTCCACTAATAATAATTATTGGCACATTGAATTGCAAATTTAATTTTGAAATAGTTTCTTCCATTAAAGTGACCGTTTCCTTATTAGGATAAGATGTATCATAAATGTCACCAGCTATAATGATTAAATTGGGTTTTTCTTGTTGAACATCGTCTAAAAATTGTTTAAGTACTACTTTTTGATCTTCTAAAAAGGAATGTCCATTTAAGATTTTACCTAGATGCCAATCAGCAGTATGTATAATTTTCAATATCATCACTCCCGAACGTTTGTTCTTATTTATTTTAAAACATCTATCTGAAATTCACAAGTACTTTCTATGTAATCAGGACCACCCGTAAAACGGGTGGTTTGCTCTTGGGCTATAAGCCCGCTTTACCGGCTAGCGTCTAAAGGCGCTGGCTTTTTCATTTCATGCTCAAGCCAAAATGCCATTGTCTCTTTAGCTAGCCTCTAAAGAGGCTTTTGACTAACTTCAATAACCCTTAAAAGGGTCTTCATATTCTCTTACGCTCAACTTATCAATCGCTTTATCGTGTTTTTCTTGATTCTGTATATATTTTTTTATCGTGGCTTCATTTAATCCAACTGTACTTACATAATACCCTTCTGCCCAAAAGTGACGATTTCCAAATTTGTATTTCAAATTTGCATGTCTATCAAATATCATCAAAGCGCTTTTACCTTTTAAATACCCCATAAAGCTTGAAACGCTTATTTTGGGTGGGATGCTCACTAATAGATGTGCATGATCTGGCATCATATGTCCTTCTATAATCTCCACACCTTTGTATTTGCACAATAACTTTATAATTTCAATAATTGATGGTCTGTATTGATTGTATATGATTTTTCTTCTATACTTTGGAGTAAATACAATGTGGTATTTACACATCCATTTTGTATGTGCTAAACTCTTGGCTTTATTAGCCATAAAAAATCCCTACTTTCGTTATTAATTTGGCTTGAACACCTTAATTATAACGCTAAGCAGGGATTTTTTTAGTATAACTTTTGTTGCCCACCCGCATAGCAGGTGGTTTATTGTTTCGCACGTTTTACGTGCTCAACTGACTGAAGTCATTAATATAAAAGCTGAGACTCTTTATGGCGCCTCAGCTTCTGTATCTTAGTATTTAAATTGATAATTGCAGTAGCTCAATTTTACATTAAGCTATTTTTAATTTTTTTATATCTTAATAACATGGCAACTCTCCATGGGACTAACATACTAAACGCTAATAAGAAGAACATGCCCGCAAGCTCTCCAGCATCTATAGAGCTTCCGATAAATACTTTCAATATAGTACGTATTACAAGTAAACTAATAAGCACTATTGGAAAAGCCTTAGACTTCTTCAAATATATATCTGAATCTTTCACTTCAAAGTGAGAAGTCATAATCAGTACACTCGAAAATAAAATACCTATAACAATGGATTCTATTATTTCAGATCCTGTTAGCCTAAAATAAGGAAAGATATACATGAGCGCACCTGTTGCCATAAAGAATGGCGGTAATATAATTTTTTTCTCATTAACAGGATACTTTTGAGCCTTCATTCTAACGACGATAACACCTGCCCCCATCACGAATGCGATTAGGATTGAAAAAACTAAATATGTCAATTGAAGCTTCCTCCATTATCTTTCAATAATACAGATAAGTATACCACATTATCAAATTTAGAGTAATGTACAACTACTACTTATATTCGAACACTGAAACCGAAATAAAGAAGATTTTAGAAAGTACTGACGAAGACTAACACGACAATCTTTTGTTACCAATTTGTCACCTATATTAAAAGCAAAAGAGTTTGGAATTGTTCAACAAATCCCAAACTCCTTGATATGACTGACGTCATGGATATTATATTTTTTTATCCATATTTTTATTCATCATTGTCATCATTTGATTAATTTTCTTTTGTGATGGTTTTTGACCCATTTGCATCATCATCATTCGTAACATCTCTTCATTGATTGGAGGATTTTTCTTCAAATAATCCATCATATACTTACGTGCTAAGAAGAAACCACCGACAAGTCCAATGATGAGTGCAACAATTATTAATAATATTACTAACCATGTTGCCATCGTTTCACCCACTTTCTATATCCTCTAGCATTTTACTAAAATTATCATACTATTTCAAGGTAGGACTTAGTGAAATATTAAACCTTAACTACAAAAACCGAGCCTCTATCAATAATGAGACTCGGCACCATAAATAATTACATATTTTTAATTTGTTCTAAAATATTTTCTTTAGTAAATCCATATTCTTTAACAACTAAATCACCAGGAGCACTTGCACCGTAACGATCAATACCAATCACCAAACCATTCATGCCCACATATTTATGCCAACCTAAAGTTGCTGCCATTTCAGCTGCTACACGCTTATCTACATCTGGTAATAAAATTGAGTCTTTATATTCTTGTGATTGTGCTTCGAATGCATTCCAATTCGGCATTGAAACAACGCGCACACCTTTACCTTCATCTTCTAATGACTTAGCAACATCTACCATTAAACTTACTTCTGAACCTGTTGCAAGTAATACATATTCTGGTTCTTTTGATGTTTCGTAGACTACATATGCCCCTTTTCGAACACCTTCTTCTACAGTATCCTCAGAAACATCTAGAACAGGTAAACCTTGTCTAGTCAAAACGAGCGCTGTTGGTGTTCCGTTAGATTCTAATGCCACTTTCCAAGCAACTCGTGTTTCATTTCCATCTGCTGGACGAATCACATTTAAGTTTGGAATTGCTCGCAAACCAGCCAATTGTTCAATTGGCTCATGCGTTGGACCATCCTCACCTACAGCGATTGAATCATGAGTAAAGATAAATGATGAGCGCAGACCCATAATTGCTGCAAGACGTAAAGCTGGTTTTAAGTAATCACTGAAAACAAAGAATGTTGCAGCATAAGGATGAAGCCCTCCGTGTGCAGCCATACCATTTACCGCAGCTGCCATTGCAAATTCACGAACACCAAACCAAACATTTTTACCACTACCATCTTCTGCTGAGAAATCCTTGGCATCTTTTACATTTGATTTATTAGATGAAGCTAAGTCAGCTGATCCACCAAAAAATGATGGGACTGATTGATTAATAGCTTGAATGATATCTCCAGAGTCAGCACGTGACGCTGCTTTATGATCAAGATCGTATTTAGGTAATTCCTTTTCATAATGAGTTGGTAGTTCTCCAGCAATTGCCGTTTTAAACTCTTCTGCTAATTCTGGATATTGTTTTGAGTATTCTTCTAAATTTGATTTCCATTCTGCTTCATTTTGATCTGCGCGTTGTAACATAGTATCTTTAAAAATCTGATACACTTCATCTTCAACATGGAAACGTTTAGAAGCATCTAGTTGATAATTTTCAAATGTTAAATTACGCTCTTCTTCTCCAAGTGGTGACCCATGAGAAGTATTGCTATTTGCCTTATTTGGAGAACCGTAACCTATGATTGTTTTCACTTCGATAATTGTAGGACCTGATTGTGACTTAGCTGTTGTAATTGCCTTGTCTATTTCTTCCAAATCATTACCATCTTTAACTAAAATATGATTCCATCCATATGACTCAAATCGAGCCTTAATATCTTCTGAAAATGATTTGTTCGTTTCACCATCAAGAGAGATGTCATTAGAGTCATATAACGTAATTAATTTGTCTAGTTTTAAATGTCCGGCTAAAGAAGCAGCTTCATGTGAAATTCCTTCCATTAAATCACCATCTGAAGCTAAAACGTATGTGTAGTGATCTACAACCGAAATATTTTTATTAAATTTAGCAGCAAGATGTTTTTCTGCCATTGCCATACCTACTGACATTGCAAAACCTTGTCCTAAAGGCCCTGTTGTAATTTCAACCCCTTTAGTATGCTTGTACTCAGGGTGACCTGGTGTTTTGGAATCCCATTGTCTAAATTGCTTAAGCTCTTCCATTTCTAAGCTACCTGATACATGTAATAAACTATATAATAATGCTGAACCATGACCTGCTGATAAAACGAAACGATCTCTGTTAAAATATTCATGTGAATTCGGATTAAAATTCAAATGACGTGTCCATAATGTATAAGCCATTGGAGCTGCCCCCATCGGTAAACCAGGGTGCCCAGAATTTGCTTTTTCAATTGCATCAATACTTAATCCACGAATGGTATTTACTGCTTTTATATCTTTATTGTCAAACATTTTACGACTTCCTTTCTTAACAACTTTACATTACTATTATAACCGATAATAAACTGTAAAGCTTCTTAGAAAACCAATACATTATTATTTATTAAGATTAACTACGCTTATGGTTGCGACGTTGAACCTCTTTTAATTTATCAGGCGTTACATCATTACCTTCAGGATCAATTACTTTAGTGTTTTCAATTTGATCTTTGAAACTTTTGCGAAATGTTTCTAAATATTCACTTCTCAACTTAGACTGTTCTTTCGCTTCTAAATCTGTAAGCCCCTCTTGTTTTTTCTTTTTCGCTAATTCATTAATGCGCGTTAATTTTTCTTGACTTAACATGTTGGCTCCCTCCGTCTACTTTTCTTATCAAAATATACCAGAAAAAGCAAATAAAACCAAACGCTTCAACTTCTACGCTGCGCACACTATATCTATATCTTTAGTGATTGACTGTAGTTGTCATCATAGTCTGAGCATCCATCCGTTCATGTTCGTGTGGAACTTGTTCTATTACATATTTATCATTTAGTTGATGATCTGTCATTTCGTACACTTGTTCTGAATCTTGAGTTTGATTCGCTAACACTAAAAAAGTAAAAAATAGCGCTAAAGAGAAGATAAAGACACCAATATAAACATATATTTCTGACATTTTAATACTAACCATTTACAACACTCCTAGAACATTTGTTTGTATATACACCCTAACAGAACGTTCGTTCTATGTCAATATAAAAACGAACAAATGTTTGTTGACGTTCGTATTATATGATATAATAAATACAAACCTATAGAGGGAGTGCAAAATATGAAAGAACTTACAAAAAGACAGAGTGAAATCTTTAATTATATAAAACAAATTGTACAATCAAAAGGATACCCACCTAGCGTACGAGAAATTGGAGAAGCAGTAGGCCTTGCTTCAAGCTCTACTGTACATGGCCACTTATCTAGACTTGAAGAAAAGGGATACATTCGTAGAGATCCTACGAAACCACGTGCAATTGAAATCGTTAATGATGTAATGGGCGAACCACTTAATATGGAAGAGACAATATACGTCCCCGTAATTGGGAAAGTTACAGCTGGAACCCCTATTACTGCTGTAGAAAATGTAGAAGAATACTATCCTTTACCTGAACACTTTACATCTACACATAATGGCCAAATCTTCATATTGAATGTTGTTGGAGATAGTATGATTGAAGCTGGTATCTTAGATGGGGATAGAGTAATTGTCCGAAGTCAATCTTTTGCTGAAAATGGCGATATTATAGTAGCTATGACAGAAGAAGAAGAGGCAACAATTAAAAGGTTCTATAAAGAAAAAAATCGATATCGACTTCAGCCAGAAAATAGTAGCTTAGAACCTATTTATCTGAATCATGTTAGTGTATTAGGTAAAGTCATCGGTTTATTTAGAGAATTTTAAAATTAATATTCACTCCTTCAAAAAGGGTCGAATGAATAGAGCATATGCTCCATTCATTCGACCCTTTATTATCTTTACCTTGCTTTTTTAGTTTGTATAATTCTCAGTCCAATACGGTTGTTGTTCTGAATTAAAATCAACACCAACACCAAGACGATTCACATTTTTATTTAAAATATTTTTTCTATGTCCTATTGAGTTCATCAAGCCATGGTGTGCAAATACACCACTCACTTGACCATAAGCTAAATTTTCAGCAGCTACATTGTAGTTAATACCCTCTTCTTTAAGTCTATCAAAAGGTGTTTGACCTTGAGGATTATTATGATCAAAGTAATGATTTTTAGCCATATCCGTACTATGCTTACGCGCTGTATTAGTGAGTTCATCAGAATGTTTTAACGGCTTTAGTCCCTTTTGAACTCTAGCTGCATTCACTAAGTAAAAATCTTCTAATTCATAACTTTTCTGTAAATAATCAGAAGGCGCTGCATATCTAGCATTCAAGCGGTTTTCTAATGTATGGCTAACCTGCAAAATACCTGTTAACTGATTATTCTCATGCTTATCATAAAAGACTGTAGTATAAATACGGTCGATATCAAACACATCGTATTCATCACTTTTTTGACGATATATTGTATTTCCTTTTTTAATTTGTTCAATAGGTTTCCCTAATTTTTCTCGAACAAAATCTTTTGGAGAGTTATATTTTATACCCTCTTTAGAAGTTATAATATTTTGATTAGTATATAATCCATGCACTTTACCATCAACATATGCAATCATAACATAATCGTGAAATTGGTTATGATAAATATACCAATCTGTGCCGTATTCATTACCAATGGTATCTTCAGGTTTACCTAGATTAGATTCTACTTGGTCTTTAGACATATTCATTTGTACATTTCTAATTGAAAACATCTGATTTTCAGGCGTTTTCAATTCAGTTGGGTTTGTTTTCCCTTCAACAATGGAATCAATTTTGGTATGGACTGGTGTTGCGATATGATCAAATAATGTGTTTTGTTGCACTGGAAAAACAATGATTATCAATAAGCCTATCAGTAAAAATAACGTAAATTTTTTAATGATTCACACATCCTATCAATCTCTGTCGCCATTGAATATAGAATTTCTAACAATGACATAATCGACTTTTCTTAATGCATCAACATCTTTACCGCCTGCATATGAAATAGAACTTTGTAAATCTTCTTGCATTTCGATTAAAGTATCTTTAAGCGAGCCTTTATGCTCAACAAACATTTTTTTACCTTCAACGTTTTTACGTTCGCCTTTTTGGTATTCAGAAGCACTTCCGAAGTATTCTTTATACTTCTTACCCTCGATTTCCACTGTTTCACCTGGTGATTCCTCATGTGCGGCAAACAATGAGCCTATCATTACCATTGAAGCGCCAAAACGTACAGATTTCGCAATATCTCCGTGCGTACGAATTCCACCATCAGCAATAATTGGCTTACGTGCTGCTTTGCTACAGTGATTAATAGCAGCTAATTGCCATCCACCTGTACCAAAACCTGTTTTTATTTTTGTTATACATACACGGCCAGGACCTATTCCAACTTTAGTGGCGTCCGCACCTGCATTTTCTAGCTCTCTTACGCCCTCAGGAGTCCCAACATTTCCAGCTATTAAAAATACGTCTGGCAAATGCGCTTTGATATGCTTAATCATGTCAATCACTTGATCTGAATGACCGTGTGCAATATCAATTGTTATATATTCTGGCGTTAGATTTAGAGACTTAAGCTGATTTATAAAATCAAATTCACCATCTTTTACTCCGACAGAAATCGAAGCAAATAGATTCTTTTCATGCATTTTTTTTATAAAAGGAATACGTGCTGCTTCATCAAAGCGATGCATAATATAAAAATATTCATTTTGAGCAAACCATTCAGCTAAATCTTCATTCATAACTGTTTGCATATTAGCTGGTACAACTGGTAATTTAAACCTTCTAGGTCCAAATTGAATTGATGTATCAATTTCAGAACGACTCTTAACGACACTTTTATTAGGTATTAACTGTATGTCTTCGTAATCAAATATTTTCAAAAGGTTTTCCCCCTATTAAATTATTACTTAGATAATATACTATCTTTTATCTGTAAAGTAAATAAAAGAAGTAAGGGGGAAAAGTTTTACCAGCTGGCTTTTTTAACACCTGGAATTTGTCCTTTATGGGCATGCTCTCTAAATGCAATACGTGACATTTCGAACTTTCTCATGACACCACGAGGACGCCCTGTTACCTTACATCTTCTAGTTAAACGTGTCGGTGAAGCATCTCTTGGTAATTTCTTTAATGCTTCATAGTCACCTTTCTTTTTAAGTTCGCGACGTAACTCAGCATATTTCGCTACCATCTCTTCACGTTTTTGTTCTTTAGCAATTTTTGATTTTTTTGCCATTTATTTTCACTCCTAAATCGTAATAATTTCGTTTTAAAGAGTAACATAAATACTTGTTCGTAATCAAGTATAAATTATTGACTTATTTTAAATATTGGCAAATCCTAAAAGTCATGGTAGAATATTAAAACGTAATAATTCTATTTTGTTTAAGGAGGGACTATCATGCGCGTTAACGTTACTTTAGCATGCACAGAATGTGGAGATCGTAACTACATTACGACTAAAAATAAACGAACTAATCCAGAACGTATTGAAATGATGAAGTATTGTCCAAGATTAAATAAACACACACTTCATAGAGAAACTAAATAAAGTGTAAAGCCTATTTCTTCTAATAGCTTCAATAATACGACATGTGCAATGTTTCTAATTATCGAAACATTGCTTTTTATTTTTGATTTATTTATATAAGATCTATTGATGTAAAAAGCAACTTGACCTTCACATTTAACCAAGTTGCTTTTTCTTAATTTTTATTTTTGAATACTCGAAATAATGGCGTCTAATCTCGCTTCCATTCCTAAAGCTTTTGCGACACCTTTACCATATTCAGGATCAGCTTGATAACAATGACGAATGTGACGTTCTTTCACTTCATCAGTTGTACCTTCCATTTCATTCGCAGTATTTGCAAAAATACGCTCTTGCGCTTCTGGAGATTGTAAACGGAATAACTTACCTGGTTGTTCAAAGTAATTATCGTCATCTTCTCTAAAATTATGCTCATATGCTGAGCCGTTAAGCTCTAATGGTGGTCGTTTATATTCTGGTTGATCTTCATGAGCCCCGTAACTATTTGGATAATAGTGTGTTTGCCCCCCTTGGTTATTGTCTAAAATGCGCATTTGACCATCACGGCTAAATGGGCAAATATTCTCAACCCCTACACCTTTAGGTTGGTTAACCGGAATTTGCCAGTGATTGACACCTAATCTATAACGTTGTGCATCTCCATAAGAAAATAAGCGACCTTGTAGCATTTTATCTGGTGAAAAATCTAAACCAGGAATAATATTTGTAGGTGCAAATGCAGCTTGTTCTACATCCATAAAATAATTATCTGGATTTCGATTAAGCTCAAACTCACCCACCTCAATTAAAGGATATTCCGATTTATACCATACTTTTGTCAAATCAAATGGATTATCTTTATGATTTTTGGCCTGCTCTTCGGTCATCACCTGAATATACATTTTCCATTTCGGAAAATCTCCAGATTCAATGGCATTAAATAAATCTCTTTGTGACGATTCTCTGTCCTTAGCAATCACTTGCTCTGCTTCTTCAGGTGAAAAATTCTCAATACCTTGTTGTGTTCTAAAATGAAATTTAACCCATACACGTTCATTGTCTTTATTGATCATTCCATACGTATGAGAACCGAAGCCATGCATATGTCTAAAACCTTTAGGAATACCTCTATCAGACATTAAAATTGTTACTTGATGCAATGCCTCTGGTAAAGAAGTCCAAAAATCCCAATTATTTTGTGCGCTACGCATGTTTGTACGCGGATCACGTTTTACAGCATGGTTTAAGCTTGCAAATAATTTAGGGTCTCTAAAGAAGAACACTGGTGTATTATTACCAACTAAATCCCAGTTACCTTCCTCTGTGTAAAACTTCAATGCAAACCCACGAATATCACGTTCTGCATCTGCTGCTCCACGCTCTCCTGCTACTGTTGAAAAGCGAGCAAACATTTCAGTTTGTTTACCAACTTCTGAAAAGATTTTGGCTGAAGTATATTGTGTAATATCATTCGTTACTGTAAAAGTACCAAACGCTCCAGAGCCCTTTGCATGCATACGTCTCTCAGGAATGACTTCTCGATCAAAGTGAGCCATTTGCTCTAAAAAATACCAGTCTTGCATAAGTAATGGTCCTCTAGGTCCTGCAGTCATTGAATTTTCTCTATCACTAACTGGATGGCCAAATAATCCCGTTAGCTTAGATGCATTTTTACGTTCCATTTTAAAACCTTCTTTCTATTTTAAAATTATTCTAAATTAGAATACTCTTTTAGTATAACCGATTTTAAAAGAGAATAAAGCAGTTTGATTCAATTTTCTATTTTTTTACAAAATTATCTGACAAATTATCATTTACTATTGAAACCTTTAAAGGAACAAAGTAAAATAGATAATTATCTCATTTGAGAGGAGAATACCCATGGAGGAAAAAAATTTAAGTCGAGGCCTTGAATCAAGACACATTAGTATGATTGCAATTGGAGGTGCCATAGGTACGGGACTTTTTATTGCAACTGGTGGCGTAATAGCTCAAGCTGGTCCTGGCGGTGCCATTCTAGCTTATCTTATGATTGGTGTAATGCTTTACTTTTTAATGAGTTCAATTGGTGAAATGGCTACTTTCTATCCTGTATCGGGATCATTCAGTAGTTATGCAACCCGCTTTGTAGACCCATCATTAGGATTTACAATGGGATGGCTATATTGGACAATATGGTCGTTAGTCACGAGTGTCGATATCATAGTTGCTTCTAACGTCATTACATATTGGGATTTCTTCTCATTTTTTTCACCATTAGTGTGGAGCCTTATATTTTTAAGTATCATCTTTTTACTAAATGTATTTACAGTTAAAATATTTGGAGAAGCAGAGTTCTGGTTATCCCTTATTAAAGTCGCGACAATCATTATCTTTATTATTTTGACATTTTTAATGATTTTCGGAATATTAGGCGGAGAATACTATGGTTTTAAAAATTATACAATAGGTGATGCCCCATTTGTTGGTGGTTTATCAGGATTTGTCAGTGTCCTATTGATTGCTGGATTCTCAGTTGGTGGAACTGAAGTCGTTGCGGTAGCAGCTGGAGAATCAGACAATCCTAGTCAATCTATGCCCAAAGCAATCAAGCAAGTCTTTTGGAGAATTTTGATTTTTTATGTTTGTTCAATCGCAGTCATCTCTGGGATTATCGCTTATAACGATCCGACATTGCTAAATGAATCAGGTTCAATTACACAAAGTCCATTTACAATTGTATTTGATAAGATTGGAATTGCTTTTGCAGCATCAGTTATTAATGCAGTCATCTTGACATCACTTTTATCAGCTGCAAATTCAGGGATTTTCACAACAAGCCGAATGTTGTATTCACTCAGCCAACAACAACAAGCACCTAAATTTTTAGGGCACATTAATCACAGAACAAAGTTACCATTCAACGCTTTACTAACGACTTTTGTATTAATTACAGCCGTTACATTATATGCAAACTTCAAACCTGAGAGTGTAATGGGCTTGCTCAATATTATCGGTGCCCTCATTACATTTGTTTGGGGTTCAAGTGTATGGTCACAATATAGAATGCGTCGCGCTATTAAAGTTCAAAATAAAGCTATTGATTCATTGCTTCCATATAAAGCACCGTTATTCCCACTGGGGCCTATATTAGTTATCGTAACTATACTGTTTTTAATATTTGGTAGTTCAGCTGGCGCAATTGTGCACTTTGATGTCCCTAAATTAGCTCAAAACTTTCTTCCAATCCTAATATTAATAGCTGTTTATGTCATTCATAAACTTGTGAAGAAAACACGAATCATACCGCTTCAAGACATTGACTTAACAGAATATCAGAGATTCAAATCATAATTTTTAAAGTGGTTAATCATGAATACAATTTGTCCTCAAAATATGTATCCTTTTAATGCATATTTTGAGGACTTTTATTATTGAACTTAACGATTTTATTTTTAAATACAAAATGACTTTCATTTACTAATCGGAAATTTAAAACTAAAATAAAAATGAAGGAAATTAAAAGCTAGAATTAGAATATATTAAAACATCACTTTAATAGCTCAAAAGCGGATTGCAATAGTCATGTAAAAAACGATTGCGCTTTTAAATAAATAAATCTCAAATGCCCTTTTATTCAACATCTTAAATCATGTATAATTAACTTAATCCTAACACAAAGGTGGGCTTTGTATGGTTGGACAAATCAATCTTTTTGATGATGTTTTAAAAGAAGATGAGCGTTTTGTAATTGTAGTACAATCATTTGAAAATAACGCTGGTCAAATTCTTAAACGAACACTTAGAGAGTATAATAGCTTAACACGAGAACAAATGCATCATTTATACCAGCATTTAAAAGAACTGTACTTAGAAACTGAATTTGAACCAAACCAATCTGCATTTTCTATCACGGTTTACACTAACTTAGATTACGCAGCTGATCAAATATATGCTCATATTAAACGTCATCGTGGTAGCCACGAATGGACACATACAGCAAAATAATTTGGAATTAATAAAAGTAAATCAAAACATATTTATACATTTTGATAGCATGAATTTTTATTATGCTTGTATGCCTAGTCATTCATTCTGGCCAAACGCATTAGATCTTAAGACAGTGTTATAATCACATCTTAAGATCTAAATTTTTGTTCGTATTTTGGGTATCAGTTAATTTGGCTCATGAATATGTTCTATCATTTCAAATGATTTCTAAACAGCTTAATTTATATTTAGTCCAGTAATTGTTTAAGTGCATAAGGAATCCCATCTTCATCATGCGATTTTGTCACCATTGTGGCGTATTCTTTTACACTATCTGATGCATTATCCATTGCGACAGCTGTCCCCACTTGTTTAAACATCTCTATATCATTTCGACTATCCCCGAATGCAATCATATTACGCGTATCTAAATTCAATCGTTCAGCTAAATCTTGAATCGCTGCTCCTTTTGATACGCCTTTACACATAAATTCTAAAAAGTAAGGTTTACTCGTTGTCGCATCTATTTTTTCATTAAAGCCTTCTGACATATGAGCCATTAACTCACTGATATGCGTCTCATAATCGACGCCCATTGCTTTAGGGACAGGCCCTTGGATATATGTTTTTAAATCATCAACCTTTTTCATTGGCAAGCCTGTGAGCTCAGACTCAATATTCATATATTCATGTGAACCTTCATAAACGATATGCCCATCATGATATGTTAAAGCAAATAATTGATTGTCACGACAAAAGTCAATTATTTCATCAAAAGCACTCTTATCAATCATCTGACTTGAAACAACTGTATTATTTGACAAATCAATTGTTTGAGCACCATTATAACTCATTATATAACTTTGATTTACATCCATTTCCAAATTTTTTGCCGTTTGAATCATTCCTTCTGTTGGCCTACCTGAAGCTAGTGCAATACGATAGCCTGCCCTTTGAATACTAAGCAGATATTCTTTTGTAACTTTGGACATTTCATTATTTGATGTCATTAATGTGTCGTCCATATCCATAATGATTAAATCTGGTTTCATATCTTATCTCCTTTCACGTTGTCTTAATCATATCCTAATCTAAACTATTATCAAAACATAAAGAATGTTTTAATTCTAATATCAGTCAAGCTTTAAAAATAGCAAAAGCTGAATACAGATTGCAGACGATAGTTTAATCACCTTTTACAACCTGGATTCAGCTATACGTTTAATTATTAACAAGATCTACTCACTATTTTTTAAAGGTCAATATGTATACTTATGAAGAAAGCTATTTGTATACCTTGCCTCTTCTAAAAATAGTGATTTGCACTGATTTCGACGCCTACCTTATTAATAGTAATCAGTTCAGAATGACACTGTTGTATTTCTTTTCTTAATGCTCGAACTAATGCACCACTATTTTCTTTTTTAATCATAGTCATCATAGTGGGTCCAGCCCCAGACAAAACAGTAGCGTATGCACCGTGATGATGTGCAATCCGTTTAACATCATCAAAATCTCGAATCAGATGTTGCCTATAAGGTTCATGCAAACCATCTTTTTCCATCATTTTACCTGCTAATTCATAATTGTGTTGAATCAGTGCACTAATCATCGTGTTACTTATCGCACTATATTTTACAGCATCTTTATGGCTTATCGTCTCGGGTAACACACTTCTTGACTTTTCAGTTTCCAGTTCGTAGCGTGGCACGGTAATAATAAAGTCTACATCAGGCACTTCGATGTGTGCAATATCAGTTTGATTATTATCATAATCGTGATAGCCCACCACTAAGCCACCGTAAATAGTTGGTGCTACGTTATCTGGATGCCCTTCGAATTCTGTTGCAAGTTGGAGCAATTCATATTTAGACAATTCAATATCGCCAAAATAATTTGCAATATAAAGCCCAGCAACCAAGGCTGAAGCTGATGATCCTAGTCCCCTAGCCATTGGAATTTCACTATACATTTGCACGTTTAATGCAGGTAATTTAACTTGATATTTTTGAGCAACACTTTGAGCAATTTGATAAATATAATGAGACTCGTCAGTAGGTAAATTTTGTAAATTCGCTCCTTCGTGTTTGAAGTGCCATCTTGATGATGAAGACAGTTCAATTTTCAAATATAAAAACTTATTCAACGCCATCCCAATCGAATCAAAACCACATCCTAAATTGGCTGTAGATGCCGGCACTTTTAAATTTAAATTTGCTTTTGTCATTTCAATGCATCCTTAATATATTTAATAATACTTTCTTTATTATTAGGTAACGCTTGAATAGGATTTTTTAATATACTGATAGCTGTGTCCGGATCTTTTAAACCATTACCAGTCAATACTGCTACAACTTTTTGACCTTGTTTGAGTTGACCCGACTTATGCAATTTAATCAATCCAGCAATTGATGCGTTACTCGCTGGTTCACTAAAAATCCCTTCATTTGATGTCATTAATTGATATGCTTCAAGTATTTCTTCGTCTGAAACTGCATCAATTAGCCCTTTAGATGCTTCAATGGCATTTACTGCTTTTGTCCAGCTAGCAGGATTTCCAATTCTTATTGCTGTTGCAATCGTTTCAGGATTTTTCACTATTTTATTTTGGACAATAGGTGAAGCCCCTTCCGCTTGAAATCCAAACATTTGAGGTAATCCACTTTGATGTTGCTCATGATATTCTTCAAACCCTTTCCAATAAGCAGTAATATTACCTGCGTTACCAACCGGAATCGCTAAAACATCTGGCGCTTCCCCATCAAGTTGTTCAACAACTTCGAAAGCCCCCGTCTTTTGACCTTCGATGCGATAAGGATTCACAGAGTTGACAAGTTCAATTTCACCTTCTTTAGCTACTTCTTTAACAATCTCTAACGCTTCATCAAAGTTCCCTTCAATTGAAACAATTTCAGCGCCGTACATAACGGCTTGTGACAGTTTTCCTAAAGCAATCTTACCTTCTGGAATCACAACAATTGCTTTCATCCCTGCACGAGCAGCATAAGCAGCTGCTGAAGCGGACGTATTGCCTGTTGAAGCACAAATGACAATCTTTTTACCCTCTTCTTTAGCCTTAGTAACTGCCATTACCATTCCTCTGTCTTTAAAAGAACCTGTTGGGTTAGCACCTTCGTATTTTACATATAATTCAATGCCAAGCTTTTTAGACATAGTTGGACAATAAATAAGTGGCGTATGTCCTTCATTTAAAGATACATTAGGCGTATCTTGACTAACTGGTAAATATTTTTGATATTCCTCAACTAAACCTTTCCATAACTTCATATCATTTAAACCCCTTCAACTGGATAAATTTTTTGTACTTTAATATCATCTAAGGCTGCTAAATGTGTTTCTAGAGATTCTCTATGATCAACGCCTTGTACTACTACTGCATATTGTCCATTCTTTATTTCATGAAATTGAATCGACTTATGAAATGGTAAAGCTTTTTTCAAATCTGCTTCAATCTGTTTATTTGAACTACTTTCATGATTTATAACGATATAAAAACTTTCCTTTTCTTGAATTGAAACCACTTCTTGATCATCCATCATTTCCTTTGTTTCTTCAGTTTTCAACTCAAAATGAGGTGGCAATGTGTGTAGATTAGATTCAAATTGCAATGATACGTTTAGCAAGTCACTTACAACCGCTGAACCAGTTGCTAAACTTCCAGCACCTTTTCCATAAAACATTGTTTCACCAACAGCATCCCCTACAACGTAAATTGCATTATATTCATTCTCTACAGCTGCTAATTGATGTTGTTTTGAAATAAGTGTAGGTTGTACAGACGCCTGAACTTGACTCTTTTGATATGAGCCTTTACCAATTAATTTAATTTTATATCCTAAAGCATTAGCAGCTTCTATGTCTTCAATTGTAACAGTGCTAATCCCTTTCGTTTTAACATCATTTAATTTGATAACTTGATTAAACGATAAATACGATGTAATAACAACTTTTCTTGCTGCATCGATTCCTTCAACATCATCTGTAGGATCCGCTTCAGCAAATCCTAAATCTTGAGCTTCTTGTAATGCAGACTCATATGATGTTTTCTCTTCACTCATTTTAGTTAAAATAAAATTAGATGTGCCATTAAAGATACCCATAAACTCACTAATGTTATTAGCATTCAGACCATTATTAATAGCGTTAACAATTGGAATACCCCCAGCCACACTCGCTTCATATTTAAGAGCTACCTCATTTTTTTGAGCTAGATTTTCGAGAACTCTTAAATGCACTGCTAAAAGATCTTTATTAGCGGTAATGACATGTTTCTTTTGGGATAAGGCAGATTTTAGCCAATCTACGGTAGGTTCAATTCCTCCCATCACTTCGATTACAATATCAACATCATCATCGTTTAAAATATCATCAATGTCCTCTGTCAATTGATACTTTGAAATATTCAACGGTCTTTTTTTTGTCTTATCTCTAACTAGAATATGTTTAATTTGTATATCTTTTTGAATCGTATCTTTAATTTGCTGATGGTTCTCTTCTATAATTTTAACTACTCCCGAACCTACAGTACCTAATCCCAATAATGCAACATTGAGTGCTTTCATAGTTCTATCCCTCCGATTAAATCTATTAAAAATATTGAAACTCATATTGAATTCTATATAAATATGGTTTAGTATAAATTCATTCACAAAGTTTGTAAAGTTCAAAAAATTTAGAAAAGATGATTCTATCTTACCATCTTTTCAGTTAAAACTGAATAGCTATATTCCATTTACAGAAAGGTTGTCATAATTTATGAAAGTTTCAAAATTTGGTGGTAGTTCGGTATCTACTGCATCTCAAATCAAAAAAGTATTAGATATTGTTAATAGCGACAAAGACAGGCGTATCATCATTGTATCTGCGCCTGGTAAACGTCATGATAAAGACATAAAGACAACCGATCTATTAATACGTCTCTATGAAAAAGTAATCAATCATTTAGATTATAAAAATAAAAAGTTAGAAATTGTATCCCGCTTTCATGATATTGTAAAAGGTCTCGATATGGATGATCATATTTTAGGAGAAATTGACAGAACATTAGAACATCTTATTGAAACGTTAAAAGATCAACCTGAACGTTTACTCGATGCATTGAAATCATCAGGGGAGAATTTTAATGCCCAAATTATTGCGGCTTACAATCAAAAACAAGGCATTCCAACACAATACCTCTCCCCTAAAGATGCAGGATTAATTGTCAGCAATGAACCTGGTAATGCTCAAATATTAGAATCAAGCTATGAAAAGATTTATCACTTAACAGAATACAATCAAAAATTAATCATACCAGGCTTTTTTGGTTTTTCAGAAGATAATCATATTGTAACATTTCCCCGCGGTGGGTCTGATATTACAGGTGCAATTATTGCTCGTGGTGTTCATGCCGATTTATATGAGAACTTCACTGATGTTTCAGGTATATATCGAGCTAATCCGACTGTTATTAATCAACCTGAAATTATCGATGAGATTACTTATCGCGAAATGAGAGAATTATCATATGCAGGCTTTGGTGTCTTTCATGATGAAGCACTTCAACCCCTATATCACGATCGTATTCCTGTTGTCATTAAAAATACTAACCGACCAAGTGACCCAGGAACATTTATAGTACACGACCGTCAGATTGATACAAGAAAAGTGATTACGGGTATAAGTTGTGATGAAGGCTTCACAAGTATTAATATCAAAAAATATTTGATGAATCGCCAAGTCGGATTTACACTTAAAATCTTAAAAATACTTGCAGATTATAATATTTCTTTTGATCATATGCCATCAGGTATTGATAATATAAGTATTATAATGAGAAGTTCACAAATAAAAGGAAAAGAACAAGCCGTGTTAGAAGCAATTAGAAGAGATTGTAAAATTGATGAATTAAATGTCGAACATGACTTGGCTATTTTGATGATTGTCGGTGAAGGTATGAGTGCAGTAGTTGGAACTGCAAATAAAATAACAGATGCTTTAGCAAATGCACATATCAACTTAAAAATGATAAATCAAGGGTCTTCTGAAATCTCAATGATGTTTGGAATTTCGAATGCAGATGCAAAAAAGGCCGTTAAAGCTTGTTATAGTCATTGTTATGCAGAATAATTAAAAAGTGAGGTAGGGACAAAATCTTGCTTTGGGAACCGCTCAATTAATTCCCCGGATCGCCAAATTATAATGTCTCAACCCCACTTTTATTTTATGATTTTATTTAAACTTTCTTCACCAACTACTGTTTTTAATATTACATATTGAAAATAACTCATTTTATCAATCAAATGCCTATAAAACTCAATATTCTTAGGGTTTAAAGGTTTCTTTAAAGCATACATCAAAACAATCTCTGGCTTGATATAATCAACACCCCATTTTATTGAATGAAAGTAGATTTGTTTTTCTGGCAAACGAATATCATGATTAAGCCTGAACAACCAATTATCTTTATCAACATCATAAATAACAATGTTTAATAAAAGTACATCCTCTTTTTTGACTTGAAGCGAATGAACTTGACTTAACTTTATGTACTCTAATTGTTGATTCCGACCATTTTGATAAATCATAGTAATTTCATATTTTTTTGGAATAACTCCTAATAATTCGGCAATATGGCGTCTATTCACACAAATATCAATCGGTGTATCTATTTTCAAATTATCATTTAAAAATAATTCTGTCGCAGTTTCACCATGAAATTTAAAGTAATCCGGTACGTTTTCAATCAATGTATCTACTAGAAATTCAATATTTTCACACACTTGTTTTTTATCCACACAATCACCTCCTTATTTCAGAAAACGCTTACATATATTGGTATTATAGTTTATATTCTTCTTTTTTTCAATTCATTCAAAGCTAAAATTATGATAAATTTAACTATAGAAATATTAATGTTTTCTTAATAACTATTCCGCTATAATAATTACTAGCTAATTATAAAATGCACCAATATTATAAGGTTACTATACATATCGAATGTAAATATACATCAAAATTCTCATAAGTAATATCCAACTATAATTCTATTTTAATTTTATTATATTTATTTTTTATTGCCATCTGTTTAAGAATGGGTTAAAATTTTACATATGATATTCGATTTGTTTAGAATTTTTAAAATTAATTTACTGTTTTTGTACCACTCTAAGAATTTCACTTTCAAAAGTATAAAAAATTTAATATAATATGGATGTGGTATACAAAAAAAGCGACAAGGAGTGAAAATATGGATAATAAACAGGTACTGAACGTAGAATCTATTTTCTATTATGAATCTAATAGAAAAAAAATCATTAGCGAATTAAAAAAACAACATAGCCTCAAGCTCAATGACATTTTATTTTTATATCATCTTAAGAGTACAAATAGTCGACGCATCTCGTTACATAAAGTTAAGCAATCGATTGATTTCAGTCTAATGGAAATACATAAATCATTAACTACATTAACTGAAAAAAATATTATTGGCAAAGAACGATCAACTGAAGATGAGCGAAAAGTATTCATCACTATTGATGACGAACAAGAAAAAAATATGGCTGAATTGCTTAAAAGCTTTGATTCCATTCAAAAAAATGTTTTAGGCTCAAATTAATATCTTAATGCTCATAGGGGCTAGGGGATTATGTAACCGCCTTGCCTCTTTATTCCCTTCGTTTATAAACATTGTATATTCTCACTTTTTCATCGAACATCATATATATTTTTAAATAAGAATATATTATTTCCCTTTTCATTAAAACATTATCCATGAGTATATGCCACTAAATATATTTTTATTTAAATAATATTTGTTGATTTATAAATACTTTGCCATATAATGGAAACGTATATATTGAATAGCCAATATTTTTATAACAGTTAAGTACTTAATTTAAAATCACAAAAATTGATATATAAATCTAATTTTTGCATACTTGTATAAGGGAGGGACTCACTTGACTACAACTTTGTTATTGATATTAATTTCAGTTTTTACGTTAATACTAATTCTTTTTATTATTAGAATAAAATATTATCATAATAGATTAGATGTAGCGAAGTATACACACTCTCAGCTTATTAATAAAATATCTAGAATTCAACATGAACATCAATTGACTTCGCCCAATCATCCCAATGATCATCCTGAATATCATTTCAACTTAAGAAAAGTTAAACAACAATTAATAGATATTTTAGATGCTTATAAGCTTGATTCAGACCTTAAAGAATATCATATTATCGCTACAAGTCAAATCGCTAAAAAAAATAGTTTATACGCATATATTCATTATTTTGATTACATTATTGTAACTAATATTGGAATTGTTTTAATAGATATCAAAACTTTAAGAAATAAAACCTTTTTACATTTTAACGGAGGGCGCTCCTTTAAAACAGAAGATGATGTAGATAAAACCATCGCTCAATACTTAGCTAATCGTTACCATGCTCAATTCAACACAAATATGACCACTCCTTATACCTTTAGTGAAAAAGTAACCCAAAATGGTATTCAATTTCAATTTGATAAGTATGATCCATGGATGATATCTAAGAAATCTATTACGTATTTAAACGACTATTTTGAATCCTCTTTGGATATTGCAATGACTACTAAAAGTTATATATATTGCATCCAGGAGAATACTCAACTCATTGTAGGTGATGTTCAGTCTGATGAAAACGTATCCATTTGCAGAAATAAAAATGCATTAAACACTGCGATTCATCATTTAATTAAAACGTCTCGTTCAAACTTTTCGAGCCAAAATATAACTTATATTGTCAATTCATTTTTAAAACATGAGTGATAGCAAGTTACCAATATATTAAAAGCGACAAAATCTCAAAACAATTAGAGAAGTTGTCGCTTTATTTTTATCATCTTTTTTCTTACTATATTCTACAATTAACGCTCCCAAATATTGAGTTGCTGTTTTTGTGCTTTTTTTTGTGCTTGTTCTATTAAAATTCGATATTTATCATTTGGCGGGTAAAATTTGGCACGTGCTAAACCTTCTTCTGCCAACATCACATTAAACATGTCATTTCCTAGCCAAACATATGCTAGTGTACGACCATAACGATCCTTTTCCTCACGATCATATTCTAATCTAACGTGTTGGTTCGTTAAATGTTTCTTGGTGTAATCTGATGCTGCTTTTCCATACGGTTGCACAGGCGTATTCGGCTTTACAGTTTCTGGAGTATCGACACCAATTAAACGAACTTTCTCATCTTCTCCATTTTTATCAATGACAATGGTATCTCCATCAATCACTCTTTTGACTAAAAATGTTTCTTCTTCAATGACTTGATCATCAACTTTAAATGGACCATTACCGTTAATATATTGAAATATCAATACGATTAACGCTACAGTCAGAACTATAACAACAGTAGTAAATCTTTTCATTGGCTCACCTTTTTATCATTTTACTGATACATCATAATAAATTTTACATTAGAGGTCAATAGAACAATAGTCAATAACAAGTTAAAGTGTTGATTTAAAATATTACATTTAATGATATAATATGTTTGTTAGGAGTTGATAAATCATGAAATCATTAAAAGAAAATCGATTATCAATTTTAATCATTATTTTTGCGATTATAATAGGTTTCATCCTACAAACTGTATTTCACTTGCCACTTATCGCTGGCGCTTTTATAGGTGTATTATTAGGAATACTTGGAGGATTTATCATTCAAGTTGTATTAAAACAAAATGATCGCACCTCATATGATCAAAAGGATAAACACGATAAGTAATCGTACATTAATAACCCATCTTTATAACCTAAGCAAGTCCTCATACTTTTATGAACTTGCTGTTTTTTTAAGGTTTTATAAAGTTTCGGACTATAGAGTATTAAATATTATAAGATGCAGTTTATCAATAAAATGTGAAGGAGAGTTTAGTTCGAGTCATTGATTATATATAAATATTTAGGAGGATAAATATTATGAAAAAACTATTTGGAGTTTTATTAGCAAGTACAGTTATTCTATCAGCATGTGGTAATGATGAGGAAGTGAATAAAGAAGAACCTAAAAAAAAGACAGAATCCAAAACAAAGAAAAACGATAAAGAGAAGGAGAAAGAAAAACAAGAGCGTAAAAAAGTTGTAAACCAACCGCAGCAACAATCAGACGAACAACCTAATTCACAAGAGCAAACAGTTGAGATACCGCAACAACAAACACAAAATAATGAGTATCAACCACCACAACAACAAACATCACAAAATTACGTTCCTCAGCAAAACACCCAAGTTCAACAAAACGAAAAACAAAGCGTTGATTTAAATAGTATGCCTCCCACTGATTTTAGTACTGAAGGGATGTCTGAACAGGCTCAAAGACAAATTGAGGAACTTACTATACAAAAAGATTTTCATGGCCTACCACAAGAAGAATACAATGATAGAGTTTCTGAAATTATAAATAATGATAATCAATAATATACTAAGGTTAGCACACCTACCCTTTTTAATGAGAGATTGGAGGAAATTTAATGGATAAAGATAATAAAAAGCAAAATACACCACCAAAACAGTCCGATAGGGTTGGAGCTGGTGGTGGCAACTTTGAAAAGCGAAGTAACGAGCCATTAAAGAAAAATTATAGAAATCACAATCAAGAACACATTTTGCCATCCGAAAGTCGATTGGAGCAAATGTTTGGAGATGATTACAAGAAAAATAGAAAGTGACTACTTTTTAAAAGCATATATTTTATAGAAGTTGCTAGAATTCGATTTATGATAAACATAATACTTTTGAGATTGATTTAACACTTTATTATCAAATTTTTTAGTAGTAGAAATTACAAAACTAACATCTTGATTTTCATCTATTTGATGATGTTTTAGTAATCCATACATTGATGGTACATTAACATATTCATCTTTATAACATTCTATATAATAAACATAGTCTTCCACAGATAAAATATTATCTATCGAATGTTGAAAAGTTAAAGGATTTAAATTCATGCTTTTTCTGGAGCTATTCATCATTACTCTAAAAAAATTAATAGCTTTAACATAGATGAATTTATTTAAAATGCAAATTATAACTAAAGATGCAATTATTAATGCCAAAATAATCGAAATTATTTCATTAGAAACCCATATTGATATAACTGATTTTATTAATATGAAAACGCCAATACTAATCAATGAAAACATTATAGAAAACATCTTTTTAGTTTCTAACTTTTCAGTATCGAACAATGCTAAATAATCTAAATAAATATAAGTAAATAACCCTGCAACACCTGAACTACACAATAATAAAATTATTTCCAAATCTTCACCTACTTTCTTTTAATTATAACATGTATTTATCAATATATTAATTAATAATAACCAATATTTATAAATCACGGGTACCTCACCGTACCCTTATTATTTTTTTACTTTTTTTGAGGAGGAATGGATAAAATGGCATCTTTTGAAAAAAGAGTTTTAAAGTGCATTATATTGATGATCAAAAGAACAAAAAATATATAAGTAAAAGCGGGTTTAAAACAAAAGCGGAGGCAAAGCGTGCTGCTATCGAAATTGAAAATGCATTAAACAAAGGTATGCAAGAGAATAAAAATTACCTACTTGATGAATGGTTAGAATACTATTTGAAAACATGGCGCAATGATAAGTTAAGTCAAAGTACTATTGAGATTGAAAAATTTTCTAAAAAGCGTGTAATGAACTTTTATGGCAACATACCTATCAAAAAATCACATTCATTTTTAAAACGAGCGTTACAAAGAGCTGTGTACGATCGCTTAATTTATTTTAATCCGTGTGATGGTATAGAACTTAAACACAAAGATTTAAGTGAACCCCAAAAAGCGCAATACTTACCCAAAGAACAAATCAAACCATTTTTAGAGATGGTTAAGAAAAGAGACATTCATCAATGCTATATGTTTAGAACAATGATTGAAACTGGAATAAGAGTTGGTGAAGCGAATGCGCTGCAATGGTCTGACTACAACAATAAAGATAAAACGCTATCTATCACAAAGTCTTATGATCAAAAGCATGACAGATGGAATACAACGAAAAACAAAGAGCATAGAACGATATATATTACTGATGATTTAGCGAAAGAATTGACTAAATTGATATATCTTCAAAATGCGAATCGAATCGTTAATGAAGATGTTTATAATGAAAATCATGATTTCATATTCTGTAATGCATTTGGCGACCCGCTTCCACGCAGTACAACACATAATACTATGATGCATGTTACTATTAGGTAAAGAAAACAAGCTGAGCATTCACAAATTAAGGCATACACATGCGACTCTTTTATTAGAAAGTAATGTCCCTATGAAAGTCATTCAAGAACGACTCGGACATAAAACGATGGCAGTCACTGAACAAGTTTATAGTCATGTGACCGAAAAAATGAACCATAAAGCAAAAGAGAATTTCGAAAACTTTATTAAGGGTTCGAATATTTTTTAGCACCTAACTGAGACCAAAACGCTACTTTTAAGCATAGTGGTCTCAAATTGATACAATAACAAAAACCCTCAAAGCGCATAGCTTCAAGGGTTTAAGTATTAATACTGTTTCATATACTGCTCAATTTCCCATTTCGACACTTGCGTGCGGTAGTAATCCCATTCGATTGATTTCGAATTAATAAATTGATTATAGATATGGTCACCTAAAGCAGATTTAATTGTTGGGTTCTCGCGCATTGCTTTTAATGCTGTGTATAAAGTAGATGGTAGATCCTCAATACCAACTGCCTCACGCTCTTCACGATTCATTTCATAAATGTTTTGATTGACTGGTTTTGGTACTTCTATTTTATTTTTGATACCGTCTAATCCGGCTTCTAAAATTGCTGCTAATGCCATGTAAGGGTTGGCTGCTGGATCAACCGAACGAATTTCAACTCGAGTAGATAAACCGCGTGATGTTGGGACACGTACTAATGGTGAGCGGTTTTTACCACTCCATGCAATATAGCTTGGTGCCTCATATCCTGGAACTAATCGTTTGTATGAGTTAACGAGTGGATTACATACTGCTGTGTAGCCACGGGCATTTTTCATACAACCCGCGATAAAATGATATGCATCTTTTGTTAATTGCATTTCACCGTTTTCATCATAAAAAGCATTTTCTTTTCCTTTAAATAATGAAACGTTAAAGTGCATACCGCTTCCGTTCACACCAAATAATGGTTTTGGCATAAATGTTGCATGTAAGTTATGTTTACGTGCAATTGTTTTAACTACTAATTTGAACGTTTGGATATTATCACATGCTGTAATAGCATCTGCATACTTAAAGTCAATCTCATGCTGACCTGGTGCAACTTCATGGTGTGACGCTTCAATATCAAAGCCCATATCCTCTAATTCTAGTACGATATCTCGACGACAATTTTCACCTAAATCTGTAGGCGCTAAATCAAAGTAACCACCGTGGTCGTTAAGCTCCATTGTTGGCTCGCCTTTTTCGTCTAACTTGAATAGGAAAAATTCCGGTTCTGGTCCAAGGTTAAAATCAGTGTAACCCATATCTTCCATCTTCTTTAACACACGTTTTAAGTTACTACGTGGATCACCTTTAAATGGTTCATGATCTGTCGTATAGACATCACAAATTAAACGGGCAACTTTACCTTGTCCTGCTGTCCATGGAAAGATAACCCAAGTATCTAGGTCAGGATATAAGTACATATCTGACTCTTCAATACGCACAAATCCTTCAATTGATGATCCGTCAAACATCATTTCATTATCTAATACTTTTTCAAGTTGGCTTACTGGTACTTCAACATTTTTGATTGTTCCTAAAATATCAGAAAACTGTAAACGAAGGTATCTTACATTTTCTTCTTTAGCAAAGCGTCTAATATCGTCTTTATTGAACTTTTGTTTTGGCATGAGATAAATCCCCCAGTATTTAATTATTTAAAAAAACGTGATAAGTCTCCACGATTCAAAGGTATCGATTCATGTTGAGGTTTCTGAGTCGTATCAACTAACATCTGTTTTCTTAATTGCGTTGCTTCATCGTTAAATGCTTTCGTTTCATCTTTTATCATAATCTGTTTAATGCCTTTCATATTAAATCCCTTTTCAAGAAGATGTTTAATTGAAAGTAAGTTCTCTAAGTCATTTAAGGAAAACAATCTTTTGTTGCCTTCCGTTCTAGCTGGTGTTATCAATTTATGTGTTTCATAGTAACGAATTTGTCTTGGTGTAAGTTCTGATAACTTGCTAACAACACTCATTGGAAATACAGGCATGTTACGTCGAATTTTATCGTTATCCATCTCCTACATCTCCTTGACTTTAGAACTTATACATAAAATAGCATATCTCAAATGACATTTCAAAAATATGTAAGAAAACCTGACATGAGATCAAAAGCCATGTCAGGTCCACTATTCAGTCCTTTTAACTATAATTGGACGAGTCCTTGATCAATTAATTTTTCAACTGCTCGTATCACAGCGATTTTAACATGCTCATACGTTAAACCACCTTGAATGTAAGCCTCATACGGTGGACGAATGGGGCCATCTGCAGATAACTCAATGGACGAACCTTGTATAAATGTACCCGCAGCCATAATCACATCATCTTCATACCCTGGCATATAACTCGGTTGTGGACTAAAATGTGCATTAATCGGTGAAGCATGTTGTATACTTTGACAAAAGTCAATCATTTGTTCCTTGGTATCAAATGAAACTGTTTGTATTAAATCTGTTCTCGGCTCATCATATTTTGGTGAAGTCTGCATATTGAGTCGTTCTAGTAATAAACTGGTAAACAGTGCCCCTTTTAAACTCTGACTTACAACATGAGGGCTTAAAAAGAATCCTTGATACATTTCTTGTAATGTATTTAGCGATGCTCCTGCTTCTTTTCCAATACCTGGTGCTGTCAAACGATAACCACAACGTTCAATTAGATCTTGACGTCCTGCGATATATCCACCCATTTTAGCCAGTCCGCCTCCAGGATTTTTAATTAATGATCCTGCTATGACATCTGCCCCTACTTCAATGGGTTCACGTGTTTCAACAAACTCTCCATAACAATTATCTACAAAAATAATGACATTTGGATATTTACTTTTGATTTCCCTAATAAATAATTCTATTTCGCTTATCGAAATTGAAGGTCTTTGATCATATCCTTTTGAACGTTGAATGGCGATTACCTTTGTTGACTCATCTATTGCTTGGAGCACGCCATCAGTATCAATATGCCCTTCTTTAAGCGACACATCACGATAATGAATACCGTATTCTTTTAAACTTTCAATCCCATTACCATTGACCCCTATTACCTCTAGTAAGGTGTCGTATGGACTCCCTGTAACGTATAATAATGTATCCCCGGGTTTTAAAAGACTTTGTAATGCCACTGTGATAGCATGTGTTCCTGAAATTATCTGCGATCTTACTAATGCATCTTCAGCTTTGAATGTCGCAGCGTAAACTGCTTCTAAATGGTCTCGTCCAAAGTCATCATAGCCATATCCAGTTGATCCTACTAAATCAGCCTCTGTAATTTTGACTTTATGAAATGCATCTAGTACACGAGCTTGGTTTTCAAATGCGCGTTTTTCAATTTCTTTAAAATATGGGTCTAATGTTTGTTCTACTTCGTCGATTAATTGCTGTAACTGTTCCATTCATCTGCTTCTTTCTATTTATTTTTGATACCCTTTAATGACATACGTTTCATCGTTTTCATTGAATTCTAACGTTTCAATTAATGTATTTTGCTTCAAATGATACAATTGATTCGATTCGTCACTTTGAAGTGTCGTTTCGTAATACTTGAGTTGCTTTTTGATTTGTTCAAATAAGAGTTGCTTCACAATATCTCTATCACTATCTACTCGCGATGACACGAACACTGATGGGACATTAGTGAAGGGTGCACTTTGTGAACTAAGATCTCTCTTATTAAAGATAACAACTTGTGGAATGTTATCCATGTTCAACTCTTTTACAATTTGATTAACTGTATCATATTGCGTTTTATATTCCTCGTTACTCGCATCAACCACGTGTAAAAGTAAGTCAGCTTGTTTGGCCTCTTCTAACGTTGATTTAAATGCTTCTATTAATGTAGTTGGTAATTTTTGTATAAAACCGACTGTATCTGAAATAATTAATTCAAATCCTCCACTTAGTTTTAGTTTACGTGTTTTAGGATCTAAAGTGGCAAAGAGTTGATCTTTTTCGTATGTTTTTGCATCAGTTAATTGATTAAACCATGAAGATTTTCCAGCATTTGTATAACCTATCATAGCAATTTGAAAAACTTGGTTGTGCTCTCGATGTTGACGGTAACGTTCTCTATGTGCACTTACATTTTTGAGCTTTCGCTTAATTTCATTCATCCGCGTTCTTATATGACGTCTATCTGTTTCAAGTTTGGTTTCACCAGGTCCTCTTGTACCAATCCCACCACCTAGGCGTGACAAGCTTTTACCATGTCCCATTAACCTCGGCAATAAGTAATCAAGTTGTGCAAATTCTACTTGAAGCTGGCCTTCTTTACTTTGTGCACGCATTGCAAATATTTCAAGAATGAGCTGTGTTCGATCAATAACCTTAATCCCTAATGAGGCATTTAAATTTTTAGATTGTGCTGTCGTCAATTCATCATTTGCGATTAAAACATCAATCTCATTGAAGTCGACAAAATCTTTAATCTCTTGTAACTTTCCTTTACCTACATAATATTTTTGATCAAATTGGTTTTTATTTTGTTGAAAGACACCGAGCACTTCTAATCGACATGTTTGTGCTAACGATTCTAATTCGCTCATAGTGCTTGTAAAATCATAGTCAGATTGAAGTAAGTCTACACCAACAAGAACCGCTCTTTCTCGTTGCTCCTTTGTCGTATGTAATTCTTTTTTCATATTTTCACCACGCTACTTTATATACGTATCTCACCGTATTTTATCATACGTTATCATTTGAGACTAATACATTTCAATATGATATAGTGGTATTAAAGAGGTGAATAACATGCATTTATATGATATCGAGGTTACTAAAGCTGACGGAACGACCTATCCGTTATCTGATTATAAAGGTCAAGTATTATTAATTGTGAATACTGCTAGTGAGTGTGGCTTCACGCCACAATTTGAAGATTTACAAGCATTATATGAATCTTATCACGATCAAGGATTTACCATCTTAGGCTTTCCTTGTAATCAATTTGGAAAACAAGAGCCCGGTACAGGACTAGAAGCTGAAACAAACTGTAAACTCAACTATGGTGTAACATTTCCAATGCATCAAAAAATCGATGTTAATGGTGATAATGCACATCCATTATTTCAGTACTTAAAAGAACATCAAACAGGCATGTTAGGACATCAAATTAAATGGAATTTTACTAAATTTTTAGTTGATCGTGAAGGACATATCGTAAAACGGTTTGCACCTCAAAAATCACCTTCAAGTATCAGCAATAAAATCGAAGCATTGCTCTAATTAATAAAACAGTACGCACTTAAGATTTTAAAGTACGTACTGTTTTTGACTAATTAGGATTTAGTTCGTTACAACAATGATATACCAACCCATTTGAATTGGAAAAAGTATTTGGTGTTATTTTCAACTTTTTAATACATCATTTTTTAAGAGTTTGATGTTCCTTCTAAGAAAGTACTAATCGCATGTTTGTAAATTAAATGATGTTTTCCTTGTGAAAAAAAGTCAATAACAATGTTGTCGTAATCTTCTATTTTTCCTCTTAATTGAAATCCATTCGTTAAAAATACTGTGATTTCTTTCTCCTCATTTTTAAAGTTTTCTAAGTATTTGTCTTGAATGTTATGATTCTCAACCATTTTAATTGCTCCTTTTATTTATTCGGGTTGTGAGCTCAGATAGCATTGAAGCAAGTGACATCTTCTCTCTATCTAACCAATGAACATTAAGTTGATTTTTAAACCACGTCAATTGGCGTTTAGCATAACGACGTGAATTTTGCTTGAGTTTTTCGATAGCAACATCAAGCTCCATTTCACCATTTACAACGGGAACAAGTTCTTTGTAACCAATAGCTTGCATACTTTGACACGTTTCATAACCTAATTCAATAAGTTGTTGCACTTCATTCAATAAACCTTGAGACAACATAATATCAACGCGATTATTTATTCTGTCATACAATGTATCGCGCGACATTTCTATCCCTATTAATAATGTATCATAATTTTCAGTCAATTGGGTACTTTTCTTTCGATTACTTAAAATTTTTTTTGTCTTTAAATAGTATTCAATCGCTCTCAAGACTCGCTGACGGTTATTTGGATGTATGTCATCACTTGATTGTGGATCAAATGTTCTTAAATATTGGTGAAGTTCAAGATTTGAATATCGTTCAAACTTCTCCATTTGTTGTGCAACTCTAGCTTCGTGTTCTTTTGATATTTGCTCTTTTTCAAATGCATAATCATAAATGACAGATTGAATGTATAAGCCTGTACCTCCTACAATAATAGGTACTTTGCCTCTAGATGTAATCTCATCAATTAAAACTTTTGCACGTCGTTGAAAATCATAGGCAGAAAAAGATACATCTGGCTCTAATATATCTATAAGATGATGAGGAATCCCTTCCATCTCTTCTGATGTAATTTTAGCTGTTCCTATATCCATATTTCTATATACTTGCATAGAATCTCCGCTTATAATCTCACCATCAACTTGCTTTGCCAATTCAATACTTAATTCTGTTTTACCACTAGCTGTAGGTCCTACAATGACGACTAAAAAAGGTTTATTTCCTTTCACACAATCACTCACTTTTATTTTTTGTTATAATTTGACGACTTATCCAGTCTAACATATGTTTCCATACATACTCATAATCTTTTTCAAATAAAATTTCATGTCTTTTATATGCGTATAGTTGCACTGTGATATGATGAATACCACCTTGCTTGAATTTTTGACCGAGCTGACGTACTCCTTTTCCATTATGACCAAAAGCGTCTTCTTTACCTGCTACTAACAAAATCGGCACACTTGGATGAATAGATTTGATATTTTGGATACGTGCTGTTTGTATCATTGATTGCGTGACTGTATAGATAAGTTGATTAGACACGAGAAACCCAGAATATGGATCATTGACGTATGCATCAACTTGTTCTTCAACAGAACTAATCCAATCACTTTGTGTACGTAGCGGTTTAAAAGACTTATTAAACTGCCCAATCATCAATTGATTTAGCCATTTGAGTTTACGCTTTTTACCAAATAATAACGTGATTATTTTAAGTAAAAATAATGTAGGATAACCTTTCCAAATTGGGTATATGCCTGTGCCTGATAAAATAACACCTTCTACTTTATCAGAATGCCTTTGCAAATAATGTCGTGCAATGATTGACCCCATTGAATGCCCTAAAATGATATAAGGTAAATGCTTACCCAGTTGAGAATGATAAGTGTCTTGAATTTCATAGGCATCTTGAACGACTTGAACAATCGAGTCAAAGTGACCACGTATTGTATCAATTTCTTTACCATGCCCTCTATGATTGTGACGTACCACATGATAACCTTGATTGACCAGTGCTTCCGCAAGCTGATCATAACGATCCATATGTTCTGCCATACCGTGAAAAATATGTATAATTCCTACTGCTTCATAATGTGCTTGATTAACACGCGTTTCAAGCATTGTTCCATCTGATACAGCCATTTTCACGATTTCACTCTTTCCCATTGCGACACACCTTCCTTGAAACAATTTAATTTAACTTTACCACATGTCAGTAATCTACACACATACAATTCATTAACAGTTAAGCAATATATTTAACAGTTAGGATACCATTTCAATTCATTACTCCTTTACATTAACAGTTGAGCAATTAAAAACAACATATAGGCACCTTTGAGGATAAAAAGAGACTAAGGCATCAATCCCAAAATAAATAGCGCTAAGATGATTTTTAATAAAAATGCGTCTAGCGCTTCCTTTTTTGATAAAACTTAGTATGATATAACTTCATTTATGCATGTTACTATTATACATAAAAAAATAAGACCTTTTCGTATCATTTAATTAATCATCTAGCTAAAGGAAAAACTTCGAGATTTTTCGTAAATACTTACCGAAAACCTCGAAGTTTTTCAATTACTGATATATATCAGATTCTTTTATAGACTATCGTTTAACTTTACTTTTATGCTTCTGCTGGTTGATGTTGCCCATGTCTAGCTTCTTGAATTGCTTTTTCAAGTTCTGCTTTATAAGCATCTTTCGTATGCTCATCATAGCCAATCAAATCAGCCAGTACTTCAGAAACTGTGTCTTTATATTTCAACACATAATCAATATCAAAATAAAGGGCACCTGTTCGTCTAATAAAGAAATCAGTAGGTTTAATGACTAATTCATTTTGAACGCCATATACGAGCTCAATGTATACGTCTGTTGGCAATCCAGTATTTTGATGTTTAGCAGCTTGTGCTATTTCAAATAATTTGTCTACGTTTGAACCATAACGATTAGCTAAATAATGTGCTAATTTCTCATCAATATTTAATGATTTTGCTTCTTTCACTTTTTGATTTACAAAGTTTTCGAAGTTTGCGCTACCGCCTACATCACCACCAGAAATTGGGATATGTTTAGTGTCAACTTCTTTAAATTTAAGTTTGTATTCTTGTTTTAAACGTTTTTCTACTAAGTTTACAATTTCTAACGCCATATGACGATAACCTGTTAACTTACCACCTGCAATAGTAAGTAGACCTGATTTTCCTTCCCAAACTTCATCTTTTCTTGAGATTTCAGATGGATCTTTTCCCTCTTCAAGGATTAATGGACGAACACCAGCCCAAGTAGACTCAATATCACTATCTGTAACATTGACAGTCGGGAACATATAATTAATTGCGTCAATAAGATAATCACGATCTTCTTGGTTTACTAATGGTGTTGATTTTTCATTATTATAAAATGTATCTGTCGTTCCAACATATGCTTTACCTTCTCTTGGTATAGCAAAAATCATACGACCATCATCTTTAGTATCAAAATAGACTGCTTGTCGTAACGGGAATTTAGATTGATCAATAACGACATGAACCCCTTTAGTTAAACGTAATTGCTTGTTATTTTTAGAATAATCTGCACTGCGCACTTCATCTACCCATGGGCCTGAAGCATTGATGACTTTTTTAGCACGGATTTCGAATTGCTCATTACCTAAGCGATCAATAACAGAGACACCGTTGACTTTTGATTTACCATCGTATAAAAAGTTAGTGACTTTTGCATAATTGATAATATCTGCACCTTGATCAGCTGCTTTTTTCATGACTTCAATCGTTAAACGTGCATCATCAGTACGGTATTCTACATAGTAACCGCCACCTTTTAATCCGTCTTGTTTTACAAGTGGTTCTTTTGCAGTTGTTTCTTTTTTACTTAACATTTTTTTACGTTCAGATTTTTTGACACCTGCAAGTCGGTCATACATTGCTAAACCGATTGATGTAGAGAACTTGCCAAACGTTCCACCTTTGTGCATTGGTAGTAACATCCATTCTGGTGTCGTAACATGTGGTCCATTTTCATATACGATAGCACGTTCTTTACCTGTTTCAGCCACAACACCTACTTGAAATTGTTTCAAGTAACGTAAACCACCGTGCACAAGTTTAGTCGAACGTGAACTTGTTCCTTGTGCAAAGTCTTGCATTTCCACTAAAGCAACTTTCATGCCACGTGCAGATGCATCAAGTGCGATACCCGCCCCAGTAATACCGCCTCCGACAATCACAACATCATATTCACCTTGTTGCATTTTTTCTTTTACTGAATTACGTTTTAAAGTTGATAAACTCATTCAATCATCAGCCTCCTAATATTAAAAAATGAGAGACTACGCCCACAAACTTATAAAAGTTGGTATGAACAAGTCTCCCATGATCTCGAGTGGTTTTATTAACTTAATTTCAGTATACCACACCACTTATGCTTCGTCTAACTTGAAAACTTGTGTTGCTTCTACTGCCTTTTTCCAGCCTTTGTATAATTTAGTTCTTTCGTCATCCGTCATATCTGGGTCAAATGACTTTTCTAACTTCCAATTTTTCTGGATGTCTGATTTATCTTTCCAGAAACCAATTGCGATACCTGCTAAATATGCAGCACCTAACGCTGTCGTTTCATTAATTTCTGGGCGTTCTACAGTGATATCAACTAAATCTGCTTGAAACTGCATTAAGAAGTTGTTTTTAACTGCTCCACCATCTACACGTAAATTGTTAACTTTAATACCTGAATCTTGTTCCATTGCTTCTAATACATCACGCGTTTGATAACATAAAGACTCTAAAGTCGCTCGAATAAAATGCTCTTTTTCTGTACCACGTGTTAAGCCAAATATTGCTCCTCTTGCATCAGAGTCCCAATAAGGTGTTCCTAATCCTACAAATGCTGGCACTACATAGACACCTTCAGTTGAGTCCACTCTTTTAGCATAGTCTTCTGATTGCGGCGCTGAGTTAATCATACGCATGCCATCACGTAACCACTGAATAGCTGAACCCGATACAAAAATAGAACCTTCTAATGCATAAAGTACTTTGCCATCAATACCATAGGCAATTGTCGTTAATAAACCATTTTCAGAAGTTACAGCTTCCTCACCTGTATTCATTAACATAAATCCACCTGTACCATATGTGTTTTTCACGTCTCCACGTTCAAAGCATGCTTGACCAAACAATGCTGCTTGTTGGTCTCCGGCAACACCAGCAATAGGTACCTCTTGACCAAAGAAGTGATAGTCTACAGTATGACAGTATATTTCACTTGATGGTCTTACTTCTGGCAAGATTGCTTCAGGTACATCTAATAACTCTAGTAATTCTTTGTCCCATTCAAGATCATGAATATTGTACATCAACGTACGGCTAGCATTACTATAATCAGTAATATGCGCTTTTCCGCCTGATAATTTCCATACGAGCCATGAATCAATAGTACCGAAAAGGATATCTCCTTTTTCAGCTTTTTCACGCGCGCCTTCCACTTCATCTAAAATCCACTTTACTTTTGTACCTGCAAAATATGGATCTAATAATAAACCTGTTTTTTGGTGGAACGTTTTTTCATGTCCTGCTGCTTTTAATGCGTCGCAAATTTGTTGCGTTTGTCGTGACTGCCAAACAATTGCATGGTAAATTGGACGCCCTGTGTTTTTATCCCATAATACAGTTGTTTCACGTTGGTTTGTAATACCAATCCCTGCAATTTGAGACGCTGATACATTATTTTCATTTAAAACTGAAGCGATTACTGATAAAACTGATGTCCAAATTTCATTTGCATCATGCTCTACCCAACCTGCTTTTGGAAAATATTGTTGAAATTCACGTTGAGCCACACCTTCTATTGTTCCATCTTCATTAAATAAAATGGCTCTGGAACTTGTTGTACCTTGGTCAATAGATAAAATGTATTTTCCCATAATTAAAATTCTCCTCTCAATTCCTTGTTGTCTCGTTTCTTAAATAGTGCTTAACTCTACCCATAATGTATATCGATTAATCTTTTTTCATTTATCACATTAAAAGATTTTTGCAATATCCCCGTTTTTTGATTTTCGGTTCATTATCATACCAAACAGTAACGTTAAAATCGTTACAATAATAGTTGCAATTGTCCAAATATCGAATGTCCCTTTAAAAACAAGACGATATAGAACTGTACCAATCATACCACCTACCAGAGGACCTAAAATAGGCACTATAGCATATGACCATCCGCTTGGTCCTTTACCCGGAATAGGTAAAATAGCATGTGCGATACGTGGACCTAAATCACGAGCAGGGTTGATAGCATAACCCGTTGTCCCACCTAAACTTAAACCAATAGCAACAATTAAAGCACCTACTATGAGTGGATTAAGTCCATCAGTAAATTTATTTGAACCAATAAATAATAAACCTGCCGTTAATACAGCTGTTCCGATAATTTCAGAGATAAAGTTTGCAGTATAGTTTTTGAGTGCCGGTCCAGTAGAAAAAATAGCTAATTTAGCACCTTTATCTTCAGTTTCACGCCAATGTGGTAAGTACATGAGCCATGTGAGTACACCACCCACAATACCACCTAATATTTGCGCAATAATATAACCAGGAACTTGATTCCATGGAAAATCACCATTGATCGCAAATGAAAATGTAACTGCCGGATTTAAATGCGCGCCTGAAAATTGTCCTACAGCATACACACCTAGTGTAACAGCCAATCCCCAACCGATTGCTATTACAATCCAATCAGCACCATTGGCATATGTTTTCTTCAAATTTACATTTGCTACAACGCCACCACCCATAAGCAATAAAAGCGCAGTACCAAAAAATTCAGCTAAATAGACATTCATTAACATTCCTCCCTTTAGTAAAAAAGAGACCCCATAAACGCATTAAAATTCGAAAAATAATACGTGTAGAAGTCTCCCATTCTCTCGTCTACTATTAACTTGTTTTTTATATTACACTCGACTGAAAACGTTGTCAATATATTACCTTCATTTCAAAAAACGTTTTCATTAATTACTTTTTTATTTTATCAAACTGACTCATATTCTAAATAGAACTTATGATTATGCCATATTATAAATATCACTTTTATTTTACTGCAGGTTCTTCAATATAAAGGGCTACTGGTGCTATTGAAATTTTAGCTTTAATCCCATACGGTAATGTACATTTGGGCTCATTATGTCCAAAACTGGCGTTACCGATAACCGGCATAGTCTCTAAGTCAAATTCCTTTAAAATTTTCACAATACTCATATGATATTCTCTTTGATACGTTCCATTTTGTGGTCGTCCTATAACCATGCCGTTTATTCTATGAAAAATGCCCATATAACCAAATGAACGCATTGTTTCCTCAAAAGACCATGGCTCTGTAATTACTTCTGACGTTTCAATAAAAAGTATCTTATCATTAAATTCGTTGATATCTGGAAAATAAGGTGTTCCTCGTAACTTGTCCAATGATTCAAAACATCCCCCAATAAGAGGCCCTGATGCGGGTTGATTACCTTGTATCAAAACGTAATTTGAATTGAGCGTTTTTTCACGTTCTATATCTTTTAAAGATTCTTCCCATCTCAGTCCAAAACGACGGGTGTATGGTGATGTCTCAATATATCCCAATGCACGAACATCACCTATTAATCGAAACAAATAATCAAGTGTATATCGATCAAGCGCTACATTCTCAGCAAAATCAGTTAATAAAGCAGGTCCATAAAATGTGACAAGTCCAAGGGTATTGAAATAAAGATGAAGTGCAGTGATATCGGAATAGCCTATAAAAATTTTGGGGTTTTCTCGAATTGTTGTCTCATTCAGATATGGTATAATACGCGCTGATTCATTGCCACCAATTGTACATAATATAGCTTTGACTTCTGGATCTAAGAAAGCGTCTGTAAGTTCTCTAGCACGCGCCTTAGGATGATGGTAATTCCATTCTTTATCTTTTAATGCATTAGGCATCACTTTTACGCGATATCCTAACTTTTTTAAATTATTAATCCCAATCTTCGAACGCCATCTCACATCTTTTTCACCGGCTAATCCCGATGACGGAGCAACAATGGCAATAAGGTCTCCTTGTTTTAAGTGCAAAGGCAAATTCATTTTAGTCACCTCCCTCAAATATTTACCACAATTGACGCACGCTTGTTGTAATATACGTTGCGCCATTGTCAATGGCATGTTGTACTTCTTCAGCAGTTTCAATTAATCCCCCTGCAATGACAGATACCCCTGTTTTAGCATGAATCTGGTGGATTACTTTATCTGCAATACCAGGTAATACTTCAACATAGTCTGGTTGAATACGTTCAATCAATTCGATACTTCGTTCAAGTGCATGGCTGTCTATAATAAATACCCTAAAGATTGTAATCACACCTAACGCTTTGGCTTTTTTGATGATTTTTGTTTTAGTTGATACGACACCTTTAGGTTTATATGTCTGAATAATATATTCTGCTGCAAACTCATCATGGCTCATTCCTTTAATCAAATCGATATGGACAAAGGGCTGCAATTGATTTTGTTTCATAAAATGCATCATTGACCTTAAATGACCTATGTGCGTATCCAACAAAACACAAGTTTCATAATCAGTTTTAGTGAGCTTTTCTAAATCTTTCATTGAACGAATCGCTGGTAAAATGTACGGTTTCATTTTAATCTCCTTTTAAAATAATAGCGCTTTGACTATTGGATACGTTTAAACAAACGTTCAATTTCATAATTGGTAAAGTTAATAATGATAGGTCTTCCATGAGGACAAGTGAATGGATCTGACATTTTACTGAGTTGATTAATTAAATCAGCCATTTCGTGATGCTTTAAATAATGGTTGGCTTTAATAGACTTTTTACAACTCATCATGATGGCTGCTTCTTCTCTAAACTTAGCGATATTTACCTTTTTATGTTCAAGTACATATTCAATTAAGTCTTTAATAATTTCTTCAACTTCCTCTTTCGGAAACCAGACTGGATAACTGCTGACTATATAGTCATGTGCACCAAATGGTTCTAGAAAAATACCTGCTTTGCTGAGTTCCTCTTTATATTGTTCGATAATATAATATTCATCTTTAGAGAAATTAAAAGTTAAAGGGATTAATAAACTTTGATTTTCGTTTTCCACTTCTCCTATTTTATCTCTAAAGTATTCATATTTTATTCTTTCTTGCGCGGCATGTTGATCAATAAGGTACATCCCCTCTTCATTTTGAGCGACAATATACGTCCCATGTACTTGACCTACCACTTCCATATAAGGTATACGACGTTGAGCTGTTGTATTTGTCTCTGTGACTTCTTCAGACAAGGAGGCTTGTTGATCTATCGCGTTCTCTGATAGAACTGACGCGTCAATACTATCATTAGACATTTCCTCTAATATTTCACGTTGAGCGTCTACATATGCATTATCGGCTGTGGTATTAGTAACACTGTCATCATTTGAAGTGTAATGATGCGATGGTTCATTTACTTGAGCTGATTGAACGCTATGACTATCCGAAACAGGATCTTGCTGTTCTTGACGTTGTTGTGCATCAAAACGCATCTTTTGTTGCTCAAATTGTTCGAGTACTTTTTGTGGCTGATATTTATTTTTGAAGTCATTTTGAGGAATGAGCACCTTATCTTTAAAAGCCTCTCTGATTTTTTCAACAATGAGCTGATAAAGCTGATCCTCTTTTGATAAACGCACTTCTAACTTAGTTGGATGTACATTAACATCGACTAATATGGGATCCATTTCAATATTTAAATATACAATAGGGAATCGCCCAATCATTAACAATGTATGATATCCTTCAACAACAGCCTTATTTAAAAGAAAGTTTTTAATATAGCGACCATTGATAAACAGTGAAATATAATGGCGATTACTACGCGTATGTTCAGGCTTAGCGACGAAACCTTCGATATGATAGTCACTTGTATCACCTTTTATATGAACTAAATCCTTAGCAACTTTCATACCATAAATTTCAGCCATCACTTCATTCGTTCGTCCAGAGCCGTTTGTACGCAAAATACCTTTATCGTCATTTGTTAAGGATATACGAATGTGTGGATGACTCATAGCCATTCTATTTACAATATCCGTAATTTTACCTAACTCTGTATATAAACTTTTGATGTATTTTAAGCGTGCAGGCGTATTATAAAATAATGACTCTACTTTGATATCAGTCCCTTGTCTCGCTTTAGCTGGTTTCTCTGACAAAATTTCACCATTTTCAGCGTACACTTCATATCCATTAATGCCGTCTGGAGATGTTTGCAATGTCACTTTGGCGACTGATGCGATACTTGCCAATGCTTCACCACGAAAGCCTAATGTGCGAATATGAAACAAATCTTCATCTTCTTTTAATTTACTCGTAGCATGACGATGAAATACGAGACCTAAATCTTCTTTTAATATGCCAGAGCCGTTATCTACAATTCGAATAGAACGGACACCCGATTCATAGGTTTCGATGTTAATTTCTGTTGCTCCAGCGTCAATACTGTTTTCCAGCAATTCTTTTACAACTGAACTTGGACGCTCAACCACTTCACCTGCTGCAATCTTATTTGCTAATGACGTTTTTAATTCTCTGATTTTTCCCACTGTCATCACCTTCTATTGTAATCTTTTTTGTAGTTCACTTAGCTTAACTAAGGCTTCAATTGGTGTCATTTGAGAAAGATTCATATGCTTAATTTCAATTTCAATCTCACTCTGTTTGACATCATGACTAAATAAATCTAATGTTGTTTGTTCAAAGTCGTTCGCTTTAGAGAATGGATCTGAAGTACTGATTACTTTTTCTGATGGCGCGTTACTCATAGGGTTTGATGTAGGTTGTGTGCCGTGATTCATTTCAAAATCATTGAGTATCACTTGTGCCCTTTCAATGACTTCATCTGGTAAATCTGCTAACTTTGCAACTTGAATCCCATAACTATGCGCGACTGCTCCTTCTTTCACTTTATGCAAAAAGATAAGTTCGCCTTGATGTTCATCCGCAGCAACATGAACATTTTTAAGTGTATCCACTGACTGTTCAAGTTCAGTCAACTCATGATAGTGTGTTGAGAACAGCGTTTTCGCTTGTGAAGTACTCGCGACATATTCAATCATCGCTTGTGCTAATGCCAATCCATCATACGTCGATGTACCGCGTCCAATCTCATCAAATATAATTAAACTATCCTGCGTAGCATATTTAAGCGCCTTTTGAGCTTCAAGCATTTCAACCATAAATGTACTTTTTCCAGATACGAGATCATCCGCAGCACCGATACGTGTGAAAATTTGATCAAAAATGGGTAATGTCGCTGATTGACAAGGTACGAAAGCTCCCATTTGAGCCATAATACTAATAATTGCCACTTGTCTCATGTATGTTGATTTACCGGACATATTAGGCCCTGTAATTAAATATATAGACGTATTTTCATTTAAATGGCAATCGTTTGGTACATAATCATTGTAATCCATTACTCTCTCAACGACTGGATGACGTGAATCAATGAGCTCTAGCGTTTTATCTTGACTAAATAAAGGACGTACATAATTATATCGTTGTGCAATTTCAGCAAAACTTTGTAAGCAATCTAGCTCTGATATCATTTTTGCCTGTTTTTGTAACCTTACTGTGAATGTTTTGACGTACTCTCGCAATTCAGTGAACAATTGATATTCTAATTCAATAGCGTTATCTTCAGCACCTAAAATGATAGCCTCTTTCTCTTTTAACTCATCCGTAATAAAACGTTCAGAATTGGATAATGTTTGTTTTCGTTCATATCCATAAGCATCTGCATCAAATTGGGCTAGATTGGCTCTTGTGATTTCAATGTAGTAACCAAAAACTTTGTTAAAGCTAATTTTTAAAGATTTAATTCCCGTTCTTTCTCGTTCTTTAGCTTGTAATTCAGCGAGCCACTGTTTCCCATTTTTTGAGGCATCTAAATATTCATCGAGTTTTTGATTAAATCCTGATTTGAATAATCCACCTTCCTTAACAGACAGTGGGGGTTCATCAACGAGACTATTTTGCAAAACATCTAATAAGTCATCCAATGGTTCTAGCGCGTTAAAATGCGCGATAGCATCGTGTGCAATCGATTGGAGCAATGATTTGATAGATGGTATCTGTGCAATCGAATGTTTAAGTTGCACTAAGTCTTTGGCATTCACATTACCGTAGCTCACACGACCAACAAGACGTTCGATATCATAAACTTCTGTTAAATAATCTCTTAATGTATCTCGTTCAATAAAATACTGCAAAAATTGATCTACCGCATCGTGACGCTTTGTGATTTCTGATTGTTGAATTAGAGGACGATCTATCCACTGTTTCAGACGTCTTGCACCCATAGGTGTTTTCGTTTGATCCATTAACCAAAGTAATGTGCCTTTTTTTGACTTTAACCTGATACTTTCAGTTAATTCAAGATTACGTTTGGCATAAAAATCCATCTTCATATAGTTTAACGCTTCATATACTTGAACCTTTTCAATATGAGATAAGTCTCTTTTTTGTGTTTCAAAAACATAATCTAATAAAATTTGAACTGCTCGATACATTAATGAATCTGAGACAGCATTGACTGAATAACTTTCATTCGAGATGTCAGATTTTACAGTTATTGTTTCCGTTATCATATTGAGTTGGCGCTTTAGGGAGTCAGTTAGTGGTTGATTCACAACAATTTCATTTGGTTTGATTGTTGTTATTTCATTGATTAAGGTGCTTTCATCATCAAAATGCGTGACTTTAAGTTCACCAGTAGATATATCACAATAACTTAATGCATATGTATCATCTTGAATAAAACTTAAAATATAGTTGTTTTGACTATCATCTACACCGCCTTTATCCATGACTGTGCCAGGTGTCACAATACGTACAACTTCCCTTTTAACCATACCTTTGACCTGTCTAGGGTCTTCCATTTGTTCGCATATCGCTACTTTATAGCCATTTTGAATTAATGTTTCAATGTATCGATCAGCAGAATGATATGGCACTCCTGCCATTGGAATAGGTTTTTCTTTCTTAGCATCTCGCTTAGTCAAAGTAATTTCTAAAACACGAGAAGCGGTGATGGCATCATCAAAAAATAATTCATAAAAATCTCCTAATCTAAAAAACAATAAAGCATCTTCATGACATGCTTTAATATTGAGATATTGTTTCATCATTGGCGTTACATTTGACATTTTCTCACAATCCTTCTCATTCTCTTTTTGAATGTATCTATTTTAACAAAATTTCTAAGTTACAACGAATGGTTGCTTATAACATTGTATACTTAGAAAATGAAAGCTTTTTAGTATATGTATAAATAAAGGCTGAAAGCGTCATAAAACATGAAAACTTTCAGCCCCGTCTAATATGTTAAGAATCACTTTGTTTTTGAATTGATTCTATCAATGATGCCACGCTTTTTGAGCAAAATAAGTAACAAATAGCTTACTGTAGCACCTATAAAACTTGAAACGATAAATACGGTCATTAACGGCTTGATTAAAAAATCATTCAGTTGTAATAACCAAGCGATAGGGATACATACCAAACTCCCAATGATACCTGTACCAACAACTTCACCGATTGCCGCAACAAATAAATGTCTGTTGACATAATAGAACAAGCTCCCGACTAATACGCCAATCATGCTCCCTGGAAATGCAAATATTGATCCTGTTCCGAACATCACGCGAATGAATGAGGATAAAAAAGCCTGAGCAAGTCCGAACCACGGTCCTAATAATACAATACTTAAAACATTGATAAAATGTTGAACTGGCGCCGCTTTGACGGGTCCAAAAGGAATGATAATAACCGTACTTAAAACAACGTTAAACGCAATAAATAAAGCCGTCAATGTTAATTTACGTCTATTCATCATTATCACTCCTTCTCTTCAACACGAATATTTTCCTGAAGTCTTTTGGACATAGTTTCTATTACCAATTGCAAGAAATCATTTGTTTCTTCCTGTGATTTACGAAACTGTGTCACGATAGGAATATCATCAATTTGATTTCGGATTGTCTCAATTGTTGCTTCAGAACGCTTATAAGCATTGGGTTTATTATAATTTTGAAAATTGACCGATTGCTTTTGTGATTGTTTGAGTGTATTCATATAGTTTGATATTTTTTTATTTTGATGAATTTGTTCTTCAATTCTCTGATATGTTTTGACAGTATCCAAATCTTGTATATGCTTTGCTAATTTAGATGTCGCACTCAAAATATCTTCACGTGTATAAGTCATTTATTTTGTCACCATTAATGATTCACTAACGCCAACAAACTCACCATTTAACGAGAATTGTTTCGCTTCAGTAATCTTTACATCGACAATTTGACCAATCACTTCATGCGGTGCACGGAAATTAACTAATTTATTCTTTTCAGTATACCCCGCAAGTACCTCATCGTCTTTTTTACTAGCACCTTCACATAACACACGTACTGTTTCACCTTCATAAGCCTTTAATGCTTCAGAAGAATACTGTGCTACTAATTGGTTCAAACGTTGAAGGCGTTCTTTTTTCACTTTTGTAGGTACATTATCTTTCATTTTAGCAGCTGGTGTGCCGTCACGTTGAGAATAAATGTAAGTATAAGCATGTTCAAATCCGACTTCTTCATATAATGAGAGTGTTTCTTCAAATTGTTCTTCTGTTTCATTCGGATAGCCTACAATAATATCAGTTGTCAGTGCAACATCAGGTATAGCCGCTTTAATGCGAGAAACAAGATCTAGGTAACTTTCACGAGAATATTTACGCCCCATAATTTTAAGTACTTGATTGTTACCTGATTGTACTGGCAAGTGAATATGCGGCACAATATTTCCGCCATTTGCAATGACTTCAATCATTCTGTCTGTAAAGTCCCATGGATGACTCGTCGTAAATCGAACGCGTGGAATATCAATTTTTGAGATATCTTCTAATAAATCTCCTAAACCGTACTCAATGTCTTCTAAGTCTTTACCATAAGCGTTAACATTCTGTCCTAACAATGTGATTTCTTGGTAACCTTTTCGTGCAAGTTCACGTACTTCATCAATAATATCTTGTGGGCGACGACTACGCTCTTTACCACGTGTAAACGGTACGATACAGTATGTACAAAATTTATCACAACCGTACATAATATTAACCCATGCTTTGATTTGACCGTCTCGTACTTTTGGTAAATTCTCAATGACGTCTCCTTCTTTAGACCAAACTTCGACGACCATTGCTTTTGATAAATATGCTTCTTCTAAAATTTGTGGCAAACGGTGAATATTATGCGTTCCAAAAATCATATCAACATTTTGATAAGACTTTAAAATTTTGTTGACAACTGATTCTTCTTGTGACATACATCCACAAACACCTATTAAACAATCAGGGCGTTCTTGTTTAATGTGTTTGAGATTACCGATTTCACCAAAAACTTTATTTTCAGCATTTTCTCGAATCGCACATGTATTTAATAAGATAACATCAGCAACATTGATGTCTTCTGTTGGTGTGTATCCTAATGCAGTAAAAATACCTGCCATGACTTCTGTATCATGTGCATTCATCTGACATCCATATGTTTTAATTAAAAATGTACGACCTTTTCCCATACCACGATATTTTTCGTCTATTTGAAAATCTCTATTGTATTCAACAGTTTCTTTACCACGTTTTTTGGCTTCTTTTAGACTTGGGGGCTGATAAACGTGTTCAAAATCAAAATATTTACTATAATCTTTTTCATCTTTATCTTTACGATTAGCTAAAACATCTATCGTCCCAGCTTTTCTTTGTTCTTCATTCACATACAAAACCCTTTCTGCCCATATATCATTAGTTCATTATATTAAAAAATGTACAAAAGTGCAAAGAAGCGAAATTCAATGGTTGGTGTGAATTTAAAGTTTTATATTTCAAATTTAATCATATTTATAAGTCAATGTTTCAATGCTAATCCCTTCTGGAACATGATAGAATTTAACTTGACTGATAACACTTGGCACTTCTAATTCAACCATTCGCTCATTTAACTTTTGAATTAATATTAATAATTCACTCATTTCTCCTTCAACCGTTGTTTCCAATGGACCTACTCTATAATTGAGCCCTGACTGTCCAATAATCGAAATCGCTTCATCTACATACGGAATGACATCTTCTCCATTGGGTGTTTCAGGTATGATTTGAATGCTCATTAATGTATCGATCATCATTTATCCCTCCAATGTATTACAAAATATAAAAAGCTTATTTTCAATTATAGTATAACTGAAAATAAGCCCTCTGAATATTAGACAAATTGTTTTGTAAGCGACTCGAATTGTGCTTGATCTAACTTGATATCTTGATGTGCTAGTGGTGTTTCACCTAATTCGCTTATTTGTGATTCATATGAAGGTGTTGTGGTATCTTGATAAATGATCCCTTTTAATAACGATTCATATTCAAGTACTGTTTGCATCGCTTTTTGTTTATTGGTTTGATCATAATCTTCAATATCATCAATGCTTGTTAAGTTCTCTTTGAACCAATCATACGTATTTACCTTATTATAAGTTACACATGGTGAAAATACATTCACAAATGAAAAACCATCATGATTAATAGCATCTTCAATCATTTTTGTGAGCGCCTTGATATCACTTGAAAAGCCTTGCGCCACAAATGTTGCACCTGATGACAACGCTAATTCTAAAGGCGCTACATTTTGTTCAATGCTACCTTTAGGCGTTGTTTTCGTAATAAATCCTGGCGCAGAAGATGGAGAGGTTTGACCTTTAGTTAGTCCGTATATTTGGTTATCCATGACGATATACGTTATGTTCATATTTCTGCGTAGGGCATGAATGGTATGCCCCATACCAATGGCATAACCATCTCCATCTCCCCCTGAAGCGATAACCGTTAGATCACGATTGGCCATCTTGACACCTTGTGCTAAAGGCAACGCACGTCCATGAATTGAGTGCACACCGTAAGAGTTTACGTAACCAGAAAGTCGTCCAGAGCAACCAATTCCTGTAATTAAAGCGACATCTTCCGGCTCAAGTCCAACATTTGCTGCTGCTTTTTGTATAGCTGCTTGAACTGAAAAGTCGCCACAACCTGGGCACCAGTTCGGTTTGACACTATTTCTAAAATCTTTAAATGTAGCCAATTACACTCTCTCCTTTAACGTTTTTAATATCTCATGACCTTTTTCTTCTATTTCAAACGGTAAAAATGGTGTGCCGTCGTATTTGACTTGATTAACAAGTTTATCGGCTAAATTCACATTCATTTTGATAATATTTGCAAGCTGTCCTTGGTAATTATGCTCTACTACGACTACTTTTTGTGCTTGATCTACTGCATCTTGAATCAGTTGACTTGGGAAAGGATGAAGTTGACGAATTTGTAAATGATTGACTTTATGTCCTTTATTTTCTAATCGTTCTACACCTTCTTGAATGGCACCTTTCGTTGAGATAAAACCGAGATATAATATATCCGCTTGCTCATGTTTTAATTCGCCTTCTACAGGTTGTTCAATTAATAAGCGTTCTGTTTTGCGCATACGCTTGTTCATTTGGTTGTGACGATTTTCAGCATTCTCACTCGGTTTACCTTCTTCATTATGCTCAACCCCTGTCACATGATGTATGCCACCTTTGACACCAGGAATAGGTCTTGGTGAGACACCTGTCTCAGTTAAAGCATAACGCTTGAAATAATTTTTATCATCTGGATCACGTTCAATGTCTTCAGTGATTGTAGCGCCTCGCTTAATTTCAATTTTACTATAATCTAGTTGCTTAACCGTTTGCTTACCTAAAGAAAGTTGTAAATCACTTAAAATGATGACTGGGCATTGATATTCTTCAGCCAAGTTAAAAGCTTCGATTGTTAAGTAGAAGGCATCCTCCGCATCAGTCGGTGCAACTACTATTTTAGGAATGTCACCATGTGTCCCATAAATCATTTGCATCAAGTCTGATTGCTCTTGCTTTGTTGGTAGACCTGTTGATGGACCTCCACGCTGTGTATTCATAATGACAAGTGGCGTCTCTGTCATGCCTGATAATCCAATTGCTTCCATCATTAGCGATAATCCCGGTCCAGCAGAAGCAGTAAACGCACGCACCCCTGCGTAATTTGATCCAATTGCCATCGTCGCTGCAGCAATTTCATCTTCTGTTTGGATAACTGTTCCACCTACTTTAGGTAAGTTATCAATCATATATTCCATTATTTCTGAAGCCGGTGTAATAGGATAAGCAGCCATAAATCTTGAACCGCCAGCAATAGCACCTAATCCAATAGCATCATTTCCAATCATATAAAGGTGTGGTGAGCCACTTCCTTCTTCAAGTTCAAAATCACCTTGTATGTCTGAACTTTGTGATTGCATTGATTGGTACCCTTCTTCTAATGCTTGAATATTTAAGTCAACCACTTTTTGACCTTTCTTTTCAAACATATTAGCAATTAACATTTTAAATGTTTCAGTATTTAAATCCATCAATGCCGCTGTTGCACCAATTGCAACCATATTTTTCATCAGTGCTGTGCCTAATTCCTTAGCAATTTCAGTAAATGGCACACTCACAAGTTGCGCTTTACAGTCTTCTGGTTTTTCTGGCTTTGCTTTACTATCAGCTAAAATCACACTATCTTCACGCATTTCGTGATAATTCAATTCGATCGTTTCTTGATCAAATGCCACAAGTATATCTAAATCATCACTTATAGCATGGACAGGCGTTGTCGATACACGGATTTTATTGTTAGTATGGCCACCTTTGATACGGCTTGAAAAATGACGATAACCGTATAAATAGTATCCTTTTCGGTTCATAGCAGTAGCGAAGATTTCACCAGTTGATTCAATTCCTTCGCCTTGTTGCCCACCGACTTTCCATGATACTTGAGATTTCATAGATTTAGCCTCCTACACGTTTAATTCACTCAATATCATAACAAAATAACCCATGATTTTCCTCAAAATCTAATGGGTTATAACAAAATTCATACTAATGGACGATATCAAAATCATCGTTTGAATAAGCTTTGTTTTGACTAAACAGCTAACAATGATGATACAACTGCTTAGAAAAATGGTATTTTTTAATATTAAAAAGTGACCAACCAGATACATCATTCTTTTACCTTTAGTCAGCCACTATTGTTAATATATTTAAGATGAAACGTTGCATTTAAATTTTAAATGCATTTGATCCAAACGATTCAAAAGGATGATCATCATTAATTAAAATACGTTCAATTTGCTTAGCACTTCCATCTTCCTTAAGATCAATAACTACGCCTGATAAAACACTTCTACCTTCATCTGGTACAACGTGCCTTTGAGGCAAACTTGTGATAAAACGTGTAATGACCTCATCACGATTAATTCCTAAAATCCCATCGTAATATCCTGTCATTCCCACATCAGTAATATACGCGGTTCCTTGGTTTAAAATACGTTCATCCGCTGTCTGTATATGTGTATGTGTTCCAACTACAGCACTTACTCTACCATCTAGATACCAACCCATTGCATTCTTTTCAGATGTAGTCTCAGCATGAAAATCCACAAAAATATAGTTGGTTTCTTTTTGAGCTTCTTGAATCAATTGATCCGCTTTTTTGAATGGATCATCTATAACAGGCATAAAACTACGTCCTTGCAAATTAATAATCGCTAGTTTTTTATCATTAAGATTAATCATACGCATACCTATACCGGGTGCTTCTTCCGGAAAATTTGCTGGCCTTACCATACGTTTAGCATCTTGAATGAATTCGTAAATTTGACGTTGACCATATGTATGATTACCCATAGTAATGAAATCAACACCTTCTCTTAATAACTGCTTATATATTTTTTCTGTTATTCCTTTTCCATGTGCTGCATTTTCAGCGTTGACGATTGTCACTGTCGGTCGATAGCGTTGTTTAAGTTTAGGTAGTATTTCAGTTATGGCTTCACGTCCTACTTTTCCTACGATATCCCCTATAAATAAAATTCTCATATTCAGTTACGTCCTCTCTAATGCCTAGTCGTTATGTCTTAATTAAACTAGACGTTCTTTAATACATTGTATCTTTTTGAATAATGATGTCAATCATTGAGGTTATCATCACTAAATGTAAAACCGGCACTAAAACAATTAAAAAAGCTCACATTTTCATGAAACAACAGTTGCGATTAATTAGCTTGATTTAACATACAGTAATCGAATCGCATTTAATGCGACAATCAGTGTTGCTCCCATATCTGAGAATATAGCAATCCATAAGGTTAACCATCCCGGAATAACAAGTAATAATGCGATTACTTTTATAGCAATTGCAAAAATAATATTCGTTTTAACGACATTCATAGTCGAACGACTTAATTTGTATGCGTAAGGTAGTTTTGATATGTCATCACCCATCAATGCGATATCTGCCGTTTCTATAGCCACATCTGTACTAGCTGCCCCCATTGAAACGCCAACAGAAGCTCGAGCTAATGCCGGTGCATCATTGACACCATCACCTATCATTGCAACCGATGTATGATTTCTTTCTAAATTTTGAATAAAATTTAGTTTGTCTTCTGGTAATAGTGATGCTTTGATTTTCGTCAATCCTAATCGATCTCCTACTGATTTCGCACTTGACTCATTATCTCCTGTAAGCATAATTAAATTTTGAATGCCTAATTTTTTGAGTTCTGATATTGTATTTTCCGATTGCTCACGTACTTGATCTTGTATGCCAAACAACGCAAAAACATCTTGATTGCAAGCAGCTAAAACAACAGTCATACCTTGGTTTTCGAGCTCTCTTATACGATTTAATATTTGACTATCTATATTCTCGAACAAAGGTGGATGTCCAATCGTATAACTATTTTTTTCATTAAATCCTCTTATACCACGACCATTAATAGATTGAATCGCATGTGCTGCTGTTATATTCATATTAAAATGTTTAGTCAAATAATCATACAGTGCTTTTGCTACAGGATGTTGCGATTCATTTTCTATCGAAGCAATATTACTCAGATGTGAATATTGATCTTCAGACTGGCCTAAGTATTCAAAATGCTTTACTTCAGGTTGCCCTAATGTCAGTGTTCCTGTTTTGTCAAAAGCAATCGCTCGAATTTTGCTTAATTGTTCAAGGTGTACACCACCTTTAATCAGCACACCATTTTTAGCAGCATTTCCTATACTTGAAACAATTGAAATCGGTGTCGCAATAACAAGGGCACAAGGACACCCCACTACTAATACAGAAAGGCCTTGATAAATCCAATCAACCCAGCTTCCATTAAAAAAGAGAGGCGGCATGATGGCAACAGTTAATGCAATCAACATAATAAGCGGTGTATAATATTTAGCAAATTTTTCAATAAATTGTTGTTGTGGTGCTTTTTCAACTTGTGCTTTCTCGACTAATTGAATGATTTTAGCAATTGTAGTCTCACTTGATATTTTTGAAACTTGAACCTTTAAAAGGCCATCCATATTTAAAGTTCCTGCAAAAACGTGTTCATCCACACTTTTTTGAACAGGCATGGATTCACCAGTGACAGCTGCTTCGTTCACAAAAGCACTTCCAAATTTAATCTTACCATCTAATGGGATTTTTTGACCGGGTTTGATATAAATAAGTTCGTTGACTTTAACCTCTTCTACATTTACATTCAATCTCTGATCGCCACGTATGACCGTCGCTTGTTGAGGTGCGATTTCCATTAAAGATTCCATCGATTTACGCGCTTTAGACATAGCATATGCTTCCAATTCCTCACTTATCGCAAATAAAATGATAACAACAGCCACTTCTCCCCATTGCCCAATTAATAGCCCTCCAATAACAGCAATAGTCATTAAAGCTTGCATATCAAATTCAAAATGGATTAAATTTTTAAAACCTTGAATGATTAATTGGTGTCCACTTAATAAAATTGAGAAAAGATAGAGTAGAAGTGTCACTAGATGATATTGACCTAACCCAAAATAAGAAAAGTAACCTAAAGCCAACAATAATGTCGCTATACAAACTTTTTGATAGTTATGATAAAATAATTTGATTTTTCCTACTAATGTTAATTCTGAAGGGTTACGAGCGCCCACCTTCGAACGATCAACATGATGTTCTGGTTTAATAGAAAGGTTTTCAAACGAACCTGCATGCTCTAACTCATCTATTGTAACATGCCCCTCAACATATATTTTAGATGCACCAAAATTAACAACAGCATCTTCCACAGTTTTTATTTTTTTAACGTTTTTCTCAAACTTATTTGCACAATTTGCACATGACAGGCCTTCGATTTTAAATACTTCTTTAATCTTTGTCATCGTAATCAACTTCTTTCTTATGTTCGATTGATAACAATATAATTTGACGAATATGTTCATCATATAAACGATAAAACGCTCGTTTCCCGTCTTTTCTGAAAGTGACAATTCCGTTCTTATACAAAAGCCTTAAGTGATGCGACGCGTTTGCTACTGTAATATTGAGAATTTCAGCGATATCACATACACACAATTCTTCATGAATACACAAAGCATATGTCATTTTTGCTCTATTTTCATCAGCAATACTTTTCAACATATGACTTACTTCAGTAATATTTGATGCTTTGATTTCATTTTTTACATTGTTAACTGCTTTCGAATTGATACTAAAAGTTTCACAAACTTCTATATTATTTTTGCGCATTTGAACATTGCCTCTTTTCATTCAAATTTATACTTGAATAAAACTTAACACTTTTCACTTTGTTATTCAAGTGCTTATTTGAGCATTTATCATTTTTATAAAAGAATTATTTATATAAAAGATTAATATTCTCACAATAGGGTATTTGTAAATAATAAGTTTTAAATGTTCTTTCTAGGACTTTAAAACTTTTAAATTATTTTCAATCAATAAAACATTTAGGAGTTGTCATTCAATTTATGTCTATTAACATTAATCCGGAAAAATTTGCTGAACTTGTAGTAAGTGCGAATCCATCCAAAAAGGAAACAGCTGAGGATATCGCTAAAGACAGTATTGAGTTATATATTAATGCATATCGAATTGCAGAACGTTATTCTAATATTGCTTCACACAGAATGGATACTTCTGAGTCACTTTCAGAAATACGCGATACTAGACTGGGACTTTGCGATAACAACTAAGTGGATTTATATCAATTATCGAAAGAGGCTTGGGTACAGTAAATTTCTCTTATAAAAAGTGATAAATGCTATCCAATCTCTTCCGATATATAAGGCTGGGACATCATACCCAAAGTAAATAGCGCTAAGATGATTTTCAATAAAAATGCATCTTAGCGCTTCATTTTATGATATTATGATAGAACTTTGTATGATATGACATCGCTTTCCGAGGGGATAGCCTCAGGAGTCTCACCATCAATACGTCGTGTATGCATGTCATAACTCACTGTTATCCTTAAAACAAGACACTTTCGTATCCTTATCTAAATTAAAAGAAAAAGTTCAGTCATTAAAATAACCGGACTGATGAAATGCATGATTCAACATTCAACCAACCCGGTTTATTAGGCTCTCAGTCAAATTGGACTGGTCGCATTAAATTAAGGCGTTATGCAATAATGGATTGCTTAACTCCTTTTTCGTTGTGTGATCATAAAGTCTTGAACATTAATGCCTCTTTTAATACAACATAAATCAGTAAAATTGAGTTGGTAAAACATACTTTATAACTTAAGGGTGTGAATAAATATAGCACATTTGATTGATTCCTAAGCCGAGACTTCTGAGGCATCTTGCCGTAACCGAAAATCCATTTTAAGATTGGGTAAGTTCAATCTTAAAATGAGTTGAGGTGAGGCGCCTAGAAAAGCGAGGCTTTATGGAACAATCAAATAAATGAAATTATTTATACACCAGTCCGATTTATTATAGACCTGATAAACCTAAAAAGGTTAGAATAAACGCCTGAGCGAATTAATCATAGTCCGACTCAAACTTTTTATTCTAACCTTATCATTTTACCTTTTATTTTGCATATTCAATTGCTCTCGTCTCACGAACAACTGTCACCTTAATATGACCAGGATATTGTAGTTCATCTTCTATTTGATTTTTAATATCTCGAGCTAAACGATGTGCCTTTAAATCATCAATATTATCAGGTGATACGATAACTCGTATTTCTCGACCTGCTTGAATTGCATAAGCTTTTTCAACACCATCGTAGTTCTCAGAAATTGCTTCAAGACGTTCTAAACGCTTAATATAGTTTTCTAAAGTTTCTTTACGAGCACCTGGACGCGCAGCTGATAATGCATCCGCTGCTGCTACTAGGATAGATATAATTGAAGTTGGCTCTACGTCACCATGATGTGAGTGAATAGCATTAATCACTGTTTCAGGTTCATTGTATTTTTGAGCAAGCTCAACACCAATTTCAACGTGACTACCCTCTACCTCATGGTCAATTGCTTTGCCAATATCATGAAGTAAACCTGCTCGTTTAGCCAACGCGACATCTTCGTTCAATTCTGCAGCAAGCATACCTGACAGATATGCAACCTCAATTGAATGTTTTAAAACATTTTGACCATAGCTCGTTCTATAATGCATACGTCCTAAAATTTTAACTAAGTCAGGATGCATATTATGAATATTTAATTCAAATGTTGCATTCTCTCCTGCTTCTCTAATAATTTCATCAACTTCTTTACGTGCTTTTTCAACCATATCTTCTATACGTCCTGGATGAATTCTTCCATCCGAAACTAAATTAATTAAAGCTGTTTTTGCAATTTCTCGTCTTACTGGATCAAACCCAGAAAGAATAACTGCTTCAGGTGTATCATCAATGATTAAATCTATACCTGTTAATGTTTCGAGGGTACGGATATTGCGTCCTTCTCGACCAATAATACGTCCTTTCATTTCATCATTAGGTAAATTAACGACTGATACAGTAGATTCAGACGTATGATCAGCAGCAAAACGTTGAACGACAGTAGCTAAAAGTTCTTTTGCTTTTTGGTTCACTTTTTCTTTTGCTTCTCGTTCTTTTTCTTTCACTAAAACTGCAATATCTTGTGACAATTCTTCTTCAACACGTGAAAATTGTTCCTCACGTGCTTCTTCTTGCGTAAGACCGGAGATGCGTTCTAATTCTTGTTCGTGCTTCATTATTATAGATTGAACACTACTCTCTTTTATATCTACTTGTTGTTGTCTTTCTTCAAGTTTAGATTCCTTTTCTTCTAAAATCTCATCCTTTTTATCTAACAGATCAGATTTTCGGTCAAGGTTTTCCTCTCTTTGAAGAAGTCGGGACTCTTGTTTTTGTAGCTCGCCACGTCTTTCTCTAAGTTCACTTTCTGAACGTTCACGAAGCAATTGATTTTCTTCTTTTGCTTCTATGAGTTTCTCTTTTTTGAGATTTTCTGCTTCTTTATTGGCTTGCTCAATAATATCTCTAGCAGTACTTTTGGCCTGCATTAACTTTTGATGAATCAAATTTTGGGCGATAAAGTACCCAACAACAACTCCTAGAATAATACCCAACAAAATGAGTAAGAGGCTTAATAAATTCACACAAACACCTCCTTTTTCTAGGATTTCTTCTGTATATCAATAACAATTTATATGATTATATGAATTAAATAAGAATCATACAACTTCAATTGTACGGTTTGAAAGGTTAAAAATCAAGGTTTCTGACAGCAATGTGTTAAAATGTTGCCATCAATCATTTATAACTTAACTTATTGTCGTATTTTTTCTATTTTTTCAATTTCAGTAGTAAAAACCCTTCATCTTTTAATATTTAGTTACACATGTTAATGTCTTTACTGAAAATTTAAAGAGTAGATAAAGGTTATCTAATGTTTCTAGTTTAATGACATTAAAAAAGCAGCAAAGCCGTCTAGATTATGAGACGCTTTGTCTGCTTCACATTTTATTTTACTGAAACACAATTTATTACTCGTCAAATAATGTTTGTGCTTCTTCTGAAGGGTGGGACTCTTCTACATCTCCATCAAAAATACCTAATTTTTCACGTAATTGACGATCAATTGCATTTTCAATTTGAGGATTGTCACTTAAAAATTGTTTCACGTTTTCTTTACCTTGTCCCATGCGTTCACCGTTATAAGAGTACCAAGCACCAGACTTATCTACAATATCATATTGTACACCTAAATCTATAAGTTCACCTTCACGTGAAATACCCTTACCATACATAATGTCAACTTCAGCTACTTTGAATGGTGGTGCCACTTTGTTTTTAACTACTTTTATTTTTGTACGGTTACCTACAATGTCTTGACCTTGCTTAAGTTGTTCTGCACGACGTACTTCTAAACGTACTGAACTATAGAATTTTAAAGCTCGTCCACCAGGCGTCGTCTCCGGATTTCCGAACATTACCCCTACTTTTTCACGAATTTGGTTAATAAAGATGGCTGTCGTTTTAGACTTTGAGATAGCTGCTGATAACTTTCTTAGCGCTTGTGACATTAATCGCGCTTGTAAACCTACATGCGTATCTCCCATTTCACCTTCAATTTCGGCTTTTGGTGTAAGTGCTGCAACTGAATCGACAATAACGATATCTACCGCTCCACTACGTACAAATGCTTCAGCAATCTCAAGCCCCTGTTCACCATGATCGGGTTGTGACAAATATAAATTATTAATGTCGACACCTAATGCTTCAGCATACACTGGGTCAAGCGCATGTTCTGCATCAATAAATGCAGCCACCCCACCATTTTTTTGTACTTCGGCAATGGCATGTAATGCAACCGTAGTTTTACCTGAACTTTCTGGACCATACACCTCTATAATACGGCCTTTCGGGTAGCCACCAACACCGAGTGCATGGTCTAATGTAACAGAACCACTTGATACACTTGATACACGTCTATCTTTATTGTCACCGAGTTTCATGACTGCACCTTTACCAAATGATTTTTCCATATTTTTAATTACTGTATCTAATGCTTTTTGACGTTCGTTATCCAATCTAGGACCTCCTACAATTCGATTTTAACTTAATTTAACTATACACGACATTCATGACAATTACAACTTTTTTACGAATATTTGTTCGTATTTTACAAAATCAAAATCTAAAAATATCGAACACACGTACTTCCGAAAAGTTATTTTAATACCTATTTCATTTATGATTTAAGCCAGTTTAGCCATTCTATAAGAACATAATTTTGACTTCTATCTCGCTTTAATTGGCGTTCATCGCTCATTTTAAATTGACATTCAAAATATTGATCATGAGATAAAAAACCGACATGAATATTATTCCCGTTTGAGAGAATCGTAATCGCTTGAGACGTATTAAATAATTGTTGTACTAATGCGACACTATATTGTAATTGCTGCTGAATAGGACGTTGATGATTTAAATAAATATCATGATCAATAAGATACCCTTTCAAATGATTATTGATGTCTTCCGTTTTTAACCTTGAATATAATAATCCTTGTGTAACGCCATCATAAATTGCAATACTATGCTTTTGTCTATTCATTACAGCTCTCTCTGGAGTCATATCATTCAAGCCATAGTAGTATCGACCTACGCGGTTTAATATTTCTTCTTTAATGGGACGAATGAGCCTCTGACAGTCTTCTACAGTTCTTCCATCCGCAGTTAAACGAATTGTCACTTCATGTGCACCTGCTAACGGGGCGATAGTTGGATTGTCCTGGGCTTCTATCAAATCTATAAGCTCCGTTTCAATTTGTGATTCACCTATACCACAAAACCTTAACACCTCTGAATAAATTGTTTGGTCTTCTTGATACAATAAAGGCATCAATTCATAATCGACCATGGGCTTCATCTCTTTAGGTGGTCCCGGTAGCATGACGATTGCTTTATTTCCATATTCTACAAATATACCAGGTGCCATTCCTACTTTATTCTTTAAAACGTGTGCACCTTCAATGACTAATGCTTGTTGCTTATTGTTAGGTGTCATGACTTTACCTTGAGCTTTAAAATAGCGTTCTATATAAATAAGTGCCTCTGAATCCATCACTAAGGACTTATTTAACATTTTGGCAATCGTTTGTTTCGTCAAATCATCTTTTGTTGGCCCAAGTCCGCCAGTGTAAATGATTATGTCGAATTGCTCTAACGCATTCTTTGACACTTGTGTTAAGCGCGCTTTGTTATCTCCCACAACAATGTGCTTTTTAACATGATACCCCGCTTCATTCAATTTCTTTGATAAATATTGCGCATTTGTATTTGTAATTTGACCTAGTAATAATTCAGAACCTACAGCTATAATACATACGTCCATATTTGTCCCTCACTTTCAATAAATAGACAAATCATAAAATAAAAGGGTTAGGATATAAAGCAATCATACTCTGGGAAACCATTTAATAGTTCCCAAAAGCAGGATATACAATAGAACATCAGATTTGAATGGTTAAATCATTTCGTTCTACTCTAATCCTAAATGCTTTCATCCCAACCTTTTCATATTCAAAAACTATGCTTGCTTATCTTTTAAAAATACGTCTTTACCTTTATAGAAATATTCAATTCCTGATAAAACAGTAAAGAACACCCCTACGTATAATAAAATTTGACCTAATGACAATCCAAGCCACTGACTCAATGGTTCCCCTAATAAAATGAAAATTAATGCAACCATTGTAACAGCTGTTTTCACTTTACCAAGTTGACCTGCTGCACTCACAAAGCCTTGTTCAATTTGTAAAAGTCTTAAACCAGTTACCGCAAATTCTCTTGCAATAATAATGATTGCAACAACTGAACTTGTCAATTGCAGTTCTACTAAAACAATTAATGCTGCAGAAACTAATAACTTATCAGCTAACGGATCTAGAAATTTCCCCATATTCGTAACCAGTTGCCACTTACGCGCAAGATATCCATCAACAAAATCACTTAATGAAGCTACTATAAAAATAATACCACTGATTAAAAACTCCAGACGTACAGATTGTCCATCCAATATTTGCACTTGACCAAAACCAAAATCAACTAATGCAAATAACATAAAAAGTGGAATTAAAATGACACGAAATAGTGTTATTTGATTAGGTATATTCATGTTTTTTCCTCTTTTCAATATCTTTTACATATTATTATATTATAACATAAATGTGAGTAGCCCCCAAAATACTGCTGTTACTACAAAAAAGATAATTAAAATTAAACTTAATTGTTTAGCTTGATTGTCTTCAGTTTGATTCGTTAATGTACTTTGATTTGACAATTGCACTAACGCTTCTTGTGCACTTTTATGAATAGCGGGAAGCTCTTCTTGATGTTGTTCTAACAAATGCTGACTGTCTGTGTTAACGACTTGTGCATATTTTTTAATAAATCCTCGGACATATTCAGGATGATTCAATATTTCAAATTCATTTTTTTCGATACTCATAAGCACGTGCCTTTGAATATGCGTACGTTTTTCCAGTTCATTAAGTGTCATTCCTAGTCGTTCCCTTTTTCCTTTTAAAACTTCGCCAATTAACTTCAAAGTACATCACTCCTTCTAAAACGATCCAAATCCATCTCCAAACCCTCCAAAAGGGTCACCGAAATCTAGATTATTTTTACTTTTTACCGTTTTTTGTTTCATCTCATCGTATTCAATTTCTTGGTTTTCTTCAGCCCTTAACTCAATAATATAATCAAAATCATCCATAATATAATCACTCGTCTCAACAAACAAATCTGGATGTTCAACTACTTTGACTGAAGGCAGTGTCATTACTTCATTAACAAGTTGTTGATGCTTTGGATTTCGTTCACGTGCAGTAACTGCTCCGTCAATAATATAAACGTGGTTTTTATCATATTCTCCCTTAATCAGCGAACTTCTGACTGTTTGTTTAATAAGCGTCGAACTAATAAACAACCATTTTTTATGCGCTGAGACACTGCCTGCAACAATTGATTCCGTTTTACCGACACGTGGCATTCCTCGTATGCCAATTAATTTATGGCCATCCTCTTTGAAAATCTCAGCCATAAAATCAACTAATAATCCTAAATCATCCCGTTCAAAACGAAAAATTTTTTTATTATGTTTATCTTGCTTTACAAAACGACCATGTCTAACTGCAAGACGATCTTTTAGTTCAGGTTCACGTAAAACACGCAATGAAATATCATCAATTTCTTTTAGTAATGTCTCAAATCGTTTGACTTTTTCATGATTATCTGACTTGATTATAAAAGCTCTTATCGATTTATCGATACCATTAATTGCACCGATATTAATTCCCATCATACCTAATAAACTTGACACATCACCTAATAAACCTTCGCGATTGATATTGATGTTATATTCTAAATACCACTCTTTTTTTTCCCTTTGTATCATCCATCGTCACCCCTTTAGTTTCAAATGATAGATTTGTATTTATTATAACAAATTATAAATACCATCCACCATTAATCCTTTGTACTGTACCAGTAATGCTTTTTGCCTGTTTAGATAATAAGTAACGTGTGACATGTGCAATTTCATTTGGCTGTATGAGTCTATTTTGTGGTAACGCCTCTAATAATGTATGGTAATCCTCTGTAGCTAAAGCATTGGTCATTGCCCCTTCTACAGCACCAGGCGCAATAGCATTTATCGTTACATTTGTTTTAACAAGTTCTTGACTCAGTGCTTTAACAAAACCAATTTGCGCCGCCTTCATAGTTGAATAAATCGACTCCATACTAGCTCCCATCTCACCCCATATAGATGAAATTACAATGATACGACCCGCTTCACTTGCCATTAATTGCGAAATAAAATATTGTGTTACTTTAATCAAATTAAAGACATGAATCATATATGCTTCATGTATATCATCATCTTTAACATCTTGAAGTAAACTAAAATGACTTTTACCACTCGCATAAACTAATACATCAATATTTTGAATATGTTGAAATGTTTCATTTAAATCAATAACACATGAGGCATCCATTTTGATAAATTGAACGGGCTGGTTTTCATAAAGGGTCTGCAATGTTTCAATAGGCGTTTGATAATAGGTTATAATCACTTCATATCCATAAGAAAGAAGGTCCTGCGTAATCGCACGACCTATCGTTCCCGAACCACCAACTACAAGAGCTTTTGCCACTATTTCATCTCCAATCGACTATCTACCATCTCATTTAAATCTATACGTTTTAGTGCCGTTTGATTTAAACTTTCTAATGAGATTTCATCAACGATATTTAATAATTCAAATAAACTAACCCCGTCAAAATAAAATTTAGTATATTGATTTGCAATATACTCTGGTGCATTAAGACTTGAAATATACTCACCTATAAACTGACGCTTTAATAAATCAAATGCTTCTTGATCATTTAACCGACCAAGCTTGTTGTCTAATTCAGTTAATAGACGCGCTTTAAGTTGATCAATATCAGTAGTTGCTGATGTCATTAATGAAAAACTATACGAAGGCTCTACAACAGTTTGATAACTAAATGTATCATCGATTAATTCATCATTGAGTAAGTCTTGATAAAATTCAGTTTCTTCACCATAAATCATTTCAAAAAAGAATGACAGTTCGATATCTTCTTTAACACGTTGATAATCTGTCAGGTCATATAATTTATTTTTAAAACCTAACATTAGCCGCGAAGATTGTAAGGTCATTGATTCTGAAATATAGGGTTCTTCGATATGCGAAGGCTCTGCTAAAGCATCTCTTACAATATCTGGTTGTGCTGTAATTTGACGCTTATCTTCATGGGCCTTTACGAGTTCATATATTTGAGTTGGATCAACATCACCAACAACAAATAGTACCATGTTTGAAGGATGATAAAATGTTTTGTAACACAAATACAAATCCTCTTTCGTGATTTCATAAATACTCTCAACACTACCAGCTATATCTACTTTAACAGGATGCTGGTGATATAACCCTTTGAGCGTATTAAACATCAGTCGGTATCCTGGTTGTTCTTGATACATTTTGATTTCTTCAGCGATAATGCCTTTTTCTTTTTCCACTGATTCTTCCGTGAAATAGGGCGTCTCAACCATATTTAATAAACGTATGATATTATCATGAATATGATTTGTTGCACTAAAGAGGTAGCTTGTACGGTCAAATGTTGTAAATGCATTAACCTGTGCGTCATGTTCGGCAAATTCTGTAAATAAGTCCACTTCTTCCTTTTCAAAAAGCTTATGCTCTAGAAAATGAGCAACACCATCTGGCACTGTTACAAAATCATCAGACTGATGTGGTTTAAATTTAGAGTCTAACGAACCAAACTGCGTCGTATACGTCACAAAAGTTTTTTGAAAATCACGTTTTGGAATAATAAATACGTTTAATCCATTATCTAGCGTTGCTTGATATACTGTTTCGTCTATTTGCTCATAGTGTGCTTTACGCATTCGCTTCACCACGCTTTGTTAAAATATATGTTGTATCTATAATTGCTTCAGTACATATTCTTTGGATATCTTTTTTAGAAACGTTTGAAATTTTTGTTTCAAACGGTTCATCTAAAGTCATTAAAATTTGATTATGCATCATCTCAGTAATACTTTTCGGTCTGTCTTTACCTTCTTTACGGTGTGACAAAATAATTTTTTTAGCAAGATTCAACTGTTCATCTGAAAACTGGCCTTGTCTAAACTTCTCAAATGCTTCAATTATCGTATCTTTAGCTAAAACATACTCTTTCGTCGATACACCACTTGTCACAAATAAAAACCCATTCTTACCATCAATTTGAGAATGTATAGAATATGCTAAACTTTTTTGTTCACGCACTTCATTAAAAAGTACTGATGATGGATCACCACCAAACATCATGTTAAACACAACAAGTGCATAAAAATCCGGATGTCCCATAGACGTATTAAATCGAAAACCCATATTTAGTTTGGCTTGGTCAACATCGTCTGTTTCTATAATTTCATTTGGCGTTTGATGTTGCGGCGCAGTTTCTTTGAATTGAATAGTTTCATATGTAAATGGTTTAACATTAAACTCTGACTCAATATGTTTTGTTGCAGTAGCCTGATCCACATTACCTACTATGTAAACTGAACAATAATCATTTTCAAGCATTGACATATATGTTTCAAAAATATCTGAAGCAGTTACATCATCAATCATGTTAAGTTCCCCTGCTGCCATATAACGATATGGGTGGTCTCCAAACATATGTTTAAGTAATCGTATAAATGCAATTTGCGATTTGTTATCTTCTAATGCTGCTAATTTTTTCTTTAATAAACTTTTTTCTTGCCTAACGTACGTTTCATCAAATGACTCATTGATTATGAGTGGATTCAATATTACTTCTTTTAAAAGTGCTATACCTTTTTCTAATAAAGGTTCATCATCAAGGAGATATCGCTCATTGACAATTTCTAAGGCGATCGTAATCACATGTCTGTCCTTGAATTTAGAAACGTAACTGTTTAGATAGGCACCATATAATTTCGACAAGTATTGATTGAGTGACTTATCAGTCGGATATTTCTTTGTTGCCCTGACTAATAACTTACTTAGTAGTGAACGTTTTGTCATTGTTTGGGTGTCTAACGGTGCCATAAACTTAAACGTTATCGTTGCTGTTTTAAATTTATTTGTTTGATAAACGCGTATATTACTATTTTTTGAATTTTTATGATTTAACAAATAATCTCCTCCTTATTCTTAATATTTATAGACGTTTTCTAATCGTGCGAAACTTCACAAGACTACTTTTAAAATAATTTAGCGAATACAAAATAGGTGCGCCATCTTTCGTATAATGAATTTGCTTTAATAACATTAAACCGTCTTTCGGATCTGCGTTAAGTGTCTCAGAAATATACGGCTCATAACTAATTGATTCAATTTCAGTTTCTGCATATGCAATTTCTTTTTCTGTCACTGCCTCAATGGCCTTTAAAATCGACATCTGTTGATCATGTCCACCAAAATGTTCAAGAATGTTAGCATTTACTTTATCAAGACAATACACTACTGGGCTATTATTTGCAGTACGAATACGTTCAATGACTGTTATTTTAGTATTGGAAGCGAGGTTCATCAATTTGGTATCTTCATGTGATGCCACTTCTTCTGCTAAACTCAAAAAGATTGTACCATGCTTATAACCTTTTTCAGAAATCATTCTCCCAATGCTCATGAGTTCATCTAAAGGATAGAAAAATGGCTGAGGTATTTTAACACTCGCACCTTCTTCAAAATTTTCAGTGATGATTTGTTCAGTTACCAATTCACGAATCGCTTCTTGAACCTCATCAATTGAAACCTCACACGTTCGGGCTAATTCTAATAAACCTGGTAAAGATTCACCAGGTTTGATTTGTTCAGCCTCTATGCCTTTAAGAATCCAGTCTTTTACTTTATTAATATTTAAGTTTACAGACATGAATTAAACCTCTCCTTCATTAAAATCAACTAATACTTGTCTTGGTTTACTTCCTTTTTGTGGACCTATCACTTGGTTTGCTTCTAAATCATCCATAATTCTTGAAGCACGATTGTAGCCTATTCTAAATTGTCTTTGTAACAAAGAAGTACTTGCCTTTTGTTTTTCAACAACAAATAAGTATGCTTCATGGTATAAAGGATCGTCGCTATCAGATTGTGATTGATCTGTTTGAGCATCAGGCTCCATCTCTTTTACATAATTGGCTCTTTGTTGTTGTACTACATAATCAACTACTTTTTGGACTTCATTATCACTTAAAAATGCACCTTGTACACGTGTTCTGGAAGATCCTCCGTTTTTAACGAATAGCATATCACCTTTACCTAATAATTTCTCTGCACCACCACTATCAATAATCGTTCTCGAATCGGTTTGTGAACTTACAGCAAATGCAATTCTTGATGGGATATTATTTTTTATCAATCCTGTAATTACATCTACAGACGGACGTTGTGTAGCTATAATAAGATGTATCCCTGCTGCACGTGCCATTTGTGTAATACGCGTAATCGCTGTTTCGACATCTTTTCCTGCAACCATCATCAAGTCTGCTAACTCATCCACAATAACTACAATATAAGGTAAAAGCGGCTCTTTTTCGTCTAATTCTTGATTTTTGACTTTTAAAAATGCATTATAACCTTCAATATTGCGTGTGCCAGAGTGCTGGAATAAATCATATCGGCGTTCCATTTCACTTACAACTTTTTCTAATGCTTGTGATGCTTTGTGAGGATTTGTAACTACAGGTGTGAGTAAGTGAGGAATACCATTGTACACATTGAGTTCAACCATTTTGGGGTCAATCATCATTAATTTGACTTCATGCGGTTTGGCATTAAGTAAAATACTTGTAATGATGCCATTGATACACACTGATTTCCCACTTCCTGTCGACCCAGCTACGAGTAGATGTGGCATTTTATTCAATTCAGCAGTTATCGGCTCGCCAGAAATATCTCTTCCCAAAGCCACTTCAAGCTTGTTTTGAGTAGGGAATTTTTCATCTAATACTTCTTTCAATGTAACTAAAGAAATCTTTGAATTCGGCACTTCAATCCCTACTGCTGACTTCCCTGGTATTGGTGCTTCAATACGTATATCTTTAGCTGCTAGAGCCAAAGCTAAATCACTATGCAAATTAACAATACGACTCACTTTCACACCTTGGGCTGGTTGAACCTCATATTGCGTAACAGCAGGACCAATTTTGATTTGCGTCACTTTAGCTTTAACACCAAAATTAGTGAGTGTTGTTTCTAAAAGTTTGCCTTTACGTTGAACTTCAGCTTTTGAAGTTGTCGTTTGCTTTTTAGGATCATTCAGTAATGTTAATGGTGGAAGCTGATATGATTGATTTTCAATTTCGCCTGCTTCAGCAATTGTTCCTTCATTTTGAGATTGAGGCACTTTAGAATGATCTTGCTTGTTATCATTGATGCTTGGACGCTTAGTTTGTCGGGTATCAGAAGGTGTTGCTTTTATTTTTTGGTCTGAAATTGTATCTGTTTCAGCTTCAGATTGAGATGTAGCATCATAATGATCCTTAGAATTGAAAATCGGTATATTAGGGAAATCAGAAACATCATGATCAGCATCATTCATAGGTATTTCTGGAAAGTCTGATACATTTTTAGGTTGTTGCTCTTGTTGTTGTCTTTTTAATTCACGTTTCTCATTGCGCTTCAATTTTCGTTTTTCACTATGTGTATGATATGAAGTATATGCTTTGAACATTCGGCTTTTCGATTTTTCAAACACAGACTTCGACACATCTCGATGTCTTTTTTTCTGAAGTAGTATCACACTTGAAATCAATAAAAGAAGAGTCACAAGTACCACACCAGCAATTGAGATTAATGGTGTAAGTAACTCTACTAAATAATACCCAAATAATCCCCCTCCAAAATTAGGGAAATAGGAAAGTTGATAACTTTTATATACATACGATAAAACTGGCTCACGTTTAGCCTGCTCTCCACTCATTAATAAATAGTAAAGCTGAAATACAAATAATAAAGCAATAGCTAAAAAGATTGATCCAGTCAATCGTCTTGTTTTAGGCAACTTACCATTATATGCAAGAAATCCAATCGCTAACATAAATAAGACATAAACTAAATAACGTGCCCATCCAAATAAATAATTGAAAAAGCTATCTATTCCAATACCAACGATACCTAATTGAAAAATACCTAACATTAAAAGGACTACAAAAATGATTGCCAATCCGAAACGCAATGGAGTCTCATTATTCTTCTTATTAGATGAACGCTTTTTACCACGTGCACTTTTCGTATTACGCTTTTTCGCTTTCGGCATTCATTGTCACCTTCTTCTTTCTTAACTTAATATGTAAAAAAGCGAATCTTCCCTTTAAACCATTATCATAAAGAGTAAGATTCGTTTCATAGTTTATCGCCATATGGTCTATACTAAACAAAACATGAAGGTGTGGACACATCAACATATCATGTTTTCATTGAAATGATAAACAATCAATGTATGGTTGCTATTCCACACCCTCAATAGCCAGTTTATTGCTTTTTATATTTCTGATATAACTGGTATAATCATCGGACGACGTTTTGTACTCTCAAACAATAATTTACTAATTTGGTCTCGCATATTTTGCTTTATTTCTGACCATTCGATACGCTTCTCTTGTAATCCCGCTTCTACAATTTCACGAACCTTTTCTTCTGCTTCTTTTAGTAACGCTTCACTCTCACGTACATAAACGAAACCTCGTGATTGAATTTCAGGTCCTGCAGCAATACGTTTGTTTTTTGGATCTAATGTAACGACAGCAATGAAGATACCGTCTTCTGCTAATAAATGACGATCTCTTAAGACGATGTTGCCGACATCACCTACACCGATACCATCAATTAAAACATTACCTGCATGCACCTTTTCATTTAATAACATGTCTGTACCATCAAAGTTAATGACATCACCCGACTCAGCTAAAAATATCTTTTCAGGTGCTACACCACTCTCGCTCGCTAATTTAGCATGTGCGATTTGCATTTTAAACTCTCCTTGGACAGGGATGAAATACTCGGGCTTCATAATATTAAGCATCATCTTAAGCTCTTCCATGCAACCGTGGCTTGAGGCGTGTATCTTTTTATTATTAGGGAGTATATGTGCTCCTGCACGGACAAGTTCATTTAAGGTATTCCCGATAATCACTTCCATATTAGCCGAAGCAGTTATCGCTAAAAAGACCGAATCTCCCTTTTGAATATTCATGATTTTATGTTTTTGTCTTGCCATTTGACTTAATGCTTCAATAGGCTCACCCTGTGTACCTGTCGCAATAATAATAACCTCATTGTTCGGATAATTTTCAACTTCAGTGATTGGAATTAATAAATCTTTAGGTATATTGAAGTAACCCATTTTACGAGCAATATTGAATGAACTTTCCAATGAACGTCCTAAAAACGATACTTTACGATTTAACTTGCTCGCAATATTTAAGACTTGTTGAATACGTATAAAGTTAGATGCATAACATGAAACAATTAATCGTCCTCTTACTTTTGTAAACGCATCAAACATATGGCTTTCAATAACATTTTCAGGTGTATTGTACCCCGGCTTTTCAGCTTCAGTCGAATCACTTAATAGAGCAAAAACACTAGCTTCTCCAATTTCTGTCATTTTCTTTAAGTCAGGTGCATAATGCCCGTGTAAACTTTGATCAAACTTAAATTCACCAGTATACACAATCGCACCGTAGGACGTATGGATACATACGCCTAAACTATCAGGAATACTATGCGTTGTATTAAAGAATGTGACGTTTACACCTTTAAATCGCATCACTGATTCATTATTCACAACATAATAGCGAATTTTTTTATCGATTTTACGCGCTTTTAAACTTTCTTTAACAAGGCCAATAGTCAGTTTAGAACCATAGACAGGTGCATCAATTTGTTCAAGCACGTACGAAACTGCTCCAATTGCATGCTCATGGCCATGTGTTAAAAAGATCCCTTTAATTTTGTGTTTATGTTCTAACACATACTGGATATCAGGAATAACAATATCGACACCTAACATCTCATCTTCAGGGAACATTAGCCCAGCATCTAACATAAACATTTCATCATCGACTTCAACAATATACATATTTTTCGCAATTTCGCCTACACCACCAAGTGGTATAATACGAATATTTTTATTTTTCTTTTTTACTAAATTCAAAACTTTACCTCCTAATTAAATATAGCCCGTCCATTGTACATTCATGTTTTATTATAGTTGAAATAATGTAGTCTGTACACTATTAAAGTCATCAGTAGCCTGAAACATACTCTGATTTTTATTAGAAAGCGTAAAAACATTTTTAAATAGAAATTTAACATACAGTTGGATAACGTCACTACCATCATTCAAATATTTCCTGTTACTCACAAGACATCATTATAAAAAAGGGGATGGGATATAAATATCTTAGTAATCGAAAAAACTTCAAGGTTTTCGCAAGAATTTACGAAACATCTCGAAGTTTTTCCTTTAATGCTATGCATAAACGATGTATTGATGGCAACTCCTTAGGGAATAAGACTAGCCACTGAGGCTGTCCCCTAGGAAAGCGAAGTCATATCATACGAAGCTTTATCATAAAAGAAGCGCTAAGACGCATTTTTATTAAAAATCATCTTAGCACTATTTATTTTGGGATGTATATCCCACCTTTTAGCGACAAATGCACTCGTACATTTGTCTCTTTACAACATTAACTTTAATAATAAGTGCTTTTCAACCTTGCGTATAGTAACCATTCATTTATAGCAACACTTTATGAGAAGCATTAACACGACCTTGTTTGTCGATTTCAGTTACCTTCACTTTAAGCGTATCTCCAATTTTTAAAACATCTTCTACTTTTTGAATTCGTTCATTTGCAATTTGAGATATGTGTACTAATGCATCTTTACCTTTGAACAATTCAACAAATGCACCGAATTTTTCAATACGTTTAACAGTTGCGTCATAAACTTGGCCTACTTCAGCCTCACGCACGATACTTTCAATCCATTGACGTGCTTGGTTAATCATTTCTTGTTCAGTTGAACCTATATAAACCGTACCATCTTGTTCAATATCTAACTTAACACCCGTTGCGTCAATAATTTCATTGATTTGTTTACCACCTGGACCAATGACATCGCGAATTTTTTCAGGCTTGATTATCAAAACTTCAACTTTCGGCGCATATGCGCTTAATTCTTTACGTGGTTGATCAATTGTTGCAAGCATATGATCTAATATTGCAAGTCGACCGACTCTAGCTTGTTCTAACGCCTCTTCTATGACCTCTCTAGTAAGACCGTCAATCTTAATATCCATTTGAATCGCAGTAATACCGTCTTTAGTACCTGCCACTTTGAAGTCCATATCACCTAAAGCATCTTCCATGCCTTGAATATCTGTTAAAATCGTATAGCTTTCATCACGTGTCACTAATCCCATCGCAATACCTGCAACAGGCGCTTTAATTGGCACACCTGCATCCATTAAAGCAAGTGTTGAGCCACAAATAGATGCTTGTGATGATGAACCGTTTGATTCAAGTACTTCACTTACGATACGAACAGTGTATGGAAACGTTTTTTCGTCTGGAATAATATATTTCAAAGCACGTTCCCCTAGTGCACCGTGTCCAATTTCACGACGTCCTGGTGCACGTACAGGCCCTGTTTCACCTACTGAGAAATTAGGGAAATTATAATGGTGCATAAATCGTTTTTGTTCTTCTTCACCTAAGCCATCAATAATTTGATACTCTGAAATAGAACCTAACGTTAACACAGATAAAGCTTGTGTTTGACCACGTGTGAATAAACCAGATCCATGTGTTCTTGGTAATAAGCCTACTTCAGAAGATAACGGTCTAATTTCATCAGGCTTACGACCATCTGGACGTACTTTTTCATCCGCAATTAATCGTCTTACTTCTTCTTTAACTAAGCTATCTACAATTTGACTCACTTCAGATAATAGTGCTTCATTTTCTTCATCATCTTCATTTTCATATTTTGATAAAATATCTTGTTTTATCGTTTCAATGTTATATTCACGTTCTTTTTTATCAAACGTTTGTATTGCAGCTTTTAATTGCTTCTCTTCTGTTAAGTTTGTTACTTCATCAATGAGTGATTGGTTCTTTTCGACAGGAACAAACTCTTGCTTTTCAGGTTTTAAATGCGCAATAATCTCTTCTTGAAAAGCACATAAACGTTTAATCTCTTCATGTCCAAAGAAGATGGCTTCTAACATTTCAGCTTCAGAAATTTCACTTGCTCCTGCTTCAACCATATTCACAGCATCTTTATGTCCAGCAACCTCTAAATCTAAGCGTGATTTTTCTTTTTGCTCTAAATTAGGATTAATCACATATTGTCCGTCAACATATCCAACATTGACCCCTGCAATTGGGCCTTGGAAAGGAATATCTGAGACACTTAACGCAACTGATGAACCAATCATAGCTGCCATTTCTGGAGAGCAATTTGGATCAGCGCTCAATACAATATTCATGATTTGCACATCATGACGATAACCATCTGGAAATAACGGACGAATAGGACGGTCAATTAAACGTGCCGTTAATGTCGCATCATCACCTGGACGCCCCTCTCTTTTTTTAAATCCACCTGGAATTTTACCTGCTGCATACATTTTTTCTTCATAATTTACGGTTAACGGGAAAAAGTCACCGTCTCTCGGTTCTTTAGAGGCAGTAGCAGTCGAAAGTACAACTGTATCACCATAACGTACTAATGCAGCACCGTTAGCTTGTTTCGCTAACTGTCCCGTTTCTATTGTTAACGGTTGGTTCGCCCACTCCGTTTTAAATACCTTTTTTTCTTGAGACATGATTAATCTCCTCTCCTACTGTTTAAACATTTCGTAGCTTGTTTCTCTAAATATTATATCTTACATCTATCGCGTTTAATAGTAAAAAAAGAAAGAAACCAAGCTTTGGCCTCTTTCTTCTTTATACAAACACGTTAATTTCAATTAACGACGAATACCTAATGATTTAATTAACTCACGGTAACGTTGAATATCTTTGTCACGTAAGTAATTTAATAAGTGACGACGACGACCTACCATTTTTAATAAACCACGACGTGAATGGTGGTCTTTTTTGTGAATGCGTAAGTGATCGTTTAATGCTGTAATTTCAGCAGTTAACACAGCGATTTGAACTTCTGGTGAACCAGTGTCTGTTTCGTGTGTACGATATTCTTTAATTAATTCATTTTTACGTTCTTGTGAAATTGCCATTATCAATTTCCTCCTTGATATGATTTGATACCTTAATCTGAGTCAGGCGTCGGAGTTTCAACCTACCAAGACTAAGGTCCTACTTCTAATAAATATTAGACCTTAAATATTATAAGCTATATCATCTTCAAAATCAACCGAAAGTAAATATTTAGCACGCTCTTTATCCTGATTCATTTGAGCAACCAATGGATCTATGCCATCGAATTTAAGCTCTGGTCTTAAATAATGGTGCCAATCAATTGTGACACGCTCACCGTATATATTTTCCTCAAAATCAAAGATATTCACTTCAATGACAACTTGTGGAAGGTCATCATGAAATGTGGGTTTAACACCTACATTACATACACCACGATACACTTTGTCACTTGCGCCTATTTTCAAACTGACTGCATAGACGCCTTTTGCTGGCAAAACATAATCATCAGAAGGCTCTATATTAGCTGTTGGGAATCCAATTGTTCGGCCTCTTTTTTCACCTTGTACAACAGTTCCTTTAATTTGATAGCGATACCCTAGCGCTTCATTAGCTTTAGCCAAGTTTCCTGATAATAAAGCTGCTCGAATTGCAGTCGTTGAAATTTTTTCTCCGTTCAAATCTTGTTTACCTACCGTAATACAGTCGACATTTTCGAAATATTCTTTCATCATCGACATATTCCCTTTACCGTATTTACCGAATGTAAAGTCAAACCCTGCAATAATCGCTTTAGCGTGATTTTTTATTAAATAGTCTCTAATGAAGGCTTCGGGTGAAACTTCAGCAAAACGAGAAGAAAAATTGACAACAATACAGTAATCAATATCTTTTTCTTTCAATTTAGCAATTTTATCTTCTAATGGTGTTAAATACGTCGTCCGCTTTTGTTTCGGATTTAACACAACGGACGGGTGCGGATCAAATGTCATGATTGCTTTTTTGAGTTTCTTTTGTTTTGCCACTTCATCCAGTTTTTGAAATAATGCTTGATGGCCTAAATGTAAACCATCAAAAAAGCCTAATACAATTGCAATATCTTCATGAATAAACTGATTTTCTTGTATCGGATGGGTAATTTCAATCACTTTCATAATATTTGAATCTCCTTTAATGAAATACCTTTTTAGGCTTAATCTCCTCATGACGTTCAGGGTGCAATTCATAAATGGCTAATACACGTTTATCTTGAGTATCCCACATGACGAGTTCTCGCTCAAATGGAATTGTTATCCATTTTTTAGGTAGTTTTTGTCCATTTAAAATACGTTTTTTTAAATCTTCACGCCCAACTTCGAATTGAGGCAGCGCTTTGAGTCCATATACGAGTGGAAATAATTTTGGTTGTAATGTGTTTTCTATATGCATAGATTGAATGGATTCAATGGATAATGATTGTGCTAGGGTAAATCCACCGCTCATCGTTCGAGTTAATTTTGACATATGGGCTGGGTACCCTAGAGCACGCCCTATATCCGTAGCAAGCGTTCGAATATATGTCCCTTTTCCACAACTGACTTCAATTTCAAAAGACATTACATTATGATTAAATTGTAACTCAGTTAAGCGCTCAATATGTAAAATATGCACTTGTCTCTTTGGGCGTTCAACATCTTCACCATTTCTTGCATATTCATACAATTTTCTTCCGTTTACTTTAACAGAGGAATACATAGGAGGCGTTTGCGTAATGATCCCTTTGAATCGATTAAGTACCTCGTCCACTTGGCTTTCAGTAAATTGATTTGGAATAATATTTGCACTTTCTAATATATCACCAGTTTGATCTTCTGTTGTTGTTGAGAAACCAACAGTCACTTCTGCTTTATAAGTTTTCCCCATATCCATAACATAATCACTGACTTTAGTCGCTTGCCCAATACATATAGGTAATACGCCATCTACTTCCGGATCAAGTGTACCAGTATGCCCTATCTTTTTCGTTTTTAAAATTTTCCTCAATTTAAATACTACGTCATGACTTGTTAATCCTCTCGACTTATATACAGGTAAAATGCCTTCATACATAACATCACTCCTCGATACAAAAGAAGGATACGTTATTTTGACATATACTCTGGTCATAAAAACGTATCCTTACATATTGGTTGTTAATCTTTTCGGTGTAAGTCTTGAATGAGTCTTTCAATTCGGTTGCCATAATCGATAGACTCGTCATATTCAAATTGTAAATCTGGAACGATTCTTAAGCGCATACGTTGTGCAATTTCAGTTTTTAAAAAGCCTGTTGCTTTCTCAAGCCCTTTGAATGTATTTTCGCGTTCTTTATCATTGCCTAGTACTGTAAAATAAACTTTTGCTAATGATAAATCGTTCGTTGGTTGAACCTCAGTAATTGTTAAAAATCCAACTCTTGGGTCTTTTAATTTATTGTTGATGATATCCATCAACTCTTGCTTCATTTGTTCACCCACACGTTCAGCTCTCATATTCATGTTTTTCACCTCTTTATCAACATACTACGTAGCAATTTCTTCAATATAATATTATATAGGAACAGCAAAACGACCGTCAATGAAATACATATTGAGACATACATAGACACAATCATAACAGTTATTAAATAAGAGGTTGAAATTGAGAGCGCTTATCCGTTTGAGTACAAGATAAAAGTATCAAAACTTAGATGACCTAGTAATTGCTTTCTTTTACATTAGTAAATAAGCCACACTCTCATCAATTCTTACAAAGACCTATCTCTACTCAAAATGGCGACACACCTATTTCAACCTCATTAAAAAAATTATTTTATATTTTCAACAATGTTTATCTTTCAACTTCAACCATAACATACGCCTCAATGATATCGCCTTCCTTGATATCATTGTATTTTTCAATCGTGATACCACATTCGTAACCTTGAGCGACTTCTTTAGCATCATCTTTGAAACGCTTAAGTGTATCTAAATTACCCTCAAATTGCACGATACCATCACGAATGACACGCACACCTGAATCTCTCGTAATTTTACCGTCAGTAACATAACAACCTGCAATTGTACCGACTTTGGATACTTTGAATGTTTGACGCACTTCTGCTTGACCAATGACTTTTTCTTCAAACTCTGGATCAAGCATTCCTTTCATAGCTGCTTCAATTTCTTCAATGACATTATAAATAACACGGTGTAAACGCATATCTACATTTTCTGCTTCAGCTGCACGTTTTGCACCTGCATCCGGACGAACATTAAATCCGATAATAATACCGTTTGAGGCATTCGCTAACGTTACGTCAGATTCATTAATGGCACCTGTAGCTGTATGAATAATGCGTACATTTACACCTTCAACATCAATTTTCATTAAAGATGCAGCAAGTGCTTCAACTGAACCTTGAACATCACCTTTAATAATGACATTAAGATCTTTCATCTCACCTTGTTTCATTTGCTCGAATAAGTTATCAAGCGAAACATTTTTACTTTCTTGACGTTGTTGAATGATATTTTGCTCTTCACGCGCTCCTCCAATACGGCGTGCTTTTTTCTCATCTTTAAATACAACAAAGCGGTCTCCTGCTTGTGGTACATCATTAAGTCCCGTGATTTCAACAGGTGTTGATGGACCTGCAGTTTTAATACGTTTACCCAAATCATTGACCATAGCACGAACTTTACCGTGTGTATTACCAACTACTAAAGCATCTCCAACATTAAGTGTCCCATTTTGAACTAATAAAGAAGCTGCCGGTCCACGTGATTTATCTAGTTCGGCTTCAATAACTGTACCTACTGCTGCTTTGTCAGCGTTGGCTTTAAGTTCTTGTACTTCTGATACAAGTACGAGCATCTCTAATAAGTCATCAATACCATCACCGCTTAATGCTGAAAGTGGTACAAAGATTGTGTCGCCACCCCAGTCTTCTGGAATCAAGTTATATTCTGCTAACTCTTGCATAACTCTGTCCGGATTTGCTGTTGGCTTGTCAATTTTGTTTACCGCAACGATAATGGGTACTTCTGCTGCTTTTGCATGATTGATTGCTTCAATTGTTTGAGGCATAACACCATCATCAGCTGCCACTACTAAAATTGTGATATCAGTCACTTGAGCACCACGTGCACGCATTGTTGTGAATGCCGCATGTCCTGGTGTATCTAAGAAAGTGATTTTTTTACCTTTGTTTTCAATTTGATATGCACCAATATGTTGTGTAATACCACCCGCTTCACCTTCAGTTACTCGCGTATTACGTATCGAGTCTAATAATGTGGTTTTACCGTGGTCAACGTGCCCCATAATTGTCACAACTGCTGGACGTTCTTTCGCATCTTCATCTGCTTCAACATCTTCAAAATAGATATCTAAATCATTATCATCAATGACAACTTCTTCTTCCAGTTCAATACCATAATCTGAAGCAATAAGCTCAAGTGCTTCGATATCGAGTGATTGGTTAATATTTGCCATGATTCCAAGTAAGAATAATTTTTTAATAATTTCTGATGAGTCAACCCCCATCTTTTCAGCAACTTCGCCTACTGTAATTCCATCAGTATATGTGATTTTAGATGGTAATTCTTTTGGCGTTTTGGGTTCAGGTTGCTTTTGTTGTTTCTTATTATTTTTACCTTTTTGATTCTTCTTATTATTCTTTTGATTGTTAGCGTTGTTTTTTTGTTTTTTGTTTTGTTGTTTATTCTTGTGATTTGTTTGAGTAGTTTTTTGTGGTTTTTGATTATCTGTGTTTTCTTTTTTAAACACTTTGTCTAATTGTTTAATTTGATCGTCCTCTAATGTTTGCATATGGTTCGACACTTCTACACCATTTTTCTTTAACTCATCAATAATTTCTTTACTTTTTATATTTAATCCTTTTGCATATTCATATATTCTTTGTTTACTCATTAAACCACTCCTTACGTTATTCATCAATCATTGATATCAGCTTTTTGGCAAATCCCTGATCTGTTATACCTACATTAACACGTGCACTTTTTCCCAGAGCATTTCCTAATTCAAAGCGATCGCATACGATACGATATGGTATTTGATATGTGTTACATTTATTAATCATCTGATGTTGTGTATTTTTTGATGCATCTTTGGCAATTAGTACCAATTTAAGTTGCTTTTTTTTAAGTTCAGTTAAAATAACTGCTTCCCCTGTTTTCACTTTACCTGCACGCATCGCTATACCTAAAAAATTTAAAAATGATTGATGGTTCATTTTGTAGGTATCTCTTCTCTGTAAATAAGTCTAATAATTTCCTTGTAGACCGGGGCTAGCGTTTCTTGTGATGCTTTAAAAAATTGTTCTAACTTTTGCTCTTGTTGTGCTTTCTCTACTAATGCCACATCTTTAGAAACATATGCGCCACGACCTTGCTTCTTGCCAGTTGCATCAGCTGAAATGTCTCCTTCTTTATTCTGGACGACACGAATCATCTCTTTTTTAGGCTTCATTTCATTCGAAAGGATACATTTTCTCATAGGAATTTTACGTTTCTTCATCAAAATCCCTCCTATTTTTCCTCGCTATTATCTAAAACGCTGTTTAATTCAGCTTCTTCATAGTCATCAGAAAAGATATCATTTTTACTGTTATCTAAAACTTCTGCTTCGTTCGACTGGCCTATATTTAATGCTGCTGCATCACTTTCTGACTTGATATCAATTTTCCATCCTGTTAATTTAGCAGCTAAACGCGCATTTTGTCCTCTTTTACCGATAGCCAATGATAATTGATAGTCCGGGACGATCACAGTTGTTGATTGATTTTCTTCATCCACAATAACATCAATGACTTGTGACGGACTCAATGCATTACTTACAAACTCTTTCGGGTCTTCACTCCATTGAACGATATCAATTTTTTCGCCACCCAATTCTTCTACTACCGCTTCTACACGTGCACCTTTAGCACCTACACAAGCACCGACTGCATCGATGTCACCATTCGTAGCATATACACTTATTTTCGAACGATCTCCAGCCTCACGTGCAACTGATTTCACTTCTACAGCACCTTCAAAAATTTCAGGTACTTCTTGTTCGAAAAGGCGTTTCAACAAGCCGGGATGACTACGTGATACGAAGATCTGAGGTCCTTTTGTTGTTTGTTCAACCTTGTTGACATACACTTTAATACGTTCATTTGGTAAGTATGTTTCATTCGGGCTACGTTCTGCTTCAGATAGTACCGCTTCAGTTCGTCCTAAATTAACATATACATATCGATGATCCACCCGGTCAATGATACCTGTCACGATATCTTCTTCTTTATCGATAAACTCTTCATACAAAATCTCTCGTTCTGCATCACGTAAACGTTGCATGACCGCTTGTTTGGCTGCTTGAGCCCCTACACGCCCAAAATCTTTAGGCGTCACGTCTTCCTCATAAATATCTCCAATTTCATAAGCAGGATTTTTCACTAATGCTGTTGAAATGTCAACTTCATCACGATCATCAAAAACCTCCTCTACTACTTCTTTACGAGAAATAACACGGAATGAGCCGCTGTCTAAGTTTAATTCAACACGTACGTTTCGCGCGCTATCGTAGTTCTTTTTATAAGCTGTAATTAATGCTGCTTCAATCGCATCAATTAAAACTTCTCTCGGTATTTTCTTTTCTTTTTCTAAATATTCAGTAGCTAATAATAATTCATTGCTTTCCACTAAATCTTCCTCCTTACATCCATTACAGCATGACTGCATGTCTTGCTTTAGCAATTTTTTCGCGTGGGATTGTAATCGTTTTGACTTTTGTTTTGTCTTTTACTTCTATAATAATCTCTTCATCTGATACTTCAATCAATCGTCCCAACCACTCTTTGTCACCCTCAATTGGCGCATAAAGTGACACATATACAGGTTGGTTAATAGCATTGTAATAATCTTTTTCTTTCTTGATTGGACGCTCAGCTCCTGGTGATGATACATCAAGGTAATATGCTTGTGTAATTGGATCGTGTTCATCCATGACTTCGCTAATGCGCTCTGATGCAAGCGTGCAATCATTTAAATCGACGCCACCTTCTTTATCAATCGATACACGTAAATAATGGTCACGGCCTTCTTTCACGAATTCAACATCAACGAGTTCATAGTTCAGTTCATCTAATACAGGATGAATTAAAGTTTCAACTTGCTCTGTAATTTTACTCATACGAGCCCCCTTATCACTATTAACAAAGAGAAAAGAGCGGGTCATACCCACTCTTCCTCCTTGAGTCTATTTTATACGCACATCTATTATAGCACATTCGTATTTTTACGACAACTTTGCACGATGCTTAAAGCTTACTCAAACTTTGATTTCTTTTTCAATCATTTTACATATCAAATATTGAAAGTTGTGCTTTGTCAGGCATATCTGGTAATGATCCCAGTTCATCTAAATAATCTATAATTTTTTGTGAAACGCCCGCTTTTTTATTTAAATCTTCTTTGGATAAAAATGGCCCCTCTTCTCGTGCTTCGACAATACGTTTAGCAACGTTTTCACCCAATCCTGGCACAGCAATAAATGGTGGTATCAATGTATCACCTTCAATTAAAAATTCGAACGCTGCACTTTTTTCCAAGTTGACTGGTTGCATACGATATCCACGATGTGCCATCTCATTCATAATCTCGAGTACGGTTAATACGTCTTTTTCTTTTTTTCCTAAATCCATATAACGAGCATACATATCTTTAACAGTTGTACGTATACTATTCTTGTCTTTAATCATTGTTAACAAATCAAAGTCAGATGCACGTACTGTAAAGTAGCTCGCATAATAATACAATGGATGATGCACCTTAAAGTATGCGATTCTGACAGCCATTAAGACGTATGCTGCTGCGTGAGCTTTTGGGAACATGTATTTAATTTTTTTGCATGAATCTAAATACCAATCTGGGACATTATTGTCTTTCATAATTGCTTCCCACTCTTCATTCAAGCCTTTCCCCTTACGAACAGATTCCATAATCTTAAATGCAAGTGAAGGCTCTAATCCTGCATACATCAAATAAACCATAATATCATCACGACATCCAATACAGCTAGATAATGTGCATGTCCCACTTCGTACAAGGTCTTGTGCATTCCCTAACCAAACGTCAGTCCCATGCGATAACCCTGAAATTTGAACAAGCTCTGAAAAAGTTGTTGGTTTTGTATCTTCAAGCATTTGACGTACGAAACCTGTTCCAAATTCAGGTACACCAAATGTTCCTGTTTTAGCTAAAATTTCCTCTTCAGTAACACCTAATGTTTCAGGTGAGCTAAAAATACCCATTGTTTCTTTATCATCAATTGGAATCGTTTTAGGGTCTATGCCAGATAAATCTTGAAGCATTCGAATCATCGTTGGATCATCGTGACCTAGAATATCCAGTTTTAAGACGTTATCGTGTATGGAATGGAAATCAAAATGCGTCGTCATCCAAGAAGAGCTTTGATCATCAGCTGGATATTGAATGGGTGTAAAGTCATAAATATCCATATAATCTGGAACTACAATGATTCCGCCTGGGTGTTGCCCCGTAGTTCGTTTAACTCCAGTACATCCCTTTACTAATCGATCGACTTCTGCTCCTCGTTTATGAATGCCTTGATCATTTAAATATCCTTTAACAAAACCGAATGCCGTTTTTTCAGCTACAGTACCAATTGTTCCCGCACGATACACGTACTCATCTCCAAAAAGTACTTTCGTATAATTATGTGCTTGAGGCTGATACTCACCACTAAAGTTTAAATCGATATCAGGTACTTTATCACCTTTAAATCCTAAGAATGTTTCAAAAGGAATATCTTGCCCTTCCTTTATCAATTCTGTACCACATTCGCACGTTTTATCAGGTAAATCAAAGCCAGATCCAACTGAACCGTCATCAAAAAACTCACTTTTTTTACATTTAGGGCAAATGTAATGAGGTGGTAATGGATTCACTTCTGTAATTTCAGTCATTGTAGCGACAAAACTTGAACCAACCGAACCACGTGACCCAACTAAGTATCCATCCTCTAAAGATTTTTTAACTAATCGTTGAGAAATTAAATAAATAACTGCGAACCCGTTCCCGATAATACTCTCGAGTTCTTTTTCAAGACGATCAATTACAATTTGAGGCAAATCTTCACCATATAATTTTTTAGCGTTGTTGTAACTTAACGTACGTATTTCTTCATTAGCTCCCTCCATGTTAGGTGTGTATAGTTTGTCTTTAATAGGGACCACTTTTTCAATGCGTTCTGCAAGTGCCTTAGTATTTTCAACCACTATTTCATGAGCGCGATCTGCGCCCAAGAAATGAAAAGCATCAAGCATTTCATCTGTTGTTCTAAAATGAGCCTCGGGTAATGTCGAACGGTTGAGTGGATTCCCGGGTTGAGAAGCAATAAGAATACGACGCGCTATGGCATCATGTTCATGTACATAATGAACATTTCCCGTTGCAATGACTGGAATTTGATTGGTCTTTCCAACTTCTAATATCCGTTCATATATTTCAACAAGCGTTTCATTATCACGTATCAACTCACGATCTAACAAATCTTGATAAAGCGCAGGTGGCTGTACTTCAATATAGTCATAATACTTAGCAATACGTTCAACCTCTGATTGATCACGTTGCATTACAGCGGTAAACACTTCACCTTCATCACAAGCGGTACCTACCAATAATCCTTCTCGATATTCATCTAAAAGCGTTCGCGGAATACGTGGCGTTCTATAATAATACGTTACCAATGACTCGCTTACAATTTTAAATAAGTTTTTTAAGCCTGTTTGGTTTTGAACAATTAATGTGACATGTTGAGGACGTGCTCGTTTATATGCATCTTCATTTGATAGCTTTTGATTGATATCTAAATGATTGTGTACACCAAGGTCCTTTAACTGGGCCAACATTTTAATAAAAATATATGCAGTTGCTTCAGTATCGTATATGGCACGGTGATGTTGTGTTAATTCTACTCCATATTTTTTGGCCAAAAAATTTAAGCCGTGCTTGCCGTAACTTGTATTAATCGTGCGAGAAAGTTCAAGTGTATCAATAACACCATTCGTTGAAGCGCCAAAACCAAGCCGTTCATATCCAGTATCAATAAACCCCATATCAAACGATGCATTATGTGCAACAAAAATGGCATCTCCAACCCAATCTTTAAACTCTGTTAAGACTTCCTCAATTTCAGGAGCATCTTTTAACATATCATCATTAATATGTGTAAGGTTTTTGATTGTTTCAGTCAACTTTTCATGAGGATTACTAAATCTTTCAAACTTGTCTATAATTTCACCATTTTTGACTTTAACTGCAGCAAGCTCAATAATTTTATCATATTGATTCGAAAGCCCAGTTGTTTCGACGTCAAATACGACATAGGTCGCTTCTTTTAGCACCCTATCAGTTGGTTTGTAAGCGATAGGTACACCATCATCAACAAGCATTCCTTCCATGCCATATATCATTTTAATGCCATGTTTTTCTGCTGCAGCATGCGCATCAGGATATGCTTGGACTACGTTATGATCTGTTACAGCTATTGCTTCATGGCCCCATTTTTTCGCTTGTGCCACATATTCACTAATATGTGACACACCGTCCATTTGACTCATTGAAGTGTGTAAGTGAAATTCTACACGTTTTTCGTCAGCCTTATCTAATTTAGGTGATCGCTTAATTTCTTCAATATCTGACATCATCATGACTAAATCACGTATAAACATATCCTCTTCAATACGTCCTTGTGCTCTAATCCATTTGCCTTCAGATAATGCTTTGAAATGTTCAAGGTCATCTTTATTTTTACGAGTAAACATTTTTAATACTAATGAATCCGTGTAATCTGTTACCTTCAATTCGACAATGTGACGACCACTTTTAAGTTCTTTCAAATTAATATCAAAAATAACCCCTTCAACTGCAACTTTAAACTCTTCTTCTATAATTGATTCAATAGGTCTCACTTGTTCAGGATGAATCGCTTTACCTATTTGACATTTTTCAACGGTTGACTCATTGTTTTCTTCTTGTTTTGCACGTTGCTCTTTCATTTTTTCGATTTTTTCACTAGCTTCTTTTGCGCTTTGCTGATCTTCTTGTTGAATATGCGCTTCAAGTGAAGCAAGGTCATCATCATGTCCTGTAGCATCTGTTTCAAAAACCACACGTTGAATATCAAAGCCACATCTCTGTAATGCTTTAACTAAGCTACCGTTGCAAGACTTATCAAAGTGATCTCGCTCAACATCATTTTGAACCAATATCTTCACTACGGAGCCAGACATCATCATACGCTTTTGTTTTAATTGACCTTTTACTTTAGGCGATAAAAGTGTTTGGTCAATACATTCATTGAAGTATTTTAATATATATTCATCTTGTTGAGATGTATCTTTAATCTCGAAAGTCCAATCTACTTTAGCAATATGTTTGAAAGTCTCTTGCATGGCATGCGTAAATACGGCATAATCTTCGTACTTTAAAAAATGAGGTAGCGCAATATGAAAAGTCCAAGCGCGTAATTTTTTAGAAACATCAATGCGCGTCAATTCACCTTGCTCAACTACATCACTATCCAAGTGATCAACCATGTTTAATTGTTTCAGTAATATCTTAAACTTCTCTTGATTTTGTAGTGTCAAATTTAAAACCACCTTCAGTTAGTCCATCATTTATTGTATGCCTTTTACGTTAATTTATCTAGTCACTTGCTATGTAGTTATTTATTCATATCTAAAATCATCGACATAAAACATAGAAGTGACTGATTTATAAATAGATTTTCATCATTTTAAAATCAGTCACTTCATACGAACATGTGCCTCTTCTCTTTATTGTTTATTTAGTTTAATTGGATAAATTTTTAATGTGTTCGATAAGATTATCAATATGAACATCATTACGCTCGCCATTATCTCGACGCTTAACTTCAACAATACCTTCCGATGCATTTTTCCCAACGACAACACGTACAGGGATTCCTATTAAATCAGCATCATTAAATTTGACTCCTGCACGTTCATTCCGATCATCATACAATACTTCAAATTTTGATTGAAGTGCTTGATAGAGTTTGTCTCCAAGTTCTCTTTGATCTTCCTTTTTAGGATTAATGGTAATAAGATGTAATTCGTAAGGCGCAACTGATTGCGGCCATATGATTCCGTTATCATCATGATGCTGTTCGATAATGGCACTTAACGTTCTCGAAACGCCTATTCCATAGCACCCCATCGTTAAACTTTGCTCACGACCTTGATCATTTAAAATAGTCGCTTTCATTGGTTTTGCATATTTATCACCTAGTACAAATACTTGACCCACTTCAATACCTTCAGCAAATTTCGCTTGGCCTGAACCATCTGCCAATGGCTCGCCTTCTAAAATAAATCTTAAATCGAAATAACCATCTATTTTAAAATCACGATTTACGTTCGCATTTATATAATGATAGTCATCTTCATTTGCGCCAACGACAAAGTTATTGAGTTCCTGAACGTAATGATCTGCATAAATTTTAATGTCTTTATCAGTAATAGGACCTAATGATCCTGAACTTGCGCCAAGTATGTTTCGAATATCTTCTTCCGTTGCTAATGAAACATCATCCGTTTCAAATATTGCTTTAACCTTTACTTCATTCACTTCATGATCGCCACGTACTAAAATGACTACATATTCACCTTGAACGTTAAAAATCATTGTTTTGATAATTTGGCTCTGTGGTACATTTAAAAATGCTGCTAAATCTTGAACTGTTTTAACATTTGGAGTTTCGATTTTTTCTAATGGCTTCTCTTCTTCATGTGTATGATTTGAAGGTGTGTATAAAACTTCTGCCTTTTCGATGTTTGCAGCATAATCGCTATTGTCACTATATACAATCGTATCTTCGCCAATAGCACTTAAAGCATGAAATTCATGTGTGTGACTTCCGCCTATTGCACCAGAGTCCGCCATAACAGCACGTACATTAAGTCCGACTCTATTAAATATTTTATAATAAGCATCATACATGTCGTTATACGTCTTCATTAATGACTCTTCATCTGCATGAAATGAATATGCATCTTTCATGATGAATTCACGTCCACGTAATAATCCAAAGCGTGGGCGTTTTTCGTCACGAAACTTTGTTTGTATTTGGAATAACGTCAACGGTAACTGCTTGTATGATCTTAACTCATCGCGAATGAGCGCTGTTACAACTTCCTCATGCGTCGGTCCTAATGCAAATTCTCTTTGATGGCGATCGTTTAATCGCATTAATTCAGGTCCGTATGCTTCCCAACGACCCGACTCTTTCCATAATTCAGAGTGTTGTAGAACAGGCATAATCACTTCGACAGCTTCAATGCGCTCCATCTCTTCACGAATAATGTTAGAAATTTTTTGAATCACTCGAGTAGCAAGTGGCAAATAACTATATACACCTGCTGCGTTTTGTTTGATGAGTCCTGCTTTAAGTAATAGTTGGTGACTTTTTGCTTCTGCTTCTGCAGGCACCTCTCTTAAAGTAGGTATAAAAACCTTTGATTGTTTCATTCTATTGTCCTCCCTCAAATCACAAGAAATAACGTTGAATATCATTCCATGTTACAAGTACCATTACAATTAATACGAATATAGCACCTGCTGCAATAATAACCGTTTCAGCTTTTTTGTTTGCTGGTTTTCTAAAAATCGCCTCATATATCACAAATAAAATTCGGCCTCCGTCTAGTGCGGGGATAGGTAGCAAGTTCATTATCCCTAGATTCACACTTAACATTGCAGTCCAATTAACCAAGTTAATAATACCTGTCTTGACAACTGTATCTACATTTTTATATATACCAACTGGACCATTAAGCATATCAAAACTAAATGTCCCAGTGAAGATACTTGCAATCATACCACCGACAGCAATAAAAATATATTTTCCAAATCTTAATGTTTCTTCAATCCCAAAAACCAATGGCTGAATCAGTGTTCTCTCTTTTGTAGGCACAAAACCAAGTTGATATGTCGTTTGCTTGTTGTTTTTTGACACTTCAACTTCTAACTTTTTAGGTGAAAATTGCTTCTCAGATATTTTACCATTTCTTTCATAAACAATGGTAGTTTCATTGCCTTTAGTCTTATTTAATGCCCCTTCTATATCTCTAAAACGATTAATTGTTTCGCCATTAATTTCTTTGATTGTATCCCCTTTTTGTAAGCCGATTTTTTCTGCGGGTGTATTTTGGGCAATTTGATCAATCGTTGTCGTAGGCGCACCTTGATAATATGCTAGTCCAATAAGCAATACAAACGCTAAGATAAAGTTAAACAAGGGACCCGCAAACAACGTCAAAAACTTTTGATAAGGTTTCTTATATGTGAATTGACGATCTTTCGGTGCAATTTGGATGAGGCTTCCGTTTTGAACGAAGAATGCTTTTCGGGCAATGGAAAAACGATGTCGCGCTTCATCATATGCTGTAATACCTTCAATAAACAATTCATCTTTTAAATCTACTTTTTTAACTTCAATTGCTTCAATCTGCTGAAATTTGTGTTGATCATCTAAAATAATATGTGTCACTTCATTTTCATCGTTGAGCTTTATTTTAACATGCATTCCTGGTTGTACAGGATCTTCTTCTAAACCGTCACCAGCCATTCGAACGTATCCACCCACAGGCAATAAACGTATCGTATACAGTGTTTCGTTCTTACGAAAGCTTAATATTTTAGGCCCCATTCCAATTGCAAATTCAGGACACATAATTCCTGCTCTTTTAGCAAAGAACATATGACCATATTCATGCACAGAAACAAGAAGACCAAACACAATAATAAAAGCAATTATTGTTACGAACATCTATATTTTCACCTCATAATTTTTAGTTTTATAGTAACGATCTATTTCTAATATTTGTTCTAACGTTGGATGTTGAATAACCGAGTGCGCTTTCATTTCTTCATCAATCAAACGTTCTATATCTAAAAAGCGTATTTCTTTGTTTAAAAACTTGGCAACTGCCACTTCATTTACAGCATTTAGGACTACAGGCATCGTCCCACCAATCCGAATCGCATCGTATGCAAATTTGAGGCATTGGTATCTATCGAAATCCATCGGCTGAAAATGAAGTTGTGCTATTTCGGCAAGATTTAAAGATGGTGCCTGATGTTTAATACGTGTCGGATAAGTAAATGCGTATTGAATAGGCATACGCATATCCGGTGTACCTAGCTGAGCCATTACACTTGTATCGACAAATTCTACCATTGAATGAATAATACTCTCTTTATGCAAAATCGTTTCAATTTGATCAACCTCTAAATCAAATAGCCATTTCGCTTCAATCACTTCAAAACCTTTATTCATCATTGTAGCAGAATCAATCGTAATTTTTTGTCCCATTGACCAGTTTGGATGATTCAACGCATCTTCAACAGTCACGCTTTGTAATTCTTCACGTTTTAAATCTCGAAATGAACCGCCACTAGCAGTAATAATGACTTTTTTGACTTTATCAATACTTTCACCGTTTAGACATTGAAATATCGCAGCATGCTCTGAATCAACTGGTAAAATATTCACATTATATTTTTGAGCATAAGACATGACAAGTTCGCCAGCTACGACCAATGTTTCTTTATTCGCTAAAGCAATGTCTTTTCCACTTTCAATCGCTTTTAATGTTGGCTCTAAGCCTACACTCCCTAATAATGAATTTAATACGATATCACTCTCTGGTAAAGTAGCGACTTCAATCAGCCCTTCTCTTCCATGTACAACTTGAATGTCATAATGAGTCAGTCGTTTCACATCGGATTCATTTTGTACAGAAACTATTTGCGGTTTTAGCTTTTCTATGACTTGAATGGCAAAATCAATATTTTTTCCAACTGTAAAACCTATCAAATTAAATTCATCTGAGTGTTTTTCTATAACATCAATCGCTTGTGTCCCTATTGAGCCTGATGCTCCTAATATCACTATATTTTTCTTCAATATTCTCACTTCGCTTTACATTTGGATTAAGAAAATATTCATTAAAGGTAGTACAAACATAAAACTATCAAATCTGTCTAAAATACCACCATGCCCTGGTAAAAGCCTTCCTGAATCTTTAACACCAAAATGACGTTTAAAACCAGATTCAACTAAATCGCCAAGTTGACCGAACGTACTCAGTACCAATGTCATGATTAACAACCATATCAAATTGAACTGAAAAGGAACAAAAAACATAAAACTAAGCGGGACAATGAGGCTACACAATAACCCTCCAATAAATCCTTCAATCGTTTTGTTAGGGCTGATCACTGGCCATAATTTATGCTTACCAAATAATCTCCCAAATATGTATGCTCCCGTATCTGTTAACCACACGATAAGTAATCCAAATAAAATATAATGTAATCCTGCTTCGCGTGTTTCATAAAAATACATAAAACCAATACCAACATAGGCAACAGACATAAGACAAAAGGCTGAGTCCATAAAGCTAAATCTATTTTTAGACATGACTGTATAGCTCAAAATAATAAAACTCATTGCAATTAAATATTTTTGTTGCAACATAGGCACCCAATTCCCTAAGTCTTGTGGCAACATTACAATCATTAATGCGAAAGCACTAATGATTCCTGGAATGGAAATCAACTGAATACGGTTCATATTGAGTAGTTCCTTTAATGCAATAAGTGCCAAAATAAAGGTGAAATACATCCATAATGAACCACCAATGAGCAATATAGGTAAAAATATTAATAGCGCTACAATAGTAGTAATTGTTCTTACCTTCATAGTTCTCTCCTATCTACAATCCTCCAAAGCGTCTTTGGCGTAATTGATACGTTTTTATACATTCAACTAAATCTAGTTCTTCAAAGTCTGGCCATAGTTTATCATGAAAAATAAATTCACTGTAAGACAATTGCCAAATTAAAAAGTTACTGAGACGTTGCTCACCCGATGTTCGAATTAATAATTCTGGATCTGGATATTGAGCAGTCATTAAATACGATTGAAAAAGTGTTTCATCAATGGCTTCTTCATCAAAATGAGGATCACGACGCATATCTTTCGTCAGTTGCTTGACACTATTAATAATCTCAGCACGACCGCCGTAATTAATAGCAAATATTAATGTCAAACCATCATTTTGAGCAGTTTTTGCCTTTGCTTCTTCAATGGCTTCAATCGTTTGTTGAGGTAATTTTTCTGTAAATCCAATGGTTTCAACTCGAACATTTTTTTCGATTAATTCAGGTAAAAAAGAATTCAAAAAATTAACTGGCAATCCCATAATATAATTGACTTCTTCATTAGGTCTTGACCAATTTTCAGTAGAGAAGGCATACAATGTTAAATATTTAATATTTAATTCGCTTGCTGCACGTGTGATTTTTTTAATGGTCTGCATCCCTTGATAATGACCTTTAATTCTGGGCATTTTACGTTGTTTAGCCCATCGTCCATTACCATCCATTATGATTGCAATATGTTCAGGTATATTATGTAAATTAAGCGCATCTCCATTATTTATTTTGGTTTCTTTTCTCTTAAATATCTTAAACATATATGTTCCTCCGAGCTATTCGTCTCCCAAATATTATAATCCTTTAAGAATACAATTATCTACCATTTTATCATACTCAGTTCCCTCATTTGAATAAACAAATAAAAAAACTGTACCAAAGTCGTATTCGGTACAGTTTTGAACACTTACACAGACATTACATCTGTTTCTTTATCTGAAACCAACTTATCGATATCTTTTATTGCATCGTCAGTTACTTTTTGAACGTCATCTGATGTAGAGCGTAATTCATCTTCAGAAATATCGCCATTTTTTTCTTGTTTTTTTAGAGAGTCATTTGCATCTCGTCGTATGTTACGGATTGATACTTTTGCTGATTCCCCTTCTTTTTTGACTTGTTTAACGATTTCTTTACGGCGTTCTTCTGTTAAAGCTGGCACGCTAATTCGAATGACTTCCCCATCACTTGATGGTGTAACGCCTAAATTTGCCGCTAAAATCGCTTTTTCAATATCACCTAATGACGTTTTATCATATGGAGATATGACAAGTAAACGTGCTTCAGGTACGTTAATACTTGCTAATTGTTGTACAGGTGTAGGTGCGCCGTAATAATCCACCTCTACGCCCGCCAATAAATTTGAGTTTGCACGACCTGCATTGATTTGAGCAAGCTCACGTGATAAACTATCAATCGATTTTTTCATACGCGTTTTTGCATCTTGAATTACTTCATTCATACTAAGTCACCTCTATATTATTTTGTAATAATTGTTCCGATATCTTCACCTTGTACGGCACGCTTAATGTTACCTTCTTCTAAAATCGAAAATACTTTAAGCGGAATATTGTTGTCCATACAGAATGAAGAGGCTGTTGAATCCATTACTTGTAAACCTTCTTTTAATAAGTCGATATATGTTAAACGATCATATTTTTTTGCAGTTGGATCAATTTTAGGATCTGCAGAATAAACACCGTCTACATTGTTTTTACCCATAAGAATAACATCTGCTTCAACTTCAGCTGCACGTAAAGCTGCTGTAGTATCTGTTGAGAAATAAGGATTGCCAATACCTGCCGCAAAAATAACAACACGTTTTTTTTCTAAATGACGAATTGCACGTCGACGAATATATGGTTCTGCAACTTGTTTCATTTCAATAGAAGTCAAGACACGCGTATCACAATCAAGTTGTTCTAGACTATCTTGCAATGCTAATGCATTCATAACAGTTGCTAACATTCCCATATAGTCAGCCGTCCCACGATCCATACCTAAATCGCTTCCTGTTTTACCGCGCCAAATATTGCCACCACCAACAATGACCGCAATCTCTGTATCCATTTTAGCGACTTCAGCAACCTGTTCCGCAATACTTTTAATAATAATTGGATTAATACCAAATCCTTTATCTCCTGCTAATGCTTCGCCACTTAGTTTTAAAACGACTCGCTTATATTTTGAAGTTTCAGTCATTATACTAACCTCTCTATTCATAATATGTAAAACAATACAATTAAAGAAGACACAATAAGTACCATCCTTATACACGGCTTCAATTTACTGCATTGAAGTCATGCAAAGGAGGACACGAAAGGTGTCTTCTTTCTCAAATAAAACCGTGTTAATTATTTCATTTGTCCTTTTACTTCATCAGCGAAGTTTTCTTCACGCTTTTCAATACCTTCGCCCACTTCGTAACGAACGAAGTCAACTAATTTACCGCCTTTAGATTTAAGGAATTCTTGAACAGTTTGATCTGGGTTTTTAACGAAATCTTGATCAACCGCACAAATTTCTTGTAAATATTTACGTAAACGGCCTTCTACCATTTTTTCAACGATATTTTCTGGTTTACCTTCATTAAGGGCTTGTTGTTTCAATACTTCTTTTTCGTGCTTAATTTCTTCTTCACTAACTTGCTCAGAAGATACGTATTTAGGGTTGATTGCAGCGATGTGCATTGCTACATCTTTAGCAGCTTCTTCGTCAGTTGTACCTTCAACAACTGAAAGAACAGCGATACGACCACCCATGTGTAAATATGCACCAAACGCATCGTTATCCGTTTTAGTACGAACTTCGAAACGACGTAAGCTTAACTTTTCACCAATAGTTGAGATAGCTTCTGTCATATGTTCAGAAACTTTTTTACCATTAGGCAATGTTGTTTCATTTAACGCTTCAACAGTTTCTGCTTTAGTGTCAAGGATTTGGTTAGCAATTTCTTTTACAAGTTCTTGGAAGCCTTCGTTACGAGCAACGAAGTCAGTTTCTGAATTGATTTCAACGATTACAGCATCGTTACCTTTAACTTCAACGTGTGTAATACCTTCAGCAGCAATACGATCTGCTTTTTTAGCAGCTTTAGCAATCCCTTTTTCACGTAAGTAATCAATTGCTTTATCAATATCTCCATCAGTTGCTTCTAACGCTTTTTTACAATCCATCATACCAGCGCCAGTTTTTTCACGTAATTCTTTTACAAGTTTAGCTGAAATTGCCATTCACTATTCCTCCAATATCATTTCATAATATATTTTAAAAAAGGGGGTAGGGACATCATCATATTGTCCTATCCCCTCAATTCATTCATATCCAAATTATTATTTAGATTCAACAGATGTTTCTTCAGTAGTTTCTTCTGCTGATTCTTCTTCATTTAAATCAATGTTTTGTTCAGCAGCTACTTCATCGTTAGATACACCTTGTTGGCCTTCTAAAATAGCGTCTGCCATTTTACCAGTTAATAATTTAACTGCACGAATCGCATCATCATTCGCTGGGATAACGTAATCGATTTCATCCGGATCACAGTTAGTATCAACAATACCTACGATTGGAATGTTTAATTTGTGTGCTTCTGCAATCGCATTACGCTCTTTACGTGGGTCAACAACGAATAATGCGTCAGGCATTGTTTTCATTTCACGAATACCGCCTAAGAATTTGATTAAACGGTCGTATTCTTTTTTAAGTTCAACAACTTCTTTTTTAGGTAATACGTCAAACGTTCCATCTTCTTCCATTTTTTCAATTTCAGAAATACGTTTGATACGTTTTGAGATTGTTTTGTAGTTCGTTAAAATACCACCTAACCATCTTTGGTTAACGTAGAAGTGGCCAGCACGTTCAGCTTCTGCTTTTACAGATTCTTGTGCTTGTTTTTTCGTACCTACGAATAAGACTTTACCGCCTTCTTCAGATACTTGCTTGATAAAGTTATACGCTTCTTCAACTTTTTTCACTGTTTTTTGTAAGTCGATAATGTAAATACCGTTTCTCTCAGTGAAAATGTATTTTTTCATTTTTGGGTTCCAACGACGTGTTTGATGACCGAAGTGAACACCCGCTTCTAGTAATTGTTTCATTGAAATTACTGCCATAATTAAATCCTCCTAGTGGTTTTTCCTCCACGTCAACTTATATAAAAAACGACTAATCATCGCACCATTTTATACTTCTGTTGACATGTGTGTTTTGGCTTATCACAGCCGCATATTAATATACCACAGCTTAAACACAAATGCAATAACTATATTTATGCATTTGAGCGTTTAAGTGCATCTAAAAACGTATCTTTTTTAACTTTAATAAATGTACCTTTCATCCCTAACGAACGCGACTCAATGACACCCGCACTTTCAAGCTTACGTAAAGCATTCACAATAACTGATCTTGTAATCCCTACTCTGTCGGCAACTTTAGATGCGATAAGCAAACCTTCTGTACCACCAAGCTCTTCAAATATATGATCAATGGCTTCTTTTTCAGAATAAGACAATGAGTTAATCGCCATAGATATCGCAGCTTTATCACGTGCTTCTGACTCAATCTCTGAATGTTTTTCACGAAGAATTTCCATTCCGATTACAGTTGCAGCATATTCACCTAAAACTAAATCATTTTCACTAAAATCTTCAGAAACGCGCCCTAAAACTAATGTGCCAAGGCGTTCTCCACCACCAATGATTGGAAAAATGGTTGTTCTTGAATCCTCAAATAAATCTCTGCTTTCAAGTGGAAATACTGAAAGTTCATCTTCAATTTTGATATTTGAAGTTGTTTCATAGACGTGCATTAACTTATCTGTATAGGCTTCAGGTATATGACGGTCCTCTAACATTTGAATGATACGATCATTTTTTAATAATTCATTTAAGCTGGAACCTAAAATTTTACCTCGTCGCGAAACGATAAATACATTTGTGATTGTTACCTTGCTAATTGTTTGGGCAACATCTTTAAAATCGACCGAGATTCCTTTATGTTTTTGTAATAAACTGCTTAATTCTCTAGTTTTCGATAATAAGCTCATGTCACTTCTCCTTTTTTCTTATAAGATAAATTCGCTTAAATCTTTATTAATTGAAATTGATTTTAATTTTTCATCGACATATTGAGGTGTTATGTCGACTATCGCATTTGGCATGTTAGGTGCTTCAAATGAAAGGTCTTCAAGCATCTTTTCTAAAATAGTATGAAGTCTTCTTGCACCAATATTGTCAGTTTCTTGATTAACGTGATATGCCATTTCTGCTAATCGTTGTATCGCATCTTCTGTGAAATTAACTGTCACTTGTTCTGTCTGCAATAACAATTCATATTGTTTAATTAATGATAACTTAGGTTCTTTCAAAATACGAACAAAATCATCAACTGTTAGACTTTCAAGTTCAACGCGAATCGGGAATCGCCCTTGAAGTTCTGGGATAAGGTCACTTGGTTTTGATACGTGGAACGCACCCGCACCAATAAATAACATATGTTCCGTACTCACAGTACCATACTTCGTCCTTATCACGCTACCTTCAAGAATAGGTAAAATATCTCTTTGGACACCTTGTCGTGAAACATCTTGACCACCGCTATTTTGATTTGAAGCAGCCACTTTATCAATCTCATCAATGAATATAATACCCATTTGTTCTGCTAATTCAAGTGCCTCTTGATTCGCTGTTTCGTGATCAATCATTTCATCAGCAAAATGATCGATTAAAATTTTCCTTGCTGTCTTAACAGGGACTTCTTTTTGAACTTTTTTCTTAGGCATCAGTTGATTCATCATCTCTTGCATTTGTTCATTTTGTTGAGTCCCTAACATACCTAATGCACCCGGATCTTGTTCAACTTTGATTTTCACTTTTTCTTCTTCTAATTCACCATTCAATAATTGTCGCTTTATTTCAGAACGCTTTGTTTTAATTTCTTCAGTTGGTGGCTCTTCCTCTTCTTCTTCTGACTGACCAAAATTAGGGAGTGCACCTCCAAACAAAGACTCTAATGGATTTTGTTTAGTTTGATTTGCTCTTTTTTTCATGCTCGGCACAAGTAGTTTAACGAGTTTTTCGTTTGCTTTTAGTGTTGCTTCTTCTTTCACATCGTCTTTTTTTGAATCTTTGACTAAGCGTACCGCTACATCCACAAGGTCTCTAACCATACTCTCTACGTCTCGACCTACATAACCGACTTCAGTGAATTTTGTTGCCTCGACTTTGATAAATGGTGCGCCCACAATTTTAGCCATACGACGTGCAATTTCTGTCTTACCTACACCTGTTGGCCCCATCATCAATATATTTTTAGGTGCAATTTCTTGCTTCGTTTCATCATCTAACAAACTACGTCGATATCTGTTTCTTAAAGCAATCGCTACTTTCTTTTTAGCATCATCTTGACCTACAATATATTCGTCTAATTTTGCTACGATATCTTTTGGTGTGAATTGAATAGCACTACTCTTAATCATATGAAACCTCCGTTAAAGTTCTTCTACAGTAATATGATCATTTGTAAACACACAAATGTCAGCCGCTACTTTTAAACTTTCATATGCCATTTCACTTGCAGACATATGTTTAGCATGTCGTTTTAATGCTCGTCCAGCACTAAGTGCATAATTGCCACCTGAACCAATGGCAATTAAATCATCATCAGGCGCAATAACTTCACCCGTACCACTTACAACAAGGATATGAGACTTATCCATTACTATCAACATTGCTTCTAATTGACGTAATTGTTTATCTCCTCTCCATTCCTTTGCAAGCTCGACTGAGGCTCTTTCTAAATTACCACTATATTGTTGTAACTTCGCTTCAAACTTTTCAAAAAGTGTAAATGCATCAGCGACACTACCAGCAAATCCAGCTACAACGCGTCCATTATATAGTTTTCGGACCTTTTTCGCTGTTTGTTTCATAATGACTTGCTCACCTAAAGTGACTTGACCATCTCCAGCCATAGCCGCTTCACCATTATGACGTACAGCATAAATAGTAGTTGCATGAATAGATGAACTCATAAACTTATTCTCCTTTTTTTGCACGAGGATGTGCATTTAGATAAACGTGACGTAATTGTTGATTAGTCACATGTGTATAGCGGCCCGTTGTCGATAAATTAACATGGCCTAATAAACTTTGAACTGTCCTTAAATCAGCTCCTTCATTCAACATATGCGTCGCAAAAGTATGACGTAACTTATGCGGATGAATTGCTGAAACATTGACAGTTCTTTTCACAATGTCATTTAATATATAACGCACACCGCGTTCTGTGATAGGGTCCCCTTTTAAATTAACAATTAAAAAAGGATGGTGCACGTTTTGAATAGGACCAAATGATTCAAGATATTTTTGAATACTTTTTCTACAGAATTCCCCAAAAGGGATGATGCGTTCTTTATTCCCTTTTCCAAGTACTTTTAAATAACACATTTCTAAGTTAATATCTGATGTTTTTAAAGACGTCAATTCAGAAACACGCATCCCAGTAGCATAAAGTAATTCTAATATGACGCTATCTCTTAAACCTTTTTTGGCATCTTTTTGAACAGTTTGAAACATCGCCTCCATTTCTTCTGAGTAGAAAAAAGTAGGTAAGTAGCTTTCTTTTTTTGGATGAACAAGTTGTACAAAAGGATTTGTAATTGAATTATCTTGAGCCATCCAAAAGGCATAAAAACTACGTAACGTCGAAATCTTTCTAGAAACTGTTGTACGTTGAAGACCAAAATCATATAACATTTGGAGATAATTTCTAGCATCTTGATATTGAAAAGATGTCAAAGTCAATTGTTCTTGAACTAAAAAACGGTTAAATTGTACTAAATCATCATGATAAGCTTTTAAAGTATGTTCAGAAAAGAAACGCTCTCGCTTTAAAGTATTTAAAAATTTGAGTTGGATTTGTTCCAATATAAAAACCCCTCCATCATTAGTATTGTAGCATAATGAGGAAGGGAACTGCATGAATTTCACATAGAATTTTCTCAGTAATCAAAATTTTACTTATTTTGCCAATTAATTATTTAATTTAAAGCGTTTGTTTAAAATGCTCTAAATACGTTAAGGCTCTATCAGCTAACAATTCATATCTCTCTTTTTTATCTTTAATACGCTTTTCTAATGGTGGTACTAATCCAAAATTAGCATTCATAGGTTGGAAGTTTTTATTATTTGTGGCATGAGAAATGTAATATGCTAAACTACCTATCATCGTTTCACGTGGGAAGATGACATTAGATTTACCAGTCATACGATGTGCGAGATTGATACCTGCAACCATACCGCTTGCCGCACTCTCTACATAGCCTTCAACACCTGTCATTTGACCTGCAAAAAATAAATTTTCTCTGTCCTTAAATTCATAAGTTTCACCCAGTACATCTGGTGAATTTATAAAAGTATTACGATGCATCACACCATAACGTACAATATCAACATTTTCTAACCCAGGTATGAGACGGATAACTTCTTTTTGAGCTCCCCACTTTAATCGCGTTTGAAAACCAACGATATTGTAGAGTGTTCCTGCTGCATCATCTTGTCTAAGTTGTACGACAGCATATGGGCGTTTTCCTGTTTTAGGATCTTCTAAACCAACTGGCTTCATAGGACCAAATAACAATGTCTTAGGCCCACGACTTGCCATCACTTCAAACGGCATACAACCTTCAAAATACTTTTCTTTTTCAAAATCATTCATAGGTGCAACTTCAGCTTCCATAGCTGCATTGTAAAAACGATGAAATTCTTCTTCAGTCATCGGACAATTTAGATACGCTGCTTCACCTTTATCGTATCGTGATTTTAAATACACTTTGTCCATGTCTATTGAATCTTTTTCAATAATAGGTGCTGCTGCATCATAGAAATATAATTGATCTTTGCCAGTTAAATGCACGACCTCTTCTGTCAATGATTCGGTTGTGAGTGGTCCTGTCGCTATAATTGTCGGCCCTTCAGGAATTTTAGAAATTTCCTCATTGACGACTGTTATATTAGGGTGATTTTTGAGTGTATCAGTAATATAACCAGAAAAGTCATGTCGATCAACAGCTAAAGCGCCTCCAGCTGGAACACGCGCTTTATCTGCCGCTTGAATAACGATAGAATTTAAACGTCTCATTTCTTCTTTTAGTACACCTACTGCATTCGTAAGCGCATTACCTCGTAATGAATTTGAACACACCAATTCTGCAAATTTGTCCGTATGATGTGCAGGTGTTTGTTTGACAGGACGCATCTCATATAATTTAACATGAACACCTCGTTCAGCTAATTGATATGCTGCTTCTGAGCCTGCTAAACCTGCTCCTATCACATTTACTGTCGTCATCACTGACTCCCCTTTTACTTTTTTATTTTTGAACCGCCTCTTTATAATCACAATTCGAACATATCACTTGTGTTGAACGCCCTTTTTTATGTTCTGCTAAATAGTGATTACATTTTGGACAATCTCTTCCAATTGGTTTATCCCAAGAAATAAAATCGCATTCCGGGAAGTTCGAACAACCATAGAATATTCTGTTTTTCTTTGATTTTCGTTCTACGACGTCACCTTTTTGGCATTTCGGGCAAGTAACACCAATAGGTTTCGTAATTGCTTTGGTATTTCGACAATCTGGAAAGTTGGAACATGCCATAAACTTACCGTAACGTCCCATCTTAATAACCATCGGATGACCACACACTTCACAATCTTCTCCTGCAGGTTCATCTTTAATTTCAATTTTTTCCATTTCTTCTTCAGCACGTTCGACATTTTGTTTAAAGCTACTATAAAAGTCATCGACAACTTTTTTCCAACCCATATCTCCCTCAGCAATCTTATCAAGTAATGTTTCCATATTGACTGTGAAATCAACGTCAATGATTTCAGGGAAATATTCTTTAACTTGCTCATGAACAATTTCACCTAATTCAGTTGGTACAAACCGTTTACTATCAATCTTGACATAGTTTCTTTTTTGAATAGTGTCAATTGTAGGTGCATATGTTGATGGTCGTCCAATTTTAAGTTCTTCTAACGTTTTGACTAAACGCGCCTCCGTATATCTTGGTGGTGGTTGGGTAAAGTGTTGAGCTGGATCTATCTTAGTTGCAGTGACTTTATTACCTATTTCAAGTTTAGGTAAACGATTTTCTTTTTCTTTAGCTTTATCGTCATTGGCTTCCACATATAATGTCATAAAGCCTTTAAATTTAATCGTTTGTCCGTTAGCTCTAAATTTAATATCGTTTTGTGTTAAATCAACTGCTACTGTATCTAAAATAGCTGGTGCCATTTGACTCGCTACAAAACGTTCCCATATCAACTTATATAGTTTAAATTGATCACGTGATAAAAAGTCTTTCATTTCTGATGGTGTTCGAAGTGTACTCGTTGGACGAATTGCTTCATGGGCATCTTGGTCACCTTGTTTGCCTTTACTAACCGATTTTGATAAATATGATTCGCCAAACTCTTTTTCGATATACTGTTTTGTTTCTTCTTGAGCGTCTTTCGATATGCGCGTTGAATCCGTTCTCATGTAAGTGATCAAACCGATTGTACCTTTGCGCTTTAAATCAATACCTTCATAAAGCTGTTGGGCAATCATCATTGTTTTTCTTGCTTTAAAATTAAGCTTACGCGCAGCTTCTTGTTGTAAAGTAGAAGTTGTAAAAGGTTGAGCAGGACGTCTTGTTTTTTCTTTTTTATTTACATTCGTCACTTCAAACTGGTCGCCGTCTAAAACATTTGTCACCACTTTGACGTCATCTTTATTGTTTAGCTTAAATGGTTTACCTTTATAATGGAGAAACTTGGCACTAAATTTTGATTTCCCATATCTGAATTCACCTTCAATTGACCAATATTCTTCAGGTTTAAAGTTGCGAATTTCATTTTCTCGGTCAATGACAAGACGAAGCGCCACTGATTGCACTCGTCCAGCTGACAATCCTTTTTTAACTTTTTTCCATAATACTGGTGAAATATTATATCCCACTAATCGATCAAGTACACGACGGGCTTGTTGAGCATCTACAAGATCCATTTCTATATGCCGTGGCGTTTTGAAACTCCCTTTTACTGCATCCTTTGTAATCTCGTTAAAGACAACTCTGTTCTTTTGCTTTTCATCCAATTCTAAAATATTCGCTAAATGCCATGCAATCGCTTCACCTTCACGGTCAGGGTCACTCGCTAAAAAAACATGCTTTGCTTTTTTGGCATGTCTCTTAAGCTCTTTCACTACAGGACCTTTTCCACGTATCGTAATATATTTAGGATCATATTGATGTTCTACATCTACACCCATTTGACTACGTGGTAAATCTCTCACGTGCCCCATAGATGCGATGACTTTATATTTCTTCCCTAAATATTTTTCTATTGTCTTAGCTTTTGCAGGCGATTCCACAATGACAAGATTATCTGCCAATGGAGTTACCCCCTCGCTTTTTCTGTTTACAAAGATAAATGATAAACGGTTAATTTTAAGTTTGTCAATCTTTTACATTAATTTTACACAATAGCCACCATTTTTCATTCGTAATCTTTTAAAATATCAGCCGCACCTAATACTATTTCTGCACCTTCTTTTGCTCGCATTAAATTCCCTTTTGTATGTGTGTCAAACATCGTTCCTGGCAAAACATATACGTTACGATTTTGCTCTAATGCTTGATCAATCGTTATAAGCGCCCCACTTTTTTCTTTCGCCTCGGTAACAAATACACCCTTCGACACACCACTAATAATACGGTTACGTTCTGGAAACCTGTAACGTGACGGTGGTGTATGTGGTGGATATTCACTCACGGTTAAACTCATTTTTTCAATTTGCTTTCGTAAATGTTTCGTATTTTGTGGGTAATGATGGTCATGTCCAAACGCTAAAACACCAATTGTCGATAGATGATGTGATAAAGCGTATTGATGAGCTAATGCATCTGTTCCACTGGCCAAACCAGACACTATAATTAATTTTTTTGTTGCAAAATAAGGAAATAGATATTCTAACGCTTGTGTTGTGTAGGCTGTGTGCATTCGAGCACCTACTATACTCAACGTTTGATTCATATGGTTTAATAATTGGAGATTTCCTTTACAAAAAAGAACATAGGGGGGATCAAATATTTCTTTCAACAAATGAGGATAATAAGTGCTCGTCATGTCAACTACTTTAATGTTTTTTTGACGTAAGTCGTCTAGAATGACATCATAATTTAGTTGTTCTAACAGTTGAAATTTTTTCTGTATAGCTGGATTATGATTAAAAAGAGAGCGTATTTTTTTGAACTTGCTAAATGCATAAGGAGGATTAAGCATATTTGGCATAAGCCTTTCGATTTTCTGTATCTGATGTGTTGAGAACCCAGCATAAAGCAATAATAGAAATATTTTTTGCATGATGACGATCACCTCTTGAGATGTTTTGGAGCATTGTTACAAAGTAATATTATTGAAGTATTTGTATCATACTAAAAAAACTCTATGCTCAAAATGTAGTATGACTAAACAAGGAAATAATCTTAAAATCTATCATATCTAACACTTCAGCATAGAGGTCTCTTTATAAAATTTTAAAATATTATTGCTATTTGACAGTTAATAATGACTCATAAATACCTGCTTCTTTAGCAGCCTCGATTAGAGTAACACCAATTTCTGAAGGTGTTGCTGCTGTTTTTACACCACAACGATTGAGTGTTTTAATTTTTTCTTCAGCAGTTCCTTTACCACCGGAAATAATAGCACCCGCATGACCCATTCGTTTACCTGGAGGTGCAGTTTGTCCCCCAATAAATCCTACAACTGGTTTTGTCATATTTTTCTGGATCCATTCTGCAGCTTCTTCTTCTGCAGTACCACCAATTTCACCAATCATTACAACAGCTTTTGTTTCGTCATCTTCATTAAATGCTTTTAAAACATCAATAAAGTTTGTACCGTTGACTGGATCACCGCCAATTCCAACTGCTGTAGACTGACCAATACCTTCTTCTGTCAATTGATGTACCGCTTCATAAGTTAGTGTACCAGAACGTGAAACAACACCAACATGTCCTTTTTTATGAATATATCCTGGCATAATACCAATCTTAGTTTCATCTGATGTAATGACACCTGGACAGTTCGGACCAATTAAACGCGTTTTCTTCCCTTCTAGGTAACGCTTTACTTTAACCATATCAACAACAGGAATATGTTCAGTGATACAAATCGCTAAGTCAAGTTCTGCATCTGCGCATTCTAAGATAGCATCAGCAGCAAATGGAGCAGGTACGTAAATTACTGAAACATTTGCGCCTGTTTCTTGCTTCGCTTCTTCTACTGTATTGAAAACAGGTACACCTTCAACGACTTGGCCGCCTTTACCAGGTGTTACACCTGCAACGATTTGTGTACCATATTCTAACATTTGTTTAGTATGAAAAAGGGCAGTTGACCCTGTAATCCCTTGAACGATAACTTTTGTATGCTTATCTACAAAAACACTCATTTTAGTTGTCCCATCCTTTCCTTACGCTTCATTAACAAGTTTAACGATTTTTTGAGCACCTTCTGCCATTGTACTAGCTGGCTCAATTGCTAAACCTGATTCTTTTAAAATTTGTTTACCTTGATCGACATTAGTACCTTCTAAACGCACGACTAAAGGTAGTGTCAAATCGACTTCTTTAACAGCTGCTACAATTCCTTCAGCTATAACGTCACAACGCATAATACCACCGAAGATATTTACAAAAATACCTTTAACATTACTATCACCTAAGATGATTTTGAATGCTTCTGTTACTTTTTCTTTTGTAGCACCGCCACCCACGTCAAGGAAGTTAGCTGGGGTTCCATTAAAATGATTGATTGTATCCATCGTTGCCATTGCAAGGCCAGCACCATTGACCATACATCCAATGTTTCCATCTAAAGCAATATATGACAAATCATATTTAGATGCTTCGATTTCTTTAGGATCTTCTTCATCTAAATCACGTAATGCAAGTATATCTTTATGGCGGAATAACGCATTATCATCGAAATTAATCTTTGAATCCAATGCTAGAACGTTACCATCACCAGTTAACACAAGTGGGTTAATCTCAACAATTGAACAATCTTTTTCAATAAACACATTGTATAGTGAGATTAAGAATTTAACCGCTTTATTCACAGACTCTTTTGGAATGTTAATATTAAATGCGATACGTCTTGCTTGGTATGGTGCTAAACCAACAACTGGATCAATTGTTTCTTTGAAGATTTTTTCAGGTGTTTTTGCTGCTACTTCTTCAATCTCAGTTCCACCCTCTTCAGAAGCCATTAACGTTACGCGATCTGTTGCACGGTCAATAACAAAACCGACATAATATTCTTTTTGAATATCTGCCCCTTCTTCAACATACAATCGTTTAACTTCTTTGCCTTCAGAACCAGTTTGATGTGTCACTAAAACTTTGCCAAGTAATTCATTTGCATATGTTTCAACTTCTGATAAAGATTTAGCAATTTTAACACCACCAGCTTTTCCACGCCCCCCTGCGTGAATTTGCGCTTTTACGACATAGACATCTGTATCTAATTCTTTTGCTTTTTCTACAGCTTCTTCAGCTGAGAAAGCTACACGCCCTTCTGGAACTGCTACGCCCATTGAACGAAAAATTTCTTTTCCTTGATACTCATGGATATTCATACTCCATCCTCCTGTTTCTTAAGGTTAAGTTCATTTTCAATTATAGAAAATGTAAGCGCTATTGTAAACAGATAGACACATACTTTTACTGATACTAAAGTATATCGATTTTTAATAACATACGTTTAAATTTTATAAATCGATGTCATTCGTGTAATATGAGTTATAAAAAGGAGTGAAAATATGGATTTTAATACTTATCAGCATGAGGCTAAACGTACACTCGACTTAAATCGTAATCAAAGTGAACTGATCCAAATGAGTGCATTAGGATTGAATGGAGAAGCAGGTGAAGTGGCCGATTTAATCAAAAAACATTATTACCATGGACATGAATTAGATATAGAAGCAGTTCAAAAGGAACTCGGTGATGTATTATGGTATATTGCATCCTGTGCGACAGTTTTTAATATTAATTTAGAAGACATTGCGAAAAAGAATGTTGAAAAACTACAAAAACGCTATCCAAATGGATTTAATACAGAAGATTCCTTAAAAAGAATTGACACTTAAAAAGGCTTATATAGTCATGTATTATTCATTTTTGATTATATAAAATAATACACCTCTATCTGTATATCAGTTTTCTCAACAGTTAGAGGTGTATGGTTCACTCAATAATTTCCCTTTCAATTACGTTATTTATCCGTATGAAATTTAACTTGTGTATCATCGTCCATCGGTACACTAATTACTTTTTGCGCTTCATCAGAAAACTCAACAGTAAAATCATGATCTTTTAACAAATGAATTAAATCCATTTGAGATGTTTCCTCAATTGACACGTTTAAATTTTCTTCAATTTTCTTTTTTATTTCATTTAGTTTCTCTTCATCTTCAGTTATACCTACTTCTTTTTCCTCAAAGTGAACTAATACTTTGTATAACTTTTGTAATGTTTCATCCATATGTTTTTGATTTTCCTTTCTTTTTGGAAGTTTAGTTATAGTTAAACATAAATAGTATGAATTGCAAATATTTTAGTGTATGACGTAATGATTCTTAACAATCGAAAACCCCTTATTATGACTTTTTCGCATATTTTGATTTAATTGGCTCGAAGCTGTTTCGATGAATAGGTGTACACCCTAATAATTCCAATCCTTCTAAATGTTTTGCTGTTCCATATCCGGCATTTTGTGCAAAATCATAACCTGGATACTGTTGATTATATGCTTTCATTAATGTATCTCGATAGACTTTTGCAATAATGCTTGCAGCCGCTATTGACACACTTGATGCATCTCCTTTAATAATCGAATGTTGAGGTGCTTCTAACTTATCTAGTGTCATTGCATCAATCAAATAGTGTGTCGGTTCAACCTCTAGCTCTGCAATCGCACGATACATTGCTAATTTAGTAGCCTCATAGATATTTAATTGATCAATTTCTTCTGGTGACGCTACGCCGATACTCCAAGCTTTAACGTTTTCTTTTAAGTTTTGGCTAATGTCTTCTCTCTTTCGACTCGATAATTGTTTTGAGTCATTAATACCGATATAGCGATGATGATGATCTAAAATAACAGCACTAGCGACTACTGGACCAGCTAGAGGTCCTCTTCCCACTTCATCAATACCACAAATAAGTGCTTCTGGATTATTTTTTAAAATATCATCCTCATGCCGACACATTTTAATGTAATTTTGTTCTAATTGTTCATGACGTTCGATTTGTTTAAGTCTTATACGAAAAGCTTGCTGTACACCTTTTCTGGAATCGTTTGCGTAAGGATGCTCAGATAAATCTTTACGTGTCAACACATTTGACAGTTCTTCTCTAATCATTTTGACTGTTTTAGCCATTATGATTATCCTCCTGAAACTGATGGTATAAATCAAAACAGTATGTACCTATTTTCGCATTTCGAATATCATTGATGATAAGTTCGATAACCGCTTCATAATCCACTTCATTTCCTTTTTGAATTAATCCTCTTTTACGGCCAATCGCATCGAACCAGTCAATTGGATCTGCATCAGGTTCAACATTGATTGCGTAATGTGTAATAAGTCCTTCGTAATCATGTTCGATTAAAAAGGATAAGCCGTAAAGGGCAACTTCGTCCAAATGAACAATGCTATCTTTAATAGCTCCAGTTAAGCTTAACTTTTTGCCAATTGTTTGGTCTTCAAATTTAGGCCATAATATTCCAGGTGTATCAAGTAATTGCAATGATTTACCTACTTTAATCCATTGCTGTTGTTTCGTCACACCTGGTTTATTGCCTGTTTGTGCAATTGTACGGTTAGCCAATTTATTTATTAATGTTGATTTACCTACATTTGGAATCCCAACAATCATCGCTCTAATCGCTCTCGGCTTAAGTCCTTTTGCTTTTTCACGCTCAAACTTTTCCCTTGTCGCTTCAATCGCAGCACTTTCGACCTGTTTCAACCCTTTACCATGCTTTGCGTCTACTGCAACAGAAACTGCCCCTTTCTCTTTAAAAAAAGCGAACCATTTTTGCATTTCTTTTAAATTTGACATGTCTTTTTTATTAAAAATAACAACACGCGGTTTATGTTGAATCACTTCATCTATCATTGGATTTCTTGAACTTAAAGGAATCCGTGCATCGACAAGTTCAAACACAACGTCTACTTTTTTAAGTTGTTCTGATACTTCTCTTTTCGCTTTAGCCATATGGCCAGGGTACCATTGTATTACCATCTTTGAATCACCTTTCTTATTTCACATCAAAACTATAAATATTAACGACTTAGCCATATGATGTGATATATTGAGTGTAGTTTTTAGTTCAAGTTTATCCTAAGTTTATCTATTAGCCAACTGAACTATCCATTGATTTTAATCATTAGTAAAAAGAAAGTAGGTTAATCTTTTGATCAGCTCCAAAACTTTTTTTGAAATCATCCGCTTTGTCATTGTCGGCGGAATTAATACAGTCAATTATTATATCGTGTATTTACTTTTATTAAAACTATTACATGTTCATTACTTAATCAGTCATATTGTGGGATTTGTTATAGCGCTTGTCATTTCTTATTTTTTATCGTGCTATTTCGTTTATCATGTCAAACCTACATTAAAAAAGTTTTTAGCCTTTCCATTAACTCAAGTCGTCAATATGGGAACACAATTTATATTACTTTTTGTTTTTGTCGAGTTTCTTCATATTAATGAAACTTTCGCACCATTTATCGGTCTAGTTTTTACAATTCCAGTTACTTATCTCTTATCGAAATTTATTTTAAAAGATCGTTAAGTATATTGTTATGTAAAGGTGGAGTGATTGAATATGAATCGTTTCAAACGATTATTCGTTTTAGCCCTAACAACAATTTGCCTCTCATTATTAGGTCATGCATACATACTATATCGTTTTTTTAAAGATGGGGTATTGTTTACAGGGCCAAATGATGGTATCGAGCAGATGGTACCCATTCAGATGTTTTTATACCGAAAATGGTCTGAAGGTACCTTTTTCTATGCTACCGATTTCGGTTTGGGCGGCGACTTTTTTACTGACTTATCCTATTATTTCAGTACAAATATATTATTTATGATCAATGCATCTTTCATTTGGCTATTTGCTCAATTCAATGCGCTTCAAACCAATGATGTGATGTTCTGGATGACCAATGCATTGGTGGTTTCAATCATTAAATCATCTTTAATTATAATCGTAACATTTCTATATGCCCGATATCTTAAACTCAATCATGTAACTGCGATGTTATTTGCATTTTTATTTGCGACTTCTCCAATTTATTATCGCTTTACAGTATATTGGCCTTTTTTTAGTGATGTTTTTATATTATTACCATTGCTTTTTTTAAGTATAGAAAGATATTTAAAATCGGGTAAAATAGGTTTATTTATGATTGTTACTGCACTGACTTTCATCAATAATTTTTATTTTGCTTATTATCAAGTTTTAGCAGGACTGATTTATTTCACTATTCGAATACTCTGGCGTCATCACTACGATATTGTTCAACGCTTTCGCTCTGTATGGACTCTGTTGGTGGCCGCTATACTAGGTGTTGGGATGAGTTTATTTATGTTTTTTCATGGCGCAAGAAGTTTTTTTAATAATAAACGCATTCCATTTAATTCTGAGATTCCAATGCTTGAATCCCTAAATCATAATACGAATATCTTTTTTGATAACTATTTGATTGTTGTTTTATTCATAACGGTTCAGGCACTGTTGACTTTCAAGTTATATCGTTATTTTTATTTTCGTCTATTTGCAATATTATCAATCCTGGCTATTATTTCATCCTTTTTGCCTTATGTTGACCATATATTTAACGGGTTTTCAGCTCCTCAAAAAAGATGGCATTATTTACTCGCATTTTCAACAAGTGGTTTGATTGCCTTATATGTTCATTATTTTTTGTCACTAACTAAACGCACATACACCTTAACATCGATTCCGAGTATGCTCATTATTATCGTAAGTGCTATTTTGTACAAAACTTTCGTCATTTGGCTATTATGGGTTCCTATTGTTTTCATTGCTGGATTAGTCGTTCTTGTGTTAAAGCATACTCGAAATCATCCAAATCATCTTTTCACGAGCTGTTATAGCATAAGCATTGCGGTACTTATGCTTTTAGTTTCAACTGTCTTTACAAAAAACCAAATTTTTCACGAAGATCATGAGTCGCGGGCAAACCAGGATTACATTCATAAGAGCCTTTATAATACACCACTTCAAAATGAGCTTGTCAATGATATGAAACAAAGTAAAAATACTGATGAGCGAATTGATTGGCGTGTTAACGAACAAGACAATACACCTATGTACCAAAACTTCAAAGGCTTAAGTTTATATTCAAGTATATTTGATCAAGAACTCATCAATCTATATTATGACCATCTGATGATTAATCTAAAGGAAGAATCTGTAAGTCGTTACCAATCAACTGGTGGTCGTGCAAACATTGCAAGTTTATTATCTGTTCGATACCAAATGCTAAAGGCATACCAGGATAACTTGCCTGATTATTTTAAGTTGGTTCGAAAATCTGGTCAATATCGCATCTATGAAAATGAACAAATGTTACCAGCTGTTCGAGTCACAAATCAATATTATGACGTTCGAGAATTACATACACCTATTGACAGAGAACATGCTATGATTGATGGTGTCATTTTGAATCATGAAGGACGTCCATATCAAAAAACAGTCAAAAACTTGCTCAAATATACTCAAGTGAAAGCTGTTAATGCAAATTGGAATGGCCATCAATCCATTCATATCAAAAAGTTTACAAACAGTGGGATAACACTACACATACCTAAACCATTACAGAAAAAGTATGATGATTTTTACGTCACACTATTTGTAAAACGTGGTGCACCTGATAGTAACAGTACAATCACCGTAAATGGTTACCAAAACCATAGATTGTTCAATGATTCCAAATATAAAACAGGTCAACATCATCTTTTATATCGAACAAAACCTAATCAAAACGGAGATATTCAAATCAACTTGTCTCCAAGCGGAACTTATCAATTTGAATTAAAAGGACTTTATGGCGAAGACTATCAAACTTTAAAACAAGCAGATAAACGGAAACTTTATACTTATCGTGAGTCTCATTCAAAAATAAATATTCAACTCCGCGATCATTCAAAAGGCATCGCTGTTATCAACATTCCTTACCGTGATGGTATGAAGGCTACCGTTGATGGAAAAAGCGCACCTGTTAAGAAAGTAAATTATTTCATGACCGGGGTACCAGTTAATTCAAATGATAAGACGATTGAAATTTCATATCGTCCTCCCTTTTTCTTTTTGATGATAATGCTCTCCCTACTGAGTGCATTTATAGGCTATCTATTTAGGCGTTGGATTTTTCAAAATAAATAATATGAAAGAGTGGAAAGAAAATTGAAAGAAAAAAGAAAATATAAAATTAGACATTGGTTGAAAATATTAATACTTGCACTCGCTGTCGGTATGATTGTATACCTTCCTGTTTTGTATCGTTTTCTCAATGAAGGCATTATCTATAGTGGCAATGGTGATGGGTTTAAACAGATGATGCCTTTCCAAATGTTTTTATATCAACACTTCATACAATTTCAGTCATTATATGATGTTTCTTTCGGCTTAGGTGGTGACTACTTTACTGACTTAGCGTATTATTATGCGACTTCACCAGTCATGTATCTCAATTTTCTTTTTGTGGCATTGAGTCAATGGCTGTTTCATACAGATCCATCTCAAATTGAATTTTGGCCTGGCAATCAAATATTTATCGCATATCTTAAATGCGTCATTGTATTTCTAGTCTCTTATGGCATGCTTCGTGAGTTTAAACTGCGAGGGCAATATCAGTTTTTAGGCGCATTACTTTTTAGTACTTCTACTGTACTATATTACTTTAATTTCACTTGGTCTTTTTTTGGTGATATTTTAATCTATTTACCATTGTCTATTTGGGGAATGGAACGCTTTTTTAAACAGCGTCAAATAGGTCTATTTATTGTTGCTATTACACTGACGCTCTTTTCTAATTTTTATTTTAGTTATTATGAAATGATTGCACTATCAGGTTATCTAATTTATAGGATGATTTTGACACACCCTGAAGATAAAGTGAGTCGTTGGAATAAACTCTTTTTACTCATTCCAGCTGTAATCATTAGTTTATGTATGAGCTCATTTGGTTTTTTGACGGGCGTTCATTCATTTTTAAATAATGATCGTCTCTCAAATGATGTCTTTATTTCACCTATTATTGATTTTTCACAAAAATATCATATATTTACCAATGGCTTTTATATTACATTGAGCGGTATCGTATTAGTTGCACTTTTTTCTTTTAAACTATATCGATATTATTATTTTAAAATGTTTGCAATATTCACGTGGATATTATTAATCGCTTCATTCTCACCTTATTTTGATAGTTTATTTAATGGGTTTTCATTTCCACAAAGACGATGGATTTATATTTTAGCATTGACATCAAGCGTTCTAGTAGCAATATGGTTTAAGCATTTAGCAATTCTAAACTGGCGTGATTATCGTTTATCCTTATTGCCAATACTCATACTCATTTTGGCAACTGTCGCCGTGTCGCGGGGTGCTATGTGGTGGATGATTGCTTCAGCACTTATCCTCATTGTAATTGGTGCTCATATCTATCGTGGTCGAGCGTTATCTAAAAAAATGATACGCATAGTATTAGTCCTTTTCATATGTCAGCAATTTATTTTATTAATCAATTATCATCATAATAATATCGCACCATATCAATCAAAAATCAGTGATATGCACGCTGCTGATTATCATAGTTCAAATCTTCAAAATGCAATTGATTCTATTGTCAATCGTCAAGAATCTTTAGAACGGATTGATTATATGAGCTCATACGCTGTGAACTCGAGTATGATTTATCATTTTAATGGCCTTTCACTGTATTCAAGTATTTTCGATGGTGAGATATTACAATACTATGACAAACTAATGCAAATTAATATGGAGTATGATAGTAATAGTACGTATCGATTATTAGGCGATCGCGCTAATTTATATGCGCTGTGGAATGTAAGTGACCGTATTAAATCAACACCTGATTCATTAACACCTTATGGTATGAAACACGTACAACATATTAAAGAAGGTTCAACGGAGTGGGATCATTCAGTCAATACTATCGATTATCCAAGTGCACATTTAACATCCAAAGTTTACTATCCTAATCAACTCAAATCACCGTTAGATCGTGAACAAGCCATGTTACAAGGTATCGTGACTCATCAAATACCATCAAATCAGACATTTCAACCTAACCCAAATTTATTATCGAAAACCACCATTGCACCACGACATGCACACCAAATCAATAACAAGCTAAACGTATTAGAAAAAGATGGAGGATTAGATATTAAAATCCCAAGAACACTTCAAAATCGTTATAAAGATTTCTATATCGAAATGGATATTGAACTTTTGAGCCCAAACCAAGCTCACTATTTAGAAGTAAATGATTTTCATCAACGTCGAACAAAACTTGATTATGCCTATCGTCGTTTTGTATCACCTGTAACAGTCCGTGTCCCATCAGAGGAAACGTTACAAATTAAATTAAAAAAAGGAACTTATCGCGTCAACATTAAAGGGATTTACGGTGAAGATTACCAAACGCTAAATCATGCAAGTAAAGCACTCACACCGGTTAAAGTCTCACAAAATTCCCATTCACTTGTTGCTGAAATCAACCCAAAAGAAAATAGCTACCTTGTCTTGCCTATACCGTATCGAGATGGTTTAAAAGCTTATGTTGATCATCAACCACGACGCGTAGAAAAAGTAAATGGCATTATGACTATGGTTCCTGTTCATAAAGGGGAATCAAATGTTCACGTAACATATCAACTTCCACATTTGTGGTTATATTTAGGGTTCACTTTGATTGGATTGCTAGGTGCATTCATCTACCGTGCATTCATTCGAAAACATCACTTTTGAATTTAGGTTCTATAGTAAATCGGACTGGTGTATAAATAATTTCATTTATTTGATTGTTCCATAAAGCCTCGCTTTTCTAGGCACCTCAGAAGTCTCGGCTTAGGAATCAATCAAATGTGCTATATTTATTCACACCCCTAAGTTATAAAATATGTTTTACCAACTCAATTTTACTGATTTATGCCGTATTAAAAGAGGCATTAATGTTCAAGACTTTATGATCACACAACGAAAAAGGCGTTAAGCAATCCATTATTGCATAACGCCTTAATTTAATGCGACCAGTCCAATTTGACTGAGAGCCTGAATTTAAATCTATATAAAATACTACACGCTGCTTTTACAAAAATAAATGGAGACATCACCTAAAACAGGGATGTCTCCATTTATTTAGAAAATCTCATTTTTAAAATTAAATCATACGCGTGTGTAAGCTTAACGTTCTCCTAAAATTAACGAATTTCTTGGATACGTGCTGCTTTACCACGTAAGCTACGTAAGTAATAAAGTTTCGCACGACGAACTTTACCACGGCGTTTAACTTCGATTTTTTCGATTTTTGGTGTGTGCACTGGGAAGGTACGCTCTACACCTACACCAGAAGAAATTTTACGAACAGTGAAAGTTTCTGAAATTCCGCCTCCACGACGTTTGATAACAACACCTTCGAAAACCTGAATACGCTCGCGAGTTCCCTCAACGATACGTACGTGAACACGTAAAGTGTCACCTGGACGGAATGATGGAATATCATCACGTAATTGTGATTGCGTTACTGCTTCGATTAATTTGTGATTAGTCATTATTTATTCTCTCCTTCAAACTATGTTCATGCTTCGACAATCTTTAGAGCAGCGGATCATAGTGATATTTGTGTTTCCACACTCAGATTATACTAGCACAGTCTTATTATAATTTCAATATCATTTGTGTAATTTGATATATTTTTTGTCTTCCTCTGTCAGTGGATATGTGTCTAATAAATCAGGTCGCTTTTTTAATGTACGCAATAAAGATTGCTCGTGCCTCCATGTCTCAATACGCTGATGATCACCTGATAATAAAACATCAGGAACACTCATACCTTTAAACTCACGCGGTCTTGTATATTGCGGATATTCTAATAATCCACTTGAGAATGAATCATCTTCATGTGACATTTGGTTGCTTAATACTTCTGGAATAAGACGCACAATTGCATCTGTCATCACCATTGCAGGGAGCTCTCCACCTGTTAAAACATAATCACCAACTGATATTTCATCAGTTACTAATTCTGTTCGAATGCGTTCGTCATATCCTTCATAATGCCCACAAATAAACACGAGATGTTCTGCCTTTGAAAGTGATTCTGCTAACTTTTGGTTAAAAGGTTGTCCTTGTGGCGTCATCAGAATGACACGCGTTTGGTCCGTCTTTTGGATTGTATCCATTGCATTGAAAATAGGTTCAGGTTTTAGTACCATCCCTTGCCCACCTCCATATGGATAATCATCAACTTGATGATGCTTATTATTAGCGTATTCTCTAAAATTAATCACTTTCGTATCGAGAAGGCCTTTTTCTCGCGCCCGCTTCAATATAGACTGATTTAAAACACCATCAAACATTTCTGGGAAAAGTGTTAGATAATCAATTCTCATTCTGATAGCAATCCTTCCATCGGTGTAATATCAATACGGTGCCCTTCGATATCAATCTGTTTTACAACCTCTTCAATATAAGGGATAAGATGTTCTTTATCGCCTTTGACAATCCAAACATCATTCGCACCTGTTTCAAAAATTTCGACCACACGTCCAATTGGCTCGTCCTCAACAAAAACCGTACAGCCTATAATATCTGAATAGTAGTATTCATGTTCGCCTAATTCAATCTCTTCATGGTCACGCTCTTGATATAACATATGCCCTTTTAAATGTTCGATATCATTAATATTATCGTATCCTTCAAATTTCAACATATGTAATCCTTTGTGTAGTCGATGAGATGTGACAGTTAAATTTAAACGTCTCCCTTTATGCTCTACCTCTAAAACTTCGCCAGGTTGAAAACGTATATCTGTAAAATCTGAATGAGACTGTACTTTCACTTCACCTTTAATACCATGCGTATTCACAATTTTGCCTACTTCTACTTCCATCTCAAACACAGCCCCTTATTTATCAATATTGTAACAATAAGACAAAAGGGCCTGAGTCACAATCATACGATTAGTTGGCTCAGCCCCTTGAAATGCTGAAATACAAAACGATAAACACGCTTCATACTTCACATGCTAAAAAGCTAATTATTTAGCTTTCTTTTGCTCGTCAAATGTTTTTAAGATACCTTGACGTGATAAGATATTGTGTACAGTATCAGTTGGTTTCGCACCATCTTTTAACCATTTTAAAGCTAATTCTTCATCGATTTTAACTTCAGGTGCATTAACTGCAGCTGGATTGTAAGTACCGATTTGCTCGATGATACGGCCATCACGTGGCGCACGTGCATCTGCAACTACAATACGGTAGAATGGGTTTCTTTTTGAACCTAAGCGTGTTAAACGAATTTTAACTGCCATTTATCAATTCTCTCCTTTGATTACATTAATTTTGTTATCTACAAGAAATTATAATAACAGGAATCAAAAGCTTTGTAAAGAGAAAATACTTTACCATTTAAATTTTTTGAACTGTTCATACTCAATTTAAGTTAAAATGGCAAATTCATCCCTTTTAGCATATTTTGAAGTTGTTGCTTCCCTTTTTTGCCTTTTCCACCACCGGTAAACTGCTTCATCATCTTCTTCATATCATTAAATTGCTTCAATAGGCGATTAACTTCTTGTAAAGAACGACCTGACCCCGTCGCAATACGACGTTTACGTGATACATTTAACTTTGCAGGATCTTCACGTTCATCTGGTGTCATAGATTGAATAATAGCCTTAATATGATCGATTTGTTTTTCACTCATATTAAGCTTATCCAATCCTTTCATTTTATTCATTCCTGGAATCATTTTCATGATATCATCAAGTGGTCCTAAGTTTTTCACTTGATCAAGTTGATCTAAAAAGTCTTCTAATGTAAATGAAGATGTGCGCATCTTTTGTTCTAAGTCTTTTGCTTTTTCTTCATCTACATCTTGTTGTGCTTTTTCAATTAAACTCAGCACATCACCCATGCCTAATATACGAGATGCCATACGCTCTGGATGGAAAAGCTCTAAGCCATCCAACTTTTCACTCATACCTATAAACTTAATTGGTTTTTCAGTCACAGCACGAATGGATAGTGCAGCACCACCACGCGTATCACCGTCTAATTTAGTAAGTGTGACACCTGTTACATCAAGTTGATTATCAAATGATTCAGCTACATTAACAGCATCTTGACCTGTCATAGCATCAACTACAAGCATAATTTCATTTGGCTTAGATATTTCTTTGACATCTTGTAGTTCATTCATTAACGTTTCATCAATGTGCAATCGACCAGCAGTATCGATGATAACAAAATCAAGATGTTCTGATTTAGCGTGCTTAATCGCATTTTCAACGATTTGTTGTGGCTTCACTTGATCTCCTTCTGTGTAGACTGGAATATCAATTTGTTTTCCAACGGTCTGCAATTGCTTAATCGCTGCAGGACGATAAATATCCGCCGCGACTAAAAGTGGTTTTTTATTGTATTTTTTACGCATCAATAATGCGAGTTTTCCTGCAGTTGTTGTTTTACCAGCACCTTGTAAACCAACCATCATCACAACTGTTGGTGGTTTTTTAGACATCGAAATAGACGCATTATCGCCACCCATTAAAGCTGTAAGTTCTTCTTGTACAATTTTGATTACTTGTTGACCTGGTGTGAGTGATTTCATTACATCAGAACCTAATGCACGATCTGAAACTGTCTTGACAAAGTTTTTAACAACTTTAAAGTTAACGTCTGCCTCGAGTAATGCTAGGCGCACTTCACGCATCATTGTTTTAATGTCAGTTTCAGTCACTTTACCTTTACCTTTAATTTTTTGCATCGTCGCTTGCAAACGATCGGATAAACCTTCAAACGCCATAAAGTGACCCTCCTTATTCTAATTCTTCAAGTTCTTGAATATATTGTTTTAACTTTTCTGGTTCGTCGATATATTTTCTCATATCTCTATAAATTTCTTGTCTTCGTGTAAAACGATGATAAAGTTTCAACTTCTTTTCGTAATCTTCAACTAAATCGCCAGTTCTTCTAATGTTATCATACACGGCTTGTCTACTCACATCAAATGTCTCAGCAATTTCACTAAGTGCATAATCTTCTAAATAAAACAGTTGTAAATAGTTACGCTGCTTGTTTGTTAATAATGATTGATAAAAATCAAACAAATAATTCATTCGGACAGTTTTAATTAAATCATTTTCACGCATTGTCTTGTGCCTCTGAATCATCTTCTGGTACATTTTGCTCAATCATATCTGCAAATAATCCATAAACATAACTTTCTGCATCAAATGGTTGTAAATCATCAAGTTTTTCGCCTAGTCCTACAAATTTGACAGGGATATGGAGCTCGTTACGAATTGCAAGTACAATACCACCTTTAGCCGTTCCATCTAATTTGGTTAACACAATACCCGTAACGTTTGTCACCTCTTTGAATGATTTAGCTTGAGACAGTGCATTTTGACCCGTTGTTGCATCAAGACATAATAATACTTCATGAGGTGCTTCAGGGATTGATCTTGAAATCACCCGTTTGACTTTTTCAAGCTCATTCATTAAGTTCTGTTTATTTTGAAGACGTCCCGCTGTATCACATATTAATATATCTGCACCCTTATTTTTAGCAGCATTTATCGCATCATACATGACAGCAGCAGGATCAGAACCTTCATTTTGACGAATGACTTCCACACCGACACGTTCGCCCCATACTTCTAATTGTTCAATGGCACCTGCACGGAATGTATCCCCCGCAGCTAACATCACTTTTTTACCTTGTGCTTGATATCGATGAGCCAATTTACCAATTGTCGTTGTTTTACCTACACCATTGACACCTACCATTAAAATGACGTTAAGTCGACCTTCTTCTATGTTCATTTCCTCTAATTTGTCATCTTCTTGATGATAAATTTCAACGATTTTTTCAACAATGACCTCTCTTAAATCTTCTGTTTCTGTAATATTGCGACGTTTAGCTTCCATTCTCAACTCATCTACAAGTTCCATAACTGTATTAAAACCAACATCAGCTTGAATCAACATTTCTTCAAGTGCCTCAAAGAAATCTTCGTCTACTTTACGATAATGTGCTAATAAATGATTCAATTGATTTTGAAAATTTGCTCTCGACTTTTCCAAACCTTCTCTAAATTTAGCGCCTAACTTTTGCGATTCGATTTCTTCAAATTCTTCAATTGATATTAAACCATCATCAAATTCATCATCACCTTGACTGTTCCAATCTATTGAATTGTCTTTGGAATTTTGTGTTGTTTCTTCTATTGATTGTTGTTCTGACTCTTCTTGAGGTACATCACTCTCTTGAGCCGGTGATTCGATTGCTTCTGCTTGATCTTTGTCATTTTTAGCAAATTTATCTTTTAATCGTTTAAAGAAACTCATGTTTTACTCCTCCTTTAACATTTCATCTATCGTATTCAAATTAACACTTACTAATCTTGAAACGCCTAGTTCTTGCATAGTCACACCATACAATCTATCACACATTTCCATAGTCCCTTTTCGATGCGTAATCACAATAAATTGTGTCGATTGTGATAATTGTTTTAAATAGGATGCATAACGTACAACATTCGCTTCATCAAGAGCCGCTTCCACCTCATCAAGGATTACAAATGGCGCAGATCTAACCTTCAAAATAGCAAACAATAACGCGATTGCACTTAATGCTCTTTCTCCTCCACTGAGTAAAGAGAGATGCTGCAATTTTTTTCCTGGCGGCTGCACTTTAATATCAACACCCGCAGTAAGATAATCATTATCTGTTAAAGTTAATTCCGCTTGACCACCTTCAAACAATGTCTTAAATACATGTTCAAATTGTTCTTGAATAGCATGAAATGTTGTACTGAATCGCTCAACCACTTCTTTGTCCATTTCTTGAATAATTTGTTCAAGTGTCTCTTTTGCTTCACGTAAATCATGTCGCTGCTCAGATAAAAATGTATAACGTTCGTTAACTTCTTCAAATTGTTCAATTGCATTTAAATTAACATGACCTAGTTCGTCAATAGACATTTGGGTCAGTTTCACCTTCTGTCTAAGTGCGTCTATTTCACTTGTATCAATAGGATAGTTCGATTTCGCATAATCAAACGTAATATGATATTTTTCATCTAAGTGGTTTAAACTATGATCAATTAAAACATCTAAACGTGATTGTGATGATTTGATTTCTTGATAACGATTTTCAATAGATAAGAGCGCTTGATGTGTCCTTTCCAGCGCTTCCTCATTTGATTCAATTAAATCTTCAATCTGTTGACGTTCCTGACGAAATACATCTTGTTTTTCAAGTAGTTCTTCTTTTTGATCACGATATAAGTTGATATTTTCTTCAATCGATGTGAGCGTCGAAACATCATTTACATCATCTGAATTGATAACTTTTAATTGGTCATTAAGTTTATCTTGTTGTGTAATCAGACGTGCTTTGGAAGCTTGATGACGTTTTAAATTTTGTACTTGCGTCGACAATTTTTCTTTAACCACCGCTAAATCCGATTGATGTTGGTGCAGCTCGGTTTGTTTTTGATTAAATTGAACTTTGTCTAACTTGTTTTGTTCGGTTAATTGGTTGATTTGCTTTTCTAAAGATTCAAGTTCTTGTTGGATTTCTATTTTTCGTTCATCTTTGATTTTGAGTGTTTCTTGACTTTTGTTAACTTCATAACCATCGTTTTTTTCAAACTCAAATTCTTCATTTTCATTCTTTAATCGCTGTTCTATTTTATAAAAACGATCATATTGTAAATCCAAATCATGTAGTGCTTGTTTAAGATGATTATGTTGCTGTTGAAGTTTCAAATATTCATTACTTAAAGTTTCTTGTTCTTCTTTTTTATGTTGACAGAACTTCTCGAGTTGCTGTGTTTGTTGCGTGTAGTTGTCAAATTGAGTCACAAGTCGCTGATATTCATCTTTTTGACTCAATACGGATTGACGCTGTTGTTGACGCCCGCCTGTCATTGAACCACCGGGATTAACGATATCCCCTTCTAATGTTACGATACGTGTTTGATATTGAATGGCCTTTGCAACTTCATTCGCTGTCTTAAGATGGTCAACTACTATTGTGCGACCAAGTAAGTTTGTAACGATGGCTTGATAGTTCTTTTCATAACGAACAAGGTCACTAGCCACTGAGATATATCCTTCGAATTGTTTCGCCTTTTGTATCATTGAAGCATCAAGTTGTTTAGAGCGTACTACTGACAACGGTAAAAATGTCGCTCGACCAAGTTGTTTAGACTTCAAATATTGAATCGCTTTTCTAGCAGACACCTCATCATCAACGATAATGTGCTGCATCGTTGCACCTAATGCTGTTTCAATTGCTGTTGTATATTCAGATGGGACGTCTAATTTTTGTGCTACTGCCCCGTGTATACCATTTAAGGTTTGATTTGCTTTGAGAATTGCTTTAACGCCTTGATAATAATAAGTAAAGTCATCTTGTCTCGACTGCATTGCATCAATCCGAGACTTGAGCTTATCATTATAGCGATATGCTTGGTATAACTTCTCTTCTGAATCCACTTGTTCAGCTTTGATAGATGCTAGCTTTTGTTCGGTTTGCTTAATTCTTTTATTCACACTGTCCAGTTGCTTTTGTTTATCTGATTTTTGCTTTTCAATGTTACTCATATTTGACTGAGCATCTTGTAATGCTTCATACGCTTCTTTTAATTTAGAATCTAATCTTGACTGTTTCTTTTGATGCTCTTCAATTGTTCTTGATAAGAATCGAATATCGTTATTAATATCTGATTGCTCTGTCATAAGCTGATAATAGCTATCTTTTAAATTTTCTATATCTTCTTCAGTGGAATGATCTGCTTGGTATAACAATGTTTCAAGTTCTTGAATAGTTGAAATCAATTGAGTACGCTTTTCTTTTAATTGCATTATCAATTCTTCTGATTGCTGTATTTCTTTTACTATTGAAGCATGTTCTAGTTGTATGCTTTCTTGTTCTTCTTCAATACGTGCATATGTTTGAGATTGATTTTTTTGACGTTCTTCAATTAAATTATATTGACCAGTTAATTTCTCAACATTTTCTGTAGCCTTTACTAACTCATGATTGAGTTTTTCAAGCTCCTGATCAATTTCAAAACGTTTCCCTTTATGTGTTTGAATTGTGTTTGTCATACTTGATTTCTTGCTTTGTATGTCAGATTGTTCACTTTTCAATTGGTTTAATGCGTCATCATGTTCAGAAATCTGATTTTGATAAGATTGTATATCATGCACAGTGACACGAATATCACTCTCTTTTAACGTTTCAGAAAGTTGTAAATATTCCTTAGCAATTGCTGCTTCTTCCTTTAAAGGTTCGACACGTCCTTCTAAGTCAAAAAGGATATCTTCTACTCGTGATAAATTGTCTTCTGTGTGGGATAACTTATTTAAAGAAGCTTCTTTACGTTTCTTATATTTTAAAACGCCGGCCGTTTCTTCAATAATTTGACGACGATCTGTTGGTTTAGCATTTAAAACTTCGTCAACACGTCCTTGAGAAATAATACTGAATGCCTCTTTACCTAATCCTGAATCCATGAAAAGTTCGGTAATATCTTTTAAACGTTGACGCTCGTTATTGATAAAGAACATACTGTCTCCATTACGGTATAGTCGACGCGTAATGATTACATCTTTTGCATCAATATTGAGCAATCCTTTTTCGTTGTCTAGACATAGCTGCACTTCTGCAAAATTTTGTGCATTGCGATGCTTTGCACCAGAGAAAATGATGTCTTCCATTTTATTTCCTCTCAAAGTGCGTGCAGACTGTTCACCTAACACCCACTTTATAGCATCAGTTATGTTACTTTTACCGCTTCCATTGGGACCTACTATTGCTGTGACACCTTTATCGAATTGAATTTGTGTTGGCTCAGCAAATGATTTGAACCCATATGCATCAATAGACTTTAAACTCACCATGTTTTTACTCCTTTTGTGTCAGTGCTAAAAATGCTTTTTCTGCTGCTTTTTGTTCAGATTCTTTTTTTGTACGTCCTGTCCCTTGTGCAATAGCTTCATGATTTAATTGCACTTCTGATGTGAATTTTTTATTATGTGCAGGGCCATCTTCTTTAATAATGCGGTACTGCAATTGACCCAAATATCTCTGGTGAACATATTCTTGAAATTTTGTTTTGAAGTCAACTGCTCCCATAAGTTGTTCATCTTCAACAAATGGAAATATAACACTTTCTGCAAAGGTTTTTACAACGTCTAAACCTTGATCTAAATATAATGCACCTACAAACGCTTCGAATACATCAGCCACAAGTGAAGGTCGCGTTCGCCCGCCCGTCTTTTCTTCACCTTTACCAAGCAAAATAAGCGTGTTTAAGTGAATTTTATTTGCAAATATTACAAGTGAGGGTTCACATACTATGTTTGCACGCATTTTCGTAAGATCACCTTCTGGTAGGTGTGGGTATTGATCATATAGAAAACGTGATACCGTCAATTCTAATACTGCATCTCCTAAAAATTCGAGCCGTTCGTTATGTTCTAAACGCCCCATATTAAAGTCATTGATAAAGCTTGAATGTGAGAAAGCTTGTTGATAAATTGAAATATTATTATACGATAAACTCAGTTCTTGCATTTTGAGTTCAAATTGCTGTTGAAAAGTATTAATCAGCTCTTGTTTGCGCGTTTTCGTCATTCATAATCCTCCTTATTTATAGGCTCATTTCATATTTTGATCCTATATGCCGATATTTCTTTGTATCTATGTATAGACATATCACTTATTTAATGTAATTAGGATAAAAAGATGTGAAAAAAGAGAAATAAAATGTTTAAAACAGATGATATTTCGAAAAACAATGAATGGCATCCTAACACCTCTCTCCTTGTTCTTCACAGTTAGTAAAAAATCTGAGCCGAAAACATCGACTCAGATGAAAACAATTATTTTTCAAGTGTATTAATGTAATTAACAGCGTCTCCAACTGTATTGATTTTTTCAGCTTCTTCGTCTGGAATTTCAGTACCGAATTCATCTTCTAATTCCATTACTAACTCAGCGATATCAAGTGAATCTGCACCTAAATCATCTTTGAAAGATGCATCTTCAGTTACTTTATCAGCATCAACACCTAAACGATCAACAATGATATCTTTTACTTTATCGAAATTTTCCACAGTCTTTCACCTCCTTTAAAGGATTTAAGCTGTTGTAAAATCAACATATACGCTATCTTCAAATAAAAAACGATAGCTTTTTGTAACGTTCATCTTGTCTATAAACAACGCTTATACAACGATTTTTAATAGTTGACTGTTATATTTTGCCATTTTATTTTAAGAAATACAACCCATATCCGATAAACATTGTTGAAAACTCTGCATTTAAATCTCGGGTTATCATTTTCTTTAAAATAAGACAATTGGAACTGTCATATTCCAATTATTCCATATGCATACCACCGTTAACATGTATCGTTTGACCGGTAATATATGCTGCTTTGTCTGAAGCTAAAAATGCTACTGTATTTGCAATATCTTTATCTTCACCGAAACGACCAAGTGGAATTTGTGTTTTCATCGTTTCTTTTAACTCATCACTAAGTGCGTTTGTCATATCCGATACGATAAACCCCGGAGCTACAGCATTTACTGTAATATTACGGGAAGCAAGCTCACGAGCAGCTGTTTTTGTAATACCTATCACACCTGACTTTGTTGCAACATAGTTAATTTGACCAGGATTCCCAACAGCACCGACAACACTTGATAAGTTAATGATACGCCCTGAACGTTGCTTTAACATTTGAGGGGTTACTTTTTGAATACAATTGAAGACACCTTTTAAGTTTGTATCAATCACATCATCCCACTCTTGCTCTTTCATTCGCATTAATAAGTTATCTCTAGTGATACCTGCGTTATTGACAAGTACATCCAGTGAACCGAATGTTTTGACAACATCTTTTACCATTGCCTTAACTTCATCACCATTTGCAACGTTAGCTTGAATGGCAACGGCGTCAACACCTTTTTCTTTAATTTCATTGACAACCGCTTCTGCTTTATCTTTGCTACCTGCATAGTTGACTGCAACAGTATATCCTTCATCTGCAAGTTGTAATGCAATACTACGTCCTATCCCACGAGAGGCTCCTGTGACTAATGCTACTTTACTCATTTGCTAACCATTCCTTTACATCTTCGAGCGTTTGAATCGAAGTTATTTTTACGCTTCTATCTATCTTTTTAACTAATCCTGACAATACTTTGTTTGGACCAATCTCAATAAAGTGGTCTACACCTTGACTGATCAGATACTGAACTGAGTCAATAAATTGTACAGGCGAGTATAATTGTTTAATCATATGTTTTTTGATTGTTTCTCCGTTCGTTTCACCTTGAGCATGTACATTTTGAACAACTGGCACTGTGGCATCATGCCATTCAAATTGATTGATATATGCTTCAAAATCAGCTTCAATCACTTTCATCATTGAAGAATGGAAAGGTCCTGATACTTGTAAAGGTAAAACACGTTTAGCCCCTAAGGCCTTCCCTTCTGACACAAACTGATCAATTAATGACTGGTGACCAGAAACGACAATCTGACCTGGACAGTTAATATTAGCTGGTTCAATTCGTTCATCTTGCGTTGACAGTTTTTCACAAATGGCGCGCACTTCTTCTAAACTTAAGCCTAATACAGCCGCCATACTTCCTACGCCATTTGGAAATGCTTGAGACATTAACTCTCCACGACGACGAACGATTTTGACAGCATCTTCAAATTGCAGTACTCCGCTCATCACTAAACTTGAATATTCCCCAAGACTATGCCCTAAAGTATAATCAGATTGAGGACGACCCATCGCTTCATACAATGCAATACTGTGCGTTAATAACGCTGGCTGTGTATTTTCTGTTAATCCTAGTTTTTCATCTTTGTCTGTAAACATTGTTTCTAGAATATCAAAATCTGTATTTTTCTGGGCTTTTTCTAAAATGTGAGTCGCAGCTTCATTTGTTTGATATAAATCGTTTCCCATTCCTACTTTTTGGGCACCTTGACCAGGAAACATTAACACTGTTTTACTCATTTAACTCTCCCACCTTCTCACGCATATTTTCAACAATTTGGGTCTCAACAGCAATTTTAGCTTGCTTAATAGCAGAGTAAAATGCTTTAGCGTTAGAACTGCCATGAGCTTTGACTACGATGCCATCCAATCCTAATAAGACTGAACCACCATATTCCGAATAATCTAATTGCTTCGCTAATGCTTTAATATCTTTTTTCATAATGAGTGCGGCAATTTTATTTTTAAAGCTTGATAACAAATCATTTTTGACAATTTTGCCTACAGATTTTGCAATACCTTCAAGATTTTTCAAAATCATATTCCCTGTATAGCCATCTGTTACAATGACGTCTGCATCGTCTTCCATGATTGATTTAGCTTCAACATTACCTATAAAGTTAAATTGCTCAGTTTGAGACATAAGCTCATAAGTCTTTTTAGTTAAACTGTTTCCTTTTTGGGCCTCTGTTCCAATATTAAGTAATGCCACTCTAGGATTTTTGATATTCCGTAAATTCACAGCATAAATGTGACCGAGTAGCGCGTTTTGATACAAATGTTCAGCCTTGGCATCAGCATTTGCGCCAACATCTAAAAACACAACGCCCTTTCCGCTTACAGTTGGTAATGTCACGACGAGTGCCGGTCTTGAAACACCTGGCAAACGGCCAACAATAAATAGTCCAGCTGACATTAATGCACCTGTATTCCCAGCAGAGACACAGCCACCTGCTTCACCACTTTTTACAGCTTCTGCCATTTGAACCATTGAACTTTCTTTTTTACGTTTAATCGCACGTACTGGCTCATCTTCCATCGTGATTTTTTCAGACGTGTGACGTATTGTTACACGCGGATGATTGATTTGACATTGATTTTCATCACCAAATAATATGATTTCAAGATCCTCAAAATCATGAACTGCTTTTTCTACAGCTTCTAGAACGATTTGCGGTGCATCATCTCCACCCATCATATCTACTGCTATTTTTACCATCTTATTCATCCTCACTTATGTAATACATTTTAAACAGACCTTCAAAAACTTTCGTATCACCTACATAAGAAACAACGGTTATTTCATAATACTTTTCTCCTTGATATTCAACAGTGGCATAAGCTGATACAAGATCACCTAGTTTGACAGGATTCACAAAGTGTATATGACTTTCTTTTGTAAGTACTAACGCATGATTCACAATAGCGACACAAAGCGAGTTGGCTTGAGCAAAAATAATATGCCCTCTCGCAATATGTTTACGCGTAAAAACATCTTTTTGTGAAATCGTCAAAATGGACTGCGCCGATCGATTAGGCTCTAATGCGATAATATCTCCAATAATATCTTGATTTTCTAATGCGCTGATATTTTGATATTGTTCTTCGGCTACTTGTTTGATTCGCGTGCGCAATTCAGGAATTTGTAATTGACTCCGATCAAGACGAATCGTTTGAATACTGACGTGAAACATTTCACTGAGTGCTTGATCAGTCATAAACGGATTTTGATGGATTGTTTTCTCAATTAAAGCGCGTCTTTCATTTTTACTTTTTTTCACATCATCGCCACCCAAATTTAGTACCAAGTCTTAAATGACTCCATGTTATTTTAACATGTTCATCTTTATCTTCAAAGCAATTTAGTGTATCAAATCCTATCCCCCCATCTATCAAATTGAAAAGCTAATGATACAGTGTTACGTTCACTCGAAAATCACCTATTTATCATGAAAATATAGTGGCTGAGACATAAATACCTCAGTACTTGAAAATCTTCGAGGTTTTCATAAGCATTTACAAAAAATCTTGAGTTTTTCCTTTCAGTAAATGATACGAAAGTGTCTTATATCGAAATAATGACATGCATAAACGATGTATTGATGACGCGACTCCTGATGCTGTCCCCTCGGAAAGCGAAGTCATATAAGTTTTATCATAAAAGGAAGCGCTAAGACGCATTTTGATTAAAAATCATCTTAGCACTATTTATTTTGGGATTGATGTCCAGCCTCTAAATGTCATTTTATCATTTGCAGTCTTAATCAAAGCTTTGATGCAACATATGCAACTCTATAAACGCTCTTAGATTCTTAAATTCATCAGTGAAAAATGTCCCAGACTGTATCATTTCAGCTGCTTCATCACGCGCAACTTCCAACATTCGATAATCTTCAACCAAATTGCCGACAAGAAAGTCAGGTAAACCACTTTGTTTAACACCAAAAAAATCACCTGGACCTCTCATTTCTAAATCACGCTCGCTTAATTCGAAGCCATCATTTGTTTGCGTCATGATGGTCATTCGTTCAATCCCTGTTTCTGATTTGGGAGATGCTATCAGCACACAATAACTTTGTTGATCACTTCGTCCTACGCGCCCACGTAATTGATGTAAAGTAGACAATCCAAAACGATCTGCATCATAAATCATCATAAAGGTAGCATTAGGCACGTTCACACCTACTTCTACGACCGTTGTCGACACCAAGACATCTATTTGATGTGTGCTGAATTGGTGCATCACTTGTTCTTTTTCATCAGAACTCATTTTGCCATGAAGAATGCCAATTTGCCTATTTGGAAGTTGTGATTTAAGGTTTTCAAATAGTGCGATGACATTTTGAACATCTTCTAAATGCTCAGAACTTTCAATAAGCGGCGATATCACATAAGCTTGCCGGCCTTTCGCCAATTCACTTTCCATATGATTCAAAACCTTTTGGTAACCTTCATGTTTGACCCAATATGTTTCAATAGGTTTACGGCCTTTAGGCATACTTTTAATAGAGGATACATCCATTTCTCCAAAAACTGAAATGGCCAGCGTTCTAGGTATCGGTGTCGCTGTCATAAATAACACATTCGACAGTGCTCCTTTTTCCCTTAACTTCTGACGCTGTTGTACACCAAAGCGATGTTGTTCGTCTGTAATAACAAGTCCAACATTGTGAAATGCAACATCATCTTGAATAAGCGCATGTGTACCAATTAAACAATCGATGTCACCATTTACCAACTGTTCTAATAAAAGTGCACGCTTTTTTCCTTTTACTGAACCTGTCAATAAAGCGACATTCATTTGATTGCCAAATAAATCAACCAGATTATTCGCATGTTGTTCAGCGAGAATTTCCGTTGGCACCATTAACGCTGATTGATAGCCCGCCGTTTTTAATGCATACATACAAATCGCTGCGACTACCGTCTTTCCTGATCCTACATCTCCTTGCAACAATCGATGCATTCGAATAGGCGCTTTTAAATCTCTAAATATTTCATTGACACTTTGTTTTTGGCCATCTGTTAATTCGAATGGCAATTGTTGGATGAACTTTTTCACTTGCTCTAAATCATATTCCACCTCAACAGCATCATCAGATGATTTTTCGATACGGTTCAACCACTGCATACGTAGTTCAAACATAAAAAATTCTGTAAAAGCAAATGTACGTCTTGACTTCAGTAAGTCTTCTTTCGTTTTCGGTTGATGTAAAGCATGTAAAGTGTCATGTAATGTTTCCAATTTATATTTGGTTCTTAATTCATTTGGCAACCATTCACGTATCTTGACATCTGAAATGACACGGCGTATCAAATCTCTTAAAGTCTTTTGTTTAATGCCCTCTTTCACACGATAAATCGGCGTATACTGACTTTTGTCTATTTGTTCGTCATTAAAAATCATCTTTGAACCCTTAATTTCTTGCTTTCGTCTAGACCATTTTCCTTTAATGATGACTGATTGATGTAACTGTATCTTCTTTTTCAAAAAAGGTTGGTTGAAAAATACTGCCTTAACTGCAATATTATTAACAATCAAGTGAACTGTTAACTTAGAGCGATTGCGTCCAAAAAATGCGACAGTTGGCGTTGTATAAACTTCGCCTCTTACTGTCACATCCTCCTCATCTTTTGCTTCAGACAAATCGACTATTGTATTGTCTTCATATCGCGTCGGTAAGTACAAAATCAAATCTTCAATTGTATTAATGTTCATTTCATTTAATATCGCTAAACGTTTTGGGCCAAGTCCTTTTAATTCACTTAAGCTGTATGGATTTTCAATCAAACTGATTTTTGTCATATTTAATCACCAAAAATTTGTTGTTTTAAACGTTGACCAGTTGGCGTGCCGGCTAATCCTCCACGTCCAGTTTCTCGCAAAGCAGATGGCATTGTTTGACCAATTTTATACATCGCTTCAATTACTTCATCTGTTGGTATCCTCGATTCAACACCTGCTAGCGCCATATCTGCAGAAACGATAGCATTAGAAGCACCTGCTGCGTTCCTTTTGACACAAGGAACCTCTACTAAACCGGCAACCGGGTCACATACTAACCCCAACATGTTTTTCATACAAATAGCAAATGCTTCCGATGATTGCCTAGGTGTACCTCCTGCCGCTTCAACAATAGCTGCCGCAGCCATCGCAGCTGCTGAACCTACTTCTGCTTGACAGCCACCTGCAGCACCTGAAATTGATGCATTATTCGCAACAACAAAACCGAAAGCACCCGCCGTAAGTAAGAAATTCAACATATCTTGTCGTGTTAATTGTAATTGATTTTTAAGCGAAAATAAAACACCAGGTACAACACCTGCTGAACCAGCAGTAGGTGTCGCACATATTTTTCCCATTGCGGCATTGACTTCATTTGTAGCAACCGCTTTACTAACTGCATCCAGTAACGTATATCCAGAAAGGGCTCGTCCACTTTCAATATATTTTTGAAGTAATACGGCATCTCCCCCTGTCAAACCTGTTTTTGAAGTGACACCTTGAATGCCGTCATGAACTGCGTTTTCCATTGTTTCAAAATTTCGATTCATATATTCGTATACTTTTTCTTTAGACAAGCCTGTTACAGCCATTTCTTGTTCTAACATGACTTCATGTATCGCTTTATCTTCTGACTCACACTTAGCTATTAATTCCTTTACACTTTTAAACATATCTTCCCCTCCATTATGCATCTCCCATTAAAGAAACCGTTACAACACCAGGCACTTGCCGAATTTCATCGAGAGTTTGTGATGAAATATCATCATCGAGCTCACATGTCATCAATGCTTGGTCTCCTTTTTCTTTGCGGGAAACCTGCATACTACCAACATTAATACCATGATCACCTATAATATTTGCGACTTTTCCAATGGTCCCAAACGTATCCTGGTGGAAAACGAGTAGTGTCGGATAGTTGCCACTTATCGCAAGAGCAAATCCATTAATAGCGACAATTTCGATTTTGCCACCACCAATTGATACCCCTTCGACTGAAATATTCTTTTCGCCACGAGTCATGTCAATGATGGCAGTATTAGGGTGCGCACGTTCTTCAGTCATTTCAATAAAGTTGACACGAATATTTTCACTTTTCGCTGTTTCTAAACTGTTTTCGATTCGGTCATCATCCGTATCATATCCTAAAAGTCCCCCTACGAGTGCAACATCCGTACCGTGGCCTTTATATGTTTCCATAAACGAACCATATAAATAAATATCTACACGCTCTGGCTTTTCGCCAAATAAATCTTTAGCGACTAGACCAATCCTCACAGCTCCTGCCGTGTGTGACGATGAAGGTCCAACCATCGTTGGTCCAATAATATCAAAAACACTTTTATATTTCATTTTGCTCCCCCTTGTTTATAACACATCATCAAATCTATTATAGCAATTGATAAAATTTTAATAAATATTATGAAAAATGATTGCAATTTATCATTTATCAATTTTTATTATTTAAGGTATACCCTTTTTTACATTAAAAAAGCACAGATTTAATGCTCGTATCATCTCAGCTTCATTCAAACCTTAAATGATACTAGAACACATCTGTGCATCTTTGTTATCAACTATTCAACAGCAAATAAAAATGGATAAATGGGTTGATGTCCATTTTGAATCTCAACCTCGACTTCATCATAATGCTCATCAACATATGACTCTATCCAATCAATTTGAGATTGCTCAGCTTCTTCTCCAACAATCACTGTTAAAATTTCACTGTCACTCTTTAACATCGTATCTAATGTCTTTTGAAGAACGATATTTGGGTCACGATCGCTTACTACTATTTTGTCTTCAACAAGTCCCATAAAAGCATCTTTTTCGATATTAATGCCGTCTATTTTAGTATCTCGAACTGCATAAGTCATTGAACCTGATTGAACGTCTGCTAGTGCAGATGTCATCACTTCATGATTTGTTTCAAGACTCGCTTGTTGATCATAATGGAACATCGCAGCAATACCTTGTGGTACAGTCTTCGTAGGCACGACAACTGCTTCAATATCTACTATTTCAGTTGCTTGTTGACTCGCCATTTGAATGTTCTTATTATTTGGTAAAATAATTGCACGTTTGCAACCACTCTCATTGATTACATTGACAATATCCTCAGTTGATGGGTTCATGGTTTGCCCCCCATTAATGACATGAGTCGCACCCATTGATTTGAAAAGTTCAGATATACCCTCACCCATTGAAATGGTGATAATAGCTGTTTCAACATCATTCTTTGATTGTGTTTTAGGTTCTCCTTTAGATTGGTGAGAACGTTCTTTTCGTAACACTTCACGATGTTGTTCACGCATATTTTCTGCTTTAACTTTAATCAGTTCCCCGAATTCTTGTCCAAATGTGAATACTTTACCAGGTGTTTCAGTGTGCACATGAACTTTTACGATTTCATCATCACTGATGACTAATAAAGAATCGCCAAACTGACTCATCGCCTCTCTAAAATCCGCTTCGTTGAATGGTTTTTTATCAGATTGGAAACGTACCATCATCTCAGTACAATAGCCGTATACGATGTCCTCAGTATTAATAACACCGTGAAAGTCATGTTCATCATTAAATAATGTTTCTGTGTCTACTTTAGGTGTTTGCGCTGCTATCGTTTCACCTTTCATCGCTTTAAGGAAACCTTCATACACAAGTGTCAGACCTTTACCCCCACTATCTACAACGCCTACTTCCTTTAAAACAGGTAATAAATTAGGCGTGTTATCGAGAGATTTTTGAGCCGCTTCATAAACTGCTTCCATAATTTCTAAACAATCATTCGTTTCTTCTGCTTTTTCGACAGCTACTTTACCTGCATCTTTAGCTACTGTTAAAATAGTCCCTTCAACAGGCTTCATCACAGCTTTATATGCCGTTTGAACTCCCGCATCAAAGCTTTGTGCAAATTGTTTTGCATCTATTTCACTGTATTCTTCTAATGCTTTTGAAAAGCCTCTAAAAATTTGAGATAAAATAACACCTGAATTCCCACGAGCTCCCATAAGTAGTCCTTTTGAAAAGACTTTACCTAATTGACCAATATGACTAGAAGGATTGTTTTGTACTTCGTCTCTTCCTGATGTCATTGAAAGGTTCATATTTGTTCCAGTATCGCCATCTGGTACTGGATATACATTTAATGCATCAACCATATCTGCATTATTTGATAAATTTTGAGCCCCTTGTATAATCATTTCGGCAAACAAATTACCGTTGATTTTCGTAATCATGCAAACGTCCTCCTATTTATCCTTCTTGTCATGATTGAAACGTACACCTTGTACGAATATATTCACAGAATTTACAGTAAGTTTAAGTGTGTGCTCTAATGTATATTTCACAGTAGACTGAACATTTTGAGCAACTTCAGAAATTTTAACACCATAACTAACAATGATATACATATCAACGTCTAATATACCATCGTTCTCCCGTACTACAATGCCTTTAGCATAGTTTTCATGTCCTAATATTTCTGCAATACCATCTCTTACTTGTTGTCGTGACGCCATACCCACGATGCCATAACATTCAACAGCCTTTCCTCCAACTACAGATGCAATCACTTCATTTGATATATCAATACTGCCATAATCATTTGTAATTTCCAATGTCATCACAATTGCCTCCTCACTATATGAGTCTCTACGTGTTTCGTTAGTATTTATTTGGTAAATTCATTAAAGTCTGTTCATATTTCACTATATTACAATATTTTATAATACTGTGTGCCAAAATGAAACTCATATTATGTTTGTTCAACGTATCACTTTTAAGATGTGAATAGAATAGCTACAATTAAAGTATATAATCACAATTGTAAATTATAACAGAAAATACTGTCATCACAAAGACATTTCTAAAAATCACAGTAAATTTCCATTGCACAACTGTCTCCTTTATGGTATATTACGTTAGTATGTAGTAGCAAAGTGTATTTGTATTTCTTAAAGGAGGTACGATGATGGGTAAAGAATGTTTCGTAACAGGACGTAAAGCTTCAACAGGTAACAGACGTTCACACGCTTTAAACTCGACTAAGCGTCGTTGGAATGCTAACTTACAAAAAGTTAGAATTCTTGTTGATGGTAAACCTAAAAAAGTTTGGGTTTCAGCACGTGCTTTAAAATCAGGTAAAGTTACTCGTGTATAATTCAGTTATCGATATAAACGGAATCTTTATGTGGAAGATTTCGTTTAACTTTTAGACAAACCAATCTTATTGAAATAAGAAGGTTTGTCTTTTTTTGATTTTAAATGTAACTTTGAAGCATCTAAGACAAAATAACGGTTCTATAGTAAATCGGACTGGTGTATAAATAATTTCATTTATTTGATTGTTCCATAAAGCCTCGCTTTTCTAGGCGCCTCAGAAGTCTCGGCTTAGGAATCAATCAAATTTACTATATTTATTCACACCCCTAAGTTATAAAATATGTTTTACCAACTCAATTTTACTGATTTATGTCGTATTAAAAGAGGCATTAATGTTCAAGACTTTATGATGACACAACGAAAAAGGCGTTAAGCAATCCATTATTGCATAACGCCTTAATTTAATGAAACCAGTCCAATTTGACTGAGAGGTAAAATAACTCAGTAAATATATGTATGGACGATTCCTCAGAACGACAGATTTTCATCACGTACAAAGTATTGATGACGAGACTCCTGAGGTTGTTCCTCCTGAAAGCGAAGTCACATCATAAAAAGAAGCGCTAAGACGCATTTTTATGGGTAAACATTATAAATTTGAAATCAAGTTAAAAATAGTTCAGGAATATTTAAATAGTAGTTTAGGATATGAGAAATTAGCTAAAAAATATAGTATATCTCATTATTCTATACTTCAAAGATGGGTTAACCAGTATTTGGAATTTGGACCAAAAGGATTAGATAAAAAATTGCAGAATAAAGAATATACTAGAGATTTTAAAGTATCTGTTTTAAGATTTAGACAAGAAAATAAATTGTCTTATCGAGAAACAGCCAATCACTTTAAAATTTCTAATCCAGCTATGTTAGCCGTTTGGCAGCGTAAATTTAATGAAGAAGGTATTCTCGGTTTAGACAATAAACAGAGAGGACGTCCTTCTAAAATGAAAAGAAAGCAGACAAAAGTTAAACCAGATAATCATTTACCATTAAAAGAAGATGAACGCGAAGAATTAGAAAGACTTAGAAATGAAAATGAAATGTTGAAAGCAGGTATCGCTTATCAAAAAAAGTTACAACGCTTGACCCAACATTACGGAAGCAAACATCCGAAAAAGTAAAGGTCATTAAAGAATTACATGAAATGTATCAATTTGGGTTAAGCCTTCTGTTTGAAGTTACAGAAATAGCTAAATCCGTGTACTACTACTGGCTTGAACGTTTCAAAAAACCTAAAAAAGATATAGATATAGTTGAATCTATTAAGCAAATTTGTAAAGAAAGTGATTATACTTATGGTTATCGTCGAGTTACTCAAGCATTGGCTAATAAAGGAATGACAGTCAATCATAAGAAAGTAAGACGAATTATGAAAGAACACCATTTAACATGTACGAAATTTAAGCATAAAACAAGAAAATACAATTCTTATAGAGGAACTATAGGTAAAGTAGCTAAAAATATATTAAAACGTCGTTTTAATACAGATCGACCTTATCAAAAAGTGGTTACAGACATTACAGAATTTAAATTACGCGATGGAACAAAGGCCTATTTATCACCTTTTATGGACTTATATAACTTGGAAATCTTAAGTTATCGTATATCAAAGCGTCCTACTATAGATATTGTTATTGAACCTTTAACTGAATTACTAGCAATGAGACCGCAACTTTTTTATCGAATGACAATTCATTCAGATCAAGGATGGCATTATCAAAATAGAAACTATATTGAGTCATTAAAAGAACATGATGTATTTCAAAGTATGTCTAGAAAAGGCAATTGCTTAGATAATGCCTCAATGGAAAACTTCTTTGGGTTATTAAAGCAAGAAATGTATTATGGACAATCATTTGAAACATTCCAAGAATTAGAACAATCAATTCATAAATATATCAATTTTTATAACAATACAAGAATTAAAGCAAAATTAAAAGGCTTGTCTCCTACACAATATAGGAAACAAACCTTTGAAATTGTATACTAAACCAAAGTACAACTTTTGGGGTTCAGTACAAAAATCATCTTAGCGCTATTTATTTTGGGATTGATGTCCTAGCCTCTTCAAGCTATAATCTATAAAATAATACGAATCAATCATTTCGTTTATTTTTCTCTCTACATGCTTTAAGTCAACATTTAATCTCGACTACGAATCTGATAAACTAGTCCCTTATGCACCTCAATGACCCCATAATGACTTTCAAATTCGTTTGAAATGGTTAACGTTGAACCTTCGCACAACACTTCATGATGCAAATCATACTTAAAACCACTTAACGACAAAATCACCTCATCAGAAGTTGGGATAAAAGAGATGTAATCATACATCTTTTTGTGTCTTTTTTTATATACACCTGGTGTTAACAATTCAATGACATTCTTATCATCAATAATCTGAATCTTTAATGATTGATAATGAGGATACTTAAGAAGTTGCATTGCTCCCATGAAATGATCTAATCTCGCACCAGTAGCACCATAAATTTTTATCGTCTGGTATCCCATATTAACTGCTTTATTAACTGCGATTGCAAGGTCCGTATCCGCTTTTTCAGCAGGTTCCGGATTAATATTTATACGTTCATTAATCCATGCTCGCTCTTGAGCTGAAATGGAGTCAAAATCGCCAACTGCAAATTTGGGTTGAATATTCGCTTCAAGTAATGCAATTGTTCCGCTATCGACACCTGCCCAGTTTTCATTTACTTTTCTTGAAAGAATGCTTTTCGGTAATTGACGTCGGCTACATAACAAATGAATACTTTTTTTCATGAATTACTCCCCACTCTTTAATATATTCACAGCCTCTTGATAATTCGTTTGACTAAAGAAATATGATCCAGCAACTAACCAATCTGCGCCAGCCTCTATCACTTGAGTTGATGTATCGGCATTGATACCACCATCAACTTCAATTTTAAATGAAAGCTGATGTTTTTGTCTAAGGATTGAAAGTTGTTTAATTTTTTCTAAAGTATGCTTGATAAACACTTGTCCACCAAAGCCAGGATTAACAGACATCACTAAAACATAGTCAACATCATGTAGAATAGAATCAATAGCATCAACTGGCGTACCTGGATTAATAACTACACCCGCTTCAACGTCATGCGCTTTTATTTTTTGAATTGCACGGTGAATGTGCGGTGTCGCTTCTATGTGAACAGAGAGCTTGTTTGCTCCTTTTTTACAAAACATATCGATATAATCCTCTGGAGATGAAATCATTAAATGAACATCTATCGGTAATGTCGTGTGAGGTCGAATCGCTTCAAGGATTGGAAAGCCAATTGAAATATTGGGTACAAATTGCCCATCCATAACATCAAAGTGCAAACCATCTACACCCGATGCTTCAAGTTGCGCCAATTCTTTGTTGAGATTCAAAAAATCTGCTGATAATAATGAGGGATATACTTCTGTCATTTAGTATCGTACCTTTCGATTTGAAATTTCATTGTATAATTGAACATAATGTTCATAACGGAATTCAGCAATTTGGTTGTCTTGTACTTTTTGTTTTACAGCACATTTAGGCTCATTCATATGATAACAATTCCTAAACTTACAATCTTGGCCAGTTTGACTCATCTCTAAAAAATAATCTCGCAAATCTTCTTTTTCGATATGCGAAAAATCTAACGCACTAAATCCTGGCGTGTCAGCTATAAAGCCGTGCTCTCTTTGAAATAATTCAACATGTCTTGTCGTATGTTTCCCTCGATTCAATGATTGCGATATTGCATTTGTTTCTAAATGAAGGTCTGGACGATAATGATTAATTAATGTGGACTTCCCAACACCTGATTGACCACTCAAAACGGCAAGTCCAGGCTCCCATTCCTGGACGATTTCTGATATATCATCACCAATCCCAATAAATTGGGTTTGATAACCTATGAGTTCATAAACAGATAATAGATTTTGAATATCTTGATGTTTCGATTCAGATATTAAATCTTTCTTGGTAATCACGATACGTGGCGTTAACCCATAAGAATGTGCAATCACTAAAAATCGATCCAATAACTGCGTCGAAAAATCAGGTTCTACCGCGCTCATCACAATGACTAATAAATCAATATTACTGACTGGCGGTCTTTTTAGTTCATTACGTCGCTCGTGTATGTGTTGAATGTAGCCTGATGTATATGTTTCAACATCTATATCGACAATATCACCGACGATTGGGGTTATTTGCTTTTTTCTAAATAGTCCTCTAGGTTTAGCGTCGTACATTGTTCCATCTACATCAATGCGATATACGCCACTTAAAGATCTAATAATTTGACCTGTTTTCAAACTCACACCTCTTTTTTATTGTCATGATACGTACCTATTATAACAAAATGATATGCATAAAACATATATATTAAACAATCCATTCAAATAGACGCTTTGTACCTATCTCATCAATACCACATTCCTATTAAATAATAATTCCACAAAAAATTGCACCTCTATTAAAGTAAGTTTTCCTTTACTCATCTTGGAATGAAGACAACAGCACTGCATTTAAAACATCTTTAAGTGAGGTCGTATATGCGTTTAAAGATTGTTCTACATGCCTTACATTCTCAAATAAAGGCCTTACTTACTATAAAAGAGATGCATACGCGTATTGAAATTGTGTTTAGACTTCGCACAGAACGCAACCCACACGTAAAATCACTTCTTAAATTTTACAAAACTGCAAGGATTCTGTTGAGCAGTCAGAATTGAACTTCGATGACCCCTTTTTAAGTCGCGAAAGTTGAGGTATCCAGTACAACATCAATATATTATCGTCTAGGTCTAACATTACGAATGACTGTGCCACTTGTCACCTTACCTGGAAATTGATCTAATTTAACAGATAAATCTTGGGTAGGCACGCTAAAATCTATTTTATTTGCAAAATAATTAATCGTTTCTTCCATCACAATAACTGTCATCCATTCACCTGCACATCGGTGGTTCGTATAGAAATCTCCTCCACCTTGAGGAATCAAATCAAACGGGCTACCATCCCAATCTTCAAAACGGTTCGGGTTAAACTGATATGGATTTTCGAACAATTTCGGATCATGCGTTGTGCCAAATACATCTAAAATAATCAAAGTGTTCTTCTTTAATGAATAACCGTCAAATTCAATATTTTGCTTCAAGCGACCTGGCAAGAATGGAACAAAAGGAAAGATTCGACGTACTTCTTGTGCAAACTTATATGCATAATTTTGATCCTTTGTCACTTGTAACTTTAAACGTTCTTGATCAAACTCTATTAAGGCTTTGACAGCATAACTTACAAAACGATTGACCGCTACTAAAGGACGCACCACATTCATTAAATCAACTGCACATAAATGTAAGTCCATTGGCTTATCATTTAGATCTTTCCAATGCGCAAACTCATAAAGCGCTGTGTTAGGTGCTGCATATTGCTCACCTTCTCGTACCGCTTTAATTTGATGCTCTAAAAATTTTTCGACACGTTCACGCGCTTTTTTAGCTTTTTTATAACCAGCGGGAGATTGTCCTAATGCACTAAACGAATCAATGAGCAAATCCATATCTTTAGCATTCTGTACTGCTTCTTCGTGCGTTTGCTTTAATCCTGCCCAGCGAAATCCAATTTTTGTTAATAATAAAGTTGCTTCTTCATAGACATTAACTTCATCCATATCTTCCATACGTTGTGTATGTGCGAACCAATAATTACGTGTTAGTTCTCTGAGATATTTTAAATTTTTAGTAGTCATCAACGACATAAATAGTGCTTTACGATCAACATGTTGTTTCCCCTCTGTAGTATGAATGGCGCCCTGACCAAACAAAGTATTCACAATACGCTTAGGTAATGCACCTTTACGAGATATCTTTTCATTATCATAAAACAACTCAGCTGCTTTTTTACCACTCACTACAAGGACTTTTTTCATACCTAATGCTCTTGTTTCAAATATATTTGTATCAAATGCTTCAAGACGACGAGGAACATATGTGTATGCCTCTTTTACTATTTTCAAAGTATTGTCTAGCCCTTTATCTTTTGGTATTTTGTTCATTTCGTAAGCCCCCAAATTCATTCATATTAATGTTTCAATCCTTTATTTAACTATAACCTATTCACCCCATCCCTTTCAAAACAAACCTTATTACATAGCTCATACCTATATATAACCTACATCAAAAAACAAGGTGAAAATCCAAAATGCCTGTATACGTTTCGTAAAACGAAGGCACTGATTTTACACCTTGCTTAAAATAATTTAAAAATCATCATATTGAATTGTATTGTCTGCCACTGTCTTACCATCAACTTTGACTGTATAAGATGCTTCCTCTCCATCTTCTACAACTAGATTAACAGCATGTTGTGTATTTTTCGTAATTGAAAATGTCTCTGAAGGGCTTGAATAGTTGTTATCTTTATCTTTTATAAAGATCTCTACCTTTTGAGGTTTTTCGTCTTTGCCAGAATACGGAATCGAAATCGTATGTTGATACTGCTTATCTGGTGCTTCTGAAGCATCGTCACTTTCATTATCGTTAGCTTTATCTTGTGTCTCCTTATCTTTTTGATCTTCTTTGTCAGAACCAGTCGAGACGATAAAGCGTACTTCTTCACCTTTATCAACTTCTTTATTCTTAGGTGTGTGATTAATAATGTAATCTTTTGGAATATCATTGTCACTTCTCGTTTTTTCTACGACGACACTCATACCTTCATTTTCAAGCTCGTTTTTGACCGATTCAAATGATTGATTAGTATAATCGCCAATATACACTTGTTGTTTCCCTAAAGACTCTGTTAATGTAACTTCATCTTTTGTGACGTGAACATTTTCATTCGGGTTGACACTTTGTGCTTCGATATTCCCTTTTGCGATATTGCTCTCTGTATATGCTGTATTATAATTAATCTTTTCAATGCCTAACGCTTTTAATTTCGCTTCAGCTTCTAATTTAGGTAATCCAATCACATTCGGCATTTTTTCAATATGTGGACCTTTCGAAACGACTAAATCAACTGAACTGTTCTGTCGCACTTTACTTTCTGACGTTGGAGATGATTTGATTACACGACCTTTATCATAGTCATCGCTATAACTACTTGTCACTTGCCCCACTTTTAAGTGCTGCTTTTCAATTTGACTTTTGGCGTCCTCTTCATTTTGTCCAATAACATTTGGAACTTGACTGTATTTATTCCCAGTCATCGCTGCCAACATAAAAACAAATAAACCTATAAATAAGAGTAAAAAGATAATTGAAAACCATATCTTTTTACGTAAGGAGCGTTTAGGTTTAGTCGGTGTAGATTGATAATGCATATCCTTATTTTGACGCTCTTTTGTGGGAATAATTGGAATTTGTGCAGTCTTGTTTGTATTCTTTTTGTGTTGTGCCTTAGCATTAGCAATTGATTGTTTATCAATTGCTAATGTTTTGGTCGCATTTTCATCGGTATAGTACCTTGTCTCATTGGCACGATTTTGATTAAGCGCTGTTGAGGTATCATGTGCCATTTCAGAAACAGAACGATAACGGTGAGACTGATCTTTTTCAGTCGCTTTTAAGATGACATTACTTAGAGATTGAGGAACATCTTTTCGCTTTTCCGTGACGTTAGGAACTGTTTCTTGTATTTGTTTAATCGCGATACTTACCGGCGTTTCACCAGTAAATGGTGGTGAGCCTATTAACATTTCATAGAGCACTATACCAAGAGAGTAAATATCAGAACGCTCTCCTGTTTTTTCACCTTTCGCTTGTTCAGGTGACAAATATTGAACTGTACCAACAACGTGATTGGTTTGTGTCATAGCTGTTTCACTTAACGCTTTAGCAATTCCAAAATCCACAATTTTAATTACTTGATCACGATTAATGATCATATTTTGAGGTTTGATATCTCTATGAACAATCCCTTTTTCATGAGCATGTTGAATTCCTTTTAAAATTTGTTCAAAAAATTGAACGGCTTTTTGAGGTGGAAGCGGACCATGCGTTTTAATGTAATCTGAGAGTGTTGGACCTTCTATGTATTCCATGACCAAAAAGAAGCAATCCTCTTCTTCGCCCACATCTAGCACATTAACGATATTTTCATGTGTTAATAGCGTTGTACTCTGTACTTCTCTTTCAAATCGCTTAATCGTCTCATGTTTTTCATTAGGTGGGATGTGAATCATTTTCAGTGCAACTTTACGATTCAAAATAATATCCCATGCCATATAAACATTAGACATACCACCGCCACCGAGTAACTGTTTCAGTTCGTATCTTTCACTAATCATTCTTCCTATCATACTGGATCACCTGCGATTTCAGCGAGAATAAATGAAACATTGTCTTTTGCCTCTTCTTTTTGAGCAACATTGAGCAATGCATCTCCAGCACTTTTCAAATCTTTGGCGTGCATGAGAATATCATGAATTTGTTCAGGTTTAACGTAATCTGTTAGTCCATCTGAGTTCAAGAGTAAGTATTGATAAAAGTGCGTGCGCTTAGTGAATATATCAGGGGTCACTAATTTATCTGTCCCCATCACTTTAGTAATAATATGTCTTCTTGGATGATGGTAAGCTTCTTCTTTTGTTATTTGTCCTAGCATCACCAATTGATTGACAAAAGTATGATCAATTGTTATTTGATCACAGCGTCTTTCATTAATAAGGTATGCTCGTGAATCACCAATATTGGCGATTACCATATGATGATCATAGATAAGTGCACATACACAAGTTGTTCCCATACCCTGATAGGATTGATTGGTTTCAGCTAATAGGTATAACTCACGGTTAATTGATTGTAAAAGACGTTTCAACCATGACTCAGCTTGATGTTCTTCAATTAAATTTTCTGCCTCAAAGCGCTCTTTAATCGCATCAACCACAAAGCGGGCTGCCACCTCTCCTGCTTGGTGGCCACCCATCCCATCGCAAATGACTAATAACTGTTGATCTGTTTGATTGTAAAAAATACCACCAGCATCTTCATTTTGTTCACGATAATGTCCAATATCCGTGTATAACTCTGCCTTTAGCATCGTGATCTACCTCGTTTCTGCTTGTCGTTCCTTTGCTCTTAATTGCCCACATGCAGCATCAATATCTGAACCTTGTTCTCTTCTGATTGTAGCATTAATTCCTAAACGTTTTAACTCTTTTTCAAACTTAAATATATCATCTTTAGGTGTTTTGACATAATTTCTTTCTGGTACGTGATTAACAGGAATTAAGTTAACATGGCAATTTAAATGCTTGATTAATCCCGCTAACTCACGTGCATGCTCAAGTTGATCATTTACACCACCAAATAATCCATATTCAAACGTCACACGTCTATTTGTTTGTTTTTGATAATATTCGATTGCTTCAATTAATTTATCAACATCATATGCACGGTTTATAGGCATCAATTTGGAGCGAATCTCATTGTTAGCTGCGTGTAAACTGACAGCAAAATTAATTTGTAAAGATTCATCGGCAAAATCATAGATACGCGGAATAATTCCCGATGTTGAAACAGTGATGTGACGGGCACCTATATTCAAACTGTTATCATGATTCACAATTTTTAAGAAGTCCATCATTTCATCATAATTCTCAAACGGTTCACCAATCCCCATAATAACGATAGATGATACACGCTCATCTGTTTCATCTAGCGCTTTTTGTACAGTTAACACTTGAGAGACAATTTCGCCGGATTCAAGATTACGCTTTAATCCTCCTAAAGTTGAGGCACAAAACGTACAACCAATTCGGCACCCAACTTGTGTCGTCACACAAACCGAATTACCGTAATCATGTCTCATCAATACCGTTTCAATCGTATACCCATCTTGAAGCTCAAATAAAAACTTAATTGTACCATCGCGACTCTCTTGGCGTACAACTGTTTTTAAAGTTGTCATCGTAAAATGTTCTTTCAATAATTGACACAAATCTTTTGAAATATTTGTCATCTCATCAAATTGGTCAACACGTTTATCATATAACCATTCAAAAATTTGCTTCGCTCGAAAACTTTGTTGCCCCTGTGATTTCAACCAATCTTGCATCTCATCAAATCTCAGAGAATAAATAGATTGCTTCTCAAAGTCGGGTAAAAATTTATTTTTCTTTTTCTTCTCCGCAGTAATCATAAAATTAATCCTTTCCGTCTTATTCTAGTTATAAAAAATCCATCCGAATTAAAGTCTTGCGGTAAAATTTGTAACGTTTTGACATACTCTTTTGTCTTAGGATCGATAAATGGTGCAAATTCAAATTCAGGATGCTGCTTCAAAAACGTATAAATAACGTTTTCATTTTCCATTTGCTCTATTGTACATGTTGAATAAACTAATGTCCCATTTGCCTTTAAATTTTTAGAGACATTTTCCAAAATTTCTAATTGTATTTGTACTAATTGATCGACTTTTTGAGGTGTCATTGTATATTTAATTTCAGGTTTATGTCTAAGTACACCTAAGCCACTACAAGGTGCATCAACAAGTATCTTATCAAAAGTGCCTTCTATCGGTTGAGTTGCATCATGTTGCCTTGCTGTAATCCTTTTTAACTGTAGTTTATCAATATTATGTTGAATGAGCTTAATCTTATGATCATGAATGTCTTGTGCTAGAACTTGTCCTTGACCATTTAAGATTTCTGCCATGTGACATGCTTTACCACCTGGTGCACTACAACTATCTAGTACAGTATCTCCTAATTGTAAGTTCATTAATTCAGCAACAAACATAGAACTTTTATCTTGAATGCTGATCAAACCGTCTTGAAACAACTGAGATTGTATAATCGGCTGGCCTGACACGTGAAGGCATACGTCGATATCCTCATCACGCTTAACATCAAACTTTTCCAATTGAAGTTGTCGAACAGCCTCTTCAACTGTCATACGCGTTTGATTGACACGTACTGTTTGCATCACAGGTTCTAACATATGTTTCGCTATTTTTTGAGTTGTCTCTTGACCAAAATGGGTTTGCCAATGTTTAACAATCCATACCGGTAAGCTATATTGAATTGATAATCTCTGATGAGTATCTCGAATAGAACTTATATCGGGTAAAGCTTTAGATGTCATTTGCCTTAAGATTGCGTTTACTGTATTACCTACTTGTACTCCGCCTCTTTTTTTAGCTATTTCAACAGCTTCATGTATGATGGCATGTGTTGGAATTTTATCGAGATAAACATACTGATAAATACTCATCCATAATAAACGCCTTACCCATCCTTTTAACCTTGTCTGAACAAATGGTTTTAAATAAAAGTCGAGTGTCAACTTACGTTTGATTGTACCGTATACGAGTTCAGTATAGAGCCCTTTATCGACATTTGACAAGTGATGCAAAGATAAAACTTCATTGATTTTTAAATTACTAAAAGCCTCATTTTTCCATATATCTTCTAATGTATTGAAGCTAAGTTCACGAACGTTGACCATCTATTTTAAATCCTTTCCGACAAGCGACTCTTGAACACCACTTAAAAAATGGCTTACTGGCATACGTTTTTTTCCGGAAAGTTGAATTTCCGATAATCCAATTGCGTCATTTGAACCTGTTCCTACAATGATAAGGTTCTTCGTTACGTCAATAATTTGACCGGCAGGCCCATTTTGGCGAGTTACGATTTGTGCGGCGTATACTTTCATTGTTTTCTCATCCAATGTTGTATATGCAACAGGCCAAGGTGATAAGCCTCTAATATGATTGAAAATGGTCTCAGCATCTTTAGACCAATCAATTCGTTCATCTTCTCTTTGAATATTAGAAGCGAATGTTGCTTTATCCTCATCTTGTGGTATACGTTCGTTTGTTCCTGCTAAAACTGCTGGTAATGTTTCTTGCAACAAGTCTGTCCCTAATTGACTTAATTTATCGTGAACGGTACCAACATTATCTTCTCTTTCAATAGGGATAGCACGTTGTGAAATGATGTCACCCGCATCCAACTTTTTAACCATGTACATAATTGTGACACCTGTTTCTTTTTCGCCCTCAATAATAGCCTGATGAATTGGAGCACCTCCACGATATTTCGGCAATAATGAAGCATGAACATTAATTGCCCCTCGCTTTGGAGCATTAAGTAAAACTTCTGGCAACAATTGACCGAAAGCAGCCGTCACAATTAAATCGCTTTCTATTTTTAGTAAATCATTTAATTCATCTGACCCAGCTAGTTTTTCTGGTTGATAAATAGGGATACCGTGTTTTTCAGCGACACGCTTAACAGGTGGTGGTGTCATTTTACGTTTTCGCCCAACAGGTCTATCCGGTTGTGTCACAACTGCTACAACTTCTTCTGTTTGAATTAACATTTCTAAAATTGGTGTTGAGAAATCAGGTGTTCCCATAAAAATTATTTTACTCATCTTCTAAATACGCCTCCAATTCTGCATCTGAAATTTCACGATCCATCACATCAATAAAAAGAATCCCATTAAGATTGTCTATCACATGTAAAATCATACGCGCAATATCATCATACGCTGTGAGCTCAACTTCATTGCCTTTAAGATCAAAACTCTTTACTTTGATCATTTGACTTCGCGTCACTTCTCCAAATCGTCCAGGTACACTCAAACAACCTTCTAACTCAGTCGTTTTCTTCTCAGATTCACTTACAACAGATGGATTGATGAGTTGAAGTAGTCCGTCTTGCTCCATATCAACAATAGCAATCTGTTCAGATATGCCAATTTGTGGTGCAGCTAACGCTTGTCCTTCTGCGTCAAACATTGTATCTTCTAAATCTTGTATCACTTTTTCAATATGTTCATCAAATACTTTAACTTCTTTTGCACTTTGGCGTAGTGTGGGATGGTAGTGTGTTAATATTTTTTGAATTGCCATTTCGGAACGCTCCTCATCAAAATTCATCGTTATATTATAACTTAAATTTTTATAAAATGCGATGTCCTTTCTCATATCGTAACAAATGACCTTCATATTTGCCTCTTTCATAGTTTACTTTTGATGATAAAAATGTCAGAGGAGCTCAATAATCCTCTTTGTTGTAATGATATTAGTAAAATTAAAAGGTTCTATAGTAAATCGGACTGGTGTATAAATAATTTCATTTATTTGATTGTTCCATAAAGCCTCGCTTTTCTAGGCGCCTCAGAAGTCTCGGCTTAGGAATCAATCAAATGTGCTATATTTATTCACACCCCTAAGTTATAAAGCATGTTTTACCAACTCAATTTTACTGATTTATGTTGTATTAAAAGAGGCATTAATGTTCAAGACTTTATGATCACACAACGAAAAAGGAGTTAAGCAATCCATTATTGCATAACGCCTTAATTTAATACGACCAGTACAATTTGACTGAGAGCCAATTAAAACTGTTATATTGAGCTGAGTACTTCCCTTTAATCAAAAAAAGACAAACAGCTCACTGATAAATTGGAAAATCTATCTTATTGAGCCATCTGCCCTTTTTCTGCCCTTAACGATATTCTATCAATTGTCTCAAAACATGTGAAAACTGATAATCAACGCTTTATCTAACTATTTACATCATCATATAGGGATTGATGTCAATCTTTAATGATAATTTCTTTTTATGATACAGTTCATGATAGTAATCATCGAGATACCTTAAAATTTGAATGAGCGTTGGTTCACTTTTGAACTTTACAAGTACTTGGAACCGATACTCATTATTAATTCTAGAGAGTGGTGCAGGTGATGGTCCTAGAATTAATGCTTTGTCACTTAACTGTTGTATTAATAGCTGATGAATATGCGTCGAAGCTTGCAGTACATCTTTCATATTTTGATGCGCAACTGTAAAGCTAATTAAAAAGTAATACGGCGGATATTTTGCCAGTTGTCGATATGCCATTTCTTTTCGATAAAAATCGATATAATTCGCTTGTTTGACATACTCTATTGCATAATGCGTAGGATTATACGTTTGAATAATGACTTCCCCTGATTTGTCGTGACGCCCTGCACGTCCCGCAACTTGCGTCAGTATTTGGAAAGTTCTCTCACTCGAACGAAAATCAGGTAAGTTCAGCATAGTATCTGCATTAAGGACACCAACAAGAGTAATATTTGGAAAATCCAATCCCTTCGCAATCATTTGCGTTCCTAATAAAATGTCACCTTCACCATTTCCAAATTGATTTAACAATTTTTCGTGACTGCCTTTTTTGCTTGTCGTATCGACATCCATCCGGATAATACGCGCTTCAGGAAAGCGTTGTTGTAATAGTTCTTCTACGCGTTGTGTTCCTGTTCCCATTTGACGAATATGTTCACTTTCACAATTCGGACAACGCATCGGTGCTTGTTCTTGATAACCACAATAATGACATTTTAATTGGTCACTTGACTTATGATAAGTTAGCGAAATATCACAATTCGGACACTGTGGTACGTGTCCACAGTCCCTACATAACATAAAAGACGCATAGCCACGTCGATTCAGAAATAGTACGATTTGTTCCTTTTTTTGGAGACGCGTTTCAATCGCTTCTGAAAGTTTTTCAGAAAACATGGACCGATTACCATTTGCTAACTCTTCTCGCATATCACACACGTCGATTTGAGGCAAAGGCCTTTGATTAACTCGTGTAGGCATCGATAGTAATGTATAGAGCCCTTTTTCAGCACGCGCATAACTTTCCAAACTCGGTGTTGCACTCCCTAAAATAAGTGGACATTGATGATATTGACAGCGCCACTCCGCAATATCCTTAACATGATATCGCGGGTAATCTTCTTGCTTATACGTTGCCTCATGTTCTTCATCGATAATAATAATCCCCAGATTTTTAAACGGTGCAAAAATACTTGAACGTGCACCTACACTCACACGTGCTCGTCCATCTCGAATCTTTTGCCACTCATCATAACGTTCTCCTTTAGACAACGCGGAATGCAGTACTGCCACCTCATCGCCAAATCGCGCTTTAAATCTCAATACCATTTGAGGTGTTAGGGCAATTTCAGGTACGAGCATCATTGCATTTTGTCCTTTATTTAATACGTCCTCAATGATATGCAGATACACTTCTGTCTTCCCAGAACCAGTCACACCATGCATTAAAAATGTCTCATTATTTTCATTTTTTACAGATTGCAGTATCGCATTATACGCTTGTCGTTGTTCACTTGTTAGAGGACGTTTCAATTCTTGCTCAAAGACACGTCCTTCATATGGATCACGTTCAATGATTGCGTCGTATTTTTCAATGATTTGATACTTTTCAAGCGTTTTAATTGAAGAAGGTGAAAAAGACATATCGATTAGTTCTTTTAAAAATACATCACGGTGTTGTTCATCTAGCAAAAAACAAACAAGCTCATACTGCTTAGGTTTACTTTCCAATTGCATTAATAATTCATCATGATTGATATCTGGAGCAATTCTTACTGCCTTTTGTGTTTTCTTTTTTGTATTTTGAGATAAAAGCGTCTCTTCTCGAATAGCACCTTTATTTAAATAGTGCATCATCGTTTCAATTTGTTGGTCTTCTTGCGCTTTTTTATAAAAATAATAGCCGTCCCGGTTAAATAATCGAAGGACTTCATCGGGTATCTGTAATGAATCCATTATTTTAAATGCTTTTTGATATTTTGCTTTAATTGCACTTGGTAACATCACTTCAAGAATTGATATACGCTTAGATACAAAGTTTTGACTGTACCATTCACTTAAATCTACCAATTCCTTTGTCAGCTCGGGTTGAATATCTTTCACTTCCAAAATTGGTTTTAGTCGTGTTCGATCCACTTCCGCTGCTTCATCTTGAATACATGACATTACATATCCTTGAATTTGACGAGGTCCAAAAGGGACAACGACACGCACACCGGGCTGGATAATTGATTCAAGCTGATCAGGTATCAAATAATCGAAAGTTTTGTCGACACTTTTGGAATCCACATCTACAATAACTTGTGCAATCATTCTTGCCAACTTCCTTCTAATGCTGATAATATTTCGTAAGCAAGTTGTTTTTTACTCGTTTTGTCAATTGAAATCGTTGAACCATCTTTAAAATAAAGTGAAACTTCATTTTCATCAGATTGAAAACCGATTGTCGTGTCACCAACGTTATTTGCTATAATCACATCGGCGTTTTTTCGACTTAATTTTTCACGTGCATAAGTTTCAACATTTTGTGTTTCTGCTGCAAAGCCGACTAATTTCTGATGTTTTTTATGTTGTCCTAGATATTTCAATATATCTTGTGTCCTTTTAAACTCAACAATTAAGTTCCCGTCTTGCTTTTTCATTTTGTGATTTAAATGTTCAACGGGCGTGTAATCCGAAACTGCTGCTGTTTTAAAGACTATATCTTGATAGTCGAATCTTTCTGCTACTGCTTTAAACATCTCATCGGCACTATACACTTGAATGAAGTCGATATTCTGAGGCACTTCTAAATGTGTTGGCCCACTGACTAAAGTAACAAAAGCCCCTTGCTTTTGTAACGCTTCCGCTAAAGCATATCCCATTTTGCCTGATGCACGATTTGAAACATATCGCACTGGATCAATTTCTTCTATCGTAGGACCTGCTGTAATCAATACTTTGCGATTTTTAAAATATGTTTCAGTAGCTTCAGCACTTTTCAACTGTTTCACATCTCGTTCAATGACTGTTTGGATTTCCATAGGTTCTGCCATACGCCCTTTTGCAACATAACCACATGCTAAAAATCCTTCGCCTGGCTCAATGAAATGATACCCGTCTTGTTCTAATATTTTCATATTTTGTTGGATTCGCGGATTTTCATACATATGCACATTCATAGCAGCTGCAATAAATTTTGGTGTTTCTGTTGCTAAAAGTGTAGTCGTTACCATATCATCAGCAATACCATGACTTAATTTAGAAATGATATTTGCCGTAGCAGGTGCAACAACAATTGCATCAGCCCAATCCCCTAATGCCACATGTTGTATTTCAGCTGGATTTTCCTCATGAAACGTATTCGTATAAACCGCATTACGGCTAATGGCTTGAAAAGCTAAAGGGGTCACAAACTCTTGTGCATGTTGGGTTAACATCACTCGTACGTTGTATCCACTTTGCGTTAGTTTGCTCGTTAAATCAATCGCTTTATATGCTGCAATACCACCTGTAACAGCGACTAAAATATTTTTCATAATTTCACTCCTGATTATTGACAGTTACTTGCATTATAGTATATTTAGCAGTAATTTCATAAAAACTTTTCTCATATTTTTAAAAGTTTTATGCGAATTCACATGTCAGCAGATTTTATCTTTTTTAACAGACTTAATATGTCGTGCCCTCTCAAGATATGCTATCAGTTCTATTATAACGCACTTCAAATGATACAATAAAAAAGGCTCTATAATAAATCGGACTGGTGTATAAATAATTTCATTTATTTGATTGTTCCATAAAGCCTCGCTTTTCTAGATGCCTCAGAAGTCTCGACTTAGGAATCAATCAAATGTGCTATATTTATTCACACCCCTAAGCGTTATAAAATATGTTTTACCAACTCAATTTTACTGGTTTATGTTGTATTAAAAGAGAAATTAATGTTCAAGACTTTATGATCACACAACAAAAAAGGAGTTAAGCAATCCATTATTGCATAACGCCTTAATTTAATGCGACCAGTCCAATTTAACTGAGAGCCTAAAAAAAATAGGGCGACGGTCGTCACCCTACTGAAAAACACACTTATTCTTATTCACAGCATGAACTTTAGTTAATTTGATTGAATGCTTTTTCATCAACATACGGCGTTATTTTTTGAGCTGCGATTTCTTCAAGCGCACGCCCTACTGTTTTTTTACTCGTATATTGATCAAGTAACAATGCCTCTGGATTTGCTTGGATTTCACGTGCACGTTTAGCTGCTGTAGTCGCGATTAAATATTTAGAATTCACCTTATTTTGTAATTCATGTAACGGTGGGTATAACATTATTTTTTAGCCTCCAATAACATTTTTCTGTATTTTGCTTCAATGCGTTCTCTTTTTAGATGCTCTGCTTCGACAATTGATTGAATACGCTTTTTGGCAAGATCTACTTCATCATTCACCACAACATAGTCGTATAAATTCATCAATTCCACTTCTTTACGTGCTTCATTGATACGACTTTGAATTTTTTCGGTAGTTTCTGTACCACGTCCAATCAAGCGTTCTTCTAAGTGATCTAGACTTGGCGGTGCTAAAAAGATAAATAGTGCATCAGGGAACTTTTTACGAACTTGCTTCGCGCCTTCTACCTCTATTTCTAAAAATACATCATATCCAGCATGCATCGTATCTTTAACATATTGAACTGGTGTCCCATAATAATTCCCAACATACTCTGCATACTCTATAAATTCATCTTGTTCAATGAGTTGCTCGAATGCTTCGCGGGTTTTAAAAAAGTAATCCACACCATCTTGTTCCCCTTCACGCATCGGACGGGTTGTCATTGATATTGAATATTTATAAGATGTAGTGGGATCATCAAAAATGCGTTTTCTAACAGTGCCCTTACCTACACCAGAGGGGCCTGAGAGTACAATAAGTAAGCCTTTTTCAGTGTCCATGCCTTACGACCTTTCTTCACTATTCTTCTATTTATTTACATATCTTACCATAGTTTTGATCTAATTGTATAGAGTATATAAAGATAATCTTAATGTCTGACGCACCTCTAAACACATGCTATAATAAAGAAATGAAATTTTTAAAGGTGGCAGATATACATGGCATTTGATGGTGTTTTTACAAAAAAAATGGTAGAAGATTTACAAACTCTCGTTTCAGGTCGTATTCATAAAATTAACCAACCTGAAAACGATACGATTATTATGGTGATTCGTCAAAATCGTAAAAATCATCAATTATTACTATCTATTCACCCTAACTTTGCAAGAATTCATATTACTGAAAAAAAATATGATAATCCTTTCGAGCCCCCCATGTTCGCTCGCGTATTTCGTAAACATTTAGAAGGCGGTATAATTCGAGCAATTCGACAAGTTCACAATGATCGTCGTATCGAAATTGACGTTGAAAGTAAAGATGAACTCGGAGATACCATTCATCGCACAGTGATTCTAGAAATTATGGGTAAACATAGTAATTTGATTTTAATCGATGAACAAAACAAAATCATCGAAGGTTTTAAGCATTTAACGCCGAATACCAACCAATACCGAACAGTTATGCCCGGTTTTCAATATGAAGCGCCACCTACTCAAAATAAAATCAATCCTTATCAAGTAGTAGGTCAAGATGTCCTTCAATATATTGATTTTAATGCTGGTAAAATTGACCGTCAGTTGTTAAATACATTCGAAGGTTTTTCCCCGTTAATCACTAAAGAAATTGTTTCTCGCCGTCATTTCATGACAACTCAAACTTTACCTGAAGCCTATGATGAAGTCATGTCTGAAACGGCACAATCTGTCGAACCAGTCTTTCACAAAAATCATGAAACGGGTAAAGAAGATTTTTACTTTATGAAGTTACAACAATTTAATGATGATATCATTGAATATGATTCATTACATCAGCTTTTGGATCGCTTTTATGAAGCACGTGGTGAAAGAGAGCGCGTCAAACAACGTGCCAATGATTTAATGAAATTAGTACATCAACATTTACAAAAATATCAAAACAAATTGACTAAGTTGATTTCAGAATTAGAGGGAACTAAAGATAAAGAACAACAACAATTGTATGGCGAACTTATTACAGCAAACATGTACCAACTGAAAATGGGCGATGCTCAATTAACAACGACGAACTATTACAACAACGAAACTGTCACAATCCCATTAGATCCAACACGTTCCCCTTCTGATAATGCGCAGTACTATTTCAAACAATACAATCGTATGAAAACAAGAGAACGTGAACTTGAGCATCAAATTCATTTAACTCAGGAAAATATTCGTTATTTTGAAAGTATCGATCAACAATTGTCACACATTACAGTCGATGAAATTGATGATATCCGTGATGAACTTGCAGATCAAGGCTTCATTAAACAACGTAAGCAACGCAAAAAACAAAAGCAACAACAGATTCAACTTCAGGCATACCAATCCTCTGACAACGATACCATTTTAGTTGGCAAAAATAATAAGCAAAATGATTATTTAACACATAAACGTGCTCATAAATCACATTTGTGGTTGCATACAAAAGATATCCCGGGGAGTCATGTCGTTATCCTAAACGAAAACCCATCGGAACAAACGATACAAGAAGCGGCTATGATTGCGGCCTACTTTTCTAAAGCAGGCCAATCCAGTCAAATTCCAGTAGACTATACTTTAATCAAACACGTACACAAACCGAGCGGTGCTAAACCTGGTTTCGTCACATATGAGCAACAAAAAACCGTTTACGTGACACCGAATTATGATACAATCCAATCATTACACCAAAATAATGTAACAACTTAAATATTTAAGAAAACGAAACACCCTCAATCAGATATTCAACATTGAGGGTGTTGTGAATTTAGTACCTATGATTTCTTATTATTTTCTGGGAGGGCTAATTGAAAGTTCACACCAAACCGATCTTGAATCCAAGCAAATTCACGGTATTGAGGTGGCATTTCTGTTTTTGGCATCAATATTGCACCACCATCTTTTAAACCGTTGTATAATGTATCCATTTCAAACTGGTCTTTTACAGTAACGAATAATGACATAGCTGGATTCATTTCAATATTTGTCCCATTCATATTATCAATAGCCATAAATACTTGTCCATTTAATGTAAATATCGAATGTTGAACCTTACCTGCCTGCTCAGGTATCGTATCATCATACTTTACCATCGTTAATATATCACTATCTTCAAATAATGAGGTATAATAATGTATCGCTTCTTCTGCATCACCATTAAACATCAAAAATGTAGTTATTTTAGGTAATTTCATTTTGTGTCCTCCTCTAATTGACATGACTACGATTTTAAACCTATTTTTCTTTCACTTCTTATTATAACCGGTTACAATAAAGTTAAATCATATTTGGAGGAATTTTCATGTTAAGTATGAACCTAATCATCCCGCTACTCGTATTACTTTTAATTATCGTCGGTGGATGGCTCTTTTTAAAATGGTATTTAAGATAATTTGATATGTAAACGGACACATTACTAGAAGTGTAGCATTCCGAATCGTACTAATCATTTCTATGAAGATATAGTGATGGTACTATCGGAATGTATTGTTGAACTAAATAAGTGAAGTCATCAATGAGGGTATGTTATATTCACAAGAAAGATTATTCATTTAAATTCAGGCTGGGACATAAATATCTCGAAGTTTTCTTATAATGAGATGATTCATTCAATGATACGAAAATGTCTTTTTTAAAGCATTTTAATGTAAAATTACATGTATATCACGTCGTATTGTTGGCAAGACGCCTGAGGGAAAGGATGAGCGTCGAGACCGGGGCTCGACCCATTCCCTAGGAAATGCGAGCCAGACAATACGAATTATTTTGGGATTTATATCCCAGCCTGTTTTAATTTTTTAAAAATGACAATATATCATTCATATTATCGAAAATAAAATCTGCTCTACTTTGGTTGACGGGCATTCTCTGTTCTTTATAGGCAATAGTTTTAATAAGTGCATTTTTAGAAGCCTCTATGCCATAATAAGAATCTTCTATGACAATAACTTCTGAACTTTTTAACCCTAAGCATTTTAAAGCCGTCAAATATATCTCAGGATTTGGCTTCGATTCAGTGAAATCTTCGCCACTAATAATCAAATCAAAGTATCCCAGTATCTCACATTCTTCCAACACATTTATAATACGTTTTTTTGTCGAAGAAGACACAACTGCCAATTTCACATTTTTGGATTTAGACCATCTTAATAAGTGAACAATGTCTTCACGAAATAAACTTTTATATGATATTTGAGCATGATGTTTCTCTTCAAGTTCTGAGTATTCTTTTTCGATCGACTTTATAGTTTCTGTATGATTTAAAAACTCAGCCATTTTTGAAAAAAGATTTGTATACGATAAGCCAATCAATTCAGAAAAGTAACTATAATCTTTACTTTCCAGCTTTGAATTTTTTGATTTTAAATATTTTATTTGCAAATCATAGTCTATACTTTCAGTATCTACTATGACGCCATCCATATCGAAAATAATTGCTCGCAATTAACCCACCCCAATTAATATATGATATCGTTTATATGATATGAAACATATTTTGGTTCGACGCTAAAAATATTCTCTCTAAACCAATTAACCCCTATAGTTTCTATACCTGCAGCAATACCAGATTTTATATCTGCATCACTATTTCAGCAATTCATAAAATAACTCTTTCTTGCAGTATCTAAAACATTTGTCGTACATATCCTCTTTAAAGAAAACGCTTTCATTAGAGGCGCCAGATTCCACTTCACGATGCACCCTTGACTTACACTAACAATCCTACTAGCAATATTGTAATGGACTTTCACAGTCAAGTGCTATATGCCGAAAAAGTTAGGCAACAACACATTGCCTAACTCCTTATATCTCTAATACGACAAATCCGACTTATTTATAACTGATTACGCCAATTCACTAACGTATCAATATCTTCTTTAGTGACTTTGCCTTCTTGTTCTGCAACTTCAATTAATTCATCATAATGACTTAAAGTGACAAATGGAGACTTAACTTCTTCAAATGCGATATCAGCCTTTTTCAATCCATATGTGAAAATAGCAACTACACCTAAAACTTCCGCACCAGCTGCACGTAAAGCTTCAATCGCCGTAATAGATGATCCGCCTGTCGAAATCAAATCTTCTACAACCACGACTTTTTTGCCTTGACTATTTGCGCCTTCAATTTGATTCTGCTTGCCGTGACTTTTGCTTTTCGAACGAACATAATTCATTGGTAAATTCATCTTGTCAGAAATATATGCTGCATGTGGAATACCTGCAGTAGCCGTCCCTGATATCACTTCAACATCTGGATATTCTGATTGAATTAACTCAATTAAACCGTCACGTATTGCCTCACGCACTTTGGGATATCCTAAAGTAATTCGATTATCACAATAAATAGGTGACTGAATGCCTGAACTCCAAGTAAACATATCATTCGGAGATAATGAAACTGCCTCAATATCTAATAACGCTTTTGCAATTGCTTTAACCATTCTTTAACCAACTTTCCTTGATTTGATGATAACTGTCAACGGGATTGTCACTTTGCGTAATAGGACGTCCTACGACAATGTGGGTAGAACCTAATTTTTGTGCATCTTCAGGTGTTGTAATACGTTTTTGGTCATGTGTTGCACTATTTTTGGGACGTATACCTGGTGTAACTTTTAAGAAATTTTTCCCACATTGCTCTTGAATGATTTTAGCCTCAAGAGGTGAACAAACTACGCCGTGCAATCCTGCTTTTTGTGCTAGGACTGCATAATTTAAAACCGCTTCTTCCATACTTGTCTGAATGTTTTGCTCATCATGTAATTGTTCTTCTGTCGTAGAAGTAAGTTGTGTCACAGCGATGATTTTTATCTGTGGATTGTGCTTGTGTAACCCTTCAATTGCACGCTTCATCATATCTTGACCACCAGCTGCATGCACATTCACTAAGTCAACGTCAAGTTTGGCTAAACCTTCCATCGCTTTGCCTACAGTATTTGGAATATCATGTAATTTAAGATCTAAGAAAATATCGTGCCCAAGTGCTTTAATTGATTTTAATAACTCTGGTCCTGTTTGGTAAAAGAGCTCCATTCCCACTTTGACAAATAATGGCTCATTAAATTGGTGTAAAAACGACATCACTTCATCTTGACTTGCAAAATCTAATGCGATGATGGGTTCTTTTCTCATGATTTACAGTCCTTTCTGAGTACGGCATTTTAATTCTGTAATATGTGTTACGCCTAGTTGATCCATACGCTCTGGTAATGAGTCAATAATCTCTTTACAGACAAGAGGATTTTGGAAGTTTGCTGTTCCTACTGCAACTGCGTCGGCACCAACTGAGATAAAATCAATCACATCTTGTTCATTTTGAATGCCACCCATTGCAATGATTGGAATCTCCGGCAATGCTTTTCGCACTTCAAAAACCATTCTCAAGGCAACAGGTTTAATTGCTGGACCACTTAATCCTCCTACAACATTATGGATAATAGGACGACCCGTATTGGCATCAATACGTAACCCAACAAGTGTATTAATCATTGTTAGTCCATCAGCGTACTGACTTATTGCTTTTGCCATCTCGACAATATTTGTAACGTTAGGAGAAAGTTTAACGTATACAGGAACTGACGAAACAGCTTTAACTTTACGCGTCAATTCTGCTGCAACTTGTGGATCTACACCGAACTGCATCCCGCCTTCTTTCACATTTGGACATGAAATATTCAGTTCTAACGCTTTAACATTAGGTGCTTTTGAAATATGCTCAGCAACATAAACATAATCTTCTTCAATTGAACCAGCAACATTCGCAATAATCGGTACATCATATTGTTCTAACGCTTTCAACTCATGTTCAATAATATGATGTACGCCTGGGTTTTGAAGGCCGATAGCATTAATCATACCGCTGTCTGTTTCAGCAACGCGTGGTGTTTCATTTCCAAATCGAGCCTCTTTCGTTGCTGCTTTAACCATGATGGCACCAAGTTCAGATAAGTCATAGAACTGACTGTACTCAGCACCGAATGCAAAACAACCACTCGCAGGCATGACTGGATTCTTGAGTGATAAGCCTGGCAACTCAATATTCAATCGACTCATAATACAACCGCTCCTTTTTCAAAGACTGGTCCGTCAGTACATACTTTAACGTAATCAGTGGTACTATTCGGCACATGGCACACACATGCATAACATGCACCAACACCACATCCCATGCGTTCTTCCAAAGAAATATATCCAGGTACATCTTTTAAAGTATATAACTGTGTAAGCGCTTTGAGCATTGGCTTTGGACCACACGTGTAATAAATATCATAATCAACAGGTAATTGATCAATCACATTCGTCACAAAGCCTTTTTCACCTAGGCTACCATCTTCTGTCGCAATATATGTCTGACCTAATGCCTCAAATTGTTCCTGATAAAAAACATCTTTTTTAGAGCGAAATCCTAATACGTGGACAACTTCAATGCCGCGCTTTGTCAGTTGCTTTGAGAGTTCATAAAGCGGTGGTACACCAATACCGCCTCCAACAAGCAATGCCTTTTTTTGTGCCTTATCAACAGGAAAACCATTACCTAATGGTGCAAGAATATCGATTTCGTCCCCTTTTGAAAGGGCAGCAATCTTTTCAGTTCCTGCACCTTCTGCACGAAAAAGCATCGTAAAACTTTTTTCTGATGTATTAATTTCACATATTGAAATTGGACGTCGTAACATATGCAGAGAGCCTTGTCCTGCTTTAATATGGACAAACTGCCCCGGTTGCTTCAACTGTTCAACAACCGGTCCAGTCACTTTCAATTCATAAATACGATCTGCAATCTTTTCATTTGAAATGACCGTTAATTTTTCCACCGCTTCATACCTCCTACATATTTCGCATAGAGAATGTCATACTCTCAATGACATTTGTTAATGCATTCGCTGTATCTAAAGATGTTAAACATGGCACACCATCTTCAACAGAAGTACGTCTAATTTGGAAACCATCTCGTTCAATTGTTTTCCCTTTTGTCATTGTATTAATAACAATTTGAACGTCTCCATTTTGAATTTTTGTGAGTAAGTCATCATGCCCACCAATTTTACCAACTGTTTCAACTTTGATACCTTGTTCGGATAATTTTTGTGCTGTTCCAGAAGTTGCAATAATTTTGTATCCAAATTCATTTAATCGTTTGGCTATTTTAACGATTTCCTCTTTATCTTTATCACTCACTGTAATAAGTGCTGTTCCGTAATCTTTGACTGTCATCCCTGCAGCTGTTAACCCTTTGAATAGCGCTTTTTCTAACGTTAAATCTTTACCCATCACTTCACCCGTTGATTTCATTTCAGGTCCAAGCGTAATATCAACATTTTTTAATTTGTTAAAACTAAACACAGGTGCTTTAACAAATACCCCTTCTTGATAAGGTTGAATACCTTCTTCAAATCCCATATCGACTAACTTTTCACCCATAATGGCACGCATTGCTAATTGTGCCATTTGAATTTCTGTAATTTTACTTAAAAATGGGACTGTTCGACTTGAACGCGGATTCACTTCAAGTACATACACACCATCATGTGCAATGACAAATTGAATATTGATTAACCCTATAATATTTAATCCCTTAGCTAATTTAATTGTAAATGACTCTAACGTATCGATTTCTTCTGGTGTTAACGATTGTGGTGGATAAACTGCAATCGAGTCCCCTGAGTGCACACCCGCACGCTCGATGTGTTCCATAATACCTGGAATAATGACTGTTTCACCATCACTAATGGCATCCACTTCGATTTCTTTACCTGTTAAATAACGATCTACTAATACTGGATGTTCTGGACTTGCTTTAACAGCTTCGTTCATATAATTTTCAAGCTCTGCATCGTTATATACAATTTCCATTGCTCGACCACCAAGTACATAGGACGGTCTTACAACTACCGGATAACCGATATCACGCGCATTGTCTAAAGCTTCTTTTGCTGATGTAGCTGTTTGTCCTTTAGGTTGAGGAACATTGATTTGAGTTAATAATGCTTCAAATTCTTTACGGTCTTCTGCACGATTTAAATCCTCTAATGATGTTCCAAGAATTTTGACACCATATTTCGCTAACTTATCAGCTAAATTAATTGCGGTTTGACCACCAAACTGCACAACTACCCCTTTAGGTTGTTCCAAGTTAATAATATTCATGACATCTTCTTCAGTTAATGGCTCAAAATATAGCTTGTCTGATATAGAGAAGTCTGTTGATACGGTCTCAGGATTGTTATTAACTATGATTGCTTCGTAGCCTGCATTTTGAATTGCCCACACTGCATGGACAGTCGCATAATCAAATTCTACACCTTGACCGATACGGATTGGGCCTGATCCCAGTACGATGATTTTTTCTTTTTCAGATACAATCGACTCATTTTCTTGTTCATATGTGCCATAGTAATACGGTGTTGCTGACTCGAATTCAGCTGCACACGTATCGACCATTTTGTATACTGGATTGATACCATGCTTTTGTCGCAAATCATATACTTCTGCTTCGCTCATTTCAAAGCGATGTGCAATAACACGGTCGCTAAATCCATATCGTTTCGCAAATCTTAAATAGTCAATATCACCTTTGTTCGCTTTAAGCGCATGTTCCATATCAATGATGTTTTTAAATTTATTTAAAAAGAAATAATCGATTTTCGTCATTCCATGTATTTCTTCGAGTGTTACACCACGACGAATCGCTTCACCGATAAAGAATAATCGTTCATCGTCTTGTGCATTAATACGCTCTTTAATGTAGTCTAAATCAAATGACTCGCCATTTGGTAGACCTAGATGATGCACGCCATATTCAAGAGAACGAATCGCTTTGAGCAATGACTCTTCATAAGTACGTCCTATAGACATGACTTCGCCTGTTGCTTTCATTTGTGTTCCAAGCTCACGTTCACCTTTTTCAAACTTATCGAATGGAAAACGTGGGATTTTTGAAACAATATAGTCTAAGCTTGGTTCAAAAGCTGCATAAGATGTACCTGTAACAGGGTTTTTCATTTCATCTAATGTTAAACCGACTGCAATTTTCGCAGCAAGTTTCGCAATTGGATAACCTGTTGCTTTAGACGCTAATGCAGATGAACGTGAAACACGTGGATTCACTTCGATAATATAATACTGCATTGAATGTGGGTCTAACGCAAGTTGTACATTACAACCCCCTTCAATTTTCAAAGCACGAATAACCTTTAATGAGACATCGCGTAACATTTGATATTCAACATCTGATAATGTTTGACTCGGTGCAACGACGACTGAATCTCCAGTGTGAATGCCAACTGGATCAATATTTTCCATGTTACACACTACGATGGCATTATCATTTTGATCACGCATCACTTCATATTCAATTTCTTTGTAACCTGCAATCGATTTTTCGATAAGACATTGTGTTGCTGGACTATACTTTAAACCATTAGAAACGACTTCTTTGAGTTCCTCATCATTATGACATATTCCGCCACCTGTTCCGCCCATTGTAAAAGCTGGACGAACAATTAAGGGATAGCCGACTTGATTTTTAAACGCAAAGGCTTGTTCGAGTGTGTTAACAATATCACTTTCAGGTACAGGTACATTGAGATCATTCATAAGCGAACGGAATAATTCACGGTCTTCTGCTTGATTGATTGAAGATAACTCGGTACCTAGTAATTTCACATTATTGGATTCAAGTACACCACTATCATGTAATTCAATCGCCATATTCAATCCTGTTTGTCCACCTAATGTAGGCAATAATGCATCAGGTTGCTCTTTACGTATGATTCGAGCAATAAAATCATGTGTTAGTGGCTCAATGTATACTTTATCTGCAATTTCTTTATCCGTCATAATTGTTGCAGGATTTGAATTCACAAGAATGACGCGATACCCTTCTTCTTTTAATGCAAGGCATGCTTGCGTTCCTGCATAATCAAATTCAGCTGCTTGACCAATAATAATAGGACCAGATCCAATAACCAGTATCGTCTCTATATCATTTCTTTTAGGCATGAGTAACGCGCTCCTTTTGTTTATTTTCATTCATCATTTCAATAAATTGATCGAATAAATAATTTGAATCAGTTGGACCAGGACATGCTTCTGGATGATATTGAACAGAAAAAGCTGGTAAATATTTGTGCTTGAGTCCTTCCACTGTACCGTCATTAAGAGCAATATGTGTAATTTCTAAATCTGTACTTTCAACTGATGCTGCATCAATAGCATAGCCATGATTTTGACTTGTTAATGCAATTTTACCCGTAGCAAGATCTTTAACAGGATGGTTCGCTCCACGATGTCCAAATTTCATTTTGAATGATTTCGCACCTTGTGACAGCGCAAACAATTGATGCCCTAAACAAATACCAAAAAATGGCACTTTCCCGAGTATACCTTTAATCATTTCAACTGCTACTTGAACATCATCCGGATCTCCAGGACCGTTCGATAACATCACGCCGTCTGGATTCCTTTTCAATATGTCTGCTGCTGAAGTATCATAAGGAACAACTGTCACTTCACACCCTCGTGCGTTCAACTCTCGTACAATATTTTGTTTTTTACCAAAGTCTACTAATACAACTTTCAAATCAAAACCTGTTGATACGTAAGGTGTTTTAGTTGAAACAGTCGGTACTTCAGTTCTTGGAAATGTTGTATGTTTTAAAGTTTCAATTGTTGATTCAATATCTGACGCATTATCAACAAATGCTGCTTTTAATACGCCATGTTGACGAATTTTTTTTGTAATACTTCTCGTATCGACACCACTAATACCAGGTATATCATATTCTTTTAACACATCATCAAAAGAAATCTCCGCTCTGAAATTGCTTGGAAATTGGCACGCTTCTTTAACTACAACACCATTTAAAGTAGGTACTAAAGATTCAAAATCATCTCTATTAATGCCATAATTACCGATTAACGGATACGTAAATGTGATAATTTGTCCTGTAAAAGACGGATCTGAAATTGTTTCCTGATAACCTGTCATCCCTGTTGTAAATACGATCTCACCTTTTGTCAGTTGATCGGATCCTAATTTAAATCCTACATAGTAACTCCCATCTTCTAGTACGAGATAACGCTTTTCAAACATTATTTTGCCCCCTCATAACGAATGTCGCCTTCAACTAAGGTTAACACTGGATTGCCGTAAACTTTCTCCCCAATAAATGGTGTATTAGTTCCTTTTGAAAGGAAATCTTCTGCTTTAATTTCATATTCTTCATCTAAATTAATTAAAGTTAAATCTGCTAACGCCCCCTCAACCAATTGACCATATGGCAAATTAAATGTTTGAGCCGGTTTTGTTGTTAAGTAATCGACTAATTGTTGTAGTGACCAATCTCCATTTTTCACAAAATATGTGTACAATAATGGAAATGCTGTTTCGCTCCCTACAATTCCAAATGGGGCTCGAGTCATAGGTTGCGCTTTCTCGTCGGCAGCGTGTGGTGCATGGTCTGTTGCAATACAATCAATTGTACCGTCTAGTAAGCCTTCAATCAGTGCTTCTCGATCCGCTTCACTTCTTAAAGGTGGATTCATTTTATAGATTGCATTATCACCAGGAATATCATTTTCAGTTAATAATAAGTGATGCGGTGTAACTTCAGCTGTAACTGGAATGCCCGCTCTTTTAGCATCTCGAATAACACGGACACTCTCTTTTGTCGAAACGTGACATACATGGTAATGACAACCTGTCGCTTCACTCAATAATACATCTCGTGCAATTTGAACAGATTCACAAATATTAGGAATACCTGGGATATTCAATTCTTGACTGCGTTTCCCTTCGTGCATCGCGCCTCCGTAAATCAAACTATTATCTTCACAATGCGCTACAATTGCTTTATTCAATTTTTGTGCTTTTTGCATCGCTTCATACATCATAGACGCTTGTTGTACGCCAACACCGTCATCTGTAAAAGCAAACACACCTTCACTATTTAATGCTTCAAAATCAACATGCTCTTTACCTGCTTGTCTTACTGTGATAGCTGCATAAGGCAAAACTCGCACTTGTGCATTTTCAGCAATAAGTTGATTTAATTTCTCCATATTTTCTTTTGAATCTGGAACTGGTTTTGTGTTTGGCATAGGACATACAGTCGTAAATCCACCACGTGCTGCTGCCTTTGTTCCAGTTTCGATAGTTTCTTTATATTCGCCGCCTGGCTCTCTTAAGTGAACATGTACATCAATAAATCCCGGTGCTAAAAAATAACCTTTTGCATCTATTACATGCATATCCTCAGTTACTTCAATCGTTTCAGCAATTTGCTTTATTGTTTTTCCTTCGATTAAAACGTCTACTTTTTGAAGTTGTCCTGCTTCTAACATTTTTGCATTTTGTATTAATTTCATCCTAAACACCTCCTTTTATGGTAAAACCGTTTCTGTTAAGACTGCCATTCTTAAATAAACACCATTTTCCATTTGCTTAAAGATACGGGACTTCGGCGCTTCAACTAGACTGTCGTCAATTTCAACACCCCTATTAACTGGGGCCGGATGCATAATAATCGCATCATCTTTGAGTCGATTATAACGCTCTTTTGTTAGTCCATATTTATGGTGGTATTCTTTACGCTCGAAACTTTGTTCGCCTAACCCGTGTCGCTCGTGTTGTACTCTTAACAACATCACTATATCTACTTTATCAATCACACTGTCTAAAGCTTCATACGATCCATTCATCGTATGATCTTGCCATATTTTCGGTGCAACAAATGATACATTTGCGCCTAATGCTGTCAAACTCTGGTAATTACTTCTCGCCACTCTTGAGTTTTTAATATCGCCACAAATGACAATGTTTAGTCCTTCAAAATAACCAAATTCTTCGTAAATTGTCATTAAATCTAACAGACTTTGGGTCGGATGCTGTCCACTTCCATCCCCTGCATTAATAATTGGAATACCCATCTCTAATAATTGATTGTAGTAATTGGTTTCACTATGTCTTATCACCAGTGCATCGCAACCGATACTTTGAAGCGTGCGACAAGTATCGTATAATGATTCTCCCTTTTGAACTGAAGATGTAGCCGTGTCGAATTGAATCAACTTCATATCTAGTCGTTGTTGCGCCATTTCAAAACTACATTTCGTACGTGTTGAATTCTCGAAAAAAAGATTAGCGATATATTTACCTTTCAAATTGGGTACTTCTTTATTATTTTTATAGTTTGATGCTTTTTCAATAAGGTGTTTGATTTCTTCAACAGATAGCTTTTCCATTGAGACAAGATTTTGCATGACAATTTGACCTCCTATTGATTTAACGTTTAGGTAATACTAGATTTAGGATGATACCCGCTGTAGCAGATAGTGCCATTCCTTCTATTGTTAAATTGATGCCTAAGTTATGTAAATTAAGCATCATGTTCCCAATTCCTATAACTAATATGACTGATGCGATTACAAGATTACGATTATTAGCAAAGTTCACTTGACTTTCAACAATCATTCTTAAACCACTCGCAGCAATAGTACCGAATAATAGTATCGACACGCCTCCCATAACCGGTGTCGGTATTGACGCAATCAGTGCTGTAAATTTACCAACAAAACCTAAAATAATGGCTATGATAGCAGCGCCACCAATCACGTAAATACTGTAAATTTTTGTAATAGCAAGTACACCAATGTTTTCACCATATGTCGTACTTGGCGGCCCTCCGATAATACTTGAAAACATTGTCGACACCCCGTCTCCTATAATTGAACGGTGTAAACCTGGGTCTTCGAAGAAATTACGACCTACAATTTTATTAATGACCATTTGATGTCCAATATGTTCACTTACTGTTACAAAAACAATCGGAAGCATGACTGCTATTAAACCAATGTGTATCGAAGGATGATAATCGACAAATGGAATATAAATATCAGGAAATTGTAACCATCCTGCTTCTTTTACTGGCTTAAAATCTACAATTCCCAGAACAATTGCCGATACATAACCGACGATAATACCAATTAGGACTGGTATGAGTGAAAAGAAACCTTTTCCAAATCCTTGTACAAGCAAGGTAACAAATAAAGTAATTGCAGCTACCGCAACGTATGTAAGGTTGTATCCTTTCATTGCACCAGAATCTTCAAACATCGCCATATTCACAGCTGTTGGTGCTAAACTTAAGCCGATAACCATAATGACTGGACCTACAACAACAGGAGGGAGTAAATGCATTAACCAATTTGTTCCGCTTACTTTAATTGCTATCCCTATCATCACGTACATTACACCGCTCATAAACAAAGCGACAAGCATATCGCCTAAACTGTTTGTACTTAATCCTGTGATAATCGGTGTAATAAAAGCAAAACTTGAACCTAAATATGCTGGTATTTTACCTTTTGTAATTAAAATATATAATAATGTCCCTATACCAGATGCAAGTAGTGCAGATGAAACCGGTAAGCCAGTTAAAAATGGCACTAAGACAGTCGCTCCAAACATTGCAAATAAATGCTGAATGCTCAAGAATGCCCATTGTCCGGCATTCGGTCTTTCATTAACATCTAATACAGGTTGTACTGTACGTTGAAACATCTTCTCGTTTTCCATTGTCTACGTCCTTTCTCTATAAAAAAAGTCCCTTAACTTTAAAGTTAAGAGACTGAGTCAACATATATGTATACAAATGTACACGAACACATTAAAAACTCACCTTTAATGCTCACGTCGCATGATTTGTATCAACTATGTTCAACCTTTGTCAGTCTCTCGTACTGAATTAAAAGGTATTACTTAATTACAACCGCGTTTTGGTTGTCAACTTCTTCTAAATAGACTTCTACTGATTCTTCATGAGATGTTGGAATATTTTTTCCTACAAAGTCAGCACGAATCGGTAGTTCTCGATGTCCTCGATCAACCAATGTTGCGAGTCCAATTTTTTGTGGACGACTGTGTAGTAAAATAGCATCTAGTGACGCTCTCACTGTACGGCCCGTATATAAAACATCGTCAACAATAATGACCACCCGATTATTGATATCTGCATCGATTTCAAAAGTTTTGGCGTTATGTTGGGTACGTGCATCGATATCATCTCTGAAGTGTGTGATGTCAATTGTACCTGTTGGAATTTCAACTTCTTCAATTTGTTGAATCTTGTGTTGAATGCGCTTAGCTAAAAATTCACCACGTGTTTTGATGCCTAATAGTGCTAAATTTTTTGAGCCCTTGTTATATTCTAGAATTTCATGTGCAATACGTGTTAATGTTCTGTTTATTGCAGATTCGTCTAAAATGACACGTTCAGCCAAAGTTGTCACTCCTAACCTATTTCATTTAAGCTAGAGTATATTTCAAAACCTATACTCAAACAAAACAACTCATGTCTTTAGAAGACATGAGTTGCATCAAAATAAATGGTATTGATATAGACTATTGCCTACACTTCTCCCATATTTATTTCACGTTTATATCATATCTTCTGAGCCTCACGGGACCCTCTTTAAAGACAATTCATTGTATTATCTATAACTTGCTTAATATCATAACGCTTTTTAGTCCAGATGTCAAAGTACAATCCGTGATTTTTGTAGTAATTTATCCATTGTGTAAAATTTATAAATGCTCTTCTCGAATTTGATGAATGACATTTTCGAATGAAATTGGAAGTGCTGCAGTCCGCTCAATATATTCACCAGTCTTAGGGTGTGTAAAACCAATAACGCCAGCGTGTAAAGCTTGTCCACCAATGTCCATTGTTTTTTTCGGACCATATTTTGGATCCCCAACCAAAGGATAACCAATATATTTCATATGTACACGAATTTGATGTGTACGTCCTGTTTCAAGTTGACATTCAACTAATGTATAATTTTTAAAGCTTTCAATCACGTTGAAATGCGTTACAGCTTCTTTCCCTTCATCAACTACAGCCATAGATTGTCTATCATTTTTGTGGCGGCCAATTGGTGCATCGATCGTCCCATATTCATGAGGGATATGTCCATGGACTAAGGCAGTATATTTACGAGTCACTGTTTTAGCTGTAAGTTGTTCAACTAAATGACGGTGTGCGATATCGTTTTTGGCAATCATTAAAAGTCCAGATGTATCTTTGTCAATACGATGAACAATACCAGGTCGTATTTCGCCATTAATGCCTGATAAATCCTTAATTTGATACATAAGTCCATTTACCAACGTTCCCGTATAATGCCCAGGTGATGGATGTACAACCATCCCCTTAGGTTTATAGACAATCGCAACATCTTCATCTTCATAATATATATCTAAATTTAAATTCTCTGGTTCAATATTTGCTTCAACAACTTCTTTCTCAGTTACAACAATATAGTCCTGAAGCTTTACTTTGTAATTTGATTTCACTACTTTACCATTAACTTCAACTTGACCTGATTTAATCCAGTCCTGAATTTGACTTCGTGACCATTCAGGGTTTAACTCAGGTAGAACTTTATCAATACGTTGTAAATGAAATCTCTCTTGACTTATTTCAAAATCAAACTGACCCATTATCTCACCTCATCTTTAGTTTTTGAGTCTGTTAGTAACACAAATAATAATAATATCACACCTATTGTCAAACTACTATCAGCGACATTAAAAATTGGAAAATCATATCCAAATATCTTCGTATCTACAAAGTCCACTACTTCACCATTTATTAATCGATCAATAAAATTACCGACAGCCCCTGCAAATAATAAACTTATAGCAATTTGCATGAGTAAATGATCTTTCGCTTCTTTAATATAAAAATAGACTAATGCGATTAATATTAGAATAGTAACAATATAAAAGAAAGTCATCTTGCCACTTAAGATCCCCCATGCTGCACCGCTATTACGATGTGATGTAATGGCTAAAAAGTGAGGTATTACCGTAAAAGATTCCCCAATAGTCATTTGTGTTGCGATTATCCACTTTGTAAATTGATCAGCAATGATGACCAAAATGGCTATCATTACGGATAATCCAATATGATATTGATGTTTCATAAATTTTATCCTTTCCAATTGAGTTCATTTAGGAATTTCATCACGATATATTATAGCTTAACTTGAACAATTACTAAAACGAAAAAAGTGATACAGATATCCAGTAGCTATGAATATCTGCATCACTTCATGTTTATACTAAAGTTTTAACAACTTCTTGGCAACGTGGACACAATTCAGTCATTTCACCTACTGAACCTAAAGAGTCACTATAATTCCAACAACGTGCACATTTTTCACCGTCCGCAAACGTAATTTCAATATTGCCATATTGATACTCTGTACCGTTTGGTTTATCTACCACTTCAACTTGAGAAACAATAAATAATTGATGCAAATCATTAAATGATTGTAGAAATTCTACAGTATTAAATGAAGAACTGTTACCGATTTTAACTTTAGCTTCTAGTGATTTACCGATGACTTTTTCATTCCGTGCAACTTCTAATGCTCGGTTAACATCATCACGTAACGCCATAAATGTTGACCATTTTTCAAGTAATGCTTCGTCAATTTTTTCTTTTTGAGGCATGTCTGAAAGATGAACACTTTCCTCTTCAACATGCTCGATGTATGACCAAACTTCATCAGCTGTATGAGGAATGATAGGTGCTAATAATTTCGTCATATTCACTAGTATACGATAAAGCACTGTTTGCATACTACGACGTTTGTGTGCATTCTGCTCCTCAATATATAAAATATCTTTCCCATAATCCAAATAGAAGTTACTAAGTTCAACATTTATGAAGTTTTGAACTTCTTGATAAATATCTAGATAGTCATAATCATCATAATGATCGAGTGTATGCGCTGTAAATTCACGAAGACGGTTCAATACATATCGGTCAACTTCTAATAAGTCAGCTTCAGCAATTTGATGTTTAGAAGGGTCAAAATCACTGACATTCCCTAATAAGAAACGCAAAGTATTACGAATTTTACGATATACATCAGCAACTTGTTTCAGGATTTCTTCTGAAATACGTACGTCTGCTAAATAATCTACTGAACTCACCCATAAGCGTGCAATGTCAGCACCTTTTTGTTTAACAATAGTATCTGGGACAATCACGTTGCCTAATGATTTGCTCATTTTTTTACCTTCGCCATCCATAACAAAACCATGAGACAATAGCATTTTGTATGGTGACACACCACGAGTAGCAACAGCAGTCGTAATAGAAGAGTTAAACCATCCACGATATTGATCACTACCTTCTAAGTACAAATCAGAAGGGAAACTTAATTCAGGACGAGTTTCAAGTACACCGCGATGTGACGAACCTGAATCAAACCAAACATCCATAATATCTTCTTCTTTTGTGAAATGACCATTTGGGCTGCCAGGGTGTGTAAAACCTTCAGGCAATAAATCTTTCGCTTCACGTTCAAACCAAATATTAGATCCATGTTCTTCAAACAAATCTGCAATATGCATAATTGTTTCTTTAGTCATGATAATGTCACCGTTCTCAGCATAAAATACTGGAAGTGGTACCCCCCACACACGTTGACGAGAGATGACCCATTCACCACGATCACGAATCATATTGTAGATGCGCGTTTTACCCCATTCAACTTTGAAGTGTGTTTGTGTTATAGCATCTAAAATATCTTGTCGCACTTTTGAAATAGAAGCAAACCATTGCGGTGTCGCTCTAAAAATGACTGGTTTTTTAGTACGCCAATCATGTGGATAACTATGCGTAATAAAGTCTAATTTTAAAAGTGCCCCTTTCTCTTTTAACAAATCAGTAATCGCTTTATTCGCTTTATCATAAAACATACCTTCAAATTGACCAGCTTCTTCTGTAAATACACCTTTATCATCAACAGGACTAATCACTTCAAGGTTATATTTTTGACTTACAATATAGTCATCTTCCCCGTGTCCTGGAGCTGTATGCACACAACCTGTACCAGCATCAGTCGTTACGTGCATACCGTTGATGAGCAATGATATTCTATCAATGAAAGGATGTTGCGCTTCAACATATTCAAGTTCTTGACCTTTAAAATCTTTCTCACGAACCACGGCTTCTTTATCCCAGCCTAACTGTTCTGCCACTTCATCTACTAACGCTTCAGCAATAATATATTTTTCACCATTCACATTCATTTGTACATATGTTAAATCAGGATGAACTGTAATCGCAACATTTGAAGGCAATGTCCAAGGTGTTGTTGTCCAAATTATAAACTTCGCATCTTCATCAACAATACCCTTACCATCTTTTACATCAAAAGCAACATAAATAGATGCTGAACGTTTATCATGATATTCAATTTCCGCTTCAGCTAATGAAGATTCACTAGACGGTGACCAATAGACAGGTTTTTTCCCTTTATAGATTAATCCTTTTTCAGCCATTTCACCAAATACACGTATTTGTGCAGCTTCATATTCAGGTTTTAAAGTTATATATGGGTTTTCAAAGTCACCATTAACGCCTAAACGTTGGAAATCTTTCTTTTGATTTTCAATTTGTTGCATTGCAAAAGCTTCACATTTTTCACGAAATGCTGCAATAGACATTTCTTTACGCTTCACACCTTTTTTTGTAAGTGCTTGTTCAATAGGTAAACCGTGTGTATCCCATCCTGGTACGTATGGTGCATAAAAGCCCGACATTGTTTTATAACGGACGATAAAATCTTTCAAAATTTTGTTTAGCGCATGTCCCATATGTAAATTACCGTTCGCGTACGGTGGACCATCATGTAGGATAAATGGTGTATTACCTTCATTTTTAGCTAACATTTTGCGATATAAATCTTTTTCTCGCCATTCTTGTTGAATTTGTGGCTCTTTATTAGGTAATCCGCCACGCATTGGGAATTTCGTTTTTGGCATTAATAACGTTTCTTTGTAATCCATTTTTTAACACTCCTTTAACTGAAAAGAACTCTAAGCTCAATGAATAGGGACGGACATCTACCGCGGTACCACCCTATTTAACTCAGCTTAGAGTTCTCTCATTAAAATAATTATTTTTTGATGAGTTCAGTGATACAAGAAAAAACATTCATTAGGCTCTCACTCTCCCTAAATCGCTGTGTCCTGTTTTACTTTTCTTGCTTGTCTGTCTCATTTGTTTTTTCAGATTGATGTGCTTGTTGTTTTTCTTCATCAGTAATATCTTTATCATTCAAATGATTAAAATTATCTTCTGTCACTTGTTGTGCATCTAAATCATAGTTAAGTAAATAATCCCAATCATCATTTTTAAGTAAATCTAATTGCGCTTCAACTAACATTCTAAAGCGAGAACGGAAAATTTTAGATTGTCGTTTCATATCCTCTGTTTGAAATGATAATCGTCGTGCTTTTTCAATACCATCATTTACAATTTTATCTGCTTCAGCTTGTGCTTTAGCGATAATGACATCACGCTCTTTTTGAGCTGCTGCTTTTGTTTCATCAGCCGCACGCTGCGCACTCACAATCGCTTCTCCTACAGATTTTTCAACTTCTTTAAAAGATTGGATGTGGCTATCTCTTTCTTCTAAAACTTTTTCAAGTTGTCTCTTATCTTCTCTAAGTCGTTGAACTTCTTGACTTAACTGTTCTAGGTATTGTTCAACTTCCTTAGGTTCAAAACCGTTTTTAATATGAGTAAACGACTTATTTTTTATTTCACTTGGTGTAAAAGCCATAGATACTCTCCTCCATCATACACTATTTGAATAAAGTTTGATAGGTGATTCGCAACTTATCTTTTTTAGTACGCGTTCCAATTTGTGTAATCTTTGCTCTTCCAAATCCTTGTATTGAAAGCAAATCGCCTTCTTCTAGTTGAAAATCCACTGACTCTACAATCGTATGATTCACTTTTACTCGCTTTTTTAAAATATATGATTTGGCGATTTCTCTGGATTTGTGTATTACTTCTTTCAAAACGACATCGAGTCGCAATGCACTAATAGTTGTTTCAAAAGATTGCCATTGCTCCTTTGATTGTATCATATCTTCAATTGATAAAACATTGAGTTTGACTGTGGCACCTTTTATCTTTGTTAATTCCATCATAATATATGATTCTAACTGTTTTGTCAAAACAAATTGAATTTGTTTTCCGACAATAATGTCTCCAAGTTGTTCACGCTTAATCCCTAAAGACATAAGTGTGCCCAATACATGTTGATGCTGAATTGTAACAAATTTTTCTGGATAGTTCAGCTCAATTAATGTTAACTCATAGTCATCTCGTTCGGGCTCATAATAATTAGGTGCTATAATTGCTCGGCATCTTTCAGCACTATAGCCACCATAAAAATGAACTTTTAAGTCAGGAAAGCGACCTACAAGTGTTTGAAGAATATACTGCGCACGTGGATCGATAAAATGTGTTAATACAGGAGCATATTGTTGTTCAGCCATTCTTACTTTATTCATTAATTGATCAATTAGTTCATACTCTTCTTTTCGAAAATGTTGATATATATCCATTATAACGCCTCTTTGAATGCTATAATCCATTTGGTTTCAAATTTAAATCATTTGATAAATTTCATAAAAAAAGGGCGTGAGATAAGCGTTAGAATCTATCATCTTCAGCATCAATACTTCAAAGAATGAGCTTGAAGTTAACCGTATTTTTAATCATCTTATGTTATACAGTATCCTAACCTCTCTCTACCCTATTATCATTCACTATAAATAATGCTCTGATTGGTCTATTTATCGTTTAAGACTCTTACATCAAATGATTAATAATCAATTGATATATCGCGAAGAGCCCACGTTGAAATAAATTCAGAACTATAAATGCAACAATTGGAGATAAATCAACCATACCCAATGGAGGAATTATTTTTCGAAATGGTTCTAAAAAAGGCTCATAAATTTTAGACATAAACTGTCCTACCGCACTTTCACGAGCACTTGGAACCCAAGACATAAATATATAAATAATCATTCCAAATGTATATGCTTGCACTAAAAATATAATAAAATTAAAAATTGTAGAAGCTAATTGTATACTCATTGAGGCCACCTTTATTCGTATTGGTTTTCCATAGTTTCGATATGCTCAGTAATACTTCCAGCCACCTCAACATTATCAGGTGTACATAAAAAGATATCGGACCCTACGCGTTGAATGTCACCACCAATTGCATAAACAGTACCACTTAAAAAGTCAATAATACGTTTTGCTGAGACTTGGTCGATACGTTGTAAATTAACGAGCGTTGCACGTCTGTTTTTGAGTTCATCGGCAATATCTTGAGTGTCTGAAAATACACGAGGTTCAAAAAGACACATTTTAGAACTGCCATTTTGATAAACATCTTGCTCTTGTGTCATGCTTATCACGTTCCCTTGATCTTGATTATGTTCATGATTTGACGCCATTTGATAACGGCGATCGTGTTGCGGTGTTTTAATACGTGTCGATTGCTTTTTAGGCACCGATTGAATGGCACGTGGTTTTGCTTTAGGCTGGTTAGATTGTGATGGAGTACGTGTCTTTTCTTCGCGTCTTTCACGTTCTCTCTCTCTTCGTTCTTCCTCTTCTTCGATTAAATCCTCATCCTCTTCTTCAATCGTAAAAAATCCGTTAAACAGATCTTTAATAGCCATTAACTCACTCCTCTTTTCCTACTAGACGTGTCCCAATTCTAACAAACGTTGCGCCAGCTTCAACTGCAATGGTATAGTCATTACTCATACCCATTGATAATTCAGAGCATGGTGCATACGATAAGTTTAATGCTTGGACTTCATCACGTTTCATTTTCAATTTGTTAAATATTGACTTTAATTCATCTTCATCTTCAGTAAATGGTGCCATTGTCATTAGCCCTACAACTTCAATATGATCATAAAGCTCAAGTTCTTTTATAAACGGGATTAACTGATCAACAGCAACGCCGTGTTTTGATGCCTCACCAGACACATTTACTTGGACAAAACACTTAATTGTATGTGTTGCTCTCTTACTTATTTCTTTTGCTAAACTGATACGGTCTAACGCGTGCAAATAGTCTATTTCGTCAATCACATCTTTCACTTTGCGTGATTGTAAAGAACCTATAAAATGCATCGTAACGTCATCAGGTAGTGCAGCTTTTTTGTGCAAAAAGCCTTCTAATCGATTCTCACCAAAATGACGAATACCCGCATCGTATGCTTCTTTGGCTCGCTCTATTGTAACATATTTCGTAACAGCAATCACGTTAGGTACTGTATGTCCTTCATTTAAATTCACGTGAGATTTAATTTGCTCATGAATCATATTTAAGTTATCTTTAACAGACATTTGCCTCTCCTCACTTCTTACTTTTGTCCTATAAATGCTAACATCCGGCCAGTATTCCCTTTCTCAATTCGATATGAAAAAAATAAGTCCAAATGTTCAGTCGTTGTGTATTCTGTCATTGTAATATTTTGGGCAGGTACACCATAATGTTCACATAATAAGTGATTCGCATATTTTAAATCAATCCCATAACAACCTGGACCTCTTTGTTCGATATAGCGCTTCTCATCGATAGGTAGTTGTTTAAATTGATTAAGTATCTCTTCATTTATCTCATATGAATTGGAGGTAGCTGGACCTATGACGACTTGCAACTCTTTTAAGTCATAAGGAAATTGGGTGATGACTCGATGAACAATTTGTTTGACCGTTCCTCTCCAACCTGCATGTGCTAACGCAATGAAATGATATTTAGCACTATAAAAATACACAGGTACACAATCGGCATAACACATTGTAAGCAAAATATTTTTTTCATAAGTATACATTCCATCAACACCGTATAATACATCTTTGGATAGATCTTGAATATTTTGCCCCTTATTTTGAGCAAAAATCTCTATGACTTTGTCTTCATGAGTTTGTATTGGAAAAACCCACTGTGCTCTCTCGAAGCCTATTTCGTGTGCAAGTACTTCCTGATGTTGTGTAATATACTCTGGCACATCATCTATATAACGTGCCATATTAAATGCATGCTTTGGATATGCACTTTTTCCACCATTACGCGTAGTCATACCGATTGTAATCCCCTGTGACAGGCTCGGCTCATAATATAAATGATGTTGTTTTTTTCTAAATGTTTCCATCATCAACACCCTTTCTAACTACGTGTTACTTAAAAAACTTTTAAATTTAAAAACGCTAGGACAATGAAGTAATGACTTTGTCCTAGCGCAATATACGTAGGTTTAAACTGACTACGTAACTTAACGTTCCAAATGATTAATTAACGACGTGTTCTTCTTGAGCGACGGTCTTCTCGGTTACGAATAAAACTTGGAATATCATCATCAGCAGTTGTACTATGACTTCTTCCAGATTCTGATTCTTTTTCATGAGTTGGAATAGATGATGAACTTGTTCCGAAGCTTGATTCTTTAGTAGTTTGCTGTGATGCACTAGCACCAAATCCAGTATTACTTTGTTTACGCACTTGAGATGAAGGTTTATCTTCAAAGCCTGTCGCAATCACTGTCACAACAATCTCATCTTGCAATTCCGGATTAATCACCGTACCAAAAATCATATTAACATCTTCATCAGCTGCATCCTGAACGATATCTGCCGCTTCTTGAGCTTCAAATAATGATAATGACTCGCCGCCAGTAATATTCATAAGCACACCTTGTGCACCTACGATTGATGTTTCTAATAGAGGAGAAGAAATTGCTTTTTTAGCTGCTTCTACTGCTCTGTTTTCTCCAGATGATACACCAATACCCATTAAAGCAGATCCTTGGTTTGACATGATTGTTTTAACGTCAGCAAAGTCAAGGTTAACTTCACCTGACACAGCGATTAAGTCTGAAATACCTTGTACACCTTGACGTAAAACGTTATCCGCTTCCTTGAAAGCTTCCATCATCGGTGTAGACTTATCAACAATATCAAGTAAACGATCATTAGGAATCACAATTAATGTATCTACTGCAGCTTTCATTGATTCTACGCCTGCAGCAGCTTGCGTTTGACGCTTGCGACCTTCAAAACTGAATGGACGTGTTACAACACCAACAGTAAGTGCGCCCATTTCTTTCGCGATTTTGGCTACAACTGGTGCTGCACCTGTACCAGTACCGCCACCCATACCAGCAGTAACAAATACCATGTCTGCACCTTGAATGGCATCTTCAATCTGTTCGCGAGATTCTTCAGCAGCTTTTTTTCCAATTTCAGGGTTCGCACCAGCACCTAAGCCACGTGTTAATTTTTCCCCGATTTGAATTTTAGACTCAGCCTTTGATAAATTTAAAGCTTGCCCATCTGTGTTTATCGCTATAAATTCAACATTATTCATACCGTGGTCAATCATGCGGTTTACAGCATTGTTTCCGCCGCCACCGACACCGATTACTTTAAGTGTCGCTAAATGATTAAATCCTTGTTCAAATTCTAACATTTAATTTTCCTCCTAATCTTTGTAGCCAATCAATCAAACAGAGATTTCATTATCTTCTTGAATTTGCTTTCTTCTTGTTTTGGTTCATTCTCTTCAACTTCATGATTATCATATTCATCTTCCGAAGCATATTCGTCTACGTCATCAGTTTGCTTTTTAGGTTTTTTCTTGAAGAATGATTCAAAACCACCAACTTTTTGTTCATGACGTTTCGTATCATTTTCAATAACTTCTTCCTCTATGTCGTCGTAATCATGATTACTAATTGTAACATAATCTAACAACTCATCAAAAGCAATACTACTAGAAATTGTCGAAATTGCAGATGAATATTCCGGTTTTCTTACACCCATTTGTGAAGGTGTGTGAATTCTAACTTTTTCATTAACTAAATCTTGTAATAATTCTTTGACACCTAATAAATTAGCTGAACCACCAGTAACGACAAATCCACCGTTCACTTTTGTTAAATTCAACTCTTGTAAAACATCAAAGACTTCAAAAAAGATGTCTTCAACACGTGCTTCAATCGCATCGCTTAAATCTTTTTGCGTAAATTGCGTCGGTTCATCTTGGTCAAGCTGTTCAACTGTAAATACATCTTGTTCTGACGCAGAATCATAAAATGCATGTCCATATTGTTGTTTAATCTTTTCAGCTGACTCGTATGTAGTGTTTAAATACTGTGCAATGTCTTCAGTGATGTGACGTCCTGCCATCAAAACAACATCTGCATCAACAAGTTCACCGCGCTCATAGAAAGCAATTTGTGTGAGATCTTCACCAATATCTATCACACAAGCTCCAAGCTCTCTCTCAGTTGGTGTCAAAATAGAGCGATAATTGTATGAGTCAGAATAAACATCTAATACATCCACACCACAGGATTCAACGCACTTAATCATATTAATTAAAATAGATTTATGAATCGCAACAACCCCTGCATCGACATGTAACGAATGCCTTGCAACTAATTCTTTAGGGTCCGTTACCTCGTTATCACCATCAACTACAAAACGTATGGGAAATGTATTGACAACATCAGTATCTGAAACTGCATTTTTCTCTCGAATCCCCTCTAGAACTTCTTCAATATGTGAACCATTGATTTCAGTATCTTGATGAAATTCAAGTGCATTTGATTCATCAAAAACTTCGGTACCAACGATTGGTAACTTCAAAAAAACTTCTTTGATATCTACACCTGAAGCAATAGATGCTTTTTTAATTGTATCTTTTATTGCTTGTTTAGCGACATCGAAATCATCAATTAAGCCATTCTTAATACCATTTGTATAGGTTTGTCCTGTACCTATCACATTAATGCCATTGTGAAACTTTTCCCCAACGATAGCTTTTACGCTTGATGAGCCGATATCTATACTAACATAATAATGCTCTTCCATAGATAGGCACCTCCGACATTTTTTACATATCTACACTATTATAAGTTTACAATAACACACTATTAATGTGAACTATAAACGTAATGTTATTTCAACTTTTTTCTGCAATTTAATATAATTCTAATTTTTCACTTCATTCAAGTCATTTCAGTACTTTGATACATTTAGATTTATTTATCTTTTTCTTTAATTTTATTTAGAGCACTTTGCAATGCTTCTTTTGCTTCATTTGTTGAGGCAGAGCTCTTTTGTACATCTTGTGAACTAGCTGAGTTATTTTGTCCATCTTTAACATTGTTATATGGAATAAATGTCGCCCCAACTGATAAATCAATAAATCCCGACTCTTTTAAATGACCTGTTTCATCTTTATCAAGTGCTCGAGACATACTTGGATAGTATTTTAATTTTTGGTTGATTGAATTCATATTGCCTAATACTTCAATACCATCTCGCATAAACAATTGAATGAGTTGGCTTTGATCTTTTTGAGGTGCATAAACTATCTCTGAGATTTGTCCACGTATTTTGGAATCCATTTCACTCAATGTTTGAACTATTTTTCGTTTTTCTGAACTTTTAAAACCTGTTAGATACGGAGCCTCATTCGGTATATCTCCTTTGAAATCGCTAAGTACTTTGCCTGTTTCAAGTACAGGTACATTTTTGCCTTTTTCTGAAGTAACACCAACAATATCATATTCATTAACTTCAACTGTCAAACTATTGAATAAGCCCTTTTTAATATGCACAGATTGAATTAAATCATTTTGTTCGATTCTTTCTTTTGCCTTACCAGAATTATAGGCATAAATTCGCGGTTGCTGACTTATGTTTAACTTTTTTATCACTTCTTCTTTTGATACGTTGTGATTCCCTTCAACTGTAGCTGATGAAATTTTACTAATCGGCGTAAACATGTAAAGCACAATAAGCACTACTAAAAGAACAAGCGCAATCATCACGTTACGCTGCCTACGTCGACGCTTCAGTAATTGTTTTTTACGCTTTTCTTTAAGGTATTCATTATTAATTTGTGGAATATGTTCTTTCATAAGCTACACAACCTTTAATGTGATGGTAAATGCTTACGAAAAGCATTTATAAACATTTCGCCACGCTGTTCAAATGTATCATGTTGATCCCAACTTGCACATGCTGGTGATAATAAAACGACATCATTAGGTTCGATGACATCTTGAACTTTGTCTACTGCCTCCACAACATCTTTAGCTCTAATGACATATTTCCCTTGACTTTCGCCTAATTTCACGAACTTGTCTTGTGTTTCTCCAAATGTGACTAACACACGCACATTTTCCATATATGGTATTAGTTCATCAAATCCATTCCCACGATCCAAACCACCGCACAACCAAATGATCGGCTGTGTAAATGCACTTAATGCAAATTGAGTTGCTAACGTATTTGTTGCTTTAGAATCATTGTAATATTTATTTGTTTTATTATTACCAATATATTGGAGACGGTGTTCAATGCCTGAAAATGTTGTTAAAGACTGGATAATGGCATTCGTTGAAACACCGGCTAGTATTGCAGCTAATACAGACGCTAAAATATTTTCCAGGTTATGTTTACCCGGTAATACAATGTCATCTAAATGAATAATGCGCACACCATTATATACAATATAATCATTCTCTACGTATATCCCCTCGACCGGATATTCCGTCGAAAAATATAATACTTTTGCTTGAATTTGAGTCGTATCTATTAAATGACGTTGTTGATAATTAAAAATGAGGTAATCACTTTCTGTTTGATTTTCGTATATCCGTTTTTTAGCATTTTGATAATTTTCTAATGTTTCATGATAATCTAAATGTGCAGAGTATATATTTGTAATAATCGCAATGTGCGGTCTAAAATGTTGAATGCCTAATAATTGAAATGACGAAAGTTCAGTTATTAAATATTCGTTCGCTCTAACCTCTTGCGCTACTTTAGATGCCACATAGCCGATATTGCCGGCAAGACGTCCGACTTCTCTACTATTATCAAACATATCACCTAATAGTGATGTCACTGTCGTTTTGCCATTTGTACCTGTAATACCAATAATTGGTGCTTCAGATATTAAGTAGCTCAATTCTACCTCTGTCAAAATGGGCAAATCTCTCTTTTTCGCTTCTTGAATCAACGGCACAGTATAAGGTATGCCAGGGTTTTTAAAAATAATCGGTTTTTCATCTAACAGTGCAATTGGATGTGATCCACTTACGATTGTTATCCCCATTTCTTCTAAATCTTTAGCATGTGGGTCGTTTGATAAATCTTTACCGTCATTGACAGTCACCTCTGCACCTAGACGATGTAGTAATTTTGCTGATTCATAACCACTTTTGGCTAAACCGATAACGAGTACTTTTTTATCTTTAAGGCCCGTATAATTAATCAATTAGCTCACCCCAATCCATAATCCAATCAGACCTGTAATCAAGCCGACTGTCCAAAATACTGTAACAACTTTCCATTCGCTCCAACCTACAAGTTCAAAATGATGATGTAAAGGACTCATTTTAAAGACACGCTTGCCAATTAATTTAAACGAAGTCACTTGAATCATTACCGATAATGTTTCTAATACGAAAACTAGTCCAATGAGTAACAATGACAATTCTTGATTCAACATAATTGAAATAGTAGCAAAAATACCACCAAGCGCAAGACTTCCTGTATCTCCCATAAAGACTTTAGCAGGATTCAGATTATATGGTAAGAAGCCAGCAAGTGCAGCAATCATAATAATACAAAAGATACCAATTGCAGGTTGTTCGAGCACAAAACTCATAATGGCGTACATCGTAAACCCAATAATTGATAATCCTGTAGCCAATCCATCTAAACCATCTGTTAAATTAACCGCATTAGAGAAACCAACTTGCCAAAAAACAATAAATATCACATACGCAAAAGATAATGGAATGTGAACCTCGGTAAACGGTATATTAATATCCGTTGAAAAATCAAACGCATTAAAACCTTTTGAAACAATAAAGAAAATCACTGCAATCGCAATTTGCGCTAACAATTTTTGCTTACTCGTTAACCCTTGATTGTTTTTCTTAACTACTATTATATAGTCATCTATAAAACCAATTAAGCCAAAACCAATTGTTACAAAGAGTAGCAATAATAATGGACTAGCTGGCTCTACAAATATACTCGCTATCATCGTTGTAACAATTGCACCAATTAAAAATGTCAATCCTCCCATTGTTGGTGTACCTGTTTTTTTCATATGACTTTGAGGACCTTCTTCACGAATACTCTGGCCGAACTTCATCCTTTTTAATGTCGGTATCAAAATCGGCACTAAAACTGCTGTGATTACAAATGCGACAATTGCACTAATAATACCCATAATTTACTCCTTTTAATATTTTTTATTTAATCCAACTGCTTAAAACCTGAGCAGAAAGAAAAATGATTTAAACGCTCATGACATCATAAGAGGGTTCAAGTAGCTGGAGCATGACGCATTTTTCTAGAAAGCCGATAATCCATACTCCAGCACCCTCATTTATGAGCTATTTGTGTTTTCTGAATCAAGTTTTACTTGTATCTTTGTTTTCTTATCAATTGCTGTTTGACTCGTTACACTTTGAGACTTCACAAATCCATTTCCTTCAACTTCAACTTTAATATTAGTTAAAGATTCAAACGCTACAATATCATCTCGTGTCCAACCTGTCATATCTGGCATGGTTAAGTCGCCATTTGTTAATAGTAAAACATTACTGTTCGGTAATAAATCATGCGATGCGGCTGGCGATTGATTCACTACTTTATCACCATTTCCAATTACAACTGGGTTAAACTTTTTACCTTTCAACGTATCTTCCGCACTTTCTACACTCTTATTCTCTACATGAGGTACTGGATTGATAGTCGATTTCGTACTAATTTCATCACTACCAACATTTAAATATTGAAGTGTATTTTTCATAATTGAGGTAAATGCCATACCCGGTCCCAATTCGTATGCCTCTTGGTCATTTTTTTGAGCTAAACTCATACCTGAATATATCAATATTTTAGGGTTTTTACTCGGTGCATGACCAATAAAACTTACGAAATAAGGGTTAGGCCCTTGAACATATCCTCCGTTTTCAGGATCGGCAACTTGTGCAGTACCCGTTTTACCACCGATGCGGTATCCATCAATGCGGAAGTTTTTAGCATTACTGTCTTTACTATTAACAACTTGATCCAATTGGTCTAACACTTTATTTGCTGTTTTTTTAGTAATTGGCTTACCTACAACTTCACGCTTACCTTTGTAAAATGTTTTTTTAGTAATCGGATTATCCACAGATTCAACAAAATAAGGCTTAAGCATATTTCCTTCATTAAAGAAAGCAGACTGAGCTTGAATCATTTGTGCTGGTGTGACTGTAGTAGATTGTCCAAACGCTGATGTTTTTTGCATTAATTCATTTTCCCATGCGATATTCCCAGGTTGTTCACCATCATATAAACTTCCTGTTGTTTGTCCGAAACCAAATTTTTCATACCATGACTGCATTTTATCCGCACCAACAAGGTCTTGTAGTTTCATCATAAGCGTGTTCGATGAATAGATAAAACCTAGACCCATTTTGATTTCGCCCCAACCTTTTTTATTCCAGTCATAAATACGCGATCCTTGTATGTCACGATAACCTGATTGATATTTTCGATTAGGATCAAATGCCCCTTCTTGAATAGCAGCGGCTAAACCATAACTTTTAAATGTCGAACCTGGTTCATAAGTATTTTGGTACAAGTCGTTAGCCCACTTCTCACCAAAATTTTCACCTGTATCTGGATTAAACGTCGGACGCTGACTATATGCTAAAATTTCACCTGTTTTAGCATCCATAACAACAGTAAATAAATCTTTTGGTTTATAACGCTCAACCATTTTATCGAGAGCTTCCTCAACAAAAACTTGAATATTCGAATCAATAGTTAAGTGAACATCGTCTCCACGTTTTGGCGCTTGTTCATTTTTAGAATTCGGAACGATATACCCCCAAATATCTTGAACAAAAGAAGATTGTCCATTTTCACCAGCTAAGTAACTGTTGAATATTTTTTCAACACCTAATGCACCTTTAAGCTCCCCTGTATCCGGATCTTTTTGAGCCATTCCGATTAAGTGTGATGCAAAGTTCCCATTAGGATAAAAACGTTGGACTTCTGGATACATTGTAATACCAGGTAAATCCATTTTTTCGATTTTTTCTTTATCTTGATATGTTAAATTTTGACCCGCTTTTCCAAATTCAACTTGAAATGCCTTTTTAGTGTTTAGTCTTTTTTTGATACTCTCTTCTGACATATCTATCACTTTTGATAGCTCTTTTGCTGTTTTATTTTTATCTACGACATGCCTTGGTTCGTCAGTATCTTTACTTGCTCTTTTATCTATCACAGCAGCTAATCGGAAACGATCTACATCCTGAGCAAGAATTTTGCCATTACGATCATATATCGTTCCTCTATCTGCCTGTTCTTCTAAATTAGAAAGATATTTTTCATTTGCCTTAGCTATTAAATCCTGACCAGATGAGTGGCCTGTTAACATTACAAAACTATAACGTAAAACCAATAGAAAAAAGAGCAGTCCAAAAAAGCTAATCAGGAGGACTGCTCCTAGTTTATTTTTTTTAATTTTAATTTTTCGTTTCGCCATTATTACGCACTACCTTTACATTGTCGTTCTTTAGACTCATGCCTTGTTCTTCAGCTTTTTTATAGATGCGTTCATACGAAGAATTTTTCATAGTTTCAGATTTTAATGCGCTATTTTGACTTGATTGTTGCTCAATCTTGTAATCTAAATCAGCTATTTTACCTCGAGTATCATAAGCATCCATTTTCAAAGATAGCATATAGATACTTATAACTGCAATTAATGTAATAAGTGTTATGTATAGCATTTTTTCAAACTTAGTCAGTTTTACAACAACTTGCCTTTTTACTGTCCTCGTTTGAGTTTTTGGTTTTTGCTTTGGTTCAGTTTGTGGTTGTGTTTCTTGCCAATGATACGATTCATATACTTCTTCTACAGCCATCTCCTATTCTCGCCCCTTCACTTTAAAATTTCCGCCACTCTAAGTTTGGCACTTCTCGCTCGATTATTTTCTTCTAAATCTTCATGACTTGCTACAATTGGCTTTCGATTCACTCGTTTGAGCTTTGGTGTATAAGCTTCCGGCACAACAGGCAATCCTCTAGGAACATCCGGGCCTTTTTCATACTCTTGAAACATTTGCTTACACAAGCGATCTTCTAATGAGTGAAATGTAATGACTGAAATTCGTCCATGTACATGCACACGTTCAATCGCCTGTTCTAAAGAATCTTCAAAAGCTTTAAGTTCATCATTTACAGCAATGCGTATCGCTTGGAATATGCGTTTTGCTGGATGGCCACCTGTCCTTCTCGCCTTAGCTGGTATACCTTCTTTAATGCAATCAACTAAATCAAATGTTGTTGTGATGGGGCGTTCTTGACGCTTTGTTTCGATACGACGTGCAATTTGTTTTGAAAACTTCTCTTCACCATAACGAAAGAATATTTTTACCAACGCTTCATAGGACCATTCATTTACAACTTCGTAAGCTGACAATGGTTGGGTTTGATCCATTCTCATATCAAGCTTTGCATCATAATGATAGCTAAATCCCCTTTCAGGAACATCGAGTTGCGGGCTCGAAACGCCTAAGTCGTACAAAATACCATCCACTTTATCTATATTCAAATCATCCAAAACTTGATTCAAATCTCTAAAATTACGATGTACAAAAGTGACTTTATCACTATAATCTTTCAACTTTTCTTTCGCATGTTCAATCGCAGTCGTATCTTGATCGAATGCAATCAAACGACCTTGCTCTGAAAGTTGACTCAGTAGATATAACGAATGCCCCGCTCCACCTAACGTGCAATCGACATATATGCCGTCTGGATTAATATTAAGTTGATCGACGGTTTCTTTTAAAAGCACGCTAATGTGATGAAACACTGTTATCCCTCCAAATTAAAAATCAAAATCAATTAAATCTTCTGCAATTTCTTCAAAATTCTCTTCAGATTCATCATAAAAATGATTCCAAGTCGCACGATCCCAAATTTCTATCCGATTTGAAACACCGATTACTGTGCAGTCTTTGTCTAAGTTTGCGTATTCTCTTAGCTTACTTGGAATGTTAATTCTGCCTTGCTTATCTAGTTCTACTTCAATGGCCCCCGAGAAAAACATACGCATAAATTTACGGGCATCCCGTTTTGTCATAGGTAAGGTTTTCATTTTTTCTTCGATAGTTTGCCATTCTTCTAATGTGTAACCAAATAAACACTTGTCTAGGCCACGAGTGATAATAAAACGTTCATTAAGTTGATGTCTAAACTTCGACGGAACAATCATACGACCTTTAGTATCAAGTTTATTTTCAAATTCTCCCATGAACATTTTATTTCACCTCACCATATTTATAATTTACCACATCTCCCCACTATCCTCCACTAATTATGTAAAAATATTATAAACTTATCTTTTCAACTCAAAAAAAAGAACAGTTCGAATAAATTCGAACTGTTCTAAAAGCTTGGTATAACTACATTTGAATAACGATTTGGTTAAAAGTATATCGAAGTGGAGGAAAGGTGGAGGATACAAACAAATGCATCCCAAATTGATTTAATAATTGGAGGGGGTTCCATATTCTTTCTTGCAATCCTCCCATTGGATGTAATGTTTGGGTAAGCTGCGTGAAATGACGCATACTTATTTCACTTTCACGTTCAATATTACGTAAATATCGCTCTTTTAAATAACGATACTGATGCAATTGAATTTGATTATTCTTTTGAAGTAACCTTTCATTGTCTTCACTATCTGACATATTATTTTTAAGCTTCGTATAAAACTTTTGTTGCTGCTCTATCATTTGATCAATGTCATCCAACACTTGATCAGATGCCTTTGCACGTATAAACGCTTCTTTGACATCATCAATGCCGTCTAATATTATTTTTGAAGGAGAAACTTGATAGTCACTCAATAACTTACGCGCCTTAGACGTTACATAGGTCATACGCATGCGTGGTAACACAATAGGCATTTCAATACCAAACAAATGAAACACACCCTTAAGCTCTGCCCAATACTTAATTTCACTTGGTCCTCCTACAAAAGCCACCGTATTAAATAACCATTCTTGCATTAAAGGACGCGTTACGACATTATTAGAAAAACGATATGGCTCCTCTTCAATCAATCGATAGAGCTCTTCTGCAGTATAATTATCCTTAGATTTGCTTAATTTAAATACACCTTCATCAAATTTAAGTAATTGACGTTGCTGATCAGCTTCTAAAAACAAATGTGTATTTGAATCTGTTTCAATCATTCGATGAAGTCCTTGTTGCGCTGTTTGATTTTGCATCTCACGAAACGCTCTATCCACTTGGTCTCGTTTTTGAATCAATTGATGGAATATAGGCTTTTCTATTTCTCTTAATGCATCATATTGGGCCTCAATTAATAAGATACCTTTCGATTTAAAACACTCATGAATTAGCATTTTAAATAAATCCGTCCATTTTTCGGATAGTTCTATCATTTCCATTAATTGTGTATATAAAACTTTGGAGTGAGATGTTTCTGGAAGCATTTTAAAATACTGTTTCAGTACATTTTGTAATTCTTCTTTATCAGGGTAATAATGTGAAACTGATGTTTCTGGCGGCTCTAATGTATGATACTTAACTTTTTCTAAAGTTCCTTCTCTCTCTCTCATTACATACGTATGATTGACTTCATCAAAGTCATGATCTTCACCTGCGATCCAAAAAACAGGGACAACAGGCTGATGGAATGATGCTTCCAATTCATTCGCTTTAACAATCATCGAAATAATTTTATGAAATGTGTATAACGGGCCTGTAAACAAACCTGCTTGCTGCCCACCAATAACCACTTTTGCACCGTTCTCGAGCGCATCTAGTGCGCGCTTTTGTTCAGAAGTTAAATTCAAGTCTGACATATACTCACGTATCACTCTAGCTACTTCTTTTTCTCTGCCGTTGTTTGGGTGATCCATACGTTTTTCAAAACTTTTAGTACTATTAGGATCGTAATCATAAAATTGTAAAATAGATGTATCTTGATTGATTAACCTTGAAATAAACTCGTCTTTTTCATCTATTTTGATATTTAAACACTCCATGTTCAATTCTCCTTAAAGCGTATTCCTTATAAGTATAATTGTTCAATTACCGTCTGACAATTTAACGGCTTACTTCATTAATCGAAATAAATAAGTTATAATCATAGTAATATAAGTAAAGGGGGATTGAAATGACTAAAGTTAAACATTTGGATATCAACTACAAGACAGAGGAGCTTTTTGAAGACTTCCGAAAAAACTTTGGTAACAAAGATTTATATATGGTCGATGAATTGCACGGAGAAATGATTGATGCTAGCTCCGAATCTCCTTTTTATGGTATTTATGTTGGAGAAAAAATCGGAGCACGTATGGCCTTATATCGTAAAGGAGAGGTTGAAGAGACTTATTTCCCTGATTATGAAGATTATTTAGTCGTATGGAAATTAGAAGTTCTTGGCAAGTACCAAGGTAAGGGGTATGGCTCTAAACTATTAGATTTTGCTAAATCGTATCGTCTTCCAATTAAGGCAATTGCTAGATTCGAATCTAAAGACTTTTTTGTTAAAAATGGCTTTAAAGACCTTCAAGTTAAAAATGATGATGGCCATGACATATTAGTCTGGGATCCAAAGTAATCGATTAACATCAAAACTAATAGATTAAATAAGGTAAGACATAAATATTCAACGCACAAAGCTTAATATGATATGCCTTACCTTTTTGAATTACTTTTTCAAAATTTCAACTAATTCTTTAATGTGCGTAATTGTGTATGTCGGTTCAATACCTGAATGATTGTCTAGTTGTCTATGATTAAACCAACACGTATCAATGCCAGCATTAATACCGCCTTGAATATCAGAAGTCAGCGAATCTCCTACTATCATAAAATCTTTCTTAGTATATTCAGACATCACATTAAACACCTTATCAAAAAAAGCCACTTTAGGTTTTTGAACACCTAGTTCATCCGAGATAAAGATGTGTTGCATTTTTGACTTGATATTCATTTGATTTAAACGCTTATGTTGTGTTTCTTTCACACCATTTGTCACAATTGCCAATACAAATTGATGTTGTGTATAAGCGAGTAAATCCTCGACACCTTCAAGTAATTTGATAGGGGCATTCGCAAGACCCTCTCGAAATGTCATATCGGCCTTTTTACCATCTATAGACATATTATAATGCTTAAATGTCTCGATAAACCTAAAACTCAACACTTCTTCTCGAGACAATTCTCCACGCTGAAATGCTTCCCAATGTGCTTGATTAATCGCTTTGAATTGCTCATAATTATGTAAATGTTTTGGAACTTGATACTGATCCATTAAGTACGCATATGCTTTGATTTCTGCATCATGAAAATCAACAATCGTATCGTCAAAATCGAGTAGAATCACTTTGTAACTCATTATTTCATCTCCAACATATTTTAATATCGATTTAGTGTAACAAATAATATAAAATATGTCATTATAATTTATATGTAATATCATAGAAATACTATAAATAAGTCATATCAATTATCTTTTCAAACAAAAAAGGCCACAGCGCTTGCCATGGCCCAATTACATATTTATTATCCGAAGAAACCTGAGATTACGTCGATACCTTTTGCTACGATATCAGCAATTCCAAATCCCATATCTGTCCATTCACCGTTAAGTCCTGCTTCTACTGTAGTTTTGATTGCATTAATTAAATCTGCCATTTCTTACACCTCTATTCGCTTAATTTGATTTATTATAATTATCCAAAGAAACCTAAGATAACGTCGATACCTTTTGCTACGATATCAGCAATTCCAAATCCCATATCTGTCCATTCACCATTAAGTCCTGCTTCTACTGTAGTTTTGATTGCATTAATTAAATCTGACATTCTCTACACCCCTATTCGTTTAAGTTTAATTTACTGTAATTATCCAAAGAAACCTGAGATTGCTTCGATACCTTTTGCTACAATCTCAGCAATACCTAATCCCATATCTGCCCATTCACCGTTAAGTCCTGCTTCTACTGTAGTTTTGATTGCATCAATTAAACCTGACATCTAAATACACTCCTTAACTTTTATAATATACAAAACATTATGCAAATCTGTTTGCTTTGTTTTGTTAAATCTAATATATCGAACTTCGCAACTTATGTGTGATCTAGTTCTAAACTCGTCATTATTCGTACATAACTGTAAAAAATATTACTTTTATCGACGGTTATGATGCCTAAGTGTCGTATACAAGCCAATTACATCACATATAATAGTACGTAATCTGCCGTTACCCATTCTCTTATAGGAATAAAACGCTAATTCAAGTTAAAAAATATTTAATCCAGTGATATAAACCGATCTAATCATGACTATCAAAACTAGCAAATCCGTTTAAATCGGGATAGAGACTATGACATACATCCCAAAATAAATAGCACTAAGATGATTTTTAATAAAATACGTTTTAGTGCTTCTTATGATAAAGATTTGCATGGTATGACTTCGCTTTCCGAGGGGACAGAATCAGGAGTTTCGTTATCAATACGTCGTTAGGCCATAAAAACATTTCGGTTACAACTGAAGTGTATTCACATTTGTTGGAAGAAACTTATAAAGAAGAAAATGAAAAAGCGGCACTTATTATAATTGCTCGGGATCTGGGTCCCTAAAAATTAGTTTTCTATAGTGTTTTATTGATAGATAAAATAAAAAGAACCCCGTCGTTATGGGGTTCAGTACAGATTTTGAAACGTGTTTAATTTTCAGTAATTAGCGTCCTGGGAGGGATTCGAACCCCCGACCGATGGCTTAGAAGGCCATTGCTCTATCCAGCTGAGCTACCAGGACATATTTTGAACACAAAATTGATTATACCGAAAATTCCGTTACAAATCAATAAATCATTCAAAAAAATATACACATTTAACACTATGTTCATAAATTTACTCTCTTGAGGAAATATTAAAGATACATTTGTTAGTTAATTGCTCACATCTCATCACATATGAGATTGCCTTAGTGTCAGTTTATTGTGGATTCAAAACAATTACGCACTTAAATTTATAAATTTGGCATGACTATACGCAAGTTATCTCATTCATATTACTATAGAGGTAGAAAAAGTGAAGGAGGTCATTGATATGCTTATTTTAGCACTTTTAAAAAAGTCAATTGAGTTCTTCAATGATACATTTAATAATAAAAAATAAAATGTATCATAATTCCTTCTCATAGTAGTGCTTGTTAACTCCCTCTCATACCTTTCTCTTTTCCAATTTTTACCATATACAAGCACTACTATATGTTTTTGGCTTACTTTTAATGTATAGTTGTATATATAACAAATCAATTGGAGGGAGATTAATGACAACACTCAAGCCATATATTGCATTTCAAAATACAAAAGAGGCACTCAAGTATTACGAAGATTTATTTGGTGCAACAGATATCAAACGATTACCCTTGAATAAAGAACAAGCTAGTCATTTTAACGTTGCAGCAGAAAAAGCAGATGAAGCAACAATGCATGCTGAATTTAAAATTTTGAACACAACATTGTATGCAGCTGACGCTTTTGGCAAAGAAGCAGCAATTAATGGCGTTATTTCTCTTATGTTAGAATATAATATTGACGCTTCTGAAGATGCCGACAATATCGAAGCTTTGTATGAACGATTAAAGCATCATGAGTCTATTCAAATTGAAATGCCTTTTGAGCCACAATTTTGGGGTGGTAAAATGGGAGTAATCATTGATAAATACGGCATTCGTTGGATGTTGCATGGCTATAGTGAAACTAAATAATACGAGCAATCTATTTATAAAAACGGTTGAAAGCACAAAGGTGAATTGCTTTGTGTTTTCAACCGTTATCTTTTTAGAATGACCATAGACATTTTTATAAATATAAATTCCCTTTGGCATAATGATAAGTCTCTCTCGTTTTTCTTTGCAATAATCCGAGCAAAGTTAATACCCCTATCTTACCTGCTATCATTGAAATAATAATAATAACTTTGGCAAAGGATCCATACTCAGAAGAAATCCCCGTTGATAAACCAACAGTACCAAAAGCTGACACAACTTCAAATGAAATATCTTCAAATCTCATGTTAGGTTGTGACGCAGCTACACCTAAGGTCATAAGTATCACAAAAGAAAACGCTGACAATGTAATTGCAACTGCTTTTTGCATTTGTTTTTTCGGAATTGAACGTTTAAATAGATGTGCATGTTCATGTCCTTTTAAAGACGTAATAACGTATATCGTTGCGAGTGCAAAAGTTGTTACTTTAATCCCCCCTGCTGCACTAATTGGTCCTGCTCCGATAAACATTAAAAGCATTGTAAATAGCAAAGTACCAGGAGCAAGATGACTAAAATCAATCGTATTAAATCCAGCTGTACGCGTGGTAACAGATTGGAAAAAAGAGGCTAAAAGTTGATCAGATATTGACATACCCTTTAAAGTGTTGTCGTGTTCTAATAAAAAGAACATTACAAAACCTATCACGATAAGTATGAAAGTAACAGATAAAGTCACTTTAGTATGAAGTTGCAATCGTTTAATAGAAGGTGTTGTAATAACGTCTATTAAAACCACATACCCCACACCACCTACGACAATGAGAAAAGCAACCATTAAATTCACGACAGGATCATGAGCGTAACTCACAAGATTATCAGAGAATAATGAAAAACCAGCATTGTTTAATGCTGAAATTGAAGTGAATAAACTAGTGAACAAACCTTTAGACAATCCCAATTCCGGTATAAAAACAAAAGATAAAATAAATGTACCTAATGATTCGAATAGGATATTAAAGATTAAAATAAATTTAGCAAAGTCAGTGACGCTATTAATATCGTCTGTATTCAGTTCAAGTTGTAAAAGTTGATGACCGTGTATTGAAATATGTTTTTGAGATATTTTTAACGCAAACATAGACACCGCAACTATACCCATACCCCCAATTTGAATCAATAGCATAATAACGGTTTGGCCGAATATATTAAATTGACTAGAAATATCTACTGTCGACAATCCAGTTACTGTAAACGCACTTGTTGCTACATAGAGTGCATCAATAAAATGAGTATGTTTTTGGCCTGTCCAAGGAAGATATAACAATAGACTACCAATTAAAGTGGTAGTCAAAAAAAGTCCAATATAAAATACAATAGGTTGTTTTTTACTGTACATATTTAAAGCCTCGGTTCTTTTTGATAGTATCATATCACGATAATTTAGATGGAAAAATATTTTATCATCATATTTAATAGCTTTAACATTATAACAAAAATGACGAGATTGTCATCTATTATACATAGATTTCACAATCTCGCCATTAATATTATGCCTTTAGTATGTCATATAAAATTATTTTGCAAAAGTATCAACTAAACCTTTGATTAATTTGATGATACCCATTACTAAATCTGCCCAAAACATATTTAACGCCTCCTCTTTAAATGATTTAACCATAGTATACAATGTATTTTCGATTTATCGGAGGTTCATTCCTAATTTATCATTTACAGTGCGTAACTGTACTTATTGACGATTCATATATACAGTTACGCATCGTTTACGTGTCATTTTAGAAATTTTAAATAACTTTGCCCATAATATGAATGGCTTTTAAAAGATAACGGATGTTTATTTAATCAGCACATACGCCACTCATCTTGTCAATAAATGATAAGGTTATCCTTTTACACATCATATTCCTATACAAAATAATATACACACCTTTCAAGCACCCATTATACTATTAAACCTTCCTCCTAAACGCTTTTAAAAGGGAGAACTTTTAAATAAGTAGCCATCCTCCATAAATATTCTAACGGACCATATTTGAAGTATTTTAGCCAAATCACACTAAACATTATTTGAATACTATATATGATTAAACACATCAATAGAGCGTTTAACATTGAGACGCTACCATTAAAAAATACTTTCACAAAAACGATTATAAACAAGGTTTGAAATATATAATTGGTTAACGCCATGCGCCCGTAATATTTTAGAGGCGCTAATAATTTTGCTCCGATGTCATTTTGAACCGCTATAATAATTGTAAGCATGTAAAAGCATGAAATAAATGGGGATGTCATAGTCACTAAATGATCAAAAAACATTTTTTTCTGTACAAACTGCTCTCCATGAAGACCCATATTTTCAGCTAAAATATAGTTAGGAGGCGCGTAATACATCATTAATAGCGATACACTCAGTATTGTTAATACTAAAAATACACTCCAAGCAATAATCCATTTTCTTAAATTCGTATTAAATTGATATATTAAGCCATACTGTCCAATAGCCAGACCTAAAATAAAATATGGCATCGTTTCTAAAAGTTTAGCATCTAACACTATTGCAACCACTAACAATAATAATCCTAATATTAAATTGATTTCTTTTTTTAAATGAAGAAAAATTAATAATAGGACTCCAGCTATTGCATAAAACTTTAAAGCTTCACCTGGTTGTAGGAATGAATGCAACACACCAAATATAAATAAAACAATAAGCCTTCTGAAATATAAAGCATATTTATTTTGCGCTTTGTATGTTGCCCTATCCATAAAAATATAAAAACCAACCCCAAATAATATCGAAAATATACTAAAAAATTTACTTTCGATAAATATTAACAGAAAGCTAGCATATATCCCTTCAATATGTGTCTTAGCAATTTCAGCATTAATAAAGTTAATGCCTACAACATTCACGAGAATAATACCCAATAATGCAAATCCTCTTAAATAATCTAAAGTATGAATCCTGCTGCTCATTTTATTCATTTTTTCACCTTTTTATACATTTATTTTTTTCTCAATAATTTTATTCGATAAATCATTAAACGTAAATAAGCCTGAAGAAGGATAAATAACTAATAACGTAGTATGATTATGCATTTTGACTAATGATGTGTGTGCGCTTTTACGCATAGCAATTGAAAATGTTTTAGTTTTAAGTCCTATTGATGTTTTAGCCCCTGATTGTAACAGCTTTATATTAAATACTTCTTCAGATTTAGAATATTGAATCATTTTTACTTCACTGATATTCATGACGATATTTCCACTTTTATAAATATGTGTCCATAAACATATTGTATATTTTTTCATTAAATGGTAATATATTAACATAGTATGGTTTTACTCAATTAATTTTACAAAAAATATTAAAAGGGGCGATATTAATGAAAACGCACATCAAAAAAGTAATCAGCTCTTTATTAGTAGTCGGAACAGTGACACTTGGATCAACTCCTGCATTTGCAGCAACTTTTGGTAATAGTAAAAGTGGTGCCTCTTCTGTAGAATCTTTTCAAATTAAATATAATGGTGCTTCTTGGAATTATAAAGGTTCAGGTTATAAATCCACTTCATTTAAATATTCTAGAAATGGCAGAACTTTACTTACTAAAACAGCGTATAATGGAAAAGTTACTGGTTCAGTTTGGGATGATTTAAGATGGGGGAAAAAATATAAAACAAAGTTCTCTTGGTGGCGCGGATAACCAAATAATAAATAAAGCTGGGTTTGTAGTAAATCAAATTCAGCTTTATTTAGAATTATAAATCTCTTTTTACATAGTCTTGAATTACTAATCTTAAAGGGGTAACTAGGATGCAATACTCACTTTTTAGGTTTATTGATTTTTTTGAGATTTGTATTCTCTATATAGTATGTTTCGTCTCTAATACCTTACTTTTGAATATACAAATCTTCAATTTATCAAATTCGTTTATTTTACAGTCTTTTTTACAAAGTATATTGGAATACCACTATATAATAGTAATTTTATCTTCATTTGTAATCATAATATTTCATTATCAATTTTTAGCACGTAAAAAAACAGAAGTATTCTGTCGCATTCTCGTAGGAAGTACGATGATAAAAATAATAAGAAGATATATACTAGATAGCTTATGTATATTACTTATCGCTTTTCTAATATCTCTCATATTAAATTTTTATCTAAAATTAGATATTAAAGATAATTTCTATTTAGTTTGTATTTTTATCATATATATTATAATCTGTGCAAGTCAGGTGAAAAAGAATGAAAATTTTTAAATTTTTTCTAATTAGAATTTTTTTTAAAAGACCTCTACTTGTCTTTAGTATGATCGCATTATTATTTCTTGCCAACTATTTTTCATTTACAGCTGCGCGTTCAATCGTCTCAACTTCTCAAGGATATAACGAAATAAATGAAATAAATAAAAAAGGGTATTTTATTGCTAACTTAAATCCAGACAGCAAGTCAGATTTTAATAGCATCGAAAAAAAAGATACTCAAAAAATATATGAATATTTAAATCATAATTATAAATATGCTTTTCAATCAAATGGATTTGTGACTTCTTTAAATAATAAAAATGATATGGAAATAACACTTAGTTACATTAATAAAGAGGCTTATCAAATCAGTCGTTTTAATTTGTTTGAAGGGCAGGAATTAGATTTTAAAGATGAATTAAATATAGACGCGTTACCCGTTTTAATAGGCTATGGTTTAGCAAAAACATACCCTATCGGATCAACTATAAAGATAGATGATTCATCTTTAACAAAACCAATAACCCTGAAAGTGAGAGGAATTTTAGAAAAAGATTTTTATCATTCTAATTTTTATGCTCCTAACTCAAAGAATTATTTTAACTTTTCAATATTTGTACCTGTTAATAAAAAAATTCTTCAAAATTCAAACATTGATCTTCAAGTTAATGGTCTTATGGATCTAATTCTTATTGATTCAACCAAAAAAGATGCTCTAAAACTAAGTAAATATATAGAAAAAAATACAAATTTAAAGTTTAACTTTTTTAGCCAACGAGAAAATTTTAATTATTTTGAAGATTATTATACGAACTCGCTAAAAATTATTGGTAGCATTACGCTCATATTACTTATAACAGTTATATCTATAGCTATTTGGAATAATTTAATGAGCATACGCCTAATGATAAGTGATATTACAATTAATTTATTAGTAGGTTTGAGCTATTCAAAATTAAGAGGCATTTTCTATAGTTACTTTGGATTATTATTTTTTCTTAACATATTAGGTTTATTCATTATTACTGCTTTTAATAGATATAGTTTTTGGTTAACAAAAGATGCTATTTTTGCTACTTATGGAAAATTCGGATTATTAGATATGGATTGGCTTGCTTTATTCATAGTTATATTGATCGATATGATTATTGGTATCGTTATAGTAGAAATATCTTTAAAGAAAATAAAAAGTATTCCAATATCACTAGGAGTGATACAATGACAAGTATTATTAATTTGAATATACAAGAAAAAATACACAAAAAACAAAAAACAGCTATATTACAAAATTTCACTTTAGAAGCTGAAAGACAAGAAAAAATTGCTATAATAGGTGAATCTGGTGTTGGCAAAACTTCACTTCTTAATATTTTAGGTCTACTCGATTATAATTATAAAGGAACTTACGAGATTTTTAATACTCCCGTCAATAATTTATCTAAAGATATATTAGCGAATTATCGTAATCAGAAAATAGGCTTTATTCTGCAAGATTCAGCGCTTATAAATTCCTTAACTATAGAAGACAATATTAAATTACCTCTTTTATATGCTAACTCTAAAAAAAGAGATATGCAGTCTAATTTTCATACCATTGTTGAAAAAATAGGGATCGTATCCATCTTGAAAAAGAAACCGCTTGAGTGTTCTGGTGGTCAACGTTCTAGAGCTGTATTTGCTAGAGGAATCATGATGAATCCAGAAATCATTTTAGCTGATGAACCTACAGCATCTTTAGACTCTGCTAATAAAGAACATATTATTGATTTATTATTTGAAATGAACAAAGAATTTAAAAGTACTATTATCACAGTAACTCATGATTTAGATATAGCTAGACGTCATGATAGAATAATTAAATTGGAAAGGAATGCGTAAAAAATGGGATTTATTGCCATGATACTTTCAATGATATTGGGTATATTTTTAATATTTGTTGGATATACCAAAAGACATCAAAATATTTATTATAAAATTTTTATCGGATTAGGTGTTTTACTTATTATTTGCTCTATCTATTTATCACTCCCCCATTAAACAGTATTATGCTTTATCAATATTTTTCATAAAGTCTACACACAACCAATCGCTTTACTCTGCTGTCGGAATCCGAATTTATTGCTTTGAAAGAGATAATAAGAACTGAATAGAACAATCAATGTCCTCCTTTAGATGGTTAAAGGGGGATTTATTTCTGTTTATAGGCATTCTATTCACACAATTTATTTGTATAGTCTTTAATACCTTTCTTCTTCAGACTTAATATTTCACATACTCTCAGCACATAGATAATCACTAGATTAAACAAAAAACATCGCACTCATTTATAATAAGCAAGCCTCTTTCATCCGCTTCTGTTGTAAAGTTAGCTTTATAGTGGAATTTTAGTAAAGTGGTGTCATGGTGTTTTCCTAGTATCAGTCTTAACATAGAAAACAATGGTTAAACAAGTGATAATAAAAAAAGAAAACATTTGAAAAAGACTTCTCCAGAACTCATCGCTTATGTCATGATGATTTGTATAATGCTATAATATTAGAAGATATACACCCTTCAAACGAAAAAGAAATAACTTGATTTTCGAAATCCTCAAAAATTTAAAAGGTGCAGATTTAAATTGTAGAACTGGTAAAAATATCCAAACAGTAAACTTATTAACTGGATTATATGGACTTATACATTTAATAAATGACGCTATACAAAACGTATTAAGACTAGAAATATAAAAGGAGACAGAAAATATGTTAAGTATTAAAAACTTATCAGTAGATTTTAAAAATACAAACATACTAACAAATATCAACTATGATTTTAAAGAAAATTCTATTTATGGTCTTTTAGGTCCAAACGGAGCGGGTAAGACGACACTATTTAAATCCATTCTAAAAGTAATAGATTATTCAGGTGGTATGTCAACAGATTTCTAGACAGTTTTTATAGAAACTATCTTTGTACGCTTTCGGCGTCAGATAATTTAATGCACTATGAGGTCGAATGTTGTTATACCAATTAACATAATCAAACAATTCGAGTTTTAAGTGATTAATAGATTTAAAATCATACTGTTTAATGAATTCAGTTTTTAACGCTTTAAATGTACTTTCAGCTACTGCGTTGTCATATGGACATCCTTTCATGCTTAAAGATCTTTTGATACCAAAGGTATCTAGTACATCATCAATCATGTGATTATCAAACTCTTTTCCTCTGTCAGTGTGAAACATTTGTACGTCTCTTAAATCGTGTCTAATGCTACTAAGTGCCTTGGATACAAGCGTGCTATCTTTCTTTGAGCCTGCGCTATGCCCAACAATCTCACGGTTAAAAAGATCAATAAATAAACATATGTAATGCCATTTTCCAGCCACTTTTACATATGTCAAATCACTGACAAGAACTTCCAATGGTTCTTTTCTATTGAAACTTTGATTTAATTCATTATTGATTTCGCGTTCACTTGAGCGAGAAGGAAATGATTTATACTTCGATGTCGTATAAGAAGATACTAATTTATTTGCTTTCATAATGCGTCCTATACGTCGTCTTGAGACATTTAAACCATTTTTGATAAGTTCATTTTTAATCCTTCTTGTTCCAAAACATTTGCGATTAGAATTGAAAATCTCGATAATTTTATCGCTAATTTCCTTATCTCGATCATCTTTTTCAACGTTGGGTGATTTGTTAATTTCGTAATAGTAACTACTTCTAGAGATTTGCAGGACTTTGCACATTGCTGATACTGAATATTTATTGGCATTCTTTCGAATGACATCTATTTTCGTCCCATGATCAGCGCTGCTTGCTTTAAAATATCATTTTCCATTTTCAATTGTTGATTTTCTTTACGTAATTTTCTTAGTTCTTTTTCTTCATTAGTTAAGTTATCTTGATGGTTAAATGAACCAGTATTTTGATGTTGCTTAATCCATTTCCCTAACGCCGAAGGTGTTAAATCATATTCACGAGCAATTTCATTTCTAGGCTTACCATTTTCATAAAGCTTTACCATTTGTAATTTAAATTCAGGACTAAAAGTTCTTCTTTCTCTTGTCATAAAAATCGCCTACTTTCTTAATTTAACAATATCTATTCTCATAGAATTTGTCCAACTAAGTGTAGACGATTCAAGGAGACAATATCTTCATCAATACATAATATTGGTCATTTAATCGATTATCCTGCCTTTTACTCTAATTTAACCTGTAAAGAGAATCTTGATTTACATGCTAAATATATTGGCGTCAAAGATTTAAATATTGACAGATTGTTATCGACAGTCAACTTACAAGAAGCCAAAAATAAAAAATTCAAAAATCTATCTATGGGAATGAAACAACGGCTAGGCATAGCTAAAACATTAATAGGAAATTCAAGCCTAATATTATTGGATGAACCCTCAAATGGTTTAGATCCAATGGGAATTAAAGATATAAGAAATATTATACTCAAAGAAGTAAAAAAAGAACAAAGAATTACCATCGTTTCTAGTCATCATTTAAATGAATTATCAGAGTTTACCGATATATTTGTTTTCATTCAAAATGGGAAAATAGTATCACATTTAAAAAATAGTAAAAATTATTATAGTCTTATTGAAATATCAGAAGATATAAATCATTTAGATTTCACTAGCCATAATGAATACTCAATTATCAAAAGTAATGGAAATTATTATATTTTAGCAGACTACAATGATCTAATTAAATATTATAGCCATGCTTCAAAAATGAATTTTGAAGATATATATTTAAAAATTATGGACATGAACATAGAGGAGGCTTATTTAAAATGATGACTTTCATTAAAAATGAATTCACTAAAGTTAAGAGCGAAAAATTTATTATAATTGTTTGCTTGCTAAGCCTTATTCCATTCACCATGAATATCGCTAATTTTTTTATAAATAGTAAAGATTTATCTTTAATAGGAGGTTTTTACTTCAGATTTTATAACCAAAATTTTATGATTATTCCTATCGCTATGGGCATTATTGGCTCTTCAATATTTTATATAGAATTTAAAAATCACACTCTATTAAATTGGCTTGCTTACTCAGGGAATAAATATAAATTATTTTTTTCTAAACTTTTAGTATCTTTATTATATTGCCTATTTCTGTATGCAATTAACTTAACATTATTATTAGCTTTTTACTTAATACAAGGGCGACCATTAAGGGATTTAATGCTAATATTTGTTAGTTTTACCTTATTTAATATTCTTTTAATTATTTTTATGATACCGTTATCAATAACTGCAGTAATCATAACAAAGAATTATATTGTGTCAATAGTATTATCTATTGGCATTGCTATGGTTTCTATGATTCTAATGCCCGCGCCATTTGCCAATTTAATACCTACTACATTAAGTTATAGATTAGGATTAGCAACAATTGATTCTTCAATAGGCTTTGATTCGCCCAACAGTGTTATCATTGGTATCGTAGTATTAGTTGGCGTCTCATTACTATTAATTATTTTAGGTTCACGCAATTTGAAAATTAAATAGTAAGATATAAGAAAGAGAACGTCAAATGCATACTAATAGATGAACATGAGCTGGCATCATATGTCCTTCTATGATTTTTAGAGCTTTGTATTTACATAGTAACTTTATCATTTCTCATGTTGTTTTTGAATGATACGAAAGTGCCTTATTTTTAAAGTATTTAATGTAAAATTACATGTATATCACGTAGTATTGTTGGCTCGACCATCCCCTAGGAAATGCGAGCCAAACAATACGAATTATTGATAAAAAGCGTAGAGATGATTCAATCATGGAATCATCTCTACGCTATTATTTTGGGATTGATGTCCCCATCCTGTAATTAATACTTTCTATTTATAGATACTTTTGTTAAATAATTATGGTATTAGTTCATACTATAAACGTAGTTAAAGCGAAAATAACATTACGATAATAATCAATACGGGAACAATATATCTTACTAAAAATTTCCATATCTTGAAATATATCATCGCTTTAGTGTGATTATTCGTAAACTCTTCTAAAATCATTGCTTTATCCATTCGGAATGAAACAAATAATGATATTAACAAACAACCAATTGGTAATAGTATGTTACTTACTAAATAATCAGTCGCATCAAAAATTGATTTTCCTGCTACTGTCACATGACTCAACGTACCAAAAGAGAGGCTTGCAGGTATTGTTGATAAAAACACGATCAATCCAATGATAAATACGATTTTACCTCTACCTTTATCTCTCGGATTAAAAGCTGCAATAATCACTTCAAATAAACTAAATGATGAAGTTAAAGTTGCAAATAAAAATAATAATAGAAACGCTGCTAAAAATAGCGATCCAAATGCCATTTTAGAAAAAATACTCGGTAGTACGATAAAAAGTAATCCCGGCCCTGCTGTTGGTTCAAAATTAAAACTGTAAACGATTGGAAAAATAGTGACACCAGCAAGAATAGAAACAATAATATTCATTGTAGCAACACTCACGGCTGCACGTGGAATATTTTCTTTTTTGCTTAGATAAGAACTATAGGTCACCATACAAGAAAAACCAACTGCTAATGAGAAAAAGGATTGACCTAAAGCGTACAATAAACCTTCAGTACTAAATTTTTCAGGATGAATGCCAAAAAAGAACTCTAATCCTTTCCCAGCATCAGACAAAGTCAGAGCTTTCACAACTAAAATGATAAAAATCATTAACATAGCTGGAAAAAGTACTTTGCTTACTTTTTCAATCCCTTTTTTAACACCAAAATAGAGCACGACCATATTTAAAATAATAAAAATAAATACACCTAATAAAACTATGTATGAATTGCCTATAATATCATTGAATAGTGCTTCATAATTATTATTTTGCGATATGATATTATTTGTAACTCCTAAATAGCTATAAATAAGTATCCATCCGCCTACCACGCTGTAAAACGATAATAATAAGAAACACCCAACAACACCTAATCTCCCTGTTATCTTCCAAAATGGTGTCGGACTCAGAGTGTCATAAGCTTTTACTGCATTTTTTCCTGAAGCTCTACCTATAATAAATTCTGATATTAATAAGGGAACTCCAATTAAAAAAGTAAAAAGAAGAAAAGAGAGAAGAAACAAACCTCCACCAAACTGTCCAGCCATATATGGAAACTTCCATATCGCACCAATCCCAATTGCCGCTCCGGCTGAGGAGATGATGAAAGCCAGTTGTGAAGACCATGTATTTTTTGATTTTCTCATTAAAGCACCTCAATTTTTAGATCATTAACGTTGCACTCTCAAGAAAAGTAACTTCCAATATAACATTCGAAAAATCCTAATCTTTCCTATTACTATAAGCGTGCACATTCAGTCAGTTAAATTAAAGTCTATAACCATTAATTACATCATATACTATCATGTATCGACAAATTTGTAAGATACTAAAACAATTAATAACTAACAATATAGATTTTATTTTTGATTATTTAACAAACTTTAAAGTATTATATACCATCCAAAGGTTAAAATCAATATCTGAAACGATACGTTATTTTAAAAAATATATATAATATTTACACATATATTTTCATTGAAAGGATCTTTCCCAATTTATCAAAACGACTTTTTAAAATAATAAGGTTTATTTGAGTATGCTTAAAATAAGTTAAAAGCACTTAACTAATCGTAGGAAAGAAGCTAGGACATAAATTCCCAAAAATAGTGCTAAGATGATTTTTATTCAAAATACGTCTTTCGTATCATTTAATTAATCATCTAATTAAAGGAAAAACTTCGAGATTTTTTGTAAATGCTTACGAAAACCTCGAAGTTTTTCGATTACTAAGATATTTATGTCTTAGCCCCCGAATGGCTGTCAGAAATATGATACTTCCTTTAAATAACATCAATACGTATGGATTTTATAATTTCATGTTGTCGGTTTCTAAAGTTAATAATAGCCGATTTATTTTCAATTTTCACTTCACAATATGTTTCTTCAATATGACTTCTCGACTTAGAAATACTACCTGGATTAATGAGATGCACGTTATGAATATGTTCATATCTAGCGATATGTGTATGTCCATAAAAAGCAAACTGTGCATGTTGATTTGCAGCTTGTTGCGCCAAATTTTCACGCGATGCATTAACACCATATAAATGGCCGTGCGTAATAAATACTTTGATGTCACCATATTGTTCGATTTTCGATTCTGGAAATTCGGGATAAAAGTCCATATTTCCCTTTACACGTTTATAAAGACTAAGTTCTGTATCATTATATTCAAATTCAGAATCTCCTAAATGAAAATATGCATCCGCATCGTCATGCTTATCATAAATGTCATATAAAACACCCGGTTCTGAATGGTTATCACTTACGACTATCAATTTATACATCAATCTTCACCTTCAATAAATGTTTGTAGTTGATCAATTGCTTTACGACGGTGACTTATTTCTGATTTTTCTTCTGGTGTTAATTGAGCCATTGTTTTTTTCATTTCTATCACATAAAAAATAGGGTCGTAACCGAATCCGTTTTCTCCAATTCGACTTAATGTAATCTCACCTTCCACAGTACCTCTAAAGGTATGTGTTTCACCTTGAGCTGTAGTCATACTAATCACACATACAAATCGTGCGTCTCGATCTGTTTTGTCATTTAACTCATGTAGCACTTTATCTATATTATCTTCATCACTTTTATGAATGCCTGCATATCGTGCTGAATAAACACCAGGTGCCCCGTTTAATGCAGTGATCTCTAAACCACTATCGTCGGCTATGACCGTTTTGTTGAGCACTTTTGCAGCAGCTTCTGATTTTAATCGTGCATTCTCTTCAAATGTGACGCCTGTTTCTTCTACATCAAAGTCTTCAAGCAATTCATTGATGCCTATCACATTATAATCCGCAAAGATGACTTTAAAATCGTTAATTTTTCCTTTATTTGACGAGGCTATTACAATATCTTTCATTATTCAATGACTCCTTGCCTAAAAATATTCGTTCAACATCAGTATTAATTTTCAACCATTCTTTAATAATATATGTCATGTGTAAAACATCACCATTCGCAAAAAACCTATGTTTAGGCTCTGGGGTATAACTCGCGTGTTCATGACTAAATGTTAGCAAAGCACTCACTTCCCTCGCTGTTTCAAGACCAGACGAAATCACAGTTTTATTTTTCCCAAAATAATCAAAGATAGGCTGATATAGCAATGGATAATGTGTGCATCCTAATATCACAGTGTCTGCGTCAGTCTGTCGCCATGTTTTTAACGTTTGATGAATGACAATATTTGTGATTGTGGGATCCTTATACTTCATCTCTTCTACAAGAGGAACAAATCCCGGACATGCAACACCCCGCACTTCTACATTCGGATTAATGTTTTGTATGTGCTTTCGATATGCACCCGATCTGACTGTACCTTCAGTTCCTAAAACAAGAACACTTTGATTTTTTGTCGTCATAATTGCTGTTCTTGCTCCCGGCTCTATTACACCTATCACAGGTATTTTTAAATTTTTCTGAAGTGTATCTAGTGCGACTGCTGTTGCTGTATTACATGCTATTACAAGCATTTTGATATCAAATTGCGTCAAAAAAGATGCCATTTCAATAGTGAACTGCTTCACTTCTTCTTGATCCCTAGGACCATACGGACATCTGCCAACATCGCCTAAATAATAAATCCGCTCATTCGGAAGTTGACGCATAATTTCTTTGGCTACAGTAAGTCCTCCTACGCCGGAGTCCATAACACCAATAGGTTTATCCATAACATTCATCCTATTCTATACATTCTTGTTACATATTTTACCATATACTAATTTATTCAGAAAAATACATAGCCTATCATTAATATTATTTTACATCCAACAATATGAAGAACACAGCGCTTATGTTTCAATCCCAATATAATTACTTTTAATTCATTATATCAACTATAACCTAGTGCGTTGTCAATACGCTAAAATATAAAACTAAGGCTAGAACGCGTTCATGTCCTAGCCTTTCTCTTTAAGCTTTATTATTGTACTTTATGGTCTGAACCGAAGAATGATTTAAACATATGGAACGATGTTTCTCTATTTAATGCTGCAATAGATGTTGTTAATGGAATTCCTTTTGGACAAGCTTGTACACAGTTTTGTGAGTTTCCGCATGCTTGCAATCCTCCATGTAACATTAACGCATCTAAACGTTCATCCTTTGTCATTGAGCCTGTTGGGTGTAGGTTAAACAAACGAACTTGAGAAATGGCTTGTGCACCCACAAAATCATTGTTAGTCGTTACGTTAGGACACACTTCCAAACAAACACCACAAGTCATACATTTTGAAAGTTCATATGCCGTTTGACGTTTTTTCTCGGGCATACGTGGTCCTGGACCTAAATCATAAGTTCCATCAATTGGCACCCACGCTTTCATACGTTTGAGATTGTCGAACATACGTGTACGATCGACTTGTAAATCACGTACGACAGGGAATGTGTTCATTGGTTCTAAACGGATAGGTTGTTCAAGTTGATCGATAATTGCAGAACATGATTGACGTGCACGACCGTTGATTACCATCGAACAAGCTCCACACACTTCCTCTAAACAGTTCATATCCCATGTTACTGGTGTTGTTTTTTCACCGCTCTCAGTAACTGGATTACGACGAATTTCCATTAACGCTGCAATAACATTCATATTTTCACGATAAGGAATCACAAATGTTTCTTCATAAGGTGTTGACTTGGGATCTTTTTGTCGTTTAACAATAATTTTAATTGTTTTATTTTGGTTTTGGTCTTGTCCATGATTTACTGCTACTTGTTTGTCTTGAGTTTCAGTCATTATTTTTTACCCCCTTTTGACTTACTTGTGTAGTCACGTTTACGAGGTTCGATTAAGCTAACATCGACAGGTTTGTAGCTGAATTCTGGCTTTTCGTGGCGCCCTTTGTATTCAGCTAATGTATGTTTTAACCATTCTTCATCGTTACGATCAGGAAATTCTGGCTTATAGTGTGCACCACGTGATTCGTTACGGTTATATGCTCCAATCGTAATAACACGTGCTAACACAAGCATGTTCCATAATTGACGTGTAAAGAATACAGCTTGGTTACTCCATTGTGAAGTATCTTCCATATCAATATCTTCATAACGCTTCATTAATTCAACGATTTTTTTGTCAGTTTCAAGTAATTTCTCATTGTGTCGAACGACTGTCACATTAGCAGTCATGATTTCTCCTAGTTCGCGATGAAGTTTGTAGGCATTTTCAGTTCCTTTCATGTTAAGCAATTGATCAAATCGCTCTTGCTCTTCATCTTCACGTTTACGATATATATCTTCATCTAAATCAACATAAGATTTCTCGATATTTTCAACATATTTTACGGCATTTGGACCTGCAACACTACCACCATATATTGCTGACAGTAGTGAATTCGCACCTAAACGGTTACCACCGTGTTGAGAGAAATCACACTCTCCAGCAGCGAATAAACCTTCAATGTTCGTCATTTGATCGTAATCAACATATAAACCACCCATTGAATAGTGGACTGCTGGGAAGATTTTCATCGGCACTTTACGTGGATCATCACCTGTGAATTTTTCATAAATCTCAATAATACCACCTAATTTAACATCTAATTCATGTGGATCTTTATGAGATAAGTCAAGATAGACCATGTTTTCACCGTTAATACCTAATTTTTGATTAACACAGACATCGAAAATTTCACGAGTCGCAATGTCACGCGGCACAAGGTTACCGTAATCTGGATATTTCTCTTCTAAGAAATACCAAGGTTTACCGTCTTTATACGTCCAAATACGCCCTCCTTCACCACGAGCTGATTCACTCATTAAACGTAACTTATCATCACCAGGAATCGCTGTTGGGTGAATTTGGATGAATTCTCCATTCGCGTATTTGACCCCTTGCTGATAAACAATAGATGCTGCTGACCCTGTATTAATCATTGAATTAGTTGTTTTACCAAATATAATACCAGGCCCACCTGTTGCCATAATGACTGCATCGGAACCAAATGATTGAATTTCAGAAGTGGTGATATTTTGAGCAACGATACCGCGTGCGGCATTCTCATCATCTTTTACGACGCCTAAAAATTCCCAACCTTCATATTTAGTCACCAAGCCATCCACTTCGAAACTACGCACTTGTTCATCTAAAGCGTATAATAACTGTTGGCCAGTCGTCGCACCAGCAAATGCCGTTCTATGATGCAAAGTCCCACCAAAACGACGGAAGTCTAATAAACCTTCTTTTGTTCGATTAAACATAACGCCCATACGGTCTAGTAAGTGAATAATTTTCGGTGCTGCTTCTGTCATTTTTTGAACAGGAGGTTGATCAGCTAAGAAGTCCCCCCCATAAACTGTATCATCAAAGTGAATCCATGGGGAATCTCCTTCACCTTTAGTATTCACCGCTCCATTAATTCCGCCCTGTGCACAAACTGAATGAGAGCGTTTAACAGGAACAATTGAGAATAAATCAACATGTGCACCCTGTTCTGCTGCTTTAATTGTTGCCATTAGACCGGCAAGTCCTCCACCGACAACAATAATTTTCTTCTCTGCCATAGAAATTTCACTCCCCTAAAATGATTAAACTCTTAAACGAATGCCAAGATTGCACTTACACCAATATATGAAACCACGATGAAAATAATTAATGATATCCAAGTAAAAACGCTTTGTGATTTTGGAGATTGTAAAATACCCCAAGTCACTAAAAATGACCATAAACCATTCGCAAAGTGGAACACTACAGCAATAATACAAACGATATAGAAAATAAGCCAAAACGGGTTTGTAACGATATCATGAATCATATCGTAATTGACTTCTTCTCCAAATAACTTTTGAATACGTGTTTGCCATAAGTGAATCATAACGAATAAAAATGTAAGTAATCCCGATATACGTTGAAACAAGAATAGCCAGTTACGTGTATATGAATAATGCCCGATATTATGAGTCGCCGTAAACGCAATATAAATACCGTAAATTGCATGGTATAAAATTGGTATATAAATCATAATAAATTCTAAAGCATATAAAAATGGTAATGAATCCATAAAACCAGCTGCTTTGTTAAATGCTTCTACCCCTTGTGTCGCCTGATGGTTAACCATTAAATGCACTAATAAGAACGCACCTAAAGGAATTACACCTAACAAAGAATGTAAACGTCTAAGGTAGAATTGATTCTGAGATTGTGCCAAAAGGAAGTCCCCCCTGTAATACTTTTATATTTTGATTTCCTTTTTGTTGCCCTATCCGCAAAGAAAACGTTTGCATATCTAATTAAAAAGAAATCAACTCAGTCATATTGTAACACTAAATGTGACAAATTTGGGTATGAGAATGATTCTCATACCAAATTTATACATCTTTATCATTTAATGTTTCCAATAAAATTTGAGCTGTTTTTTCTGGTAAACCACTTTGTTTTAATTCGTCAATTGTCGCTTCTCTCATTTTCTTAATAGATCCAAATGTGCGCAACAGCTTAGTCTTACGTTTAGGTCCTATGCCTTCTACTTGATCTAGTATTGATTGCATTCCGGTTTTTGCTCTTGTTTGACGATGAAATGATATTGCAAATCGATGAACTTCATCTTGAATGCGCTGTAATAAATAAAATGCTTGACTATTTTTCTTCAAAGGAATAACTTGCGCATTTTCTCCATATAGTAACTCTGACGTTTGATGTTTATCATTTTTAGCCAGTCCTGCTACAGGTATATCTAAACCTAATTCGTTTTCTAAAACATTTATGACAGTTGACATATGGCCTTTACCACCATCAACAATAATTAAATCTGGTAATGGTAGTCCTTCATTAAGCACTCGCTTATATCGTCGTCTTACCGCTTCTTGCATCGACTTATAATCATCCGGCCCTTTCACTGTTTTAATTTTATATTTACGGTAGGACTTTTTATCTGGCTTACCATCCAAAAATGTGACCATGGCTGACACTGGATCCACCCCTTGAATATTTGAATTATCAAATGCTTCAATTCTAATAGGGGTTTGGATTCCCATCGCATCACCAAGCTGTTCTATTGCTTTAATCGTTCTTGATTCATCTCTTGCAATCATTTCAAATTTATTTTCAAGCGAAATATATGCATTCTTATTAGCCATATCAATCAATTGCTTCTTTTGACCTCGTTGTGGTGTAACTATTGTCGTATCTACTACTGAAGCAATCATCTCTTTGTCCATTCCTTTTGGGATATGTACTTCTTTAGGTAAGAAATGTTGATTCAACTGATAAAATTGCCCGATAAAGGTGTAAAATTCTTCCTCTGGTGTTTGCTGAAGGGGAAACTTTGTCGCCTCACGCTCAATTAAATTCCCTTGTCTGATGAAGAAGACTTGAATACACATCCATCCTTTATACACACTATAACCAAAAACATCTCGTACTGTTTGATCAGAAGACATGATTTTTTGCTTTTTCGTTAAATTGTGAATATGCTCAATAAGATCACGATATTCTTTCGCTTGTTCGAATTCCAAATTTTCACTAGCTTTCATCATCCGTGTCTCTAAATGGTCTAAAATCGTTTTATCCTCACCATTAAGAAAGTCAGCTATTTCTTTCGACATTTTTTCATATTCTGATTGATTAACTGGATAAACACACGGTCCTAAGCATTGCCCAATATGATAATACAAACATAACCGATCTGGCATTTTATCACATTTACGAAATGGATAGATGCGATCAAGTAACTTTTTGGTTTCTTGTGCTGAATAGGCATTCGGATATGGACCAAAATATTTACCGCTTCCCTTTTTCACTCGGCGTGTCACGATTAATTTAGGGTGGCGCTCATTTGTAATTTTGATAAAGGGATAACTTTTATCATCTTTAAGTAATACATTATATCGAGGTTGATACTTTTTGATTAAGTTTAATTCAAGTAACAAAGACTCCGTTTCACTCGATGTTACAATATATTCAAAATCAACAATTTCTTTAACTAGACGTGTTGTTTTAGTATCATGTGCACCAGTAAAATAGGACCTCACTCGATTTCTTAACCGTTTTGCTTTACCAACGTAAATGACCTGACCTTGTCTATCCTTCATTAAGTAGCATCCTGGCTCCATTGGCAATACAGATAACTTTTGCCTTATTTTTGTTTTCACATCTTCCATCTTGTTCACCTACTTACTTATCAAATCCCACATTTATCATATCATCTCACCGAAAAGTGTCATTTACAAACATCTCAAACAATCGAGGATGTCAAAATTTTAGGGCTGAGACAATGAAATGTCTCAACCCTAATGTGTCATCATCAATGATTGCCTATTATAAATGTTTATTTAATACTTCGGCAAGATTTTCTTTCGGTTGAAAACCAACGACCTTATCTACAGGCTCACCATCTTTAAAAACGATAAGCGTTGGAATACTCATGACTTCGTATTTAGCTGCCGTTGCTTGGTTTTGGTCCACATCTAGTTTCAAAACGTCTGCCTTACCATCAAAATCTGCAGCTAAATCTTCTAGTACAGGTGCAATCATTTTACAAGGCCCACACCAAGTTGCCCAAAAATCTACTAATTTAACACCATTATTGATTTGTTCATTAAAATTCGAATCTGTTACTTCAATTAAAGCCATAGGAAGTTGCCTCCTTGAAAATATATGATAAAGGCATTATAACAAATTACTTTCTTCTTTTCATTTAAGTTGCTTATTATTTAATTTTAGCTACTGTAACGCCAAAGCCGCCTTCACCAGGGGTTCCCATTCTAAACTCTGCAATATTTTTATGGCGCTTTAAATGTTGTTGAACGCCTTTTTGTAATGCACCTGTTCCTTTGCCGTGTATGATATAGACTTCTTCGTAATTACTCAGAACCGCTTGATCTAAATATTGATCTAACTCTACCATAGCTTCGTCATATCGATATCCTCTCAAATCAAGCTCCATTTTGATGGCTGTGCGATTTGTACGTGTAATCACTTTACTAGGTACTGTTTTAGGTTTTTCTTTCTTTTCAAGATCTTCAATCGGTAATTTCATTTTAATGATTCCCATTTGAACGACCGCTTCATCCCCATCTAACACCTCTAGTACCTCGCCTTTTTGGCCATATGATAATACTTTGACTTCATCTCCAGCTTGAATCTCATCCCATTTTTGTTTTTTCACATTTTGTTTGATTGATTTCGCTTCATATTGATTTTCAAGTTGCTTTTTCTTATCAATGAGTTCATGTTCTTTAACGTCTGCACCTTTTTGATCTCGCATGCGACGCAAATCTTTCAAAATCTCATCAGCTTCATCAGTTGCTGCTTTCACTCTCTGATTTGCTTTTTCTTTAGCCTCATCCATTAAACGTGATTCATAATTTTGGTATTTTTCATAAGCCTCTGTCAAATCAGAATGCAATGTTTGGGCTTCTCTTACTAATCGGTCAAGTTCGATTCGTTGATTATCGATACGTTTCGCATTTCTTTCGAGCGACGCAATCATTTCGTTAATTTCTTTTTCGTCTTGTCCGACCATTGACTTAGCATGATTGATAATCTTTAAACTCAAGCCTAATCTTTTAGAAATATCAAAAGCATTTGAGCGACCTGGCACGCCCATCAATAATTTATATGTCGGGCTTAGGGTATCAACGTCGAACTCAACACTTGCATTCATAACTCCTGGTCTATTATAGCTGTATGCTTTTAACTCTGGATAATGCGTAGTAGCCATTACAAGCGCGCCTACACGATGAACATAATCTAAAATACTCATTGCTAATGCCGCACCCTCACTTGGGTCTGTGCCCGCACCCAGCTCATCAAACAGTATAAGACTCCTCTTATTGGCTTCTTCCAAAATATTGACAATTGTTTTCATATGTGACGAAAACGTTGATAATGATTGCTCAATAGATTGCTCATCGCCAATATCGCAAAAAACATTTTCAAAGACACCTAATTGACTGCCATCAAGTGTTGGAATGAGCAATCCTGATTGAGCCATCAGGACAATCAAACCTAATGTTTTTAATGTTACTGTTTTTCCACCTGTGTTAGGGCCGGTGATAATCACTGTTTGGATATCTTCTTCAAATTCAATAGTATTTGCTACAACCGAATCAAGGTCTAACAATGGATGGAATGCTTTCGGTAAATAGATTGATTTGCCTTCAGTAAATGACGGCTTTGTCGCTTTTAACTTAGCTCCATATCTAGCTTTTGCAATTAAAAAATCAAGGTGCCCCATGATATCCTCTGAAATGAGGCATGCATCTGCCTCTGCAGCAACTTCAGCTGTAAGTTCGGCTAATATACGATTTCTTTCAGTCGCTTCTTCACTGCGATAACGGCTAATTTGATTGTTTAATTCCACAACTGAAGACGGCTCTATATATAATGTCTGTCCTGATGCTGACTGGTCATGCACAATACCATTAAAATCTTGTCGATACTCAGCCTTAACTGGAATAACGTTACGTTCATTACGAACTGTAACAATACTATCTGATAATTTTTTTTGATTCCCTGTTGATTTAACAATACGATCAAGTTGTGTTTTTACTTTTTGTGTCGTTTTAGAAATTCGGCTGCGTATTGCTTGTAATTCATAACTTGCGTGATCATATAAATCATATTGATCACATTTTTGGTGAATCGACTGATAAAGATGCGTAAGCACAGGTAAATGAACCATGCGGTCATCTAAAATAGGATAACGTACTGCTTCTTCCTCTTCTACAAGTTGATGATAAAATGTTTTAAATTGATTTTGCACTTGTATTAATTGCTTAATGGCGTTCAACTCTTGAACATTGAGTGTCCCACCAATTTGAGAACGCTTAATATAAGGATGAACCTCAGTTAATCCACTTAGACTTGGCAAACGATGCTGATTATAAATTTGTGCTATTTCATCAACTTCATCTATTTGAAAAACGACAGTGTTGAAGTCAGTCGCTGGAGTCAGTTGTTCTACTTTCCTTTCAGCTAGATTACTGATGACTTCTTTTTGGATTAATGCTTTTACTTTATTAAATTCTAATACTTCTAAGGTTTTCTGTTTCATTCAATCCCTCATTTTCTATTTGAACTACTTTGGTTGTTTAATGAAGTCACGAAATGCTTCACGTGTCATTGTATTGATGACTTGCTCTTTTCTTACAAATCCTTTTTGTGCAGTTGCTATGCCATACTTCATAAAATCCAGATGTGCATCATGGTGTGCATCGGTATTAATTGTCAATTTAAGTCCAGGATTGTCACGTAAGATTTGAGCACTTAAATCAAGACGTTGTGGATTTGCATTTATCTCCAACACTGTCCCTGTATCGCGACATAAATGTACTAATTGATCCATGTTGACATTGTATCCTGAGCGGCGTCCGATAATGCGACCAGTCGGGTGAGCGATGTGTCTCACGTATGGATTGTGGCACGCACTTTCAAGACGGTGCATGATTTCTGATTCAGATTGATTAAAGTTTTGATGAATCGCAGCAATCACATAATCTAATTGTGCCAAGACATCATCTGGATAATCCAACGTCCCATCTGACAAAATATCCATTTCTGTCCCTGAATATATATCAATGTCTGTGTATTCTTTATTTAATGAGCGAATCATTTCATTTTGTTTCATCAATCGCTCTATTGACAAACCATTCGCTACCCGTAAACTTCTTGAATGATCTGTTATACACATATAGGCGTATCCCTTTTGGATATTAGCTTCTATCATTTCTCGTAAGCTCAATGCACCATCACTAGCAGTTGTATGCATATGAATATCACCTTGAATATCATCAAGTGTAACGATTTCAGATAAATCTTTATCAAACTCAGATCCATCTTCACGCATACTCGGCTCAATCCAATTTACATTAAAATGTTGATATATTTCTTTTTCACTCTTTAATTGTAGCAATGAGCCGTCCGGTTGTTCAATACCATATTCACTTACTTTTTCTCCGGATTTTTTAGCGATTTGACGAATACGAACATTATGCGCTTTAGAACCCGTAAAATGTTGCAACGTATGATAAAAACTCGCGGGTTCAATCATTCTAAAATCTACACCAATAACTTCATCATCATACTCTAGTTCTAAAGAAACTTTTGTATGTCCTACTGCAACCTCTTCTACTTTATTAGGAATTTTTAACAAAGCGGATTGGACTTTTAAAGGCTCATACGTACTAATAATAAAGTCTAAATCTTTACTCATTTCCTTCATTCGACGAAAGCTACCAGCAACTTCATATTGTTCAATTTCATCAATATGACTTAAATAGTCAGAAATCATTTGCTTAAGTTTGATCATCGTTCCAATCGGATACCGGTCTTTTTTTGAACCTAACGCTTTAACAGCTTCTAAATAATTTTGCTCTGTTTTTTTACCAAAACCATTTAAAGCACTGACTTCCCCATTCTCACAAGCTTTTTGAAAAGATTCTTTATCAGTTACATTTAAAGTTTGATACAATTTTGCAATCCTCTTACTGCCCAATCCCTTAATTTTAAGCAATGGTATCAAGCCACTTGGAACTTCTTCTTTAAGTGCATCTAAAACCGGAGACTCTCCCGTCTCAACATACGTATTGATGACCTCTCCTACACCTTTGCCAATATTTTTAAGTGTTGTCACATCATCAATTTGATCAAGCGTACGTTCATCCACCTCTAAACTTTGGGCAGCTTTACGGTATGCTGAAATTTTGAATGCATTTTCACCTTTCAATTCCATATAAGTAGCAATTGTTTCTAATAATCGAATAATATCTTTTTTTGTCACGACATTCACCTCATTAAAAAGAGGGTGAAACGCTTGTCTTATAATATACGTTCCAACCCTAGTTTGTCTTTGATTATAAATTCAATGTTACGTTTGATAAAAAAGGCATATCTAAAACAATTTTTTGCGCGCCCAATGATGCTTTCATTGCTGATTGTAGCAAGTCGCTTGGATATAAAGCAAATATATAAAACAAAAAATGCAACACAATAAAGCCTGTGCCTACACCTAAAATGACTCCAAAAAGTCTAGATAATAACGGACGTTGAAAAGTATGAAGTACTCCGCTCATACTACTCATTAAAAGACGTAATAGCACTTTTACGACAATAATAATAAGTATAAACCCTATTAACTTTGTAAATTGATTACTCGGGTCATCAAATTGAATAACATACTGCGTGTCGTACGCAACTGTTTTAGGAAAAGGAATGAATAAGTCAAGGTGCTTGCTAAATGGCTGATATAAGCGATGTGCTATCCAAATCGAAAATAATGTCCCTAGAAAGTACAATGTTGACATTACTGCACCTTTATAGAAACCTAATAATGCAAAAATGACAATGACAATCCCACCTATTAACTCGTACACATTACTCTCCTCTATACTTCAATTTTTGAATCTCTTCTCTTAAGCGAGCATTTTCTTCCTCTAATAATACAAGTTCATGCATAACGTTCACTGCAGTTAATACAGATTTACGTACAGAATCCAGCCCCGCATTGCGTCGACCTAAGTCAGTAATTTTACGATCAACTAAGTCAGCAACATAACGAATATGCTCAGGGTCATCTTCCCCAACAATCGTATAATTTTGGTCATTTATCGTCACGTTGATTCGATTTTTAAACTCACCCATCTTTACTCACCTAGCCTTTTCTATAATTTATTATCATGGTTCATTATACACGAGATACTTTAGTTTGTGTATGTTTCGTTTCTTATTCAAAAATTCAATTTAAATATGTTAATCTTGAAAAGGAAATAATGAAAAGAGGTCATATGAAATGTCAAATGTTGTTAAAAAATTAACGCTTCAAGAAATTGAACAACTCGAAAAACAGCTTCAATTTGATACATCCCGTTTAGGACCTGGCATGCGTGCTCGCACTCAATATAACGGTATTACGATTACAATCTATCAGTCTCAAAAAGTCATGTTCCAAGGCAAAAATGCCGACGCAGTTGCTTCACAATTATTAGGAGCATCAATCACCACTCCTTCTTCAGTCTCAGCCGTTCCAAGCCACATAGAATACAACCTGTCAAATTGTATCGGTAGTGATGAGGCAGGAAGTGGAGACTACTTCGGTCCATTGACCGTATGTGCATGCTATGTTTCAAAAGAACACGCACTGTTACTTCAAGAGTTGGGTGTAGATGATTCCAAACGTTTAACAGATACTAAAATTGTTCAACTTGCCGAACAAATCGTAACGTTTCTCCCCCATTCATTACTTGTTCTAAAAAACCCAAAGTACAACGAAAGACAAAACGATGGTTGGTCTCAAGTCAAAATGAAAGCTGTTTTACATAACGAATGTATTAAAAACGTTTTAAAAAAAATTGATACTTCACATTTAGACTATATCGTCATCGACCAGTTTGCAAAACGCGAGGTTTACCAACGTTATGCACTAGGAGACGTTCCTTTTGATCATCTTACCAATTATGAAACAAAAGGTGAATCGAAATCTATTGCAATTGCTGCAGCAAGTATTATTTCAAGATATGCATTTGTTAAACATATGGATGCTTTGTCTCAACATTATCATATCGATATCCCTAAAGGCGCTAGTCAAAAAGTAGATTTAATTGCTGCTAAAATCATAGAAAAATATGACTTACCTACTTTAGATGCAATAACAAAAAAACATTTTAGTAATCGAAATAAAGCTATACAACTTATCCAAAAAAAGAGTCAACGGAATATTTAAACTCTAAAAAAGAAGGCATAGAAGTTGCGACTTAACGACTTTTTCTTCTGGAAAAAATCCGTTTCGCCACAACTTCAGTCCTTCTTTTCGACTCAATTAAAACGCATTAAATCTGATTATCCTCTTAACGAAGCACCTTTTGTTTCCAATGCTTCTAAAATAACTTGGTGCACTTCTGCGACTTTTTCTTCAGTTAATGTATTTTCAGTATCTAAATATTCAAGGTGAATAGCAATTGATTTTTTGCCACTTTCGATATGTGTCCCTTCGTAAACATCGAATACTGAAGCATCTTTTAGCAGATGTCCACCGTTCTCTTCAATAACTTGAATGAGTTCACGTGCTTGCACATCTGAATCCACCACTAAAGCGATATCTCGCGAAACGCCAGGGAATTTTGGGATTTGAGTATAATTTATATAACCTACTGCCTCAGTCATAAGCATTTCGTAATTCAACTCAAATACGTACGTACGTGCTAAATCATACGTTTTAGCTACACTTGGGTGTAATTCCCCTATAAATCCAACACGCACTCCATTCATTAAAACGAATGCTGTTCGACCTGGATGCAATCCTTCAACTTCCCCTTTTTCATAATCAAAAGATAATGCTAATTTATCTGCAATACGTTCCACAACACCTTTGATTAAATAGAAATCCACTTCTTCTTTTTTACCTTGCCATGTATTCGACATATACGTTCCTGTCATGATACCACTTAAATACTCAACCTCATCTGGCAATTCGTTTTCTTCTTTACCGAAAAAGACATTCCCCAATTCATATAATGCAATATCTTGATTTTTGCGAGCAACGTTATATTGTGTCGCATCGATTAAATGAGGTATTAAACTTTGACGAAGTGTTGAATATGATTCACTCATTGGCATTAACACTTTTATAGTTGAATGTGTGTCAGTTGTAAATGCCGTTGCCCGGTCTTGATCCACTAATGAATACGTCATCGCTTGAGATAACCCAGCACCTTCTAACACAGACTTAACAATACGTGTTTTACGTTGACGATCTGTCAATGCACCGTGAGTCACTTGTTTAAATACTGGCAGTGTAGACGGAATATTATCATAGCCGTATATTCTTGCGACTTCCTCAACTAGATCCGCTTGAATAGTAATATCTCTTCGACGTGATGGTACATTTACAGCAATAGTATCGCCGTTGATAGAAGTATCAAATCCGAGTTGATTAAATATAGCTACGATTTCATCTTGACTTAAATTCAACCCTATCGTTTTATTAATTTGATTAGCAGTGATATCAATTGTTGAAAGCAATGAGCCTAAGCTACCTTCCGCTACACGATCAATTAATACCTCACCTGATGCAAATGTTTCTAATAAATAACAAGCACGATCAACTGCTTCATCTAAAAATTCAGTCGCAATCCCTTTTTCAAACCGACTTGAAGACTCACTGCGTAGATTATGACGACGCGATGTGTGGCGAATGGAAACGGGATCAAATATCGCACCTTCTACAACAACATTTGTTGTTTTTTCGCTAACTTCTGAGAAATCGCCACCCATTACTCCACCTAATGCGATAGGTGTCTGACCATTTGTAATGACAATATCAGAAGTTGTAAGTGTACGTTCTTGATCGTCTAAAGTCGTCATTTTTTCATTTTCTTTAGCTTGTCGTACTACAATTTCACTTGAACCTATTTGATCTTGATCAAATATATGCAACGGTTGACCATATTCAAGTAGTACATAATTTGAAATATCAACAACATTGTTAATAGGGCGAATACCCGCCTTCATTAATCGTGCTTGCATCCATTCCGGAGAGGGTTGTATCGTGACATTTTTGACGACACGAACGCTATAATACGGTACTTTATCTTGATTTTGAATGTCTACTTTAATTTCATCGCTAGCTTGTACTTTACCTTCTTTAAATTGAACATTTGGCTTCTGCACCTTTTTTTGGTACAGTGTTGCTACTTCGTAAGCCGTGCCTAGCATACTTAAAGCATCTGCACGATTTGGTGTTAAATCAAACTCCATTAATTGATCATCGAGATATAGCGCTTTTAAAGCATCCGTTCCAGGTTCAATTGGATTTCCAAATTGATAAATTCCTGATTCAAACTTTTTAGGTGTTACATGACTTGAAAGTCCGATCTCTTGAAGCGAACAAATCATACCTTCTGAGACTTCACCACGTAATTTCGCACGCTTGATTTTGACACCACCAGGTAATCTACCACCTACTTTAGCTACGATAACCGTTTGGCCTTGACCAATATTAGGTGCACCACAAACAATTTGAACCGGCTCACCTTCACCGATGTTTACTTGACACACGTTCAATTTATCAGCATTTGGATGTTGTTGAACACTTTCAACGTATCCTACTACTAAATTTTTGATATCCTTTGTTAAATCAGTGATGTCATCAACTTCAATACCTGTACGTGTAATACGTTCTGCTAATGCTTCAATCGAAACATCAATATCTACATATTCCTCTAACCATTCTTTAGAGATTAACATCTTCTTCACCTCTGTCCTCTACAGATTTAAATTGATTTAAAAATCGCACATCATTTGTATAGAAATGACGAATATCTTCAATTCCATATTTTAACATTGCGATACGATCTGGCCCCATACCGAACGCAAAACCAGAATAGCGATTTGAATCAAAACCAGCCATTTCTAACACATTCGGATGAACCATCCCTGCTCCTAAAATTTCAATCCAGCCTGTATGTTTACAAACATTACAACCTTTTCCTTTACATTTAAAACATGATACATCCACCTCAACTGAAGGCTCTGTAAACGGGAAATAACTTGGACGTAAGCGAATGTCTCGATCTGCTCCAAACAAAGATTTAGCAAGCAACTCTAGTGTCCCTTTTAAATCACTCATTTTGATATTTTCATCTACAACTAGACCTTCAATTTGTGTAAATTGATGACTGTGTGTAGCGTCATCCGAATCACGACGATACACTTTACCAGGACAAATGATTTTGACTGGTCCTTCTCCTTTGCGTTGTTCCATCGTACGTGCTTGTACTGGCGATGTATGTGTTCGTAATAATGTTTCTTCAGAAATATAAAAGCTATCTTGCATATCACGTGCTGGGTGTGATTTAGGGAGATTTAGTGCTTCAAAATTATAGTAATCTTTTTCAACTTCATACCCTGTTACAATTTCGTAACCTAAACCTAAAAATAAATCCTCTATTTCTTCTACAGTGCGTGTGAGAGGATGTTTTGCACCATTTGTCATTTTACGAGCTGGTAAAGTAACGTCAATAGACTCTTCAGAAAGTTGTTGGTTTAAACGTTCTTCAGCTAAAATGTGTTGACGTTCTCCAATTACTTTTTCAATAGCCTGTCTCACTTCATTCACTTGTTGACCATATGCTGGCTTTTCTTCTTTAGGTAAGTCTTTCATATGTTTCATCAAGCCTGTTACGAGACCTTTCTTACCTAAATATTTTACTTTCACATCTTGTAACATTTTTTCATCTTGTGCTTCATTAATATCCACTAGTGCTTGTTGTTGGATGTTTGACATTTCTTCATTTTGTGTCATGTAAATTCCTCCTTTATGTTCATCTTCATTTGTAACCTCAATCATGATATAAATCATTACACGAAAAAAGACTCCATCCCTATATTTACAATGGGACGAAGTCTATTCCGTGGTACCACCCAGTTTTGCGTATCACAAAATACGCACGCTCTGAATTTATAATGATAACGGTTATAAGTCCGACTTAAATCTCTTTAAGTAGCCAAAAAGTGAAAAAACTATGTAAGTCGAGATTTACTCTCAGTTACTGTAAATCTTCCCTTCAACAACTTCGATAATAGTTTACGTCTTTTTATGAGCTCATATAAAACTGTTAATAATGCTATTATATATGGGCATCATCAAAGATTCAACCTCTAAGATGAAACATTAAAATTCCCGTAGCAATAGCAACATTTAAACTTTCAGCTTGACCTTGTATCGGTATCATTAAATTCTGTGTCGTTTTTTCAAGCAATGACGTGTCTACCCCTTCACCTTCATTCCCCACAATTAATGCAAATGTTTCTTGTTGTGGTCTTACAGTTTGATACGACACAGCCTGGCTTAAAGCAGATCCAAAAACAGGTCCTTCAAATTGATCGATATAATGATGAATGTCCTCAACAAATTTGATTGGAATATGAAATACACTACCTTGACTTGCTCTTAACACTTTTTCTTGATATATGTCTGCAGTCCCTTTCGTTAAAACAATCAAATCTAACCCTGCCGCATCAGCCGTACGAATAATCGTACCAACATTACCAGGGTCTTGTATACGGTCTAATATCAATACACGTCTTGCATTATCTACTTGAATGTGAGGTTTTTCTATCACGGCAAATACACCTTGTGGCGTCACTGTTCCCGACAATGTTTCTGCAACTTTTTGGTTAATATGATAACATTCCTGTGCATTTTCTTTTAATAGAGGGGCGACACGATCAGGTTCAATCATAAACAGTTGTTCGATTTTAATTTGACCTTTAACGGCTTCCTCTATTAAATGGAATCCTTCTATAATCGCTCGGTTTTGTTGATCTCTCACACGTTTCTTTTTTAATTTATTATAGTTTTTAACTTTTGCATTTTGAATAGATGTAATGAATTCCATAACTATCCTCACTCTCAATCAATAATTAACCGTACTATCTCTTATCATAATAATATTTTAACATAAAAAATAAAAAAATCGCTTCAACATCCACTCAAGCAAGACGTTAAAACGATTTCGAATAGCTATTCTTTTATCAAATAAGTCTTATTTAGAAACGACTTCTTCGCCTTTGTAAGAACCACAATTTGGACATACACGGTGAGATAATTTGTATTCACCACAGTTTGGACATTCTTGCATGCCTGGTACTGTTAATTTGAAGTGTGTACGACGTTTGTTTTTTCTAGTTTTAGAAGTTCTTCTTTTTGGTACTGCCATGATAAATCCTCCCTTTTACTCGATTCATATGACGCATCGCATAATAGCGAGCCTAATCATTATCATCGTATAATTGTTGTAATTTTTGAAGCCTTGGATCGACTGTTATTTCTGATTCATCTTGAGATGGGTCATTATCCAAATCATCCTCGTCAATAACTTGCCAACCTTGACCACCAGTTAACATGTCATCGCTATTACTAGCAAAAACACGCATCGGTTTCTCAAGCATGACAACTTCTTTTGCGATATCACGAAGATTAATCATGCCATCTGTAACAAGATGATAGTGTTCATCGTCCTCATCCTCGTACAAACCATCTAAATCAAACACCTCTGTCGTTGTAGTATCAAAAGGCACTTCAACAGGTACTAAAGTACGTGCACAAGGCATCGTATACGTGCCACTCAAATGTAAGTGTGCGACAACTTCATTCGATTTGACATGCAATTCACCATCAGCTTGTACTGGTGATAAATCAATAATATCTAGCATTTTGACAAGCGAACTCATATCAAGTGTTTGATTAAAATTAAAAGGTTGTCCTTGGTATTTTCTTAATTGTGTTATTGACCATTTCATATGGCTTCACCTCTAACAAGCACAAAATTTATTTTAACTTTTGATGTGTAAGTTGTCAAGATTTTTTCTTAACAAGTTATCTTCTGTTACAATACTCATAATGAGACACGAAAGGAAAGATTGCAAATGAAAAGTGTTGCACTAATTACAGAATACAATCCCTTCCACAATGGGCATCAATATCATGTCCAAAAATCAAAGAAACTTACCAAATCCGATATTTCCATTGCCATTATGAGTGGACAATTTATGATGCGTGGAACACCTGCACTATTCAATAAATTCCAACGCGCTCAAATGGCTGTATCTGAAGTTGATTTAGTTGTTGAACTGCCTTTACTAGGTTCACTTTCATCTAGTGATACATTTGCTGAAATGGGCATTAAGGTTGCAGATTATCTAGATGCACATACACTTTGCTTCGGAAGTGAGTCTGGTAATATTGATGCACTAAAAAAAGTCGCACATCAATTAATCGACATTGAACAGCGACCGGACTTCAAAACATTGCTTAAAGAAGGAAAGAGTTATGCGCGTATCATTAGTGAACAAACCCATGAAACATTGTTAAAACACCCGAACAACACCTTAGGGATTAGCTATATTAAGCAACTGATTCAATTGCAATCATCAATCGAACCTTATACTATCCCACGCATACATACCCATCATCACCAGCAAGGTTTAAATCATACGTCATTTGCAAGCGGATCTGCTATACGTAAAAACATAGCAAAAGGCCAAGAGGATTGGAAAAAGATGGTACCTCGTGAAAACCATAAATTATTTATCAACCCTTTTAATAATACAGAACGTTTATATCAAATGATAAAACTGTCTATATTACAGCGCTCTGATACAGAATTACAACATATATATACAATGACTGAAGGTTTTCAAAATCGCTTGCAGTATGTCTTACGTTCATCAACACATTACGACAGTTTGATGCAACTGCTCAAAACAAAGCGTTATACCTATACGCATATTCAAAGACTGCTAATGAATATATTGTTGAATTTTAAATACAGTGATGCCGATAAAACGATTCAAGGTATTCGTATTTTGGCGATGTCAAATAAAGGACGCCGTTATTTAAAAACACTTAAAGAACGACATCCTAACCGTCAATTTGTTACAAATGTAAACAAACAAAATGCCCACCTATTCCGTCACGAAATCAAAGCAACACATATTTATAATCTCTTATCCGAATCCACTCAGGACGACTTTAATACACCCGTCTTCATAAAATGAATTTGGATTCAAGGCACATATCTATCCTCATCACTCTCATCTGTACTGACGCCATCAATCCGTTTAAGTAGAGATGAGAGCATAGCAAATAAAATCATGATAACGGATTCTATTATTCAACAATTCTTTAAAGCAGCGCTATTCGAATTAATTCAAGTGATTGAACTTCTCAAGTAATGCTTTCTCAACTTGTGGTGGTACAAATTCAGATATGTTCGCATCATATTGTGCCACTTCCTTCACAACACTCGAACTAATAAAAGAATAGTCAGTCGATGTCATCATATATAACGTTTCTACCTTTTCGTTTAACTTTTTATTCATTGATGTTAAACGTAATTCATACTCAAAGTCACTTACCGCTCTTAATCCACGTATAATCGTAGTTGCACCCATTTTGTCACAAAAATCAACTAACAGTCCTCCATAAGAATGTACTGTAACATTTGGTAAATGTGCAACGGATGATTGAATAAGTTCTATTCGTTCTTCTGGTGTGAAAGTGCCTTTTTTATTACTATTCCTTAATACACAAACCAATAATTCGTCAAAACGATCAGCACTTCTTTCAATGATATCTATATGTCCATTTGTAATAGGGTCAAAACTTCCCGGAATGACCGCTTTCGTATTAACCATGTTACTCTCCTCTTTTCAAAACACAAATATCTGTTAAGCCATAATGATAACGTTTAACCTCTTCAAATAAAGCAGTATCTATCACTTCTCGATGACTATATTCACAAACGATAATACCATCATTTTTTAATAAATCAAATTCATGGATTTTCTTTAATGCTTTATCGATGAGCCCTTTTTCATAAGGTGGATCTAAAAAGATAATATCAAATTGAACTTCCCTTTTATGTAATGCTTTTAATGCTCGATCCGCATTAGTTTTGTATACTTCGGCTTGTGAAATTAAGTCTAATTTTTTGAGATTTTGATTAATAATTTGTACTGCCCGTATGTTTTGGTCTACAAATATGACCTTATCCATTCCACGAGAAAGTGCCTCAATTCCAAGTCCTCCACTTCCAGCAAATAAATCAAGCCCTATTCCACTAACATCATATAAACTATTGAATATGCCTTCTTTGACTTTATCCATTGTTGGTCTAGTATGACGACCCGACAATGTTTCTAAAATTTTACTTTTGTGTTTACCAGAAATGACACGCATTGACCCACACTTCCATTCTTATATCTTTTTTAATATACTTTATTTTATAAGGAGGCAAAAAAATGCAACAATCTTTTATCGTTCTTGGCAATGGTTTAACGGATTTATTTGAATTTAAAGCACTCATTGACTATAACCATCTAAGAATTAGTCGCATTGTCTATTTTCACACACCCAAATCTCAACATCAACGGTCTTCTGTTGCCATCATTATGCAACCTACTGAAGGTCGAAAGTTTCAAGCGATGTATATGATGTTGAATGCATTCAAATACCCATACCCTCATACAAACCAAAAATTCGACTTAATCCAGTCATTTATTGAACCTTATGATATTGAAACTGTAGGTGTGGATGTACACGCTCCAGACGATTATCCAGAGCTAGATTTATACTTTAACTACTTAAAGAGCGTTCTGCGATTACAACATTGGATACCCGCTTTAGAATAGCACCATACCTAACTTCGGTCTTCTTTGTCATACTCTTTTTTTAAGTATTTATAAGGAGACCCTTCAATTTTAGTCACATATTTTAGCTTCATTAGATGATTGACTGTATCATCAATCTTATTTTGGCTGACATACATAGTTATATATTTATCTTTTTTATTTGAATACACAATATGACCATATTTTCGAATATGTCGTTCATGTTTCATACTTTTTAAGTAGACAATTAACTTATCCCGTTGAATGATTTCCATATTTTCACCTCACCTTTGTTCTGTTAATCTCATATTATATTTTTAATCAATTCAATCGATAAAACTTTATCTATTAGACTTCACTTTACTATTCTAATCAAACTGATTGTAGTACAGTTAATATATCCTCTTCTCATTATAAAGGAGTGTGAACTTATGACCAAAACAAATAAATGTATAACGCGTGCAATTATGGGCATATCTGGTTTGTTCGGCAGTTTACTTTTGCTTAAAAAATTTAAAAACAAACCCGTACCACGTGAGATTAAACCTTTTTTCCAACATGAAGCCCCATATATTTTTAGCCATCGTGGTGGTATGAAAGAAAGACCAGAATCAACTTTTTTAGCATTCGACCACTCTGTAAAATTAGGTCTCACTGGCTTTGAAACAGATATCAGAATCACTAAAGATGAAAAAGTGATTATTTTTCACGACGCTGATGTTGACCGTACAACGAATGGATCTGGCCTAGTTTCAAATCACACACTAACAGAACTCAAACAGCTTGATGCTGGATTTCATTTTACAGATATTAATGGCAACAAACCCTACCGCAATCATAAAAACGCAAAAATTATTACACTAGAAGAATTACTACAGCGTTATCCAAACCAATTGGTTAACATCGATATCAAAGACCACCCGAATAGTTATGAAGGACGCATCGCTGCAAAATGCTTATATGATGTAATAAAGAAGCAAAGTGCAGAAGATCGGGTGTTGGTTACAAGTTTTTACAAGGCGCAAATTGAGCGGTTTAATTTATATAATCATCATTCCATTGCAGTTGGGGCAAGTCAAGCTGAAGTGACAGATGCAATACTCAAACTATATACTGGACTAAGCCAAATATACGACGGAACAGCTGATACTTTTCAAATGCCTACCTCATTTAAAGGCATTCCACTCGCTCAACCTACATTAGTCAATTGGCTCAATAAGCGGCATATTGCACCTGGCTTTTATGGGGTGAACAGCGTTGATCAAATGCAAGACCTCATCAATATGGGGGTCCATACGATCGTTACAGACCGACCTGAATTAGGGGCGCAATTTCTAAATACCGCTCGTTCTAAATAACGATTATGGCACACATATCCACTATCAACGATTGCACTGAAACTGATTCATTGATGTCGTCTTCAGTGCAATTCTGATAGTCGTTCATTTAATATCACTTATTTATGTTACATCCACACTCGTGACCACTATTACATCCACATCCCGCATCAGATTTAAAAAATGGCACACCAACGTCGACTTTGATATGCTCAGATACACTAGATACGATAGTCAGAACAACTTCATCTATAAGTGCTTGCAAATCCGTTTCTTTTTGTTTGTATTGAATCACTGTATGATGCATTTCATAGGCACGCTTTTGTCGACGTGTTTTTAACATAATCTCTTGATAATCCGGATGATAACGCCCAAACCTTTGTACTTCATCAAACTTCATTTTGCTTTTCAAAAAGTCTTGATACAAACGTTGCGCAGTGGCATCACTTTCAAGTTTAGCCTTAGCGGTTGCATATTGCTCGTAGGTTTCAGAAGCTTGAATCATATCCGCTAATTGATCTGTCTCATCTAATATAGCGATGACTTCTTCGTCAAACACGATCATCCTCCCCCTTCTCTAAAAATATTAACATATAATAATGACGATCTACTTCGCCACCCATTTCATCATATAATTTATTTAACATTCTCGAACGATGTGTATCTGAATTAATCCATCCATGCACAACTGTCGGTACATCATTAAAGTTATAACCAACATTTTGAGACACTGTTTGATAATCTAAGCGCGTTTGATTCACCAAATCTGTTAAACGGCCTTCCTTGAACTCAGCACTCCCTCCATCGACAACATCAAACAAATCTACAGTCGCAACATTCTCGAGCGTTGCATTTACTTTTAATGGTTCACGATGGTTAAGTTTTCTCATTTCATTTGTAAGATCATATAATGTCAACAATTGATTTTTCGTCTGATCAGCTGTTTGGCGTTCTGCTTCTTGATCTAATTCTTCTTTTGTTAAGGGATCATCATTTTGTTCCGAATACGGATTAATATCTGCCAATGCTTCCTTATCTAAAAAACGAATGCCCTGAATCTTATTTCTTTGTTGGTCTATAAAAACTTGTGTATATATATCATCAAACTGAATTAAAGCCTGCGTTTTAGTATCAAAATCGGATAATTCAAAATGATACGCTTTTTGATTCACTTCAAAATGCGGCTCTGTGTTCATTGAATAAGAATTATACAGGTTTGTAGCATTGTCATTGACTTTAATAGGCCCTGACATCTTCCGAGACCCCTCTCCAGTCATATAAATAGCGTTGACTTTACCTGCTTTAGATAAAACAATGATATAGGCATCCTTTTGTTGAAAGATAAATGTTTTATATTTCTTCATATAATGATAAGTACGATCGGCTTGCCCTAATTTTTCTGTAACTTTATCCATAGGTTTACCAATCAACGTCCCAAGTCCCGAAGTTATTTTGGGGTTCATATTTTGATTTGATTGTGGCGCTTTATCATTGTGATCAGTTTTGGAAGTTGAGCGATTCGGATTTTCTAAAACATCAAACTCAAGTTGAGGGGAATAAAATAAATAAACTAAAAACACGACTAGTAACATAATACCAATAATTTTTATAATTAAACTTTTCATTTTTAGATCTCCCCTCTATGATTGTGAATAACTATTATGAAAATCATTGTCGCATGTTTAACAATAAATTTAAATAAAAATCTCTATAAACATTTAGATATTCCACTGAATACTGTATACATATATTATCATGCAATACTAAAAAAGATGACTCAGAAATTCTGAATCAAACTTTCAGATTTCTGAGTCACCTCTTATATTTCTAGCATATTTAATTAAAAACAGTCCTTAACATCTCATATCAACTTCTGATTCTAATAACCGAAAGTTGCACGAAGTAATGAAGTCGTTTCTCCACCTGGGTATAAGACATATAGTAAAATATTAGTCACAAGCCCTGTAATCGCTGTACAGAACCAAACGACTGATGCTGTTGGACCTACTTTACGATGAATATGATATTTTTCCTTTAATGCTGTCGTAATTTGAATAATTCCCATAACAGCTCCAACTGTCGCAAGTACAATATGGAATATTAAAAATATCGTATAGAACGGCTTGAGTGAATCAGGGCCCCCAAATGCCGTGTTGCCAAGAAGTAATGTACGACTCGCATAAATAATAAAAAATATGACCGCTAATGTCGCAGCTGTTAACATATTCTTTTTATGCTTTTCAATTCGACGCATATAAATGTGACGCCAGCCAATCGCAACAAAAATAGCACTAATTGAAATACATGCTGTACTAATCATGGGTAAGATTCTCATTAAATCCATTATTTCATTCCTCACTCTTTTAGAATTAAATCATTTTAATTAAAGAAATCACCACAACAAGTGCGAAAAATAAAACGAGATAATTAAGAGAATATACAAACATCGTTGTCGCCCATTTCATTTCTTTTGTTGAGGCTTTAAAACTAGTTAAACCCAAAGTAATCCAACCTAAATTTAACAATGTCGCTAATACTATAAACGTAATACCTAAGTCATACATCAAAAAAGGTAATGGTAATAAAGCAATCAACCATATGAACATACCTATACGCGTACGCTTAAAACCTTTTACAGAAGGCAACATTGGAATATTAGCCATTGAATATTCATCTTTACGTTTAATCGCAAGGGCATAAAAATGAACAGGTTGCCAACAAAATACAACTAAAAACAAAGCCCAAGCCATCACACTCAGTTGACCATCAATGGCAACCCAACCTATTAAAGGTGGAACCGCACCTGGAAAACTCCCCACTACAGTATTCCAAGTTGTGTGACGTTTTGACCAAATCGAGTATAAAGAAACATACCCTACAACACCTGCTAAACCTATTACGCCGGCAGGGATATTAATCATAAATAATAGTATTTCACCTACTAAAATCATCGTGAAACTTAAAACGACTAAGTTCCGATCTGAGATTCGTTGATTCACTGTCGGTCTGCTTTGCTTACTGGGCATTAATGCATCAATATCTTGATCATAATAGTTATTGATTGCACATGCACCACCCATAATAAGTGCAGAACCTAATAATGTCATTAAAATTTGTGGAATTGATGTTAGAAAGGCGTGTTGTGTCATAACCACTGCTAACCAAGCACCTGCAAAAGCTGGGATTAAGTTGCCTTGAACAAGACCTAACTTAATAATTTGCTTGAATTCTTTGTAAGTTATACGTCCAGTAGTTTGACTCATCACATCTGCTTTTGACATTCAATACCCCCCTTTAGATTGTCATATAATATATATGATATATCAAAGTATAACGATTGACTAGATATAATAAGGAAAATTTATGACACTTTAGCGACATTCATAAAACATTCAAAAATAGACATATCTACTGATATAATTTCTGTTATAATGAGCCTAAATGTATCTTCACATTTATATCAAATTAGAATAACGGGGTGTTTAGTATTGTTTAATAAACGCAACCTAAAATGGCTTTCCATTTTAGCGACACTCATGATGACATGGGTACAGCTTGGTGGTGCACTGGTAACGAAAACTGGCTCTGCAGATGGTTGTGGGTCAGACTGGCCACTATGTCATGGCGCTTTCTTACCTCAAAATTTACCAATTGAAACCATTATCGAACTGAGCCATAGAGCTGTATCAGGTATTTCATTAATCGTTGTATTGTGGCTAGTGATTACGTCATGGAAGAACATTGGTCACATTAAAGAAGTCAAACCACTTTGTATCATTAGCGTTAGCTTTTTATTAATACAAGCACTAGTTGGAGCTGCAGCAGTCATGTGGCAACAAAATGATTATATTTTGGCACTACATTTTGGCATATCCTTGATTAGCTTTTCGTCTGTCTTTTTATTGACATTGCTTATTTTTGGTTTGGATCAAAAATACGAAGCTAATATTGTGCATATTCATAAGCCGCTTCAAATTTTAACTTGGTTAATGGCTGGAATCACATACGTTGGTATCTACACAGGCGCACTTGTGAGACATACTGAAGCAAGTTTGGCATATGGATCTTGGCCACTACCATTTGGCGATTTGTTACCACACACAGCGCAAGACTGGGTTCAACTTGCACATCGCTTTTTAGCAATGTGTGTCTTTATCATCGTTTTAATCTCTTATATTCATGCAGTCAAAAATTACTCAAACATTCGCACAATCCATTACGGTTATACTGCGACATTTATACTCGTTTTACTTCAAGCTTTAACAGGTGCATTGTCGATATTTACAGAAGTGAATTTAATCATCGCACTTTTCCATGCACTATTTATTACCTATTTATTCGGTATGATCGCTTACTTTATTTTATTAATTTTAAGATCAAACCGTGGCGAGCAATAATGCAAAAGTTGTTGTAAATGTTCATTAAAAATTGAACAACACCTAAATAGAGCATAAAAACTTTTCAAATTCTGAAATATTGTAAATAAAGGAACGGCTAGAACATAAATCCTAAAATAAATAGCGCTAAGATGCTTTTTAGTAAAAATGTGTCTTAGTGCTTCTTTTTATGATAAAACTTTGTATGATATGACTTCGCTTTCCAAGGGGACAGCTTCAGCCTGTAATCTTTAGCTAGTCCTGGTTCCTCAGGAGTCTCGCGTCATCAATACTTCATTTATGCGTGTCTTATTCACTATTATACTTAAAAAAACACTTTCGTATTATGGCTCTCAGTCAAATTAGACTGGTCGCATTAAATTAAGGAATTATGCAATGATGGATTGCTTAACGCCTTTTTCGTTGTGCGATCATAAAGTCTTGAACATTAATGCCTCTTTTAATACAACATAAATCAGTAAAATTGAGTTGGTAAAACATATTTTATAACTTAGGGATGTGAATAAATATAGCACATTTGATTGTTTCCTAAGCCGAGACTTCTGAGGCATCTTGCCGTAATCGAAAATCCATTTTAAGATTGGGTAAGTTCAATCTTAAAATGAGTTGAGGTGAGGCGCCTAGAAAAGCAAGGCTTTATGGAACAATCAAATAAATGAAATATTTATACACCAGTCCGATTTACTATAGAACCCATATTATTCAATTAGTCATCTAGTTAAAGGAAAAACTTCGAGATTTTTCGTTAATTCTTACGAAAACCTCGAAGTTTTTTGATTACTGAGATATTATGTCACAGCCGCTTTCACATCTATATTTAATTTTTCATTTACATATCAATACGATTTATGTTTCAGGTGTTAGTTCAATCAATAAGTCTTGTGTCGCGATAGAATCATTCGCAGTAACATACACTTTCTTAACTGTTCCTTTAAATGGGGCTTGAATGGTTGTCTCCATCTTCATAGCTTCTGTAATAAGCAATGACTGTCCAACCTCGACCTGGTCACCCTCTTTTACTTTCACTTCGATAACGGTACCTGGCATTTGTGCGCCGATGTGATTTGTATTACTTTTATCAGCTTTTGGCTTTAATACATTCTCAGCTTTGATATTTTCATCTTTCACTTGAATACGACGCGCTTGTCCATTCATATCAAAAAATACTGTTCTAAAGCCATTCTCGTCTGGTTTTGTGATTGTTTTTAATGTAACAATTAGAATTTTACCTTTATCTATCTCTATTTCTATCGTTTCATTATCTCTCATACCAAAGAAACATGTCGGTGTATCTAAAATTGAAATACGTCCAAATTGCTGATATGTTTTAACATATTGTTCATAAACTTTTGGATATAACGCATAACTTATTAAATCTTGCTCTGTGACTTCTTCGTCTTGGATGTTTTGTAGCTCTTGTTTCAATTCGTCAAAATCAATTGGTTCAAGATACTCTCCAGGGCGTTCTGTTAGAGGTTGTTGCCCTTTTAAAATAACTTCTTGTAAATGTTTATTAAATCCATTGACAGGTTGGCCTATTTCACCTTTAAAAAAGGATACAACTGACTCTGGAAAGTCAAGCTTATGACCATCTTTAATCACTGTAGTTTCGTCTAAATCATTTTGGACCATATACAATGCCATGTCCCCTACAACTTTTGATGACGGGGTAACTTTGACGATATCTCCAAATAAAAAGTTCACACGACGATACATATCTTTGACTTCATTGAACCTTTCAGCTAATCCTAAACTTTTGGCTTGTTGTCTAAGATTTGAGTATTGTCCACCTGGCATTTCATGCTGATAAATTTCAGTGTGCGGTGATTTCATATCACTTTCAAAATCGCTGTAATATGGGCGCACTGTATCCCAATAGTGTGATAAAGTTTCATGACCGTCGATATCCATACGAACGCGACGATCAAATCCACTCATTGCATAGTATAGTGAGTTACTACTTGGTTGACTTGTTAGTCCTGACATGGCAGCAACCGCTGTATCAATAACATCGACACCCGCATCTATCGCTTGTTTGTATGTTAATACACCATTTCCACTTGTATCGTGTGTATGAAGGTGGATTGGTATATCAACGACTGATTTCAACTCACCAATCAGTTCATAAGCAGCACGTGGCTTTAATAAACCAGCCATATCTTTAATCGCTAACATGTGGAATCCTTCACGTTCTAATGTTTGAGCAAGTTTGACGTAATACTCAATTGTATAAATGTTTGATCGTTCCACATTCAAAATGTCACCAGTATAACAAATCGTACCTTCTGAAATTTTCCCTGCCTTTTGAACAGCTTCATTTGCGACTTTCATTTGTTCAACCCAGTTTAAAGAGTCAAAAATTCTGAATACATCAATACCTGCTTTCGCACTTTCTTCAACGAATTTTTGAATGACATTATCAGGATAATTTTTATAACCTACTGCATTAGATGCACGTAATAGCATCTGAAATAATACATTAGGAATTGCTTTTCTCAATTGAGTCAAACGCTCCCAAGGGTTTTCTTTTAAGAAGTTATAAGCTACATCAAACGTCGCACCTCCCCATAATTCTAAAGAGAAATTATCATTCATGACTTCTGCAGTTTTTGGTGCAATATTTAATAAGTCATGTGTACGTACTCGAGTTGCCAGTAACGATTGATGTGCATCTCTAAATGTCGTATCTGTGATTAACACATCATCTTGTGATTTAACCCAATCTGCAACAGCTTTGGGTCCCTTTTCATCAAGAAGTTGTTTCGTTCCCTTTAACTGTTGTTTCTTTTTTAGATCTAAGCTTGGTAAAATTAGACGCTCAAAATGAGGCTTAGACCTTTTTTCAACATTTGGAAACCCATTTACAGTAACATTACCAATATATTCTAAAGTTTTCGTTCCTCTGTCACGCGAAGGTTCAACAATAAAAAGTTCTTGTGCCTGATCTAAAAATTTAGTTGTATAGTCGCCCGTAATAAACTTGTCATGATTAATAACATTTCTTAAAAAGCGAATATTCGTTTTGACGCCACGAATACGCATTTCTTGTAACGAACGTTCCATTTTTTCACGCGCATCTTTGTAACTTAATGCATGTGTAGACACTTTTACTAATAATGAATCATAATACGGCGAAATCACAGCACCTTGAAAAGCATCTCCCGCATCTAAGCGAACACCAAATCCACCCGTTGAACGATATGCTACTATACGACCTGTATCAGGCATGAAATCTTGCGTTGGATCTTCTGTTGTAATACGACACTGTATAGCATAGCCTAGAGTATGAATGTCTGACTGTTGTGGTATTGCAATATCACTTTGATGAATATCACCACCGTCTGCTATTAAAATTTGACTTTTAACGATATCCACACCTGTAATCATTTCTGTAATTGTATGCTCTACTTGTACTCGTGGGTTCACCTCTATAAAATAAAACGCATCTCCTGAAACTAAAAATTCAACAGTACCGGCATTCACATACTGAATATGAGACATTAAGTGCACAGCTGCATCGCAAATCTTTCCACGTAAATCGTCATCTAGACTCACTGATGGCGCAACTTCAACTACTTTTTGATGTCGTCGCTGAACTGAACAGTCTCTCTCATACAAATGGATAACATTGCCATGTGTATCTCCTATGATTTGAACTTCGATATGTTTCGGTTGATCAATGTATTTTTCAACGTAAACTTCACTATTACCAAAAGATTTTTGAGCTTCTGATTTCGCACGTTCAAATGCTTCTTCAAGCTCGCTTTCTTGGCGCACAATTCTCATACCTTTACCGCCACCACCACTTGTGGCTTTGACCATAAGTGGGTATCCAACTTCATCTGCAAAGGCTTTGACATCTTGATATCGTTCGACAGGACCATCTGTACCAGGTATGACAGGAAGCCCGGCATTAATCGCTGTAGTTCGCGCCTTAACTTTGTCACCAAACATATCTAAATGACGTGTTTCAGGACCTATAAAAATAATCCCTTCTTCTTGACAGCGTTCGGCGAATTGTTTGTTCTCACTTAAAAAACCATAACCCGGATGAATTGCATCAGCACCGGCATTTTTAGCAATATCTATGATACCTTCAATATCGAGGTAACTTTCGCCAGGCTTCAACGATTCACCTACTAAATAAGACTCATCTGCTTTATATCTATGCAATGCACCTTTATCCTCTGCTGAATAAATAGCTACAGTTTCTATGTCTAATTCCGTTGCTGCCCTAAAAATACGAATTGCAATCTCACCACGGTTTGCTACCAGTAGCTTATGTATCTTTTTCATTTTCGCGCCTCCTACTATTCTGAAAATTCTAAAAATATATACTCTATTATATCGTAATTTAAATAAAATTTATAATAACAAATACTAATGAGCTCTAAATTGAACACATAAGTATACCTTATCATTTTTGATAAGATATATTGAATCACATTACTATTTTACTTTTCCTATGTGATATTGTCAAAAAATCAATGCATCTCATCTACTAAAAAGATTGTAAGGATTAATGAGCGTATCTTAATGTGCTTATAAAAAAAGACCAGGACCTCATACAGCATATCAGAGTCCTGACCTTTTTCATAAAAATAATTAAAATATTTAATATCTAGACGTTTGTTTCATTTGCTTGGCCATATAACGTTTTTTTGCCTCGTCATACTTAATTTGCTTACCTATAATAAGCAATAGTCCCATCGCAATACTTAAGCTCATCATTGAAGAGCCACCAAAACTAATAAACGGTAATGGTACACCTGTCAATGGAATTAAACCAGAGATACCTCCTAGATTAATAAACGCTTGTAAGGCTATGTAACTCGCAATACCAACACATACTAACTTATAAAAATAAGATGTCGTTCGTGAAGCCAGTGTAAAGGCACGATAAACGATAAAGTAAATGAGACCTAATACAATTAGTGCTCCTACAAGCCCCAACTCTTCACTAATAATAGCAAAGATAAAATCTGTATGAGCTTCAGGTAAGTAACCGAGCTTCATAACACTATTCCCTAGTCCTCGACCAAACAATCCTCCGTTACCAATAGCTAATAGAGAATTCGCTAAATGATACCCGATACCATCTTCATAGTTAAAGGGATTTTCAATCGCACTAAAGCGAGCTGTTAAATAATCAGGTAAAATATTGATATGGAACACAAAAATAAAAAATAGTCCAACTAACAGACCTAAACCAGAAAACATTCCGATCTTTAAAAAGTTTTTAACACCTATACCTGAATAGATAATAATGCTAAAAAAGATTCCTGCAATTAGCAATGTTTGGCCGACATCTTTTTGCATAAGCACAAGACCTAAACAAAATCCGACTAAAATAATAGGGCCGATGATGGCCGATGGTTGGCGTTGAATCTCTTTGCGTTTACGTTCGATGATATACGGCACATATAAAATAACCGCAATTTTTAATAACTCCGATGCTTGTAAATTCATAAAACCTAAGTTAATCCAACTTTTGGAGCCATTGATTTCACTACCAAATCCTAAAGTCGCAAATAGAAGGAATATAATCACGCCCATCATCCCAAGTTGAACATTACGATTTTTAAGAATTTTAACATCCATGATATATGACATCACAAAGACAATACAAAAGCCAATAATGACATATACGAGTTGTCGTGTATAAAAATATGTTCCCGAAACAGGAACACCACCTGTTAAGGTTCCTCTCGTCGCAGCAACCATACTTGCACTATAAACCATTGTCAATCCAATAAAGCAAAGTGCAAGGTAAGTAATTAATAATGGAAAATCGATATATTTAGAGGATTTCAAAATATATCGAAAGAGCTTTTTCATATTATTCATATATGATAATCATCCAATTCATCGCATTGATATCAAAATAAAAATTGATTCTATCGTTGCACTACATATGTTTATTTTGACACGTTCGTATTTGCTTCGTGTAATTTTGATAATTCTTTTTCAAGACTAAGCATTAACTGTTTACCATCTTCAGAGTTGACTAAACCAATATTCACCGCAAAGTCAACCTCTTTTTGCAAACCATACATCTGTGTATCTAAAACCTCTTCGTACAGTGCACATTGAGGTAATGTTAAATTATCTATTTGTACTTTAATTAATTGTAAAATACGGTCAGCATCTTTATGCAATTGGTCATACGCAACAGACTCAAAGTTACTTTTTGTACTCAAAACGTACTCCCCCTATAAATGTGTTTTCATTTAAAAATTTTATCTTATCCCCTCGTAAAAAGCAAGTAAATTTGGAATACGTATCGCTGTAAATATGATAAACTAACTTATAACTATACTTAGGGAGTGCTTAATATGATTCAAATCAAAGGGTTAGTCAAATTTCCAATTACTCTAGATAGTACAACGTGGATATTTGATGATCGAAAAATTACAGTTTCTGATTTAGAAAATGGTGTTTTTGAAGGTAAGAAACCCATCAAGTTTGAAGACAATCAGGAATGGAATCGGGCAATTCTTGAAGGTCAAACGAATCCTCCAACATTAAACTCAGAAATCGAGTATCAAAAACGAGCAGTTTTAAAAGATTCATTTGTCATTAATATGACACCATTTTTTAAAAATGCCGAACCTTATCCTGAAGTTAAAACGATTCGTCTGTCTAACAGTGACGAAGCTATAGAAATCCCATTTCATTTATTGCCTTATTTATTCTTCCAATTTGCCAAAGATGGTAAAAGACTATATGAAGATGATGGCGTCGACAGTTTCGTTTATATGCCAAATGAAGGTTATCAATATCAGTTTAGTCATGTCACGCACATCGAGGTGTTGTAATCATGCGCAAAGTCACATGCATTCTTTGTAATACAGAAGTACTACTCGATGAGAATACACTGTTGGCTAAACAATTAAAAAACAACCCCATCAAAACTTTTATGTGCGATGAATGTAAAAGTAGAGTCGATACACCTAAACAATTGAAAAGACCTTTTCATCGTAGAGTATAACAACTGTGATATATCAAAATAAGGCTTGGGACATCAATCCCAAAATAATAGTGTAGAGATGATTCATGATTGAATCACCTCTACGCTTTTCTTTTATCAATCATTCGTATTGTATGGCTCGCATTTCCTAGGGGGTGGGTCGAGCCCCGGTCTCAACACTCATCCTATTCCCTCGGGCGTCTCGTCATCAATACGTCGTTTATGCATGGAATCATTCACTATTATACTTTGAAAAATATACACTTTCGTATCATTGAATTAATCATTTTTAACTTGAGGAACTGGGTACATTCCTTGAGCAAATGCATTCCATAAAGCATCTGGTAAATGATGTTTATCTTCACGTTTATGATCGAAATGCGAAATTATCTCATCTGCTTTACCACTTTTAATTTTTTGAACAAAATTGTGATCCAATAATAGTTCCCGTCCCATACAAATGAGTGGTACGCCAGATTCAAAAGCACTAAGCGCATCTTGAGCTGTAAAAATAGAGCCTATGCCTATCAATGGCAAACGCTGCTCAATCCATTTTAAAAGTAAATCAATTCGCTTCTGACCTTTATATTGACCTTGACGTGTTTTAGAATGTATATCCATTAATGAAACATGTAAATAATCAAGTGGCTGTTCAACTAAGACCTCAATCAATTGCTTGGTTAGTTCCATCGTAATACCCGGTTCTTCTACTTCTTCTGGCGAAAAGCGATAACCGACTATAAAATCTTCAGTCGCTTCATTCTGTACAGTACGGATGACTTCATCAACGACCGCTTTTGGAAAGCGCAAAGGGTCTCCCCATTCATCTGATCGTCTATTATAATACGGTGACACAAATTGGTGAATTAAATAGTGATTGGCACCATGTATTTCAACCCCATCAAATCCAGCTAATATTGCTAAATGTGTAGCATAACCAAAATCTTTAATAGCTTGTTCAATTTCTTCATTTGACATCGCTCTAACGTCGTGAGGTTCAGCTTTTCCGAAACCGACCGTCGACACTTCACTAGGCCCTTTCACATCTCCATCAGGTACAAATTCTGGTAATGATTTTGCTCCTCCATGATGGATTTGTATAACAGCTTTAGTGCCATTCGTTTTCATCACTTTTGCAAGCGATTGTAATCCTTGAAGATCTGACTCTTTTGAGATGGAGGGTTGTCCTGGGGAGGGTTGTCCTGGGAAGGCTTGTCCTTCACGATTAATATAACTTGCTGCTGTAATTGCCAATCCAACATCTTTCGCTCGTGATTCGATATAATTTAATTCCACATCAGATACTGTCCCGTCTCTATTTGACAACGTATGCGTCAACGGAGCTAGTACGAATCTATTTTTAAGCACTTGCCCATTAGCAAGATGCAGTGATTGGAATAAAGGTTCAAATTTTTGTTCCATTGGTAACCTCTCCTTTTTAATCATATCATCTATAGGACGTTCGATAACATGAATCAAATAATCTCATTATTAATAATGCTATCGTCATGACTTCATAACTCCATGTCATCATTCACTATTATACTTAAAAAAATAAGACATTTTCGTATCATCTAATGAAAGGAAAAACTTCAAGAGTTTTTGTAAATTCTTACGAAAACCTCGAAGTTTTTCGATTATTGAGATTATGTCCCAGCCCCATCTCGGTAATTTTGATACTTCTTAAGCATTTAAACAAGCTCAACCTGCGACTATCATTGTCAGGCTATTACTTATTTTCATCTTCCATCATTTGTTTAAGACGTTTTGCTTCTTTTTCACGTTGACCTTTGTTTAAAATTTTCTTTCTTAAACGGACATTTTCAGGTGTTACTTCTACTAATTCATCGTCATCAATAAACTCAAGCGCCTCTTCAAGCGTTAAAATTCTAGGACGTTTCATCGTTTCTGTTTGATCTTTTGTCGCTGAACGGACGTTTGTTTGGTGTTTCACTTTTGTAATATTTACAGTTAAGTCGTTTTCACGGTTATTTTGACCTACAATCATTCCTTCATAAACTTCTGTACCCGGCTCCATGAAATTAACACCACGGTCTTCTAAGTTTAAGATTGCATATTCACTTGCCTTACCTTGATCCATTGAGACAAGCACACCATTTCTACGGCCACCGATACGCCCTTTAATACGTGGACGAAATTCGTCAAATGTGTGGTTGATAATACCATAGCCACGTGTCATTGACATAAACTCAGTCGTATAACCAATTAAACCACGAGCTGGTACATTAAAGATTAAACGTGTTAAGCCATTATCAGTGGTTACCATGTCCACCATCTCACCTTTACGTCGTCCTAATGATTCAATGACAGCTCCAGCATGCTCTTCAGGTACTTCAGCTTGTACTCTTTCGAAAGGTTCGTGTAATACACCATCAATATCTTTCAAAATAACTTGAGGTTTTGATACTTGTAACTCAAAGCCTTCACGTCGCATGTTCTCAATTAAAATAGATAAGTGGAGCTCACCACGACCTGCAACAGTCCATGCATCTGGTGAGTCAGTTGGTGTGACTTTCAGTGATACATCTGTTTCAAGTTGATTGTCTAGACGTTCTTGAATTTGACGTGCTGTAACATATTGCCCTTCTCTTCCAGCAAATGGAGAATTATTCACACGGAACGTCATTTCAAGTGTTGGTTCATCAATACGTAATACTGGCAACGCTTCTTGATGATCTTGTGGTGTGATTGTTTCACCTACGTTGATATCTTCCATACCAGAAACTGCAATTAAATCCCCAGCATAGGCTTCTTGGATTTCTTCCCTTTTTAAACCGAAATAACCAAAGATTTTCGTCACACGGAAATGCTTAATCGAGCCATCTAATTTAAGCAATGATACGTTTTCTCCCACTCGCATTGTGCCTCGAAAAACACGTCCGACACCAATACGACCTACATAATCATTGTAGTCTAGTAATGCTGGTTGGAACTGTAAAGGTTCATCTCGATTATCCACTGGCGCTGGTACATATTCTAAAATCGTTTCGTATAAACATTTCATATTTTCATCTTGCTCATCCGCATTTAAACTTGCTGTACCATTCACTGCCGATGCATACACCACAGGAAACTCTAACTGTTCATCGTTAGCATCAAGCTCTATAAATAAATCCAACACCTCATCTACAACGCCTTCAGGACGTGCAGCAGGTTTGTCAATTTTATTTACAACAACAACTGGTTTTAGGTCTTGTTCTAAAGCCTTCTTAAGTACAAAACGAGTTTGAGGCATTGTACCTTCATATGCATCCACAACAAGAACTACACCATCTACCATTTTCATAATACGCTCCACTTCGCCACCAAAATCAGCGTGTCCAGGTGTATCAAGAATATTAATTCGCGTATTCTTATAATCTACAGCTGTATTTTTAGCTAGTATGGTAATACCACGCTCTCTCTCTATATCATTCGAGTCCATCGCGCGCTCTTCTACATGTTCATTATCACGGAAAATACCAGATTGCTTTAATAATTCATCAACTAAAGTCGTCTTACCATGGTCTACGTGAGCGATAATCGCAATATTACGAACATCTTCTCTTAATTTTGTCATTCTTTTATTTCCTTTCTTGGGTAAATTATCACTTTCTTTTGCAACTTGTTTATTATATCATATAAATTAATCGATGAAACAGTGAGGTGGTCAAGATAGATGAAGAAATCTAAAACAATATTTTTTGTACTAGCACTTATTGCTGTATTCTTTTTAACAACATTTAGTTTTGCAATCGCTGCGAGCAATATCTTTTGGATGATTGTCACTTTTATCCTATTATTAATAACATTAGGATACGGTTTTACACTGAAAAAAAAATATAAAGAAAATAATTGGTTTTAATGCCTTTTAAAACGTTAACCTCATAAGTGATATCAAAACATTCTACATAGTGTCATAAAAAAATCACATCATTTATGAAAAAGTCGGAAGAACACAAACGACTGTGTCCTTCCGACCTCATTTTGAGCTTAATGTCATTGTAACAAGTAAATGGATTAAAGATATCAAATTTCAGCCAATGCTTATTTAATTATTTTGATTAAAACGTTGATGTAGCTCTTGTAATATTTCGTCATGGGGCTGCATATAATCCACTAATATCTCATGGTGAATCGCTTGATTACCTACGATGACAGAATTCGACTGCGTAATGGATAGCGCATTTCCTAAAAAGTTAGTAATGCGTCCTCCAACCTCTTGAAGTATAATCAAACCTCCCGCAAAATCCCATGGTTGCAACCTCGGTGTCATATATGCTTCTAACTGTCCAGTAGCGACATAAACAATCTCAAGCGCTGCTGAGCCGTATGCACGTGCACTTCTCGAGTCATTGACAATAGGCTGTAGAATAGAACCCAGTTTAGGCTTAGTCAACCAATTCGGATTGACCCCTATAATACTCTCTGAAACCGTTGTTTCTTTTAAAAACGGTAGTTTCGTTTCATTCTGATAAGCCCCTTGACCCGACCTCGCATGATACAGCACATCATTCGTAACATCATAAACAAAACCAGCATAAGGCTTACCATTTTTAAAAATCCCAATAGAAATAGCAAAACTCTGACGTTGATGTATAAAGTTTAAAGTTCCGTCAATAGGATCAATGACCCAAATTATCCCTTCATCTGAATCAATATCGTGACCATGCCCCTCTTCCCCAATAATATGGTGATTTGGGTATGTGTCTTTAATTTGAGCGACTAAAAATTTTTCAATCGATTTATCTACATTTGTTACAAGATCATTAGAGTTTGATTTTTCTTCAATACGTAAATCTTCATGCATCCACTTGCGAATATTATTACCTGCCTCTAACACAAGGCTTTTAGCATAATCATATAAATACATTTCCTTCACTCCTATTGATTCTTATTATACATGAAAATGAGTTAACTTAAATGTATTAACGCTTTTATTATGCTACAATTAAATCAATTCAGAACTTTAAACTAAGGAGTAAAATTATGACCACATACACTTTTAAACCAGAAGATTTCAAAGTTTTTGAGATAGATGGCTTAGATGCACGTATGACTGCATTAAATGAACATATACGACCGCAACTCCATGCGCTAGGCAAATACTTTGCTGAATACCTCACTTCTTTAACAGGTGAGACCTTTTATCCACACGTTGCAAAACATGCACGACGTACAGTTAATCCACCTAAAGATACGTGGGTCGCATTCGCTACAAATCAACGCGGTTACAAGATGATGCCCCATTTTCAAATTGGTTTATTTGAGGATCACCTTTTCGTTATGTACGGTATTATGCATGAAGATAAAAATAAAGGCCATGATGCACAAATATTTGAAAACAAATTAACCGACATTCTTAATTTACCTGCTGGATTCCAAATTTCTCTAGATCATACACAACCTAAAAAGTCCATGATTAAAGAGATGACTCAGGAAGACATTTTACAAGGCATTCGTCGTGCTCAAAATGTAAAAAAAGGCGAGTTTTTTATCGCTAGAGCTATCACACCACAAGCTGATGCATTAAAAAGCGATGAAAGTTTTATCGCTTTCATAGAAGATACATTGAATCACCTATTAAAGTTTTACAACTAATCATTGTTATCATTTAAAATCTGCTAATTTAAACAGGCTAGGACATAAATATCTCGAAGTTTTCTTATAATGAGATGATTCATTCAATGATACGAAAGTGTCTTTTTTTAAAGTATTTTGACGTAAAATGACATATATATAACGTCGTATTGTTGGCGAGACGCCTGAGGAAATAGGATGAGCGTCGAGACCGGGGCTCGCCCCCCTAGGAAATGCGAGCCAAACAATACGAATGATTGATAGAATCGAGTAGGAGAGTAGCCATTAATTGACTACTCGTCCTCTCACACCACCGAGCGTACGGTTCCGTACTCGGCGGTTCAATATCTTGCGTAAGCCAACTCTGCAAGCTGGGGTAATGGTATCAGTCCCCACTTGTAGAGTTGTTTTGTTGTAAGTGCACGATGAACCTCGTGCGTGTTTGATAGTCGCCAGTACTTTTTTCGAGACTGTGCGATTTTCATCGCACTTCTATGGTCAAGACCATATTGGCGCAACATCTTATACTTAGTTCTTACTCTTTTCCACCGTTTAAGTATGAGTTGTCTAAGTCGGCGGTTTAACCAAGATTGCGTGGTTTCAATAAATTCTCTGATAAAACCTCTACCAAAGTAATTTATCCAGCCTCTCGTCACTTGGTTAATTTCAGTGATAATGTCTTTAAAGGTACCGGGTCTATTTCGTTTCGTTATTTTCCTTAAGACGCGTATTAAATTTCTTTTTGCTTCCGTAGTCGGTCTGAAACGACAAACCCCATTTACCTTGGTTATTAGACAACTCAAGAACTTTAAACGTGTGACTGCTCCTATTCTGCTTTTATCTTCATTGACAGCCAACTTCAGTTGCTTTTCAATGAATTTCGTTACACTCATCATTACGCGTTCACCTGCACGTTTTGTCCGTACAAAGATGACAAAGTCATCTGCATAGCGTACAAACCGGTGTCCACGCTTTTCGAGTTCTTTATCCAGTTCATGTAGATAGATATTACATAGTAAAGGAGAGATAACGCCCCCTTGTGGTGCACCTATCTTTCTTTCTGCGACTTCGCCAGATAGGTCAATGGCACCTACTTGTAAACTTCTACGGATAAATGTTGAAATTGACTTATCTTGAACATGGCGTTCGAACAAATACATCAGCTTATCATGATTTAACATGTCAAAGCACTGTTTCAAATCACAATCCACGGCTATTTTATAGCCCTCTTCGTAGTAAATAGCGCATTGCTTAAGTGCTGTTCCTGTGCTACGATTAGGTCTGAAACCATGGCTATGATTCGAAAATGTTCGGTCGATGCTGGGTTCAATCACTTGTTTAATCGCTTGTTGTATTACCCTGTCTCTAGCGACAGGGATACCAAGCACACGCATTTTCCCATTTGGTTTGGGAATTTGCACTTTTCGAACTGCTTGAGGTTGGTATGTGCCTTCAAGCAGTTTTTTCGTTATCTGTGAAAAGTACTGCGCAAAGTGAGCACGAAGTTCACTGACTTTCATGCCGTCAATTCCAGGAGCACCTTTGTTTTTCTTAACTTTCTTGATAGCTTTTTCTATGTTGTCTGGTCTTACAACAAGCTCCATCAATGATGGAGACTTACGATACATTTCTTTCATTTCACCTAAGATTTACTGTACACACTTATGTATTCTTTTTTTTCGTTCCACTACTTATCCTTCCATAAGCTGCCGATTAAACCGTATTCTGTACGTCGTAAATCTATAACCTCCAATCTTTACTTTGTATTGAATATTGTTCAGTCCTTCGGTACATTTTCCCTACTATGACTTCTGCTGACTTCTCATCATTCGTTGTTACTACGGTAGAGTACCGCTGATGAGACCTCCCCGGGTAAGATGTAACCTCTTTCCACTCATGCCACCGCATCATTTACTATATAGAACTCGGGTAGTATTGGACTTTATCTTGTTCTGCAGATTCATCCATTCTACATAGCCTTGTATGATGTTTCTGTTCGTCAGTGCGAGTGTTTGCGTCCGACTTCCTTCAGATTCCACTTCGCAATGGACACCCTTGTCTTTCGCTAACAGTTCCTACTACCAAGCCTGTAACGGACTTTCACCGTCAAGATGTTACCCATGCCGGGCGCACAGAAAAGCGTAGAGATAATTCAATCATCTCTACGCTATTATTTTGGGATTGATGTCTAGACTTTTTACGTGTTATTTATTTTTAAAATCGTCAAACTTATTTTTAGCTTTATCTTCATATGAATCCTTTGTTTCGAGGTCATTCACTCGCTTTTCACTAACATCTGATTTTAAATCATTCACTTTTGATTTATCAAAATGTTCGTTATGTCGATCGCTATTAATGTGTTCATGTTGTGCAGTATTATAATTTGGATTAATGTTATTTTTAGGTTTACGCGCAAACAACATAATACCTGCAATCAACCATAATATAGCTGCAATTAAGCTACCACTTAAGAATAAACCTGTCAGCGCAGCAATAACTAATAAAATACCAGCTAATATACGCTTTTTGAATAGGAAAACAGCAATGATTGCTAAAACAAGGGGTATCCCAAACGGAATAATTAATGAACCTACCGAAACACTTTGATTGGCAAGTTCATCAGCATTTTGACCTTGCTCATTCAAAGCTTCTCTAATTTCACCATTATTGGCCAATTGAGGTAAAAGCGAAATACCTACTGTACCTATAATTGCCCAAATCAAATGTAGAATAATACCAACCCAAGTTAATACTTTTTCTACTGTTCTTTTAATAAAACCACTTTGGTTAGAATGATGATTAAATTGATCCGCTTCATTTTCATTTTGATAGACATATTGATCTGCCATATTATCAACCTCCTAATGCCTCTATTACCTCTTACAGAAACTTTAAACCTAAATCATAATAATTCTCTTGATATATTTAAAAAGAATAGAACAGAGAATTAATTGTTTTTTTAAAATCTCTCATTCTATTCTTTCTAATTTATATATTTAATTAATAAACATACTGTGCTTACTTATTTGATTTATCTTCATTCGCACGTTCTTGTTGAATTTTTAAACGATCTTCAAAATTTTTACGGCGTTGTATCGTCGCACTCGGACGTTTTTTTCGCTCTTCTTTCTGTTGTTTCTTCTTTTCTTTACGTTCCTCTTTTAACCTAGCTTTTTCAGCTTTTCGTTGTTCTTTCTGTTCATCTTTTAAAGGTTGGGTCGCTTCGTATCTTGTATCTTGTGTAACATATTCATTTTCATGATAAGGTTTGTTATCCGATGAATCATAAGCATCACGTTCCCCTTCAAATGGTGGGACACTGTCATTTAATTGCTCTGTAGAATGAGGGTTCTCATTGTGATTTTCATCTGAATGTTCAGGTATATCTTTTGACTTTGTAACTTTATGATTATATTTTGCCGTTCTTGATAAAATTTCTGGTTGTGCTTCATATGTTGTCTCTGATGTCACTTTATCTTGATGACGAGTGATGGGTTCCTCATCATAATGGGAATGCTCATATTGTTTACTGATTGGCTTTTCTTCATAATCATAGATGGGTTGGTGGTATGCGGGTACCCAATCTACCTTGTCTCTACGAATAAACATCATCATAGCGACAATAAAAAAGAATAAAGGAACTAAAATAAAAAATAATGGAAGCGTAATAACAGTCGCTAATAAAAATAATAACCCCGATACTATTCTATAGTTCATTGAAATCAATGCGAGGAATGAAATCAACAAACAAATTATCAAATAAACAATAAAAGCCCAAACTCCATTTTGAAACATAATCACTAATTGAGTAGACGTCATATTATTATTCGTCAATAATTCTTGAAAGAAACTATTATTAGCGATAGCATTTTCTAGGTTTTGGATGGAGTTTTCATTACTGAATAGGACTAATCCAAAAAACATTGCTACAACTGTGGTTGCTAATATCAAAATCCAACTGAGCCATCCCAGTATTTTTTCAGCAAGTCGATTCAAAGGACGCCTTATTTGTGTATATGCATCTCTTGCCATAATTTCACTCCTTATTCAATTTGTTAACTATAACATCATTATATCTTAATGTCTAAATATTTATAGTGCCATTTTAAAGTTCAAAAACCGTTCATTATATTCGTTTAATACGTCTGGTCCCAAATCTTTATAAACTTCAAGTCTTTGCTGTTCTTCTTTGGTAGGATAAACACGTATATCATTACGGATTTCTTCGGGTAGCATATTACGTGCTGTTTGATTTGGAGTCCCATATTCTACCCATTCTGTATTTTGTTTATTAACATCTGGTTCCAATAAGAAGTTAATAAACTGATGCGCACCTTTTACATTCTGTGCTGTTTTTGGAATGACCATATTATCAAACCACAAGTTCGAACCATCTTTAGGTACAACGTAATTAAAACGATCGTCTGCGTTGAATATCGGTGCGGCAGAGCCACTCCAAATTACAGCTACATTCGCTTCATGTTGTTCTAACATCATTGCAATTTCATCACCGACAACCCCTTTAATATTTGGAGCAAATGATTTTAAATGAGACTCTGCTTCAGCCAGATGAGTTTGATTCGTATCATTTAAACTGTATCCTAAACTGTTTAATGATAAACCCATTATTTCACGTGCACCGTCCACTAAAAGAACGTCATTTTTAAGTTCAGGCTTTTTTAAATCATTCCAACTATCAAAGCGAATATTCGGATAAACCTCTTGATCATACAAAATGCCAACCGTGCCAAAAAAATAAGGAATGGAATACTGATTATTAGGATCAAACGGTTGATTTAAATAACTAGGATCTAGATGTTTCATGTTAGGAATAGCGTCTTTGTCGATACGATGTAATAAATTTCCTTTTCTTAACTTTTCAATTGTATAATCACTTGGAAAAGCGACATCATATCGCGTACCACCATTTCTAATTTTAGCTTCCATCGCTTCATTTGAGTCAAACGTTTCATATATCACACGTATTCCCGTTTCAGATTCAAAACGATCAATCAGCTCTGGATCGATATACTCTCCCCAATTATAAACATATAATCGTTCTTCTGACTGGTTTCCAATATGACCATGGTTGATCCAATAACCAATCCCTAAGCATATTAACCCTAAAAAGATTGCGCTCAAAACTAATTGTGTCAGTCGTTTCATAATGTAGCACCTCTATTTTTGGAGAAAGATTTCGCTTTTCGGTGTTTAATCAATTGATAAATCACGAGTCCCATCATTATAACAACAAATAGTAATGTGGAAATTGCATTAACTTCCATACTAATACCCCGTCTAGCCATTGCATATACTTCAACTGATAAAACACTAAAACCATTTCCCGTTACAAAGAAACTAACCGTAAAATCATCTAATGAATAGGTAAGTGCCATAAAAAATCCACCTATGATTCCAGGCATTAATTGAGGAATTACTATTTTATTTAACAATTGAAATTCTGAAGCGCCTAAATCACGACCTGCATCAAGGATGGATTCATTCATTTCATATAATTTAGGTAAAATAATGATAACGACTATAGGTATACAAAAGGCAATATGCGATATTAAAACCGACATCAACCCTAACCCAAATCCAGTAAAATGACCTAAAGCTGTGAACATGATCAAAAATGATGCCCCGATAACGACATCTGAAGATACCATAAGTACATTATTGAGCGTTAATAATGATAATTTAATGGATTGATGACGTACAGAATATATTAATAGCGCTCCAAAAATACCAATCACAGTAGAAAAGGCAGCTGCCAATAAAGCAATGGCAATCGTGTTAAAAATAACTTGGAGGAGTCTTTTATTTTCAAATAGACTTTGATAGTGCTCCAATGTGAATCCTTCAAAACGAATCATGTTTCCTCCACTATTGAATGAGTAAAACATCAGAAAGAATAATGGCATATACAAAATGAACAATAAAATATATAAATAACATTTACCATACCACTTCATCGCATTAAGCCTCCTTTATTTTTTGTACGTGTGAATATCAAAATAACAGCCATAAATAAGACTAAGAATAATGCGATGGTCGATCCCATTCCATAATTTTGAATCACTAAAAATTGCTCTTCAATCGCAGTACCGATATTAATCACTTTATTTCCTGCAATTAAACGCGTAATCATAAATAAAGAAAGCGCAGGTATGAATGTCACTTGTATTCCTGTTTTAATCCCTTCTAATGTGAGTGGAATAACTACCTTACGAATCACTGTAAACTTATTTGCGCCTAAATCTTGTGCTGCAAGTATCAAGGGTTGTGGTATATCTTTCATACTATTGTATAAAGGCAGTAGCATGAATGGGATATAAATGTACACGGCCACAATGATAAATGCTGGAACTGTAAACAATATATCTTGAGTTGGCACTTGAAACACACTCAAAATTCTATTGATAATACCATCATGACTTAAAAGGCCGATAAATGCATATGTCTTAAGTAGTAAATTCATCCATGTTGGGACAATCATGATCACTAACCAAGTTGATGCGTGGGCAGACTGTCTAATCCAATATGCAGCAGGATAGCTGATTAATAAACACAATAAAGTGATAATTGCAGCATAAACTATAGATGACCATAACATTTGCATATACGTCCAAGTTAAAAATTGCTTATAATTGACTAGTGAGAAGTGTCCTTGTTGATCCAGTAAAGAAAAGTAACAAAGTAAAATAACTGGAATAATGATAAAAATGATCATCCACAATACATATGGAATCGCCAAGAATCTGTTAATATTTCTCATTTTGTTATACCCCATAACCTTCAATACGTTTATCAAATTCTTCTTCAGTTTCACCAGGTACCATGATGTGTATCGCATCCGGCTCAAATTTCAATCCTACACGTGAATCGATTTCAACATTCTTTGTAGATTGAATCGTCCATTCATATCCTTTGGCATCCTTACAAATCATTTCATAATGTACGCCTCGAAACAACGTAGACACAACCACAGCTTTGAATAGTCCTTCATGTTCAGGTACAATCTCAATATCTTCAGGGCGTATCACTACATCCACTTGTGTTTCTGGCATGATATCTTTATCAACACATTCAAAATCTTGACCATATATATTGACGATATAATCTTGTACCATCGTTCCTTCTACAATATTTGATTCTCCAATAAAATCAGCTACATAACGATTGACGGGCTCGTCATATATATCTGTAGGTGTCCCAAATTGTTCAATCTTACCTTCACGCATTACAAATATGTAATCACTTAGAGCTAGCGCCTCTTCTTGATCATGTGTTACAAATACAAATGTAATACCTAAACGAGACTGTAACGCTCTCAACTCATATTGCATCTCTGTTCTTAAATTTAAATCCAATGCCGAGAGGGACTCGTCTAATAATAAAATCTCCGGCTCGTTAACGATAGCACGTGCGATGGCAATACGTTGCTTTTGTCCCCCACTTAATGCCTGAATTGAACTTTGCCGATATTCCTCAAGTTTGACTAATTTTAATGCCTCACTCACTTTTTGAGCTATCTCTTTTTTGGCCATTTTTTTGAGCTTCAAACCGAACGCAACATTTTCAAATACATTTAAATGAGGAAAGAGTGCATAGTCTTGAAACACTGTATTCACTTGTCTCTGATTTGATGGAATCTCATTCATACGCTTCCCTTTATAAACAATATCTCCAGCATCCGGTTTTTCAAAACCTGCAATGAGTTTAAGAATAGTCGTTTTTCCACAACCTGAAGGCCCCAAAATGGTATAAAACAACCCACTTTCAATCTCTAAATCAATATTTTTCAATATTGTTTGTTGATCATAGCTTTTAGATAAATTTGTCATTGTTAAAAATTGCTTCATTGTGTAGTCTCCTTACTATAAGTATGATGACGTAGCAACAATCATCACTTTAGTAGATTGATTACTCACGTTTAATAATTGATGTGTCATATGCGCCTTGAAATAAAGCGCATCTCCCTGTTGAGCAGTATAACTATTTGTCCCCAGCTTCAGCGTAATAGTCCCCTCTAAACAATAAACAAAAGTGTCTGAAGATGAAGGTTCAAAGTCCTTATATGTTGAATGAGGTGCCAAAGTTAAAATCAGCGGCTCCATTTCATGTTCATTTGATGTACGTACTGGCCACTTCAAATGATACCCCACATCACTCGCATCATAGGTCAGTTGTGCTGACTCTGGATAATGGACCTTTTGAACCTGATGTATATCAAAAAAAGCTTGAGGTGTCGTCCCTAATACTTCAAGAATATTTAAAAATGTTTCCATACTCGGAGACGTTTTGTTGCTTTCAATTTGTGAGATGTATCCTTTTGAAAGGTCCGTACGTTCACCCAACTCTTCTTGTGTTAAGTTTTTAAAGCGCCTTAAATCTTTTAATTTTTGACCAATTTCCATTGATTACTCCTAAAAAAAGTGATTTGTTTACTTTTACTAAACATTTTGTTTAATGCTTAATAAAAATACCAAATCACAGTTCAAATTACAATACTTTTTTACACAATCTTATTTTTTAAAGTCGTTGATCTTTTGCCTTTTTAACGACATCATAACTGTCATAACCACTACGCTTTTTAAATGTTTCAAAGATATTTTTCTCGTCTGCTTTTCCAGGCACAACACTTTTAAAGTCTTTATAAGCATCCATCAATATTTCTCGACTAATGGTGCTTTTCTCATAATATGCCTCAATCATGTTAAAGAAATGGACTACCTTCAGTATATCTTCTTGCGTCCAATCTACATCAATAGGATATGTGTATTCCATATTATCACCTCTGCTTTAATAATGCGGCTCTATAAAAAAATAGGAGGGCTAGAACACGTTTCAGTTCTAGCCCTTATATATGGTTATATTACATTGTATGAATAGGTAAACCTAACGCTTTTTCAGCAGCTTCCATGCTCATTTCACCTAAAGTTGGGTGAGCGTGAACAGTTAATGCGATATCTTCAGCATTCATACCTGCTTCAATAGCAAGTCCTAATTCTGAGATAACGTCAGAAGCACTTGTACCTACAACTTGAGCACCGATTAAAGTATCGTCTTCTTTAAGTGTAATTAACTTAACGAATCCAGTTGTATCATCTAATGATAATGCACGACCATTAGCTTGGTAAGGGAATTTAGATGCTTTATACTCAATGCCTTCTTCTTTCGCTTGAGCTTCTGTATAGCCAACTTGCGCTAATTCTGGCTCAGTGAAACATACAGCTGGCATACCAATGTAGTCGACTTCAGAATTTTGACCTGCAATTGCTTCAGCTGCTACTTTAGCTTCGTAGCTTGCTTTATGCGCAAGTGGTAATCCTGGAACGATATCACCAATTGCATAGATACTACTTACTGAAGAGCGGCTTTGTTTGTCAACTTCAACTAATCCACGATCAGTTAATTTAACACCAACCTCTTCAAGGCCTAACTCATCAGTATTTGGACGACGACCAACTGTAACTAATACATAATCAGCTTCAATTGTTTTTTCTTCGCCTTTAACTTCATAAGTGACTTTAACACCGTTATCAGTTTCTTCAGCAGATTTTGCTAATGCTTCTGTTTCAATAGTCATGCCTTTTGCTTTCATAGCTTTTTTAACTGGCGCAACCATTTGTTTTTCAAATCCACCTAAGATTTCTTTAGCACCCTCAAGGATAGTGACTTCTGTACCGAAATTAGCATAAGCAGTACCTAATTCTGAACCGATATAACCGCCACCAACAACAACTAATTTTTTCGGTACTTCATCTAAGTTTAATGCACCAGTTGAGTCTAAAATACGTCCACCAAATTTGAAGTTAGGGATTTCAATTGGACGTGAACCTGTTGCGATGATTGCATTTTTGAAGTTGTAAGTTTGCGCACTCTTATCATCCATTACACGTAAACTGTTACTATCTACAAAATAAGCTTCACCTTTAACGATTTCAACTTTGTTACCTTTAAGTAAAGCTTCAACACCGCCAGTTAATTTGTTAACAACTGATCCTTTGAAACCTTGTACTTTATTGAAGTCAAGCGTAACATTTTCAGCTTTAATTCCAAGGTCTTCACCGTGTTGTGCTTCTTCAAAACGGTGTGATGCGTGTAATAATGCTTTTGATGGAATACATCCAACGTTAAGACATACACCACCTAAATTACCTTTCTCAACGATTGTTACTTTTTGTCCAAGTTGTGCTGCACGAATAGCTGCAACATAGCCTCCTGGGCCTGCCCCGATAACTATAGTATCTGTTTCAATTGGAAAATCTCCGACTACCATATTTTACCCCTCCATTAATAATAGTTCTGGATTGTTTAATAAACGCTTGATATGATTCATAGCGTTTTGACCAGTCGCACCATCAATTTGTCTATGGTCAAAGCTTAACGACAATGCAAGTACTGGCGCTGCTACGATTTCGCCATCTTTAACGATAGGTTTTTGAGCAATGCGTCCAATACCTAGAATTGCAACTTCTGGGTGGTTAATCACTGGCGTAAACCATTGTCCACCAGCAGAACCGATGTTACTGATTGTACATGTTGCACCTTTCATTTCGTCAGATGTCAATTTACCATCACGCGCTTTAACAGCAAGTTCGTTAATTTCATCTGAAATAGCAAACATTGATTTACGATCAGCATTTTTAACTACAGGTACTAATAAACCTCTTTCAGTATCAGCAGCAATACCGATATTCCAATAATGTTTGTGTACCACTTCTCCAGCTTCTTCATTGAATGAAGTATTAAGTGCTGGGTATTTTTTAAGTGCAGAAACTAACGCTTTAACAACGTAAGGTAAGAATGTTAGCTTAGTACCTTGTTCAGCAGCGATTTCTTTAAATTTCTTACGGTGATCCCATAATTCTTGAACATCAATTTCATCCATTAATGTTACGTGTGGCGCAGTGTGTTTTGAATTAACCATTGCTTTAGCAATTGCTTTACGCATTGCAGGAATTTTTTCAGTCGTTTCAGGGAAGTCACCTTGCGCTGATGCTGCTGGTGCAGTAGTAGTTGAAGGTGCTTCTTCAGCAGAATCAGTTGATGTACTTTGTTCAGTAGCGCTAGCTTGTCCACCACCGTTTAAGTATGCATCGACGTCTTCTTTTGTAATTCTACCATTTTTACCAGTACCATTGACAGCTTTAATGTTTACATTGTTGTCACGCGCATATTTACGTACCGATGGCATTGCTTTAACACGCTTATCTTCATCAATCTCTTCTTCATTTTGTTGAGGGGCTTCAGTCGCTTTTTCTTCTTGTGGTGCTTCTTCAGTTTTATCTTCTGAAGATGCATTATCATGTCCACCTTTGAATTGCATATCTTCTGCATCAGGTGCGTCAATTTTAACGATAACATCACCAACAACAGAAACCGTACCTTCTTCTACAAGTACTTCTTCAATAGTACCTGAAACTGGGGATGGGATTTCTACTACTGATTTATCGTTTTGAACTTCACATAAAATATCGTCTTCTTCGATTTGGTCTCCTGCTTTAACAAACCACTTTACAATTTCACCTTCGTGGATACCTTCACCAATGTCTGGTAATCTAAATTCAAATGCCACGTTGTTTCCTCCTAAATAAGTTAAATTTAATTAATAAATGTGATAACACACTTAGGAGAAGGGGGCAAAAGACGTATCTACAAATTAAAATACGTTTTTACTCACATTCTCCGCAAGTGTCTCTATCTCTAAGCTAAAGTGAATTAAAATTCTAATGTTGCTTTAGCTTGTTCTAGGATGTCATTTTTGTTTGGTAACCAAACATTTTCAGCTTGTGTAAATGGGTAAATTGTGTCAGGTGCTGCTACACGTCCAATTGGTGCTTCTAATGAAAGAATCGCACGCTCAGAAAGTTCAGCAACAACGTTCGCACCTACACCCGCCTGTTTTTGTGCTTCTTGAACAACAACAACACGACCTGTTTTTTCTGTAGAAGCAACTAATGTATCGATGTCTAATGGTTGTACAGTTCTTAAATCGATTACTTCTACTGAATGACCATCTTTTTCAAGTTCTTCAGCAGCTTTCATTGATTCTTGAACCATTGCGCCATAAGTGATAATTGTTAAATCAGTACCTTCACGTTTAACGTTTGCTTTACCTAATTCAATCGTGTATTCCTCTTCAGGAACTTCTTCACGGAATGAACGGTATAACTTCATGTGTTCTAAATAAACAACCGGATCATTACTACGGATACTCTCAATCAATAATCCTTTTGCATCATATGGGCCAGATGGGATAACAACTTTAAGCCCTGGTGATTGTGCTAATAATCCTTCTAAATTATCAGCGTGAAGTTCTGGAGTATGAACCCCTCCACCAAATGGCGCACGAACTGTTACAGGTGCAACTTTTGAATTACCTGAACGGAAACGATGACGTGCAATTTGACCTGCAATTGAGTCAAATACTTCAAATACGAAACCTAAGAATTGAATTTCCATAATTGGACGATAACCTTGTGTTGAAAGACCTAATGCTAAGCCTCCAATACCAGACTCTGCTAAAGGTGTGTCGAATACGCGGTCTTCACCGAATTCTTTTTGTAAACCTTCAGTTACACGGAAAACACCACCGTTAACACCAACGTCTTCACCAAATAACAAAGTATTTTCGTCATTTTTAAGTTCAGTTGCTAGCGCGTTGTTAATCGCTTGAACCATTGTCATTTGTGCCATGGCTTATTTCGACTCCTTCTCTTTATGAATTTCATATTGCTCTGAAAGGTTTTGTGGCATCTCTTCGTACATAATATCCATTAATGAAGTAACTGTTTGTTTTTCAGTGTTGTCTGCCTCTTTAATAGCTGTTTTGATTTCTTGTTTTGCTTGTTCAATTACTTCATTTTCTTTTTCTTCAGACCATAAACCTTTATTTTCCAAGAACTTTCTGAAACGTACTAATGGGTCTTTTTTCTCCCATTCAGAATCTTCATCAGATGTTCTATATTTAGTAGGGTCATCACCAGCCATTGTATGAGGTCCATAGCGGTAAGTCATTGTTTCGATTAGTGTAGGACCTTCTCCTGCAACCGCACGATCACGCGCTTCTTTAGTTGCTTGATATACAGCTAAAGCGTCCATACCATCTACTTGAATGCCAGGAATACCTACTGCAACAGCCTTTTGGGCTAATGTTTTAGCTGCAGTTTGTTTGTCTCGAGGTGTTGAAATTGCATAGTTATTATTTTGAATAACAAAAATGGCAGGTACTTTGTATGCTGACGCAAAGTTAATACCTTCATAGAAATCACCTTGTGATGAACCACCATCACCCGTATACGTGATTGCTACTGCACTTTTACCACGTTTTTTAAGACCAAGTGCTACACCCGCAGTTTGGATGTATTGTGCACCGATAATAATTTGTGGGCTTAATGCGTTAACACCATCAGGCATTTGGTTACCTACAAAGTGACCACGAGAGAATAAGAAAGCTTTCGTTAATGGTAATCCGTGCCAAATTAATTGTGGCACATCACGATAACCAGGTAGAATAAAGTCTTCTTTTTCTAACGCATATTGTGATGCTAATTGTGAAGCTTCTTGACCAGCTGTTGGCGCATAGAAACCTAAGCGACCTTGTCTATTTAATGAAATAGAACGTTGGTCTAAAATTCGTGTCCACACCATTCTTCTCATTAATTCAACTAATTCATCATCAGATAAATCTGGTAATAAATCTTCATTTGTAACATTTCCATCTGCATCTAAGATTTGAACCATTTCAAATTTCGATTCAGTATCTTTCAATACTTTTTCAGCATCGAATTGGGCTTTTAACTTAGCAGCCATTCAATTCACCATACCTTTCCCGTTTATATATAATTCATCTTAAATTAGTGTAACATAAAACTGTTGAACTGTTAAATAGTTAAATTAAAGTTCTGTAACAGTTGATATCACGACAGTTTTAGAAACTGTTATAATTCTCATTTAAAACTGTTATAGTTTATTCATTCAAATATTGCTGGATATCCCTTTGCTCTCGCTGAGTTTTCTTGACAGCATCTGTATACGCTTTCACTTTTTGGCTCATATCTTTTTGTACATCAGCTAACGCTTTTGATTTTTGATCTACAATATCTTGTGTGCCAGATTGACCTTGGAAATATTGAAATAAGTCTTTTTCTTTAGCTAAAACATTTTCATATTCTTTTAAATATGCCTCATGTTTTTCATACTTATTTGTCATTGCTTTATTAAAGTCATCAAATTCCTTTTTAGTATCTTCATCTTCTATTTTGGCAGATTCTTTTTTTATCTTTTCAAATTCTTCTTTTGATTTTTGAACTGCATTTTTTTCTTTGTTTAGTTGCTCGCCTATCTTTTGATCATTATCTAATACTTTTTGAACTTCATCTTGAACATCAGGTATATTTGAGCCACTTATTTTTTTCATTTGTTTTTCTTTCTCAGATTCTAACTTTTGCATTTGCTGACTTACATCTTGAATTGGTGTTTCAACTTTTTGAATTTGTTGCAGTCCATCATTATAACTTTCAATATGCTCATCATCATTATTACAAGCAGCTAATAAAAATGTTGTGGCAAGTGCAACCCCTAGTGTCTTTTTGAATTTCATTCATTCAGCCTCCTTAAATTGTCAATGGTTATGTTAATGAAAAATAATTGATAAATCAAATATTTGCAAAGGCTTTAATTTTAAATTTATGTTAAAATCATTAAACCATAGTTACAATTTAAGATAAGTTGATAAAGTTTATTTTTAACAGATTAGATTAATAAGTATTTCTGAATAAATATAAAGCGATATGTACTATGACGATTATCCGTCAAATTTGTTATATTATATCTAAGGAAGGTGTCAAAAAATGTTAACAATGAAAGATATTATTAGAGATGGACATCCAACTCTTCATAAAAAGGCTGAACCAGTCTCATTCCCATTATCTGATGAGGACCGTCAAACATTAGAAGCGATGCAAACTTTTTTGCACAATAGTCAAGATCCAGAGATATCGGCAAAATATCACTTACGCAGTGGTGTTGGGATTGCTGCACCTCAAATTAACGTTTCAAAGCGTATGTTCGCTGTCTATTTACCAGATGATGGCAATGGCAAAAGTTATGATATGGTTATTATTAATCCTAAAATTGTAAGCCACAGTGTACAAGAAGCCTATTTACCTACAGGGGAAGGGTGTTTAAGTGTGGATGAAGATATTCCTGGCTTGGTTCACCGTCATTATCGTATTAAACTTAAAGGATACGATATGGAAGGAAATGAAATCAGTTTACGTTTAAAAGGATACGCAGCTATCGTGTTCCAACACGAATTAGATCATCTAAATGGTGTTATGTTTTATGAACATATTGATGCTAATCATCCTTTAGAGCCCCACGCCGATGCTATTGAAGTTTAATGACCTATTCATATAACAAACCTGGCTCGTTTGAATAATGCTTAAATACGCATTTTATTCGGCTCTCAGTCAAATTGGACTGGTCGCATTAAATTAAGGCGTTATGCAATAATGGATTGCTTAACGCCTTTTTCGTTATGTGATCATAAAGCCTTGAACATTAATGCCTCTTTTAATACAACATAAATCAGTAAAATTGAGTTGGTAAAACATACTTTATAACTTAGGGGTGTGAATAAATATAGCAAATTTGATTGTTTCCTAAGCCGAGACTTCTGAGGCGCCTAGAAAAGTGAGGCTTTATGGAACAATCAAATAAATGAAATTATTTATACACCAGTCCGATTTACTATAGAACCTTTTTTCAAACGAGCCAGGTTTCTTCTTATTTAAAATGTCTACATAAAAATATCGGATCTCTCAGTGAATGGAATATCCATCTCCATTAATTGTTCTTTTAAATTTTCAAATGTCTCCTTATCTAAAAATTCAGGATCATGATTATGCCTTATATAATGATGCTGCTCACTATCCACAAATGGTTCTCGATACAAAAAGAACATTGTAACCTCATTTTGACGTATTTCAAATTGAATTGATTCCAACTGCTTATCTGTTCTATTCTGTTCTTTTTGCACTTCTTTAATTAATTGCTCGACACTTTTCATTATCATCACCCTTTTTCTTGAATCGTTATTCTCAGTTCAAACGTAACACATATATTTTATACTTTATCACATTCCACTTTATTTCTTTACATACATCATGTAAAATAAAACCAACTGGGTATAATATAAGAATGGATTAATTTCCTTAGCGGTCTATTATCAGATAAGCATCTACTTTGCTTTCACTGATTGATTTGAATTGATTATTGCGATTAATCATCATGTAATTAACACGTTATGATGATTCGGATGGCACTTTCAATGATTGCAAATAATTTATTTTCATAAATATAGGTTGATTGAACTCTTATATTACTCAAAAAAGAACGGATTTAAAATATCATTACACATACATCTTAGTGTAATTAGTGATGGATTGAATGAGACTCTATGAGTGTTTCGTATTTATTCAATTCATGTTTTTTATTTATCAAGATGTTATAGTGCAATGTCATGAATATACAGTTTTTAATACTAGGAGGAAAACATTAATGTCAATTTTCAAAGTTTTTTACCAACATAATAGAGATGAAGTCATCGTACGTGAGAATACACAGTCCATTTATGTTGAAGCAAATACTGAAGAACAGGTACGTCGTTACTTAAAAGATCGTAATTATAATATTGAATTCATAACTAAATTAGAGGGCGCACATTTAGATTATGAAAAACAATCAGAGCATTTTAACGTGGAGCAGGCACTGTAATGAAACAACTTCAAAAAAATGAAGTCGGTGTATATGCTCTTGGTGGCTTAGGTGAGATTGGTAAGAACACTTACGCCGTCGAATATAGAGATGAAATCGTCATTATTGATGCAGGTATTAAATTTCCAGACGATAATTTACTTGGTATTGATTACGTGATACCTGATTATACGTATCTCGTTCAAAACCAAGATAAAATTGTTGGTCTGTTTATCACGCATGGTCATGAAGACCATATAGGTGGTGTGCCCTACCTGCTCAAACAATTGAATGTGCCAATATATGGTGGCCCTTTAGCGTTAGGTCTTATCCGTAATAAGCTAGAGGAGCATCATTTATTACGTACAGCTGAATTAAATGAAATCAATGAAGACACTGTAATTAAATCTAAACATTTTGAAATCAGTTTCTATTTAACAACACACAGTATTCCGGAAACGTATGGTGTTATAGTTGATACGCCAGAAGGTAAAATCATACACACAGGTGACTTTAAATTTGATTTTACACCTGTAGGAGCACCAGCAAATATCTCTAAAATGGCCCAACTCGGTGATGAGGGTGTCCTTTGTCTTTTATCCGATTCCACAAACTCATTAGTGCCTGACTTTACATTAAGTGAACGTGAAGTCGGACAAAATGTCGATAAAATATTTAGAAATTGCACTGGCCGTATTATATTTGCAACATTCGCTTCAAATATTTATCGCGTTCAACAAGCTGTTGAAGCTGCTGTTAAATATGATCGCAAAATTGTAACATTCGGTCGTTCAATGGAAAATAATATTAAAATCGGAACGGAACTCGGTTATATTAAAGCCCCACCGGAGACATTTGTTGAACCTAATAAAATTAATAGCATTCCTAAACACCAATTGCTTATTTTATGTACAGGATCACAAGGTGAACCTATGGCAGCTCTATCTAGAATTGCTAACGGCACACATAAACAAATCAAAATTATTCCTGAAGATACAGTAGTCTTTAGTTCATCGCCAATTCCTGGTAATACGAAAAGCATCAATCGTACTATTAATGCTTTATATCAAGCGGGCGCTGAGGTTATTCACAGTAAAATTTCAAATATACACACATCTGGTCACGGATCACAAGGTGACCAACAATTAATGCTTCGTTTGATGAGACCGAAATATTTCTTACCGATACATGGTGAATATCGCATGCTTGTTGCGCACGGTCAAACTGGCGTAGATTGTGGTGTCAAAGAGGAAAATGTATTTATCCATGATATTGGTGATGTACTTGCACTAACTCGCGACTCAGCACGAACTGCTAGTCGCATCCCTTCTGGTAACGTCCTTGTTGATGGTAGTGGTATTGGAGACATTGGGAATGTCGTGATTCGAGATCGTAAATTATTATCTGAAGAAGGTCTTGTTATCGTCGTGGTTAGTATCGACTTTAACACTAATCAACTCTTATCAGGCCCGGATATTATTTCTCGTGGTTTCGTATATATGCGTGAGTCAGGTCAATTAATTTATGACGCACAGAAAAAAATCAAACAAGATGTAATTTATAAGCTTAATCATAACGACTCAATCCAATGGCACCAAATTAAATCATCTATCATCGAAACATTACAACCTTACCTATTTGAAAAAACAGCACGTAAACCTATGATTTTACCTGTTATTATGAAAGTGAACGATAATAAAAAATAAACTCATGTAACATAAATTATCTCAAAAAAGAGTAGTTGATCTCTAAAAAGGTCAACTACTCTTTTGCTCTAATGTGCTATTTTCTTTTCATAACGCGTTAAGTCATTGTCATGACCTATCATAATGAGTATGTCATCAAACTCTAATGCCATACTCGGATCAGGTGCTACAATAATTTCTTTTCGACGCTTAATTGCAATAATATTAATGCCGTAATTAGCGCGTATATCTAAATCTACTAGTGTTTGTCCTGCCATCGACTCAGTTGCTTTCATCTCAACAATAGAATGTTCATCTGATAGCTCTAAGTAATCCAGTACAGTAGCACTCGCAACATTATGAGCAATACGGCGTCCCATATCACGCTCAGGATGAACGACAGTGTCTGCACCGATCTTATTTAAAATCTTGGCGTGATAATCATTTTGGGCTTTGGCAGTTACTTTTTTTACACCTAACTCTTTTAAGATTAGCGTTGTTAAAGTACTTGCTTGAATATTTTCTCCGATTGCAACAATCACGTGATCAAAGTTTCGTATTCCCAAACTTTTCATTACAGCCTCATCAGTTGTATCTGCAACCACCGCATGCGTTGCAATATCACTATATTCATCAACGCGATTCTCATCACTATCAATAGCCATTACATCCATATCTAATGCATTTAATTCACGTACAATACTGCCACCAAAACGGCCTAATCCAATAACTACGTATTCCTTATCCATTCTATGCCTCCGAAATAGTTAGTTTTTTAATGATAAGTCACTATTCACTACTCTAAAAAAGGAGCGGACACATTTCAGTATACTGAAACCTTCGTCACACTCCTATTCGATAACGTTATTGAGATGGAACTGAATTAGATTCAGAAACATCATCTACTATCATATCAATCTTATCTGCCAAATCAATACTTTCTTTAAAAGCATCACACTTTTGGAAGAACAGAAATGTTTCTAAAAAGTAATTGTGCTACCTCTTTTATTAAAATAAAATTGTAACACTACTATTTTCTTCCTCTCACATAGTCTTTGTCAAGCACAAAAAGTTTAAGCATAAGATACAGTGAGGGCAACAGTAATAATAGACCACATATAAATGCTATAATCAAGACAATAGCCATACTATCATTGGTAACGGCGTCATTTATTTTAACATATGGATATAAAATATAAGGTAATTTACTCAATCCATAACCAAAAAATGCTGTTCCCATTTGTATCACGACAAATAAAAACGCAATGCCATGTGCTTTTTTGAAATAGGTCAATAAGCCAGCGATGATAAAAGCTATAATACTTAATACAAATAACCAACCATAATCATAAACAGCTGATTCAAAATGCCCCTTATTTTGAACTCTTAAAGATAGAAATACAAATAAAGCAATAGCAATCATCGGCGCACCCCACATTAAAAACCACTTACGCAAGAGGTGATAAGCATCCCAATCTTTTGCACGATAGGCATAAAATGTTAAAAAACCTGATGAAATATATAAAACAGAAATAATTGCTAAAAACACAACAGCCCAGCCAAAAGGACTTAGAAAGAGTTCTTCCCAATTTAAATCAATCTTATTTTGGCTATCTCGAATAATATACCCGCCTTCAGAAATCGTTAACGCTGTAGATAAAGCTGCTGGAATGAACAACCCAGACAAGCCATAAATCATAAGCCAAGACAACTTTTGGTCTTGACCGTAGTTTTCAAATGCATAAAAAGAACCACGTACAGCAAGGAGTATTAAAGCGATAGATCCCGGAATTAACATGACTGTTCCATAATAGTAAGCTGTATCAGGAAAAAAACCTACAATTCCTACAAAGAAAAATACAAAAAATACATTCGTTACTTCCCATACTGGGTTTAAATAGCGTTCAATTAATCCGTTGATTCTATGATCTTCACCTGTTAATCTCGCATGCAATGAGAAAAATCCAGCTCCAAAGTCAATGGCTGCAACGATAATATATCCAAATAAAAACAGCCAGAGTACACCTATTCCTATCATTCCATAATCCATTATTGTTCACCCCTCTTAAGTTCCAATGCTCGAATATCCTTGTAAGCCGGTTGATCTTTGAACATTCGTAATAGAACAAAAGTAGCAGAAAATAACAATACAAAATACAATATCGCAAATAATATAGTTACAAAAGTTAAACCACTTGCTTGTGTCGCAGCGTCTTGAACTTTTAAAATACCTCTAACAATCCAAGGTTGACGTCCGAGCTCTGTTAGAAACCATCCAAACTCAATAGCTAACATTGCTGCAGGGCCTGTTAAAATTGTGGCATATAATAACCACTTATGATCTGATTTAATTCGCTTAATAAATAATGATAAAACATAGATTGCTGAAATCACAAAACAGAAAATACCAAAAATTACCATTAAATCAAAGAAATAATGTACAATGAGCGGTGGTATTTCTTCTTGAGGGAATTCATTTAACCCTTTAACCTCTGTTGAAAAACGATTATCGGATAAGAAACTAAGTGCCCCTGGTATTTTAATGGCACCTTTGACTTCTTGGGATGATTCATCCAAAACACCGAATAATACTAAATCTGCATGCGATTCAGTCTCAAAATGCCATTCATATGCTGCAAGTTTTTCTGGCTGATGTTCGTGTAAAAATTTGGCTGAAAGGTCTCCCGCTAACATAGATAACATAGAAAAAATCAGGCCAACTACCATTGTTATTTTTAATGCTGACTTGTGATATTCACGATCTTTAAGGACTTTATTCTTCAGCAATTTAAATGCTGCAATACTTGCTAAAATAAAAGCCATCGTCATAATTGCTGTAGCGACAACATGAAAAGAGCGAACCATAAATGAAGCATTAAACATCGCTTCAACTGGATCGACATTAACCATTCTTCCATCTCTCATTTCCATACCAGCAGGTGTATTCATAAACGAATTCACAGAAGTAATAAAGAGTGCTGAAAACGTTCCACCAATAATCACTGGAATACTTAGGAAAAAGTGAATCCATTGATTCTTAAATCGACTCCACGTATATAAATAAATACTAAGGAAAATCGCTTCAAAAAAGAAAGCAAATGTTTCCATAAAAAGTGGTAATGCTATAACATGACCTCCTATACGCATAAAAGTAGGCCATAATAATGAAAGTTGCAATCCAATAATGGTCCCTGTTACAACACCAACTGCAACAGTAATTGTATACCCTTTAGACCAACGTTTAGCCAATGCAATATATTTATCATTCTTTTTCTTAATCCCTAAAAATTCAGCAATAGCAAAAAATAAAGGCATCCCCACACCAATTGTTGCAAAAATAATATGAACAGCCAGTGTCATAGCAGTTAAAAACCGGCTAATATCCACTGCATCCATTTAATCCCTCCTCTTTTATATAAAAGATGTTTATTTAAATATTATAAGCGTTATATAAACATTAATAAATCTTTTGGGACTTTCAAAATATGACAAATTCTTGTCTTTGACTTAATTTAGTCAAATTTATCCATAAAATTAATTTGATTTTTTTTGCAATTTATCTTACTATATATCAATAAAAAAGAAAAAGTAGGTTATGCGATGCCACACATTACAATTTATACTCAAGATGATTGCCCACCTTGTACTTTTATTAAAAACTATCTCTCTGAACATCAAATCAACTTTGAAGAAAGACACATTTCAAATCACAATTATCGAAATGAAATGATTAATTATGATGCGTTTTCGACACCCTTTATAGTTCTTGATGGCGAACCGATGTATCAAGTCGATTTAGATAAAATCAATCAAAAGTTCGGTATCAAGTCTTAGAATCACCTTACCACTTAAAGATTAAAAAGCTGTACAGTAATAACGCTTTTCTATCCATACCCAAAAAGCGTGGGACATCAATCCGAAATAATAGCGTAGAGATAATTCAATCACCTCTATGCTTTTCTTTTATCAATCATTCGTATTGTTTGGCTCGCATTTCCTAGGGGATGGGTCGAACCCCGGGCTCGACGCTCATCCTATTCCCTCAGGATTCTCGCCAACAATATGACGTGATATACATGTAATTTTACATTAAAACACTTTAAAAAAGACACTTTCGTATCATTGAATGAATCATCTCATTATAAGAAAACTTCGAGATATTTATGTCTCAGACTCATTCCCTGTTTTGGCTAGGAATTATATCCCAACTCCTTAATATCTATATTTTTCTATATCGTTTCAACCCTATAATATTTAATATGGTAAATATTATCATAAACCCGATTAGTATGAGTAATTGCATCCATATACCCTCTAACCCCTCGCCTCTTACCATTACCGCCGTAAGTGCTTTGCCGCCATATGTTAATGGGAAAATCATTGATAGTGATTTCACCCAACTTGCTAACTGTTCTATCGGAATAATCCCTGAGAAGAACACTTGTGGTATTACAACTATCGGGATGAATTGAATCATCTGAAATTCAGAATTGGCAAATGTTGATACAAAGATACCCATGGATAATGCAACAAGTGCTAATAAGATATTCGTTATAAACACCCATAAAATATTCCCTTCAATATGCAAGTCTAATACAAATATCGCAAACGTCACGATTATCAATGTCTGGACAACTGCAAATATCCCAAATCCAACTAAATAACCAAGTACAATTTCACTGCGCTTAATAGGCGTGGCGATTAATCGGTTTAATGTCCCTGTTGTTCTTTCTCTCAATAACGCTATCCCTGAAATCAAAAATACAAAGAAGAATACGAAGAAACCGATTAGCACAGGAAAGATTTTATCAAAGAATGTTCCGTCTGCATCACCGTACATATATGCATTTTCAATTTCGTATTGTGTTGGTTTAGTCATTTCTGGCTGTTTCATTTGCTGCATCATTTTTATCTTTGCTTGCGGTGGTAACACTTCTTGAAGTGTTTTTGATTGTGTTTTTAATGCTTCTTTCATCACTTGCATATTATCAGTAAGTAAATTCATTTTTTCACCTACAAGTGATTGGTTTACAATCATTTTTATTTGGGCCGTTTTCGTTGGATCTTCATTTTTATATGTTACTTTTATTTTCTTATTATGAAATTGAATATAAGCGTCTAAATTATCATTTTTGATATGTGTTTTCGCTGTTCTCTCTTGATAGTGTTTATAATCAATATCTTTTGTTGACATGACATCAACTATTTTTGATGGTACTGTGTGATCTATTCCTATTTTTAAATTTTGTTCGTTATTTGAATTAAATACAAAATACATCAGTGATAAAATCAGCATCGGTGCGACCATCATTAACGCAAGTGTACGTTTGTCTCTAATGATTTCTTTTACAACTCGTTTTAACATTGCATTAAATCTAAGCATCATCTCTCACCTCCGCTTTTAGGAATACCTCTTCGATAGATGTTACATTAAATTTTTCTTTTAATGTTTCAGGTGTTCCTATTTCAAATAATTTCCCATCAATAATAAGACCCACTAAATCACATTTTTCGGCTTCATCCATCATATGTGTTGTAACAATAACACCTTTACCTTGTTGAGATAATATTTTCAATTGCTCCCAAATATCTTTTCTTAAACTTGGATCAATTCCTACAGTAGGTTCATCCAAGATAATCAGTTCTGGATGTCCTAATAACGTAATTGCAAGAGATAGTCTACGTTTCATTCCGCCTGAGAACGTATTGACCAACTTTTTCTTGAAATCACTTAACTTTACGAGTTGTAAATTCTCATCAATCATTTTTTCTAATTGTTTTCCTTTTAAACCAATAAGGTTACCAAAGAACATTAAATTCTCATAAGCACTTAAATTCTCGTATAACGCATCACTTTGTCCCATATATCCTATGCGTCCTAATATTTTTCTGTTCGGCATTGTGGTATCTAGTATTGTCGCTAATCCACTATTTAAATTTTCCATACCGAGTAAGCATTTAATCAATGTGGTCTTTCCTGAGCCTGAAGGTCCTATAATACCTAATATTTCTCCACTGTTTACCGATAATGACACATCATTCAGGACTGTACGTTTATCGTATACTTTTACAGTATGAGATAGATTTGCGATTGATTTTGATTCCATTATACTCACCTCTCATTATTTTACACAGTGTCTATTATCTATTACACTTTGAGTATAAAATATATAAAGGATTATTCAATAGACTAAACATTTTTTACTTTACACATTTAAAAATATGTATATTAATTTTAGGAGAGATAGCTATGCAGAATGTTTCCATTGAAGATGCGCGAATTGTAAAAACTAAAAATGATATAGAAAAAGCAATGATTACATTACTTACTGAAAAAAGTTATGACAAAATAACTGTAAAAGATATATGTACCGAAGCTGAAATATCACGCGCAACTTTCTATAACCAATTTAACGATAAAAATGACTTTGTTAAAAAGTATCGTATGACAGTAATCAAAAAGATTACAAGAGTAATTGCTAATGATGATAGGAAAAATCAAGTAGCCCTGTTTAAAAAATTACTTTCTCTTATCACTCAACAAGATGAGCTCTTCCTATTGCTAATCTCTATGAATGGCTCTCCAGAAGTGCAAGAAACTTTTAAAATGATGATCCGTGAAAATGCTAAGAAAAATATATTAAAGTATATAGATTTTCAATTTCAAACTAAGCAGGAAGTTCATTACTTCGCAGTATTTATGAGCAATGCAATCTTTGGCATTATTCAGGAATGGGTTAGAAGTGGCAGACAAGAAAGTATAGAGGAGCTCATTAACATCATCAATAAGATCACCCCTGTGAATTTTAAATAATTTTTTAGAATTAATATCATAATGATGCGGTAAATTTAGTTAAAAGAAAAAGACATGTCTAGTCGACAATGCCTTTCGCCTCTATCCTCGTGATCAAACATAGCAAGATAGGTCTTTTCTCATACTTTATCTTCAATCGTTTAATCTAACGAGACTAACGTATTTTCAAATATTATTTTTAAGTGTTTTCATCCAAACTTGATTTTCTCATAGCATCTATATACTTTTCTCATTCTAATAAATCCGTACGCCATTCAAACCATTTTTTATGCAATAGCTTAGTTGAAGTTATTGATCATGGAAATAAAAATTCGTATCCTTCTTGCTCCATTAACCCTTCTGTGGTATGTCAACAGATTTCTAGACAGTTTTTATAGAAACTATCTTTGTACGCTTTCGGCGTCAGATAATTTAATGCACTATGAGGTCGAATGTTGTTATACCAATTAACATAATCAAACAATTCGAGTTTTAAGTGATTAATAGATTTAAAATCATACTGTTTAATGAATTCAGTTTTTAACGCTTTAAATGTACTTTCAGCTACTGCGTTGTCATATGGACATCCTTTCATGCTTAAAGATCTTTTGATACCAAAGGTATCTAGTACATCATCAATCATGTGATTATCAAACTCTTTTCCTCTGTCAGTGTGAAACATTTGTACGTCTCTTAAATCGTGTCTAATGCTACTAAGTGCCTTGGATACAAGCGTGCTATCTTTCTTTGAGCCTGCGCTATGCCCAACAATCTCACGGTTAAAAAGATCAATAAATAAACATATGTAATGCCATTTTCCAGCCACTTTTACATATGTCAAATCACTGACAAGAACTTCCAATGGTTCTTTTCTATTGAAACTTTGATTTAATTCATTATTGATTTCGCGTTCACTTGAGCGAGAAGGAAATGATTTATACTTCGATGTCGTATAAGAAGATACTAATTTATTTGCTTTCATAATGCGTCCTATACGTCGTCTTGAGACATTTAAACCATTTTTGATAAGTTCATTTTTAATCCTTCTTGTTCCAAAACATTTGCGATTAGAATTGAAAATCTCGATAATTTTATCGCTAATTTCCTTATCTCGATCATCTTTTTCAACGTTGGGTGATTTGTTAATTTCGTAATAGTAACTACTTCTAGAGATTTGCAGGACTTTGCACATTGCTGATACTGAATATTTATTGGCATTCTTTCGAATGACATCTATTTTCGTCCCATGATCAGCGCTGCTTGCTTTAAAATATCATTTTCCATTTTCAATTGTTGATTTTCTTTACGTAATTTTCTTAGTTCTTTTTCTTCATTAGTTAAGTTATCTTGATGGTTAAATGAACCAGTATTTTGATGTTGCTTAATCCATTTCCCTAACGCCGAAGGTGTTAAATCATATTCACGAGCAATTTCATTTCTAGGCTTACCATTTTCATAAAGCTTTACCATTTGTAATTTAAATTCAGGACTAAAAGTTCTTCTTTCTCTTGTCATAAAAATCGCCTACTTTCTTAATTTAACAATATCTATTCTCATAGAATTTGTCCAACTAAGTGTAGACGATTCACTGTAATATAAAAAACAACTTTCTCAAGTTGCTCTAATTCATCCAGTGTTTTGGCACGAAGTAAATTCGAATTTATAAGGTATTCCTTTTGAAAAATTGCTGTATATTTCATTTTTTAAATGCAATTTTACGAATCAATTGTAATATATTATCGCCTCCCAATAATAATATGATATCACAATCAATCTTCATATATTGATAAGTTAAATCACTTATAATACGCTTCTATGTATCGGTTTTTTTCGTTTTTCTTTATACTCTTACTGATTGTTACTATTATTAAATTAAGGATATTAAATCTCAATTCTTATAAGTTAAGTATTTCTAAGCAAATTAACTCAACTTCATTAATTCCTATTTTAATTTAATAATGTGTACAAAAATACGAACGTGTCTTGTTTTTAAAATATAATAGTGAGTCATGACGAAGACTATAGACTGAGACTATCCCCCCGGAAAGCGAAGTCATATCATACAAAGTTTTATCATAAAAAGGCTCTAAGTCAAATTGGACTGGTCGCATTAAATTAAGGCGTTATGCAATAATGGATTGCTTAACGCCTTTTTCGTTGTGTGATCATAAAGTCTTGAACAGTAATGCCTCTTTTAATACAACATAAATCAGTAAAATTGAGTTGGTAAAACATATTTTATAACTTAAGGGTGTGAATAAATATAGCACATTTGATTGTTTCCTAAGCCAAGACTTCTGAGACATCTTGCCGTAACCGAAAATCCATTTTAAGATTGGGTAAGTTCAATCTTAAAATGAGTTGAGGTGAGACACCTAGAAAAGTGAGGCTTTATGGAACAATTAAATAAATGAAATTATTTATACACCAGTCCGATTTACTATAGAACCCATAAAAAAAGCACTAAGACGCATTTTTATTAAAAATCATCTTAGCACTTTTTATTTTGGGGTTGATGCCCCAACCTCTTTTATATGGATAACTGCTTTAATATTATTAACTGTTAAGATTCGAAGTTGCATCCTTAACTAATTCCACAACTTCATCTACAGTTGCGCAATTCACAGCACGATCTGCGAGTTGTGTCATCTCAGTTGTACTTAAATTTTGAATTAAACGACGTGCTTTTAAGATTGAAGTTGCACTCATTGAAAATTCGTCAAGTCCTAAACCAAGTAATAACGGAATAGCTGTCTCATCTCCAGCCATCTCTCCGCACATTCCAGTCCACTTTCCTTCTTTGTGAGAAGCCTCAATTACCTGTTTAACAAGTCTTAAGATAGAAGGATTGTATGGTTGATACAAGTATGAAACACGCTCTGACATACGATCAGCAGCCATCGTATATTGAATAAGGTCATTTGTCCCGATACTAAAGAAATCAACTTCTTTAGCAAATACATCAGCCAAAGCAGCTGTCGATGGAATCTCAACCATGATACCTAATTCAATATCATCACTTACATCAACACCTTCATTTTTAAGGTTTTCTTTCTCTTCTAATAGTAACTGTTTAGCATCACGAAACTCTTGAACAGTCGCAACCATTGGGAACATAATGTTCAACTTTCCGTATGTTGAAGCACGTAAAAGCGCTCGTAATTGTGGACGGAAAATATCAGGTTGATCTAAACATAAACGAATCGCACGGTATCCTAAGAAAGGATTCATCTCTTCAGGTAAGTTAAGATATGGTAATTCTTTATCTCCACCAATATCTAATGTACGCACGACAACACGTTTGCCGTCCATTTCTTCTAAAACTTTTTTATAGGCTTCAAATTGCTCGTCTTCTGACGGCATCTTATCGCGCCCCATATATAAAAATTCAGTACGATATAATCCAATACCTTCAGCACCGTTGTCTTTCACACCTGCCAAATCATCAGGTGTACCAATGTTTGCAGCAAGTTCAACATGTTTGCCATCTTTAGATTTTGATGGTTCGTCACGCAATTGCTTTAATGCTTCACGATCAGCGAAAAATGTTTCTCGCTTATGTTGATAAGCACGTACTTCATCATCAGTTGGATTAATAATCACATCTCCAGTCAAGCCATCAACAATCATCATATCTCCTTGTTGGACAGAGTCAGTAATTGTTTTAGTTCCTACTACAGCTGGAATTTCTAATGAACGACTCATAATCGCTGAGTGAGATGTACGTCCACCAATATTTGTCACAAAGCCTTGGACATACTGTTTATTGAGCTGAGCAGTATCTGAAGGCGTTAAATCATTCCCTACAATAATAACGCTTTCATCAACAATACTCGGATTCGGTAATTCGACACCTAATAAATGTGCAAGTACACGTTTAGATACGTCACGAATATCTGCAGCACGCTCTTTCATATATTCATTATCCATAGATTCAAAAATGGTAATAAAGTTCTGAGTTACTTCAGTGAGTGCATGTGGCGCGCTCGCTTGTTCATCTTTGATTTTACTTTCAATCGGTTGAATCAGTTCTGGATCATCTAAAACGAGTAAATGCGCATCAAAAATAGCCGCTTTATCGGCACCAAGTTGTACTTCTGCATTATTTCTAATTTTTGTTAATTCAACTTTTGATTGTTGAATCGCATCTTTGAATTGAGATACTTCTGCATCAGGATTATCGGTTTTTTCACTGCTATAACTTAAATCAGGTTCTACAAGTAAATATGCTTTGGCAATGGCAACACCATCAGAAGCGCCAATTCCCTTAATAATATCAGACATTATTTTGTAAGTCCTTCTTTACTTAATACTTCAGTAATCGCTTTAATCGCTTCAGATTCGTCGCTACCGTCAGCATAAATAGTGATCTCTGCATCTTTACCAACACCTAAACTCATAACACCCATGATTGATTTTAAGTTAACTTTTTTAGCATTGTATTCTAATTGAATATCAGAATCAAATTTTGAAGCTGTTTGTACTAACATTGTTGCTGGGCGAGCATGAATCCCTGTCTCGTCGATAATTACATATGATTGTTGTTCCATTTTATATCTTACTCCTTTAATTAAATCAATTTATTAGCTGAAAATTATTACTAATCCTGCTACATAGGTTAACCTTACCAAAATCCATCCTCAAATTCAATTCGTAAATCATTGTCGCAGTGTGGTTTCATTTAACTTTTGACATAATTTCGAAAAATTTAAACTAAAGCTTTAGCAACGTCTTCACACTTCTGAATATGTTCTTTACCTAGCTTAGTCATAAAATAATAACTAATAGACGCTGAAACTGCTTGTCCAACCAACGGAAACCAGCGTGTTTGCTTTGCAGCTGTGCGTTTTGCTAAATCTCTGATAAATATTTTTACTATACCGTTTGTAACTTTTTTACCTATCAACTGACTCCCTTGAATGCCTGCTGCAACATATATTCTGTTTTTTACATCATCTGAAAGTTTATTAACTTGCTTATGATCTAAACCATATATTTTGTTGATATCTTCAATAATATCTCTCATTAATTTAACATCTACACCAAAATCAAAGCCCGGTACCGGAACAAGTGTCGCACTAGAAGACAAGAGTGCTTTCTTCTTAACAATATTCTCAGCATATTTTCTTCTTTGATTGAGGTCTTCGATTGTTTGGGGTAATTGATCTTTTTGCGTAATTTCATCTATATTTAATACTTTATTTCCAACAGATTGTGCAATTTTATTCGAAAATTTCATTTCTGTTACCGCCTTTCAAACAAATAGATATGACACTATACCCATTTTGCGAAGTTTAATGCTTGACTGTTATAAAAATAACTTTTAAATATTTTGATGGCTTATAATGTGGATGTGTTTTGAAATCTTTTGGTAACCCCATCACTTCATCTACGGTATAGTCTACGCCTGCTTCATCAAGCACACGTTTTGCCATATTTTTAAATGCTTTAAGGCTGTACATACTATGATTAGTACTTAAAATGAGGCTGCCATTGTATGCTAAAATATCTAACGCTCCTTTAATCAACTTGCTATAATCTTTCATTACAGAAAAAGTTTTCTTTTTGTTTCGAGCAAAACTTGGTGGATCTATTACAATCGTGTCATATTTCAAGTTATGGCGAAGTGCATATTTATAGAAATCAAACGTATCCATTACAAAAATCTTTTGAGTATTAGGGTCAATTGCATTGATACCAAAATTCTCTTCAGTTAATGTTCTTGAACGATTGGCTAAATCAACGCTTGTCGTTTCGACGGCTTCCTTTGCAGCTATCACAGAGAAAGCACCTGTATAACTAAATAAATTTAATACTTTTCGTTCATGTGAATAATAATCTCTTAATTTTTTTCTGACTTCTTTTTGATCCAAAAAGATTCCGGTCATTGGGCCTTCATCTAAATCGACATTATAAAAGGTGTGATTTTCTTCAATGACAATTGGAAACTCAGCACTCTCTCCTAAAACAAAGCCCGAATGAATATTGTCATTTTTAAATCGTGTCTTTTCATAAATGGAACGATAATTAAATACTGATTTTATCGCATTGATCACATCATCTCTAAATGCATAAATCCCTTCAGAATACCACTGAATCAGTAAATGGCCATCGTAATTATCAATTGTTAACCCACCGACACCGTCACCTTCTCCATTGAATAATCGAAACGCGTTCGTTCCATCAATATGATAAAAGTATTGACGCTCTTCAAGTGCCAGTTCAAATTTATTGTGAAAGAATGTGCGATTGATTTGCTCATCCTTATCATAACTCAGCACCCAACCCAATCCTTTATGCTGTCGTCCTACGTAACATGTCGCGATATATACATCTGTCGACGTCATCAAGTAGAATAGATCACCTTCTTTCAAATTGTGACTTCGAAAGATATCTTCTTCTTCAATCAAAGGATATTGATTAAAATATTTATCCTCTTTTCCTTTATTTAAAATAGCCGTTTTCATTGATATCAGCCCTTCTCTTTTAACGTTATTTTCATTTTAACATGAAAAAGCCTGAAGATAGGATAACCTCTCCCATGCTTCAGGTCTTTAATCTTTACTGCTCATCCGGAGACTTTTGTCTAAGTTGTACAATAAATGCGACAATCGCAGGAATAAGCATTAATAATAAAATAGGTGTAATAAAAATTGAAAGTAATAACCCATTAAAAAGTATAACAATGTATTCTGTAAGTAACTTAAAAAATAGAATACTAATCATGAATAATTGTAAGTAATAGTACTTTCCTTTTAACATATAAGTGACTGTTGTAATGATGTAAATAATTCCCACTATTAACAATAAAAATAAGCTTACCCATTCATATACATATTGTGTTTGAGAAAGTCTCCAATCTCCCGACATAAATAAGCTATTCCGATTATTAAACTCGAGCAGTATGAAGAATAAAATGATAATGCCACACGCAAGTATGACATAATTTTTTTTCAACCACTTTGGACGATGTAAAAAAGAGGGAATATCATCTTCTTCTAATTTAGCCCAACCAAACCACTTTTCTTTTATTGTATCTTTCTGACGTCGTATCTTCTCAAGATCAATACTTCGACGTGTTTTTCGAGTAATGCCTTGTGTAAGTTCTGATGTGCGATGTTGAATATCTTTAATATGGTATTTAGTATTATCATTAAATTGGTACTTTTTACTTCTTGAATATTCATTCGTTTCTCCTGTTAACTCTTCATTTGACACAGGTAATGAACGACGTAAAAACAAAAAGTTCCAAATCGCCATTTGTCCTAAAATCCACAATAAGATAAAAAAAGTATTAATACTTAATACATCAATAGCTGTAATTTCACGTGCATCAATACGACCATACAATGAAAGCTGAGTCATTACATAACTCAAACCGTAACTAAATATAATCCATAAGTAATGTTGTTTGCGGTGTGCTGGGTTTAACTCATCCTTATATGCGATATACCCGATATGTATTAAAAAAGGTATCACAAAAACAAAAGCAACCCAACTATAAACTTGAGACATAAAAATTAACGTTAACACAAAATAAATAATACCAATCAGCAAAAAGAAGATTGAGATATCATAATCAAATCGTGTTGTATTCGTTAAAGTTCGCCCTATCAAAACCATTAATGCCCCAAATAAAAGTATGATAATTCCGCTCGCTAAAGGAACATCACCAATGTATTTACTCATTACACGAATAATTTCATTAAAAAACGCCATTGTAAAATCCCAAGCATTATCAATGTCAGGTATTTTACGCTTACCATCGTTGAGTTGATGTATAAGTGGTATATTAATGAAAATAATAATGCTCAATAGAATAGAAAGTACACCAATAATATAGCTATAAATCACTTCGGTGTATTTGTTGAACAATGACATGCGCTCACCTCACAACTATTATAAACAATCCCAAAAGATATGTCTGTAATTTTTCAGAAATTCAGTCTATAGTACGACTTCACTTGTCGCAACTATCCAATATCATCTATCCTATCTCACCATATATTTGTGTTGATAAACTATTATCCTATCTCACCATATATTTGTGTTGATAAACTATTATCCTATATTATCCATATTAAAACGTCTTCACTTTAATTTACAACCATTACCAAATCTATATAATCATAGGTGTCATTAAATCCAAACTTAAAAGTCATGTTTAGATTTCTATTTTTCGGGCATAACATAGACATATACTTTTCAAAGGAGTGCATATTCAATGTCTGAAAAAGATTTAAAAAAAGCAGCAGAACAAGCTAAAGAAAAAGAGCAAGATTTAAAAAATAAAAAAGAAGATACTAAAAAAGGTTTAGAAGAAACAAAAGATAATATTCAAGACACTTTTGAATAAGACAATCTGAATGGTGAAATAATACGTACTAGGAATGTAACACTTTTTTGAGTTCATTAAAACATGTGAGTGTTATTCTGATTCCGAGTATTATTGGTTCTATAGTAAATCGGACTGGTGTATAAATAATTTCATTTATTTGATTGTTCCATAAAGCCTCGCTTTTCTAGGCGCCTCAGAAGTCTCGGCTTAGGAATCGATCAAATTTGCTATATTTATTTACACCCTTAAGTTATAAAGTATGTTTTACCAACTCAATTTTACTGATTTATGTCGTATTATAAAGAGGCATTAATGTTCAAGACTTTATGATCACACAACAAAAAAGGCGTTAAGCAATCCATTATTGCATAACGCCTTAATTTAATGCTCTCAGTCCAATTTGACTGAGAGCCGTATTATTTCACCATTTTTTTGGCAACTATTCCCCATCATTTTTCTGAGTCACCTTAACGATTCCCATATTTTGGTGAGCGACTAAAGTGATAAGATAAAGCGCCTCCTTAATACGTCATAGTCACCACTTCTTGACTTTTGTCACCTAACAGTGTACATTATCAATAACAATTAAATTCGCACTAGGGGTGTGTATGCTGAGATGAGGAGTCAATCCTCAAACCCTTTGAACCTGAACTAGATGATACTAGCGTAGGAAAGTGTAATCGTTTATGATTCATAAACATGGTCTATGCGGTTATTGGAGTAGCCGCTTTTTTATGATGTTTATTTATTGTAACAATTCCTACGCACATCTCAGTACGAGACTTGTGCGTTTTTTATTTTCATCACATTATCACAATGACCATTACTATCCGTTGTCTTAAATGAATTGGATTCGACAAACAATGATCATTGCTGATGATATCAACTTTAAGGAGGACATTTATGATGAAGAAGGGGTTAACACTTTCTGATATCTTAGTGACAGTCTTAATTTCTGTTATTTTTGCTGTCATTTATAATTTATGGTGGATTGTTAATAATACAGTTCAGCCACTCGGTTTACATATCGATCAGCTGATGTATGGTATGTGGTTTAGTGCTGCTGTTGTTGCATATTTGATTATTCCAAAAATGGGAATTGCATTACTTGCCGAGTTTGCAGCAGGTGCTGGCGAAACCATTATGATGGGTCGCTTTGATATACCAACAATTATTTATGCATTACTTCAAGGTTTAGCATGTGAAATTGTATTTGCTATATTCCGATACAAATCACGTGCATTAATGGTTGCTATTTTAGCCGGTATGGCTGCTGCTATTATCAGCTTACCCATTGACTGGTACTATGGTTACCTTAATGAAGTTGCAAAATGGAATTTAATTTTATTAATTGCCTTTCGAGTGATTAGTGGTGCTGTTTTAGCTGGTATTTTCCCATATTATCTAGTCAAAGCACTTGATCAAACTGGTGTAACTAAGCTATTCAGACCTGCTTCAAAAGATGATTATGATACTTTATAAGGAGTATTAAAAGTGTTAAAAGTTAAAAATTTGCGCTTGAAATATCCAAGTGCTGATTACAAAATTTTCGATGGTCTAGATATTGAAATTAAAGATAAAGAAAAAGTACTTTTACTTGGACCATCAGGTTCTGGTAAAAGTACTTTACTCAATGTATTAAGCGGCATAGTTCCTCATTTAATTGACTTGCCAATGAAATATGATGAACTGCACATTTCAAAACAATCTGGAGTTATCTTTCAAGATCCTGACTCACAATTTTGCATGCCACAAGTAAATGAAGAACTTGCTTTTATACTTGAAAACCGCCAAGTTGCGCGTCAAGAAATGGATCATTTAATAAATGAAGCATTACAACGCGTTCAACTGGATGTGAATCCTAAGCAAAATATCAATCAGTTGAGTGGTGGAATGAAGCAAAAATTAGCGATTGCGGGGACACTCTTACAAAATGCAAATACGTTATTTTTAGATGAACCAACTGCAATGCTTGATGTAGAAGCAACAGAAAATCTTTGGTCTTTACTTAGAGATTTATGGGAAGATCAAACTGTGCTCATCGTAGAACATAAAGTTGAACACATATGGGATTATGTAGATCGTGTGATTCTTATGAACCACCAAGGTCAAATCATTCAACAAGGCGAGCCAGATTACATTTTAAAACATTTTGAGGATGTTTTAAGCGAATACGGTGTTTGGCATCCGAATGCGTGGGATAAGGCGCCTAACCCCATTGAAAAACCATCAGATATTTCAAAGTCATTTTATTATCAATTCAATCAAGGCGCTATTCAAAGAGGAAATAAAAAACTATACAATGTATCACATTTCGATATACATCCAGGTGAATGGATTACATTAACTGGAAAAAATGGAACAGGTAAAACAACTTTATTTGAGTCGATGATGCAACTAATTAAATACAGAGGAACAATGCGCTACAATAATCAGAAACTAAATAAGTTAAAAGATGCAGCGAATAATATGTATTTAGTTTATCAAAATCCAGAGTTACAGTTTATTCAAAACACTGTTTTTGATGAAATCTTTGTTAATTATGACCATTCAAATCATGACAATGCGAAACAATTAACCGAATCTATGCTTGAATTACTAGATTTACATCATGTCAAAAATCAACATCCTTTTGAATTATCAATGGGGCAAAAGAGACGATTAAGTGTCGCAACTGCCTTAAGTACTAATGCGGATATTATCTTGCTGGATGAGCCAACATTTGGTTTAGATAGTCATAATACGTTTAAATTAATTGAGTTGTTTCACGAAAGAATGCAGCAAGGGCAAACCATTATGATGATTACACATGACCCACATATTATTCATCGTTATCCGACGCGTCACTTTGCAATTCAAAATGCTCAACTTGTTGAATGCGAGGTGACACATCATGGTTGAATCTTGGAAGCTTAAATACACATTTATGGACAAGGTCAATATTATTACTAAGTTGTTTCTAGGTATTGCACTTTTTTTCTTTATTATCTTTATTCACAACTTTGACTTTATGATTTATCTTGCCTTCATGATGTTATTGTTTTTACTTCTAGTGAGCGGCACACAATGGAAAGTATTATTACTGTTTTTGAGTTTTTCCATTGTGTTTGCCCTTACCTCATCGTTATTTATGATTTTTTATGGTGAGGGTCAACATGTATTATTCAAATTTGGGTTTGTACAAATCAGTAGCGAGAGCCTTGTACGTGGACTTCATTTGTCTTTACGTACAATGGTTATTAGTTTCTTTGGCTTATCGATTGCATTTACTTCACAAGTTATCATGATTTTTTATAGCTTGATGCAACATCTCAAAGTTAAACCTAAAATCGCATATGCCTTTATGGCGGCTTTTCGAATGATTCCATTGATGATTGAATCTGTGTTTCAACTTAGAAATGCCTTAAAAATGCGTTATCAAATGATTGACAACAAAAACTATTCGGGGTTTAAAAGGCTCAATCATTTATTAATCCCTTTATTAAGCCAAAATATACGTAAAGCGCATCGTTTATCTGTCGCTATGGAGAAAAAAGGGTTTCAAGATGGGCCTCGTACTTACTATTATCACGTCCCATTTTCATATAGAGATGTTATATTGGTCCTTTTAATTATTTTGTTTGTTATACTTGCTTTTACGATGGCGCATTTCGTACCCATAACACATATCACTGATGTTAGATAATAGCCCGAAAATGCGTTTTCATGATCTCGATGATATGAAAAGGCATCACTGATTTTCTTGATTTCCCGTTTATACCATCTGCTAAGAAAATCAAATAGGAGTGCCAATGAAATCTTCAATTAAAAGTTTTCATTGACACTCCTTATTTTTTAACTGTCTATCGCTTTATGTGCTATATCATTTCGATAAAAGAGATTGTCGCTCTGAATTTTTCGAACTCGTTCATATGCATTTTTTTGAGCGTTTACAATAGAATCTCCTGTTCCGATTGCCAAGATAACACGTCCTCCTGATGTGACGAATTGGTCTTGTTCACACTTTAATCCACTTACAAAATAATAATCCGAATCTTGTTCAAAACCACTTACGGTATGCCCCTTATCGTACAATCCTGGATAGCCTTTAGACGCTAACATTACACCCACTACTGCTTCATCTTTCCAGACCATATCAATAGGCTGCTTAGCTTCTAATTGAACGATATGTTCCATTAAATCGCTATCCAAACGCTTTAACAATACTTGCGCTTCAGGATCACCAAATCGTGCGTTAAATTCTATTACTTTGGGTCCCTCTTTCGTCAGTATCGCACCGATATATAGAAGTCCCATAAAGTCATAACCTTCACTTTTCATCGCACGTGCAATAGGCTGCGCAATTTTGTCATTTGTTTCTTTTAAAACATTTGTGCTAATATGAGGCACTGGACAATATGCGCCCATGCCACCAGTATTGGGTCCTTCGTCGTGATCAAAAGCACGTTTATGGTCTTGTGCAATCGTATCAAAAGGAACCGCGTAATCTCCATTAACAAAAGTCATCAATGAAAATTCTTCACCTTCAAGAAATTGTTCGAACACGACTTTACTTTCTTCTTCGGGATAAAGTGTTTCGACTGCATCTATCGCCTCTTCACGAGTTTGCGCAATAATGACACCTTTACCTGCAGCGAGTCCATCTTTTTTGAGAACTATCGGTAATTCGCAGTTTTTAACATAATTAAGAGCCTCAGATTTCTGACTTATTTCTTGATAATCTGCTGTTGGAATATTGTATTTTTTCATCAAACGTTTGGCAAACGATTTAGACCCTTCTATTTGTGCTGCCTCTTTATTTGGACCAAACACCTTCATTCCAGCATTTCTCAATAGATTGCCTAATCCATCTGTGAGCGGTTGCTCAGGTCCAATAATTACCCATTCAATTTGATGGTTTTTCGCAAATTTTAAAATATCCTCATGATTGTTTTCTGCAATTTCTGTATGGACTTCTGCCACCTCTATCATCGCATCATTACCAGGGATAGCGTATACTTTTGAGACTAAATGAGATTCATTTAATTTGTATGCAAGCGCGTGCTCGCGGCCACCGCTTCCAATTACAAGAACATGCATATGGGAGTGCCTCCTTCTTTTAATGTTTGAAATGACGCATACCTGTTGTCACCATTGCAATACCGTAACGGTTTGCCATATCTATCGAGTCTTGATCTTTAATTGAACCACCTGGTTGAATAATTGCCTTAACACCTGCTTTCGCTGCTGTTTCAACAGTATCATCCATAGGGAAGAATCCATCCGAAGCAAGTACGACATTATCATTCATTTCAATTGCTCTTTCAATTGCAATTTCTGCTGATCCAACACGATTCATTTGTCCAGCCCCTACGCCAACTGTCTGATGGTCATTGGCCAAAACAATGGCATTACTTTTAACTGCTTTTACGACTTTCCATCCTAATAATAAAGCTTCCCATTGCTTGTCAGTTGGTTTTACATCAGTGACCACTTTCATATCTTCTTTTTTGACATCGAAATGATCTTTGTCTTGCACGAGGTAGCCACCAGACACTGAAACAAACTCTTGTTCATCAAGGTCTTCAGTCATATCCACTTCAAGCAGTCTAATATTTTTCTTTTTTTGTAATACTTCAAGCGCTTCTCTTTCAAATGAAGGTGCGATAATCACCTCTAAAAAGATTTCATGTAATGCTTCTGCTAATACGCCTGTTACAGGGCGATTCAATGCGACAATACCACCAAAAATAGATTGAATATCCGCTTCATATGCATGACGATAGGCTTCTTCTATAGAGTTCCCCACTCCGACACCACATGGATTCATATGTTTTACAGCAACAGCTGCAGCAGATTCAAACTTCTTAACTAAATTTAACGCTGCATCCGCATCTTTAATATTGTTATAACTTAATTGCTTCCCATGTAATTGTTTAGCGCCTGCTAATGTATGTTTAGCATTTGATGTACGAATAAACTCTGCTGATTGTTGTGGATTTTCACCATAGCGTAACGTTTCACTATTTGGGTTAAAGAATTGTACAATCGCTTGATCATATTCATAAGTATGTTGAAATACTTTAATCATTAAGGATTTACGATATGCTTCATCTAAAGTATCATTTTGTATGCGTGCTATCACTTCTTCATAGTCAGATGGATGCACAATTGTAGTGACATGTTTAAAATTTTTCGCTGCTGCACGTAACATTGTTGGACCACCAATATCAATGTTTTCGATTGCATCCATCTCAGTGACATCAGGGTTCGCCACCGTTTCTTTAAATGGATATAAGTTGACAACGACCATGTCAATTAAATCTATATTTTGAGCTTTAAGTTGTTCTAAATGTTCAGGCTTATGACGATCTGCTAAAATTCCACCGTGTACTGCTGGATGTAATGTTTTAACACGTCCATCCATAATTTCTTCAAATTGCGTTAACTCAGATACTGAATGTACTGTTACTCCGGCATCTTTAATTTGACGAAAAGTGCCCCCTGTTGAATAAAGCGTATAGCCTTCCTTAACTAATGATTGTGCAAACTCTACAATACCTGTTTTATCAGATACGCTTAAAATTGCTTTTTTCATCTTGAATATAGCTCCTTATAGAATAATCTTTTGTATAACTGCTGGATATAATTCATACTCTAATGCTTTAATACGATTTTCTAATTCTTCTTTTGTATCATTTTGATATATAGGACACGTTCTCTGTTCAATAATTTGACCTGTATCCATACCTTCATCTACGTAATGTACCGTAGAACCTGTTTCCCTATCCCCACTGTTTAACGCTTGTCCTACTGCATCTTTACCTTTGTATTTAGGAAGTAATGATGGATGGATGTTTAAAATTTTGCCTTCATAGCCTTTCAAAAGGGTATGTCCGATTAATCGCATGTATCCTGCTAAAATAATCCAATCTACATGCTCTTCATTCAACTGATTTAAAACATCTTCCTCGTACGCACTTTTATTTGGATATGTACGTGGTTCATATATATGAACCTCAACACCGTGTTGCTTTGCAAGATGAATACATTGTGCTGAAGGTTGATCAGTATAAAGTGCCGTTACCTTGATACCTGATAACACACCAGATTCAATACGATTCATTATATTATCGAAGTTCGTCCCAGAACCTGATGCAAATATCGCTACTTTTTTCACAATGATGCCTCCATTAAACGTATCGATGCCTCTTCTTCAGTAATATGGCCAATTGTATAGGCATCAACTTGTTCGCTTTTTAGAATATCATGCACTTTCGCTTCATCTTCTTGCGCAACAATTAACGTATATCCAATTCCCATGTTAAAGATGTTATACATTTCTTTAGTTTCGATTCTACCTACTTCTTGTATCCAATTAAACACTTTAGGCGTTGGGAATGATTGTGTATCAATAACCGCTGTTTTACCTTCTGGAAGTGCTCTTGGAATATTTTCGTAAAATCCTCCACCTGTGATATGTGTCATTGCATGAATCTTAACAGATGCTTTGACTTTAAGTACAGGTTTAACATATAGCGCTGTTGGCTTTAAAAATGTATCTAAGTATGTGCGGTTATTTTCAAAAATATCGTTCACATTGATACCTGATTCGTCTATTAATCGACGCACCAAGCTATACCCATTTGAATGAATACCATTTGAAGCTAGACCAATAATGACATCACCCTTTTGTACATTTGAACCGTCTACATACTCTGATTTTTCGACAGCACCAACAGCAAAACCTGCAACATCATATTCACCTTCATGATACATTTCACCCATCTCAGCTGTTTCGCCACCAATTAACGCTGTGTTTGTCTCCACGCAACCATCACTAATACCTTTAACAATTTGTTCAATCACTTCTGGGACTACTTTATGCGTGGCAATATAGTCTAAGAAATAAAGAGGCTCAGCTCCTGTTGTCAATATGTCATTGACACACATTGCAACAGCATCAATACCTATTGTATCGTGACGATTATGATCAATTGCTAATTTTAACTTTGTTCCAACGCCATCTGTGCCCGACACTAAAACAGGCGCTTTCATATTCAGTTGAGATAAATCGAATGTTGCGCCAAAACCACCCAAACTGCCTAATACTTCTTTACGCATTGTGCGCTCAACGTGGCTTGACATACGTTTTACAGCTTCATATCCTGCCTCGATATCAACGCCTGCTTTCTTATATGATTCAGCCATTTATTACACTCCTCTTCTTTTCATTTCTTTTGCTTCTGGTAATTGATGGTCCACAATTTCAATTGGATAATTGCCTGTAAAGCACGCGTCACATTCACCCTTTGAATCAAAGCTTTTAAACACGTCATGCATTCCTTCAACTGATAGATACGTTAAAGAATCAGCACCTATCATCTCTTTAATTTCATCAATTGTGTACTGTGCTGCCATTAGCTCTGAGTGTGTTGAAACATCTATACCGTAATAACATGGATCTTGAAGGGGTGGGGACGAAATGCCCATATGAACCTCTTTGGCACCTGCATTTTTGAGCGCTTTAACGATATATTTACTCGTTGTTCCACGGACGATGGAGTCATCAATGACAACAACACGTTTGCCCTCGATAACATCTCTTATCGGTGCATGCTTCATTCTTACTTGACGTTCACGCACTGACTGATCAGGCGTAATAAACGTACGTCCAATATATCGATTTTTGAGTAGCCCTTGTTCGTTTGGAATACCTGTTTCTTCTGAAAAGCCTTTAGCCGCTTGCAGTGAAGAATCAGGTACACCAATCACAATATCCGCATCAACACCCATCTCGCGTGCCAAACGACGTCCTAACGCTTTTCTGACGTTGTATATAGAATGTTTACGAAATTCTGAATCTGGACGTGCAAAATATACATACTCCATTGAGCACATACGATGACCAATGTCCATAGTATAGGTATCATAATCCACTTCATCTTCGCCTTTGAATGTAATCAGCTCTCCAGGCTCAATGTCTCTAATGTATTCCGCACCAATTGCAGTAAAAGCACATGTTTCACTCGCGACACAATAAGCACCATCTACTTTTCCAAGCATCAGTGGCCTTACCCCTCTGTTATCACGAGTCACCGATAACTGTTGTTCATTCAAAATGACACAACTAAAAGCCCCTTTAACTTGATTTAATGCTGCTTTTTGATTGGTTTTAATATTGTCTGATTTCCCTTTAATAAGAAGATGCGCAAGCACCTCAGAATCACTTGTCGTTTGAAAAATACCACCTTCAGATTCAATTGCACGGCGAATTTGCCTCGCATTCGTTAAATTACCATTATGCGCTAAACCTAAATCACCTTTTGAATGTTTGAATAAAAAAGGCTGTACATTTGAAATCTCACTCGCACCTGTTGTCGCATAGCGTACGTGGCCTATAGCGTGATGGTAACCTTCTAAGGATTGAAGCTGCGCATCAGATATCGCTTCAGTTAAAAGCCCCATCCCACGTGCACCAAATAGTTGTTCACCATTCGAGCACACAATACCTGCACCTTCTTGACCACGATGCTGTAGACTATGTAGCGCCATATATGTGAGATAAGCTGCATGGGGATGGTTCCAAATTCCGAAAACTCCGCATTCTTCATTTAGTCCACGGATGTCATACATGACTCAATTGCCCCTTCCCAATTTTGTTTAAGTTCGGATGTACGACGTTCGATTGTATGTGTTTGAGCAACTACTTTAAACTCATCACTTTCTGTTAGCTTTCCGATTTCTGTTGCATTTTCAATATCAAAAGTTTGTCCCTCTTTTACAGCAACAACATAGCGCCCTTGTGTTTCACTAAAGAGTTGTGCATTAGATAAATCAACGTTTGCCTCAATACCTAATTGATAGTAAGCACTCATACGCGCTAGTGTCATTAAAAGGCCGCCTTTACCAACTGTTTGCACATGAGAAATAGTGCCTTTTCGAATTGCATCGCGAATGGCTTCACCTTTTTTCGCTTCCTCACTTAAATCAACATGCTCAACTTCATGATTCACTTGACTATAGAGTAATTTTTCAATTTGACTTCCACCATAATTATCTTTCGTATCACCAATCACAAACAGGCGATCACCTGCACGAGGTGTAAAGTCATTCAAATAATCAATATCTTCAATTAGTCCTACCATACCTACAACTGGCGTTGGGAAGATAGATGATGTTCTCGTTTCGTTATATAAAGACACATTTCCTGATACAACCGGTGTTGCTAGCGCTTCACATGCCTCTGCCATACCACGTGTTGAATCAATTAATTGTTGGTAAATGTGTTTTTTCTCAGGCGAACCATAATTAAGACAGTCTGTCATTGCTAAAGGTTTTGCACCTACAGCAATCAAGTTTCGATATGCTTCAGCGACGACCATTTTTCCACCTTCATAAGGATCATTGAATACATATCTTGCTTCACCATCAATTGTTGAAGCAATCGCTTTATTCGTTCCTTCAACACGTACTACAGAAGCTTGTAAACCTGGTTTGATAATAGTATTTGCTCCAACTTGTTGATCATACTGACTATATAAATAACGTTTGGACGCAATTGTAGGGTGTGTTAAAAGACGATCAAACACATCTTCAACGTTAACATCATCATAGTTATGAGCTGGCTTGTTGTGTTCTAATTCTTCCCCTTCTAAAACATACACTGGCGCTTCATCTGCAAGGGGTTCAACAGGGATATCAGCAAAAACTTCTCCTTCATATGTTAAAAGAAAACGGTCATTATCCGTAACTTGGCCAATCACAGCACTATCTAATTCATATTTTTCAAATAAATCTAAAAACTTTTGTTCTGTCCCTTTTTCCACAACAAGTAGCATGCGTTCTTGTGTTTCAGACAACATCATTTCGTATGGTGAAATGCCTTCTTCTCGCACAGGTACTCGATCTAACTCGAGATGAATTCCACTTCCACCTTTAGCCGCCATTTCTGATGATGATGACGTTAAACCAGCCGCTCCCATATCCTGGATACCTACAAGTTCATCATAAGTGATTGCTTCAAGTGTAGCTTCCATCAATTTTTTACCAACGAATGGGTCACCAATTTGCACCGACGGACGTTTACTTTCACTCTCTTCTGTTAACTCTTCAGAAGCAAATGTCGCACCGTGAATACCGTCTCGCCCAGTTTTTAATCCAACATAAATAACTGAGTTGCCAACACCTTTGGCAGTTCCTTTTTGAATCATATCGTGATCAATTACGCCGACACACATCGCATTAACTAATGGATTACCATCATAGCGCTCATCGAATTCTATTTCTCCAGCTGTTGTTGGAATACCAATACAATTGCCATAACCACCGATACCCGCAACTACACCACGTAATAAACGACGATTCGTCTTTTCTGTTAACTCACCAAAACGCAAACTATTTAATAAATTAATAGGTCTAGCACCAATTGATACGATATCGCGAATAATACCACCTACACCTGTTGCCGCACCTTGATATGGCTCAATTGCTGACGGATGATTGTGAGATTCAACTTTAAATACTACCGCTTGTTGATCGCCAATATCGACAACGCCTGCACCTTCACCAGGTCCCATCAAAACATGTTCACCAGTAGTTGGAAATTGTTTCAAAAAAGGCTTAGAGTGTTTATACGAACAATGCTCACTCCACATTACCGAAAAAATACCAATTTCAGTAAAATTTGGATCTCGACCTAAAATCGCTTGTACTTTTTCAAATTCCGAATCGCTCAATCCCATATCACGATAAAGTTTCTCGATTTTGACCTCTTCTGCAGTCGGTTCTAAAAATTTAGGCATTTTGTTCCCTCCAGCTTTTCACCATTGATTCAAATAGTTTAACACCACTATCAGTTCCTAAAATTTTCTCTAAAGCACGCTCTGGATGTGGCATCATCCCACATACATTTCCTTTTTCATTGACAATACCAGCAATATCATCATATGAACCATTCGGGTTGTCTGTATATTTCAAAATAATTTGATTGTTTTTTACCAAATGGTCGTATATTTCATCGGTACAATAATAATGCCCTTCACCATGGGCAACAGGATATACAACTTTTTCGCCTTCATCATATAATCTTGTAAAAGGCGTTTGGTTATTGACTATACTTAGGACTTCATTTCGGCTTACAAATAAATGAGAATCATTATGAAGCAAAGCACCTGGCAATAAACCAATTTCCGTTAAAATTTGGAACCCATTGCATACACCTAATACCGGCTTACCTTCATCTGCCAAACGTTTGACTTCTTTTATTACTGGGGCTACGCTAGCAACAGCACCAGAGCGCAAGTAATCCCCAAAAGAGAATCCTCCTGGAATAAGAACACCATCAAAACCTTTTAAAGATTCAGTTCTATAATCAACATATTCTGCTTCTACACCTGATTTAACTGCAGCATTATACATATCACGGTCACAGTTAGATCCAGGGAATCTAAGGACAGCAAATTTCATTTTATGCATTCTCCTTTTCATCCAAAACTTTGTAACTATACTCTTCGATAACAGTATTCGCAAATAATTTTTCACTCAAAGTTGTCACAACGTTATGAACAGCTTCGTCTGTTGCTTCATCAATAGTCATATACAGAACTTTCCCAACGCGAATATCATTCACTTGTTTATATCCTAAGTCATGTACAGCTCTGTTTAGCGCTTGACCTTGTGTATCTAATACTTGTGGTTGTAAAGTGACATGTAATTCAATCGTTTTCATAATTAAAGTGCCTCCAATTTATTTAAAAATGTTTGGTATGTTTCGATTAATGAACCTGTTTCTTCTCGGTATACGTCTTTATCAAAATTTTCTTTTGTTTGTCGATCCCAAATACGACATGTATCAGGTGAAATTTCATCAGCTAATAAAATTTGACCTTGTTCGTCTTTGCCAAATTCGATTTTGTAATCAACTAGTAATAGCCCCATTTCATCCATTAATTTCACTAACGCAGTATTCACTTGTAAAGCCTTTTCTTTAATCGTTACAATTTCTTTGTCAGTTGCAATATTAAGCAATTTAATATGGTCTTCTGTAATCAGTGGATCATTTAAATCATCATTTTTATAAAAGAACTCTACAAGCGGTTGTTCGAAAGTTTCGCCTTTTTGAAAACCTAGACGTTTTGTAATTGATCCAGCCGCAACATTTCTCACTACAACTTCTAAAGGTATAATCTCAACCGCCTTTACAAGCTGTTCTGTTTCAGATAGCTGCTTAATAAAATGACTGCTAACACCTTCATTTTTAATATATTCAAAAATCTTAGATGTGATTTGGTTATTTAATCGTCCTTTTCCAACCATTTGATCTTTTTTGGCGCCATTGCCAGCTGTTACTTCATCTTTATACTCTATTCTTAATTGGTGAGATTCATCTGTTGTATAAACACGTTTTGCTTTGCCTTCATACAATAAGCTCATTTATTAGTCTCTCCCTTCAAACGTTTCTAGCATCAGTTGTTCAGTTTGTTCAACATTATGAGTAAGAATGGTCATATGTCCCATTTTTCTTGACGCTTTACGCTCATGTTTACCATAAATATGGATATGCCATTCTGGATGTTCATGAAACACATCTTCAAGTAAATCCAAGTCTTTGCCAAGTAAATTCATCATAACAGCAGGCTTGAGTAATTCGATTTGCGTAGGTAATTGCTGTCCTGTGACTGCTAAAATATGAGTATCAAATTGTGAATAATCACAAGCTTCTATAGAATAATGTCCGGAATTGTGTGGTCTAGGTGCTATCTCATTCACATAGAGATTTTGATTTTGATCAATAAAGAATTCTACCGTAAATGTTCCTATAAAATGAATCGCATTGATAATTTTCTCAACTTCTTGACGAGCACGCTTTTCTTGATTAGAACGTGCTGGCACGATTGTTTTAAATAGAATTTGATCACGATGTTCATTTTCTTGCAATGGGAAAAATACCGTTTGTTGATTTTGTCCAACGGTAACTGTAAGCGAAACTTCTTGATGTAACTCTAAAAATTGTTCAGCAACACATTCTTCACGCATAACCAATTGAGTTGCTTCTTCCAATTCTGCTTCAGAACGTACTAATATTTGTCCTTTACCATCATATCCACCAAATCGCGTTTTAATCATAAATGGATATCCAAGATTTTGAATCACTTGTTCTAAATCTTGTTGACTAGTCACTTGTTCAAATGGTACGACATGAGCCCCCGCATCTTGGAGTGATTGTTTTTCTGTTAAACGATCTTGCAAAAGTTGTATAGCCTGAGAACCTTGAGGCACATTGTATGCCTCAACTAAATGTTTAAGCTGTTCTGCTGCAATATTTTCAAATTCATAAGTAATGACATCAGACAATTCACCTAACTGATTTAGCGCCTCTATATCATCATACGCCGCTTCTATAAACTGATGTGCAACATATTGGCACGGACAATCTGGATCCGGATCTAAAACAATGACACGAAAACCCATTTTTTGAGCTGATTGTGCCATCATTTTGCCGAGTTGTCCCCCTCCAATAATGCCAATCGTTTGTCCGAATTTTAGTTTATCGAAGTTCATCTTGCATAGCCTCCACCTTATCTACTAATGATGCTTCGTAAGTTTCTAAGTTGCGTTGTACAGTTTGGTCTGTCATACCTATCATACGAGCAGCTAAAATGCCTGCATTTTTAGCACCTGCTTTACCAATTGCTGTGGTAGCTACTGGAATACCACCTGGCATTTGTACTATAGATAATAACGAATCAAGTCCTTTTAAACTTTTAGATTCAATCGGCACCCCTATTACAGGTAATGTCGTCATTGAGGCTACCATACCAGGCAAATGCGCTGCTCCTCCTGCTCCTGCAATGATAATAGAATATTCATTTTGACGTGCTTCAGTGGCAAACGAAACCATCATATGTGGCGTTCGGTGGGCAGATACGACTTTTTTATCGTAATCAACCCTTAGCTCATCTAACATTTCACAAGCTTCACGCATCACATCCCAATCTGAAGAACTTCCCATAATGACTGCTACCTTCACTTATGAACACCCTTTCAAAAATTTGAAATTTCATGATTACTCGATGTATATTACAGGTATAGCATAACAAGGTTGCATGCTTTTTTCAACGCAAAAATCGAACTTTATTCCATAAAATGATATTATATTTCGTATTTTGGCGTAAAATTGGTATAATTCAAAATGTACCATTCGTAAAGTTCGTTCTAATCAAAGGAGGATAATTTCATTATGAGTGTAAAAATTTTAGATGGTAAACAAATCGCTAAGGATTACCGTCAAGGGTTACAAGATGAAGTGGAGAAATTAACAAAACAAGGTTATACACCTAAGCTTTCAGTTATACTTGTAGGTAATGACGGTGCAAGCCAAAGCTACGTTCGTTCTAAAAAGAAAGCAGCAGAAAAAATTGGAATGATTTCAGAAGTCATTCATTTAGATGAAGATACACCTGAAAAAGACGTATTAAAAGAGTTAGAGCGTTTAAATAAAGATGAAAGCGTTAGCGGCATATTAGTTCAAGTGCCCCTACCTGATCAAGTTGATGAACAAAAAGTATTAGATGCTATTGATCCTGCTAAAGATGTAGATGGATTTCACCCGATTAACATTGGACGCTTATATTTAGATCAAGCTAAACTGATTCCATGTACGCCATTAGGTGTGATGGAATTACTAAAACATGCTGACATTGATTTAGAAGGAAAGAACGCGGTCGTGATTGGCCGTAGTCACATTGTTGGCCAACCCGTTGCCAAACTACTCACTCAAAAAAATGCAACTGTTACTGTATTGCATTCACGTAGTCAGAATATAAGTGAACATCTTAAAAATGCTGATGTCATCGTTAGTGCAGTAGGTCGCCCAGGTATGGTAACAAAAAACGATGTCAAAGAGGGCGCGGTCGTGATTGATGTCGGAAATACACCTGATGAAAACGGTAAACTTAAAGGAGACGTTGAATACGACGAAGTTAAAGATATTGCAGGGGCTATTACACCAGTTCCGGGTGGCGTTGGCCCAATGACTATTACGATGGTACTCAACAACACACTCATTGCTGAAAAAATGCGTCGAGGACTTGAATAAAGATTGAAAGACTCATTGGATTATTTATTAAATATATGTATGTGTCTGATATATCAGTAATCGAAAAACTTCGAGGTTTTCGTACGAATTCACGAAAAATCTCGAAGTTTTGCCTTTAATGATATGTTTAGTCGTATGACACGGTGTTTAAGTTCATTGAATTCATGCTCGAGTATTGTTTCAACCATATTATTTAAATGCTGTGATAAATCATGATTGGGAATCAAAAAGGGGCTTCTATTGGGAAGGTTAATTACGTCATGTTATAACCTTTATATATAAAAATCCTCGTTCATTTAGTTTTTATTGTGATTAATTGATTGATACAAAAGTGTATATTTTTTAAAGGATAATACTGAATAATTACATGCATAAGTGAAGTCATACCATACACAGTTTTATCATAAAAGGAAGCGCTAAGACGCATTTTATTATAAATCATCTTAGCGCTATTTATTTTGGGGTTGATATCCTAGCCTGATTTTAATATGACATACTGAAACATAGATAAAGTCGGTTTTTATAGTGATAGTAATATTTACAATATTTACAATCAATTTACAAATCTTAAATATTGGTATGCTAAATTTTATAATAACAAATATTATAAAAACTATAACAACAGGAGATATTGTCATGTATCAAAACCAATTTATTTCAATAGAAAAAAATTTCAGACCAGAAATTGAAGGCCTTCGTATCGTTGCCGCTCTATTAGTAGCAATATATCATATATGGTTTGGGAGAGTCTCAGGAGGCGTAGATGTTTTTTTCGTTATTTCTGGATTTCTTATTACGACGTCAATTATTTCGAAAGTAAATAAAAATGGTTACCTTTCACCATCCATTTACTTCGGTAATTTACTTAAACGATTACTTCCAGGCGTGCTAACTGTTTTATTCTTTGTTAGTATATTTTCTTTTTTTATACTACCTAGAAATATTCTAATGAAGACTTCAAAAGAAATATTCGCATCTTTATTTTATTTCGAAAATATACAACTTGCTTTCTCTAATACTAATTATCTAGACTCAGAACAAATGAAAACACCCGTAGAACATTTTTGGGCTATGTCTATTCAAGGACAATTTTATATCGTATGGTTTCTTATTTTTACACTCATTGTTTATTTATGTCATAAAATTGAAATTAAAAACGGTTTTAAATTAACTAATACAATTTTATTATTATTATTTATTATTTCTTTTACATTCTCAATTTATCAAACTCATGTTAATCAACCTTTTGCATATTTTAATCCTCTAGCACGAGTATGGCAATTTGCATTAGGTGGACTGCTTTGTCTAAATTTAAACAAACTCAAAATAAGCTCTTTATTATCCAATGTATTAGGTTGGTTGGGCTTGATTGGTTTGATATTGACTGGAGCTCTTTTTGATGTTTCAAAAATGTTCCCAGGTTATATTTCATTATGGCCAATGTTATGTGCTACATTTATTTTAATTTCAGGTAACCATCCTTCCAAATTTGGCGTAGAAAAGTTATTAGCAAGTAAATTACTCGTCTTTTTAGGAAGTATTTCATTTGGTATCTATCTTTGGCACTGGGTTATTCTATCATTTTATAAGTATAAAATTTCTGACACACCGTCATTTTTTTCCGGAATACTCATTATTTTATTCTCTATTATTTTAAGTTGGTTGATGACTCAATTTATCGAAAAACCTATCCGACACTCTAAAATATTTCCTACAAAAAAATTATTATACCCTTTTATAGCCAATATACTATTAATAGTTGGATTACTTTCGGTTTATTTTATCTCATCATTAAGCACTTCACATCATGACATTCCAAATAATAAATTTCCAGGGGCATTAGCCTACAACACTAGTCAAAATTCAAATGCAACAGCTCAATCTATCACGAATGTAAAAGATGATAAATCTCAAGCATATGCTGACGGCGTTATGATATATCAAGGTAGTCAAGTAAAACCAAAGTCTTATGGAGATACTCAAAATTATAAAAAGACAATATTACTAGTAGGTGGTTCACATTCAAGTCATTGGTTAGGAGCTCTTCAAAGTTTTGCATCTGACGAACATATACGAATTATTCATCTTGGCAAAGCAAACGCCAGGTTCAGTACAAACAATGAAGACGCATTATCTACTGCATGGATGAAAAATGTCAATCAGTACATAAAGGAAAATAGTTCTACAATTGATATGGTGTTTACAACTGCTAATGTATCTGATGTGAATAGTAAAGAAGTTCCCAAAGGATTTATAGAGGAATTCAAATTTGTAGAATCTTTAGATATACCTATATTCGCTGTAAGAGATACACCGAGATTGAAAGTCAATCCAATAGAAGAATATGAAAAAAATAAAACCTGGACCTATGATGTTTCTCAAATTTTAAATGATAGTTCATGGAAAAGCGATCAATTACAAAAAACAGCATATTACGATTACACAAAATACTTTGCTCCTAATCATGAATTTAAAGCGGTGAGAGGAAATATATTCGTCTACTTTGATTCACAACATATCACCGACTCATACTCAAGATCACTCGGTCCAATCATTAAAGATGATGTCATTAAAGAGCTTAATAAAACTAAATAATCTATTCAAAACTTGCTTTTACTCTCTAATATCTAGAAAAAACATATCATTTAAATCCTGCTCTTTTAATACTATCAAAATACTAATTATATGTATCCTTAAGAGAATCATTTAAATGAAAAGTTCAATACATTTTTATTAAAAATAGCGATGAAGCATTAACTTTGATAGTCATGCTTCATCGCTATTTTCAACAAGTTATGCAATTTTTACACCTCAACACTTAAACGTGGCACAAATGTTTCATAATGAATGCTTTCATCACCTACATTTAATGTTTCAAGTTCTTTAATCATTGATTGTAAAAATGGCGTACCACCACAAATATAAATCTCTGTACCTTCTGATAAATAGTTTTTCAATTCATCTGCTTTTAAATATCCTTCTTGGTCACGTAAATGAACATGTAATGAAGCGTTTGCATTTTCATCTGTCACTTTTTGTAAAACATTATCAAACGCTACATCTTCTTTTGTAGCCGCTACATTGATAAATTGAGATTTTGAACCTTCAAGAGCTGCTTTTCTGTACATTGATACTAATGGCGTGACACCCACGCCTGATCCTATGAATAATTGGGGCTTATCAAGATTTTGTACTTTAAAACCACCGACTGGTGCCGAAAGGTTTAACATATCTCCTACTTTAAACTCATCATGTAAAATCGTTGATACTTCCCCTTCATGATTCTCACTTGTTTCTCTACGAACACCAAATGTCAAAAAGTCCTTTCCTCCATCAACAATAGAGTAATGACGCTTTGCACGATACGGAAGTTTTTCACTTTCAACATCTACAGTAATATATTGCCCCGCCTCATATTGACTTAAGTCAAACGCATTAGAAGTAACTGTAAATGCTTTAATATTGTGGGTAATTACTTCTATTTTTTCAACTTTGAAAGGCTTAAATCCTTGCCATAGCATATTAGCATAAATATCTTTTTCAATTGAAATAAACGCATCTGCAATAATGCCATATGCTTTCGCCCACGCTTGAATAATTGGATGATCCGCTTCAATACCGACAACTTCTTGAATTGCTAAAAGTAAGTTCTCACCAACAATTGGATAATGTGCTTCACGTACATCTAAAGCACAGTGTTTATATCCAATCTCCTTAACAATAGGGATGATTGGTGCAAAATCTTCAATATTAACTGCTGCCGCTAAAACAGATTGTGCTAAAGCAGTTGATTGGAATCCTTTCTTTTGATTTGTTTGGTTAAACATATTACGTAATTCAGGGTGTTGTGTGAACATTCTATTGTAGAACTTTGAAGTAATTTCTGTCCCTTTTTCTTTTAATACTGGAACTGTTTCTAAAATGATTTGTTTTTCTTCTTGAGTTAACATACAATCACTCCCGTATAATTGTTCGTATACCATCTTACAACTTTATTAAAAGCTTCACCTGATTTTTTAAACAAGTTATAAAATAATACATACATTTACAAAATTTTTAAAGTTTATAGGTCTTACGAATGATTTTTTTCATATGCATTCAATATATAATCATTATTGATGATACATAGAATGGAGGATAAATAATCCTATGAAAAAACTACTTCAATCTTTATCAGCTATCGGTGTTTCTGCCACACTTGTTACACCTAACCTTAGTGCCGAAGCTACGACTAACACCATTCCTTCAATTAAAGGTCCTGACTACACCGTATTACAAGTAGGACAAACATGCAATCCACTTGAAGGCGTGTCAGCATATGATAAAGAAGATGGTGATCTTACTGATAAGATAAAAGTCAATGGATATGTTGATACTTCCAAACAAGGTGTATATGAACTTGAGTATCAAGTTACCGATTCAAATGGGGCTATGCAAAAATCTCAGCGTACAATCAAAGTTGTTGATTCTCTTTCGGATTCAGCTTTTTAATACTAATGCTTAAATCATGTTCTAGTCCTATTATCAATTCAAATCGGACTTTGAAACCTCTTAATTATTGTATTTTTGGTAGTTGTGAACAATCAATTACTTTATATCCAAATAATGGTTATTAAAGTATATGGTTTTCAGTACTACCAGAAATACAATTGTCCACTGATTTTCTCACCTATCTTTTCAAACTTACATTTGAAGTATACATCTTAATCATTCATTCTTAAATGGGTACATTCCCTATAAAACATCTTAAAACTCCCTTTATTACTCCATTAATAAGAGCATTTTGAATCGTATTTCTTCATTAATATAACCACTTCCTGCTTTTTCACAAAATGTACACATATTTTTTATATTCGCCAAAACCCTTGCTATCCTTAGAGTCACAAGGGTTTTCTTTAATTTGTTGTTATAAAATATTAAAATGCCCCTTGTAAATATTACATATTATTTTAAAATTGATATAAGCCCTACAATTGTAGTATTAGGAGGTCAAAAAAGTGTCAAAATTTAAGTCTATACTTCTTGCAGTTGGAACACTATTTTTACTTGCGGGCTGTTCTAACATGGAAGTTCTTAACCCAAAAGGGCCAATGGCAAATGATTCAAGATTTTTGATTATCTATTCAATTATCTTTATGGTTGTCATTGTTGTCGTAGTATGTATTTTATTCGCTGTTTTTACTTATAAGTATCGTTATACGAAAAACAACGAATCGGGTAAAATGCATCACAGCGTTTTACTTGAAACAGTATGGTTCGTCATCCCTGTAGTTATCTTAATTGCATTAATGATTCCTACTGTTAGATCATTGTATCTTTATGAAGAACCACCAAAATCTGAAGATGACCCTATCGTCATTTATGCAGTAAGTGGTGGCTTTAAATGGTTCTTCGCTTATCCTGAAGAAAAAATCGAAACGGTCAATCATTTAACAATTCCTACTGATCGTCCGGTTACCTTTAAACTTCAATCTATGGATACTATGACAAGTTTCTGGGTCCCACAACTTGGTGGTCAAAAATATGCTATGACTGCTATGACAATGCAATGGACTTATGAAGCTCATGAAGAAGGAACATATCGTGGTCGTAACTCAAACTTCAACGGTGAAGGCTTCTCTCGTCAAACATTTAACGTTGACGCTGTAAGTCAAAGTGAATACGACCAATGGGTAAAAGAAGCTCAATCAAAACCAACATTGACTCAAGATACTTTTGATAAGCAACTTTTACCAATCACTGAAAACAAAGAGTTGACATTTAGTGGTACACATATGAATTTCGTTGATCCAGCGGCTGATCCTGATTATATCTTCTACGCATATGATCGTTTCAATTACGAACCTAAAGATCCAAACTTCTATGATGAAACTAAAGGTGTGTTAGATCAACCAAACAAACCAGCACGTAAACCACAAATTACTAATGTTAACTACGAACGTCATGGTATGGCTATCAATCTTCTAAAGAATGATGAACCTTATGATAATGAGTTCAAAAAAGAAGAAAAGCATACGATGGACGAAATGGAGTCTATGCAAAAAGGTGCTAAAGAAGATGCACAAGAAGATCACAAAAGTGGAGGTGGACATTAATGTTGGACTTTCCATGGAATGAGCTTTTAGTAAAAGGTAATTGGATGATTACAATGGCTCAAATTGGTGCGCCTTTCCTAGTAATTGGTGTCATCGCTGCCATTACTTACTTTAAGCTTTGGGGATATTTATATAAGGAATGGTTCACGTCGGTCGACCACAAAAAAATTGGGTTTATGTACTTAATTTGCGCAGTTTTAATGTTTGTACGTGGTGGTATTGACGCACTACTTATTCGTTTACAACTTGCTATACCAGATAATCCGTTCTTAAGCTCACATCACTATAATGAGATTTTCTCAACTCACGGTGTAATCATGATTATTTTCATGGCAATGCCACTGGTTATCGGTTTAATGAACATCATTATTCCTTTACAAATCGGTGCACGTGATGTTGCTTTCCCGTTATTAAACAATGTTAGTTTCTGGTTATTTGTAGCAGGTATGTTACTATTTAACGTTTCATTTATCATTGGTGGATCTCCTGCTGCTGGATGGACAAACTATGCGCCACTTGCTGGTGAATTTAGTCCAGGACCAGGTGTAAACTACTACTTAATTGCAATCCAGATTTCTGGGCTCGGTACATTAGCTACTGGTGTTAACTTTTTCGTTACAATTATGCGATTAAAAACACCTAGCATGACATTCATGCAAATGCCGATGTTCGTTGTAACAACATTTGTTACGATGTTAATTATTATCTTAGCTTTCCCACCATTAACAGTAGCTTTAGCGCTTATGACTACTGACAGAATCTTTGATACAGCATTCTTTACTTTATCTAATGGTGGTATGCCAATGTTATGGGCAAACTTCTTCTGGGTATGGGGGCACCCTGAAGTTTATATTCTTATCTTGCCAGCATTCGGTATTTATTCGGAAATTATTCCGACTTTTGCACGTAAACGTTTATTTGGACACCAAAGCATGGTATGGGCTACTGGTGGTATCGCATTCTTAAGTTTCTTAGTTTGGGTTCACCATTTCTATACTATGGGTAACGGCGCACTTGTTAACTCATTCTTCTCTATTACAACAATGTTAATTGCCGTACCAACTGGTGTAAAAATCTTTAACTGGTTATTTACATTACACAAAGGTCGCATTTCGTTTGAGTCACCTATGTTATTCTCATTAGCATTTATACCTAACTTTGTTATCGGTGGGGTTACAGGTGTTATGTTGGCGATGGCATCAGCCGACTTCCAATATCACAACACTTATTTCTTAGTTTCCCACTTCCACTACACAATTGTAGCGGGTGTTGTATTCGCAGCTTTTGCAGCTATGATTTTCTGGTATCCAAAAGCAATGGGATACAAATTATTCGAAAAACCAAACAAATGGTTCTTCTGGATCTTTATGATTGGATTCAATGTGACATTCTTACCTCAATTCATCTTAGGTCTTGATGGAATGCCACGTCGTTTGTACACTTATATGCCAGAAGATGGTTGGTGGCTATTAAACTTCATCTCATCAATCGGTGCAGCATTAATGGCAATTGGTTTCTTAATCTTTGTTGGTAATATTGTCTATAGCCATATTAAAGCACCACGTGAAGCAACTGGTGATAACTGGGATGGTTTAGGCCGTGGTCTAGAGTGGTCAACTGCTTCAGCAATCCCACCTAAATATAACTTTGCCATTACACCAGATTGGGATGATATTGATTCATTTGTTGAAATGAAAGCACAAGGTCGTCACTATTTAGATAATCATAATTATAGTGATATCCACATGCCTAACAATACTCATATTGGATTCTGGATGGGTCTCTTCTTCTTAATTGGAGGTTTCTTCTTAGTATTTGAGACAATCTTACCAGCTATCCTTTCATTAGTAGGTATCTTTGCTCTTATGATTTGGAGAAGTTTCCAACAAGATCATGGCTACCATATTCCAGCAAGTGAAGTTGCTGAAACAGAAGCTCGTTTGAGAAAAGCACGTCAAGAAGAAAGGGAGGCAATGAATCATGAGTCATAAGGTCGATACTATTGATTCACGTACGCATGAAGGTAATTTAAATAAGCTCGGTTTCTGGATCTTCCTTACAGCTGAATTTGCCCTTTTCGGTACGCTTTTCGCAACATTATTAACACTACAACACGGTGGTGGTTACGGTGGTATGCTGACTACCGAATTATTCGAGCTACCACTTGTATTAATAATGACTTTCTTACTTTTAGCAAGTTCGTACACTTGTGGTATTGCGATTTATTACATGCGTAAAGAAAAGAAAAATTTATTAATGATTTGGATGATCATTACGATCTTACTTGGTATTGGTTTCGTAGGTTTCGAAATCTTTGAATTTGCTCATTATGCTCATGAAGGTGCTAATCCAACAATTGGTTCTTACTGGTCTAGTTTCTTTATCTTACTAGGTACACATGGAGCCCACGTATCGCTCGGTATTGTTTGGATTATCTGTTTATTAATCCAAGTTGCAATGCGTGGTTTAAATAAATTTAATGCACCTAAATTATTTATAGTAAGTTTATACTGGCACTTCTTAGATGTCGTTTGGGTTTTCATCTTTACTGCCGTATATATGATAGGGATGGTGTATAGCGGATGAATACAATAGTTAAACATACAATAGGCTTTATCGCCTCAATCATTTTAACGTTACTCGCCGTATTCGTGACACTTTACACATCTTTAGCATTAAATGCTAAAATTACAATTATTTTTGGATTTGCATTTATTCAAGCGTTCCTTCAACTTTTAATGTTCATGCATTTAACTGAAGGTAAAGACGGTCGTTTACAATTGGCGAAAGTTATTTTTGCGATTATTATTACAATAGTCATTGTCGTTGGAACGTACTGGGTAATGCAAGGTGGACACGGTTCACACTTATAATCTTTCTAATAAAAAGAGTCTGATATATATATCAGTAATCGAAAAACTTCGAGATTTTCGTACGAATTTACGAAAAATCTCGAAGTTTTTTTAATGACCTCATTTGTTATCTCAAATCTAAACTCTTCTTATAGATACAAAAAAGCGCTATGAAGACTTCCATTTATTGTTGTCTTCATAGCTTATCTTAATTAATGAGTGCATTATTGATCTGTTGAGATAATATCTCCTGATTTTGCGTCAAGTTGAACTTCTTTTTCTTGTGTACCGTCCATTAATTCAACTTCATACACTAATTGGCCATCGTCATCATTGAGTGTCCACTGTTTCAACTCTCCAGACACTTCGTCTTGTGCTTTTTTCACAGCATCCTCGTATTTAATTGCATCTTTCTCATTAATTGTTTCATTTTGTTCATTATCATTATCTTGCTCTTTGTGAACGTTAATCACTTTGTTGTCCGAATCAGAAACCTTAACTTCTCCTTCTTCGTTACCGTTTACTAAGTTTACTTCATAAATCCATTCACCATTCTCTTGTTTATACTCTATACTTTTGAGATCACCATCGAATGATTTTTTAGCTGTTTCAATGGCTTGATCTGGTGAAGTTTGGATATCACTAACATGACGCGTTTGTTGACTATTTGAATTTTGTTGTGTTTGATCATCACTATCTTGAGCATCATCTGAATCATTTGTGCTGTTTGTTTGTTCAGTTTGATTCTGATTTTGGTTATTATTAGATTGATTGTTATCGTCATCATCGTTACCACAAGCGGCTAATATAACCCCTGCTGATAACAGCATTCCTAAAATTTTAAATTTCATAAATATACCCTCCGAATTAACAAATTCTTTACAATATATTTATACCCGCTTTACAATAGAATATCTATTCAAAACCCTTATTTTTTTAAAATATCATACAAAAGTTGTACGCTTTACTTTAACAGTGCACTCATTTTACCCATAAATAGAGAGCGCTCTTCCAAATTATGATATACATCGAGTAATTTGACCTTTTCATTTTGCCAGTTATATATTTTTTTAGCTTCTAATGTATTATTTTTATATTTTCGATATAATTCTTTATCCAACAATAATGTATTTACAGCATTTGCAATATTTTGAGAATCATGTGGATCTATAGTGACGCCAATTTGATTCTCTTGGACAACTTGTTTAATTTCAGGAAACTCACTCGCAACAACTGGCACATGAGCCATGATATATTCAAATAACTTGTTTGAACTAGCAGAATAATGATTAAAACATATATTCTGCAAAACTTGGAAGCCTAAATAAGCTTCTCGCGTTATACTGGGCAACTCTTGAAATGGAACTTTATCTAAGAAATAAATACGATCTCGTGCACTAGATTGACTTGCTTGTTTTTTCAAAGTCTCAGTTAATTTACCTGCACCAATAAAAACTAATACGCCTTCTTTAATTTTAGGCATTGCTTCTATTAATTTCTCAAGACCTCTACCTTGTTGTAATCCCCCTTGATACAATAAAATCTTTTCGTTTGGGGACAAACCTAACTTACGATGCAAATTCACTTTTTGACGTTGATTGATATCATAAAGCTCTGAATAATTATAAAGTGTTTTGGGGTAAAAACCATATAAGGATTCATTATGTTTCGCACGTGTATGATTTTCAACCATCATCTCATCGACAAAATGTAATAAAAACTTTTCAATCCATTTAATTTTTTTCGGATTATAGCCTGTCCGATCTGTCTGTACCTCATGACTATCATATACTAGTGGTTTCGGTCTGAGGCGTAGTTTTGCGCACACAATACCTTGGGGTAATGTATTCAAATCATTAGAGTGGTATACATCTGGATTGATAAGGTAACCTTTTATAATCATTTTAGTAATAATTGCACTGTTGACGAGGAACTTTCGGATCTTACGTATTTTAATAGTTGCAGCCCCCACTAATAATAATATGAGGTAACTGCTTAAAATCATAAAATTGACATAAAATAAACCAATCGCAATACTTACAGATACACCACCAACGACTAATAGAAATCGCTTTCCATAATCCGAATATGCTTGTAATATCCATGGATATCTTTTGACTCGATGTACTCTAAAACGCTCTTGTATTTTTTCATAAGCTTGAATTGCAGGGTTTTTAGGATCATTAATTGCAATTAAATCTACATCATATCCCGCTTCAGCTAAGGCGGTACATTCTCGGTTTACACGTGCGTCATTTGTAAAATGATTCCATACAAACATCCCCACTTTTTTCATAGCCTTTCCCCCTTTTTACATTGATTAAATCTATTTAAAAAACACCTAATTGCCAAAAGATACTTAATAAGAATAACGCAAATGTGCCTAAAACTGGTATGAACGATGTCCAATGCACTTTATCAAATTCTGAATCAGTAATCGAATCGCTTCTTTGTTGTTGTAATTTTAACATTTTTTTCTTATAGGCTAATTGGCCTTCTTTATTTCTGGCTTTAAATCCTCTAATCAAAGTATTGTACCTGTTTACAACAAAATTCACATCACCATACTCTATCATTTCACCATAGTGAATCCATATCGCTTTATCACACATATTTCTAATTTGTGCTGCTGAATGTGATACAAAAAATATAGTCTTGCCTTCTTTTTGCAAATCTTTCATCTTATCAATACATTTATTTGCAAAAGTTTCATCACCTACTGATAAAGCTTCATCAACAATTAAAACATCTGGATTAGTGTGAATCGCAATTGAAAAACCCAGTCTTGCCTTCATACCACTTGAGTAATTCTTAATTGGTTGATAAATAAATTCATCTAATTCTGAAAAAGCAACAATATCTTCAAAGACGTCCTTTATTTCTTGAGAAGACATACCGTGCATTAAACATTTGTATCGAATATTTTCTTCACCAGTAAAATCGTTTTTTAATCCTGCCGATATAGCTATCAAAGAGGATTTACCTTTGATATCTACATTACCCTCTGATGGTAATAATACTTCAGCTAAAATGTTTGAAAGCGTTGATTTACCAGATCCATTAAGCCCTATTAATCCAACTGACATCCCTTCCTCTACTTCAAATGAAATGTTATGCAAAGCATAGTATGGTTTGGGTTTATAAAAATATCCAAAAGATAATAAGGAAATGATTTTATCAAACTTACTGTTATTTAAATCATAAATTTTAGAAACATTATTCACTTTAACTTTATATGTCATTTCATCACCTCGTATCCACTATTAATGACTAAAGCGCGAAACAGACTTTTTAATCTTCTCAAAGTTTACTTTATAATCTTCATAGTCTGTCATATGTGTGTGTAATATATCTGATTCACGATCCATAACACTATTTTCTTCGGTAAAGGCCCAAACTAATTTGCCACTTCCTTTATAATCACTTAACTTCGAAGGTATATAAGGGTTAATCGGTTTAATGCCAATTGTATGTGCATCAAATAATAATAATGCATCTAACATAGTTGTAATATTTAAAAACTCAAAATACCCTACGAGTGGATGTAATACGATATATTCTTGAAAATCACTTGCTTGATACATTCTCTTCACATTGCCATTGATATTGGTAAAACAATGGATTCGAAAATCTTTTTCCCCCGCTGCTTCTAAATATTTACAAACGAGTTCAATTTCATTAAAGCCTCTAGTAGCATAAAAATTTCCAAAATAACCTAAATTAATATAATCTGGAGAAACATGATAATTTGAAATCACCTTATTGTAATCAGCTTTATGCGGAATAGGATGGCGAGAAATGATTGCTCTATTTCTAATGGATTGTTTTAACTGATCATCAAAGCGTTCAATCATGTACTCTAACTGATTCTCATTTGTGAAAATTAATTCATCAGCATGTGATAATGCTAATAACTCACATACATTAAATACATTATCATCAACTAAGTGACTAAGATTTGGTTTCAACTGATGCTTTATTTTTTGTATATATTGTTCGTCAGTAATAGGTGCATAACGTATATCGCTTGTTACTGTTGAATGTAGCGGGTCTGAAAACTCTGCTCTCCAATACATATTAGGGTTTAAAATTTTAATCTCAAATGCTAAAAAATGTGATTGTGGAAACATTGCCCTTGAATAAAGCTTTTCGTAATTCTTGTTTTGAATTTTTAATACCTCGAGCCCTTTTTCAGTAAACCCAGAGATACTTTCCCAACTTGAGAATGCTTGTTTCGCATCAAGCAAATAATGTTTATCAACTAAATGTTCAGACAAGCTATTCAATTTCAAATCTGTTTTACGGATTTTTGACATATTATTAGAAATGATATCAACAACTTCATCTCTGTCTCTAATTCTTTTAGCCATTACATTTCCGCTTGTATCTATAAAAGGCGGGAAACAATACGCAATCACTAAAGTTTCAGCGTCATCCTTATTTAAAAGAGAATAATTAAAATAATGACACTGTTTCATAATATATGATTTTACTTTTTGCTTTTCCTTTTTATTCACTTTGTTTATATACGATTTAATCCCATAAATGAGACTGTTAACTTCAACTTTTGTTTCTATGATTGGGTTTACTGTTAATGTTTCTGTATAAACAGCATTTATAGTTTCCACTGCATCAATGATGTCGTTAAATGAATCTATTGCAAAATTTTGATCATTACTTTTCATGCCTATACTAGCATGTGATAAACCAATACTATGATTGCACATTTCGTTAATATAAACTCTAATAAATTGATTAATAGTATAATTTAAATTCATCGTTTGAATAATATAACTAGGATAAATGGTAAGCGCATTGTAATGATAAACAATACTTGATTTTAAATAGCGCTTATCTAAATCTAAAACTGTTTGTTCTTGGTCAATATATAACTTAATAACACAATGCGTATATTTAATTTGTTTTATAACAAATCTAAACATTTGATCAAAGCTTCCGTTATCAAAGTAGATAGCAACTGACTGATACACACTTAACTCATTATTCATGAATTCAGACATATCTTCAATATTCTTAAAAATTAATATAACTTGATCATAATAATTAATGAGCTTTTCAATATATCTTAAATCTAAACTTTGCATAAAACCTAAATATGCAATACCTTTATGTAGATCTTGTGGGTAAAAAGAACTCGTTTGATTAAATAACTCATTTACAAATGTATGCTCTTTCTTTTTGAAAGGTTCTTGCATTGCCTCTAATTGTTCAGGTGTATATTCATCATATTGCGTCAATTATTTCACCTTCTTCAAAATAACTTTTAGCATTTTTTTTAAGTTCTTCTTTGTAATTTTACTTTTATAAATATTAATTCTATCTAAATTACTTAAAATCAATTCATACTGTAAATATTTTCTTTTATAAGTCCATGCACTACGTTTAAATTTATGTAATTCTCTAAAGGCATACTGCATGCGTTGATGCGTATTTAGATATTTTTCATACAATTCCTCATAATCTTCTTTTAAGCGCACTAGTTCTTGCATTAACTTTTTTTCATTATATAATGGCTTTTGATATTGATTATGAATCTCTTTATTAATCATTTTAAGGACATGTTCATTGTGTTGCATGTTAGACTGAATTTGTTTATTACTGAGAAATTCAACAACTAACTTCCCATTTTCGATATTAAATAAATTAATTCTTCGCGTTGAGCCTATCAAATTTAGAATTTCAAATAATATATTCTCATTAATTTGAATAAAGTTAAAAGTAGTTACTATGACAGTTTGATTGCCTAGATGATTAATGATACTTTGAAGTTCTTTTATAGATTGATTGCTAATGGTATCATTAAAAATCAAACTCGCTTTATCAATATCCTCTAACTCAGAAAAAACATTATTTAAATCCATTGATTCATTATATTTCGTTTCGTAAACAACTTTGAGATTTTTTCTTAAATTAGACAAGTTTCTTGAAATGATATATTGATTCATAACATTGCCTTCTTCCTTTTAATAAACTCTAATCTCTTTATCCATTGATACTTTTTGATCGTTATTCTGCTTGACAAACGCTTTCACTTTATAGCGACCTGGTTCCAAATTCAATGTAAACACATTGGGAAGTTGATACATTAATTTTTCTAAAGCTGTAGATTCACCTTTTTTATAAATATAGAGTGCATATTCCATCATTTCACCTGAACTACAAACGATAATATCAATTTGACCTTCAGATTCTTGGTTAGTCGCTATTTTATCAATTTTTAAAGTCGCAGGATTATGATCCAAAAGTGTTTCAGTTTCTATCATAATATCTTCTAATTGTGCTTCCAAATATTCATATGCTTTTTTATAATCGATACTTCCCATCTGTAATCACCTCAATTTCTTTATTAATAACGGTATCTGTTCCAGTAACCTCTTGAATAGATTTTGATGCATTCTGACTTATTCTTAAAAAAAGATTAGGATTCTTTATTAAATTATCAATATATTCAACCATTTCTTCTACATTGTTACGTTCAGCTAGAAAACCTGTTTTACCGTGGTGAATGAAATCGGGAATGCCCCCTATTGCATTAGAAATTGGTACTAGACCTGAACTCATTGCTTCATTTAATGAAACACCTTGAGAATCATGACGACTAGGCCCTAGATAAATACCATGTTTAGCATGAATTTGAGGTATTTCATGTTGTGGCACAAACATTTTATAAAGGTGTACATTTTTCATTTTTTTCAATGGCTTTGTAAGTTCATCGAATAAAGGACCGTCTCCATATATTGAAAATGTTAACTTCTTGAAATATCTTTTTTTTGATAATTCCTGTATTACACGTACAGTTAAATCATTCGCGTAATTTTTTGCGGTAAAAGGTCTAATAGTTAAAATATGATAACGATTATTTACATTTTTTTGCCTGTAAGGGAATAATTTTCTGTCAATAATGTTCGGAATAATTGAGAATTCGTCTGGCTCAATACCTACAAAAGGGTCAACATAATATTCCTTTAAACCTCGTGAAACATATACAAATTGCACCCTCATATCCTTTCTTTCCATAAGTTTTTTTAAAAAAGACTTCTGATAAGGATAGTGCTCATCTTTTTTTCTTAATTGTGCTTTTAGTGATGCAGCAGAAGATAAATAGTTATAATACCTTGTATACCAATTTTCTGCTTCAAAACCATGTAACCAAACCACAATGTCAGGTTTAGTTTGAAGCATTTCTACAGCGCTAAACATTTTATAATTAATAAAATGAAATAATAACTTATCATAGTGATGATATAATAAATGATTATACAGTTGTGATGTATCCATATATTTTATCCAGACACCATCATAATACTCATCTCTCTTAATTTTTGTAGTAAAAACAACAACAGTGATTTTAAGATGATGTGTTAAATACTCTTTAACACGTCTATGAATAAATGCATTTGCATAAATTTTATTTTTATTAGGATACGCATTAGTGATGAGTAAATATTCCATTCTTAAACCTCACTTTTTAATTTTTCAATTTCAAGTTTTAATGAATTATCCACTGGTCTTGAGATTCCATCGTATAGACTCCAAATTTCCAGAAATTTTAGTATAATTTCTTTATTGTTCCTATTTTCTTTACCCATTCTAGATAAATACCAATTTTTCATATAGTAATTGAAGCGAAATCTCATGTATATATCTAAATATCCATATTTTTTTAAAAATTTAATTCTTTCTTTTTCAATTAGCATATACTTATCAAAAAAAGATGTTGTGATTGAATTGGTCATAGAATTTGAAACAGCAGCATAATATATATGTACAGTCGTATTTAGAACTTCAACATACTTCGCTTTATTCATGATTTCTAAAAAAAATAATGAGTCTTGACCGAGTGCACCTGGTACCATTTCAATTTGATTCTTCAAAATTAAGGATTTTCTTACAATTAAAGCTTGAATACTGGCTGTTTTAAGTTTTGTATTTTTTAATAAAGTGTGAGTATCTTTTGTAAATGTAGCGTTTGTTGCGCCAACAAAATGACTGTAATAACGATGGGTTTTCGTTCTATGATTATCAACTTTCAACATATTCCCTATTATGATATCAATTTGTTGATTGGTAGCAATTTTCTCATATAATTCATTGATACCTTCTCCAATCCATTCATTATCAGGATCTAAGAAAGTGATTAAGTCACTTTTAGCTTTTTTAACGCCTACATTTCTTGGTGTTGATGCACTACCTGAAGCTGTGTCAAGATTGATAAGTTTAATGTTGCTATACATTTTATTAAAGAAATTTAAAATATTTATAGTCTCTTTATCAGTCGAACCATCATTTACTAAGACTATCTCGAATTGTTCAAAATCTTTATTTCGAATAATTGATCTTAAACATTTGTGCTCTAAGTGTCTACCATTGTTGTGAACTGGTATAACCACACTTAGCTTTGGTGTCTTAAATGCTCTGCTTATTATTTCATTATCTAAATACGTTAACCCTAATGAATAACCGTGCTCATATGTCGTTTTATTATTTTTAAATAGCGTAACATTTTTCGAATCATAGTCATTAACATATTGATGATATACTTTGCTATTTGTAATAAAATCAGCATTCGCATAAATTGTTGCAGCAACCATATTTTCTAAATACTCTGCTTCATAACTATGCTGACTACTAAAGTATGTGTAATATTCTGTTTCGACTTTTTGATTAGGTCTTTTTATGATGTAATGATGATAGTTCTGGATTTTTAATTGTTGAAGTGCTTTTTGATCATGTTCCTCAATGATTACGGTTATAGTAGGTTGATACTCTATGTCTTCTGCTAATCCTAAGAAATTTGCAACTTTCACTAACCATTGATAATGATTAAAATTAAGCATCATACTTCGAATACTTGACGCTGTAGCACGTTCGATTAAAATATCATCTATTTTTAGTGTTTGCTCGATATCCTTCGAGTGAAATATCATTTGAACTTGAGGCATTGTCATATTGACAAAAGTATTATAATTTGAAAATAAAAAATTACCCATTGCTTGTAACTCGAAGACTCTATTTGCACACATACTTTTTGAATATTTGATGGTATTTAGATTTAAAGCAATCGGATGAATTTTGTGCATTTTCATCGTAGTTTTATGCGAAAGTGGCGCAGCAATATAGTTTAAATATTTTGCTGGGAATTGATATTTCGACTGATTTAACCACAGATTTCTATCAAAGATTGTTAAATCATAATCACTTTCAATTACACCATCCAATAATATCGTTGCATCTTTATTGCGTTCTCGATATTTTTCAATCCAAGATCCAGCAAAGATAATGCCGCGATTATTCTTAAAATATAATCCATCAATAGGATGATGGATTTTAGGATTAATTGGAAATTTCAAATGATGGACTTTAGATATACCTATGTGGTGATATTGTTCAATACAATCGACTTCAGTTGTAATGACGTGATCAACTTCTTTTGCATGCTCTTTGAAAACATCAAAATTGACTGGATCTTCTTTATTAAAAAAGATAACGGGAATTTTCTTACTTTTTAAATGATGAACTAAATTTTTAAACTCTTTAAATTTAGAACTATTACTATTCGTAATTCCTTCCCAATAACCATCAATCCCTCTCCATGTTGACGCAATAATTACAAAATCATAATTTTCATTTTGTCCCTCTTGACCGATATATTTTAAATGACAACTACCTTCTAATGCGTTATATAAAAACGTATCTGCTATAATTCCAACTTTATAATTCTGAAATAAATCTTCACGTGTGATAGCATCATGCATTGATTGATGTTTATACAGTTTACTTAAGTCACCCTTACCAACCTGATGAAATTGTTTAAGATAATCAACATATTCTGATAAAAATCTTAAATCATTTATTTCATATGATACTTGACCAGGGTTTGAATCTATCAATTCAGAAAGATTTTTTAACTTAGCTAACTCTTCAGGATTAATTTCTATTTGTTCTTCGGTCATTTGAAACGGTTTGATTTTTCCAAATAAAATATATTTTAAATCTTTAAAATTCATGAGCGCGACTCCCATAGTTTAACTTGAATTCTACCCAATTTTGATTGTCTTAACTTTAAATATCTTTTTAAAATACTGTCTTTCCCATTTGAAAGTTTTATTATGTCTTCTCTTTTTTTGATATTATCTCCAAGTAGTTTCTTCATTGAAAGGACATATTTCTGATTTTGCAATTCATTTAAAATTTTTAAATGTTTAGCTAGTAATTCCCATAAATTAGATATATTGACTTCACAATATTTATTTTCTTCATTATTATATTTAATCCATTGCTTATGATAAAAAAACAATGTCCACTTATTGGTACGAATGTCATAGTCTGAAAATAACATAGGAATCACTTCATGTTTATTGGCATACAATATTTGATTTTGATTTTTTATAGCTAGTTTTTCTTTATAATCGAATTCGTATATCACTTCGAATATACCTTCATGATGGTCATCTAAAATATATTTTTTTTGCATATTTTTATCAATATACAAATTCCCATTATCGCTATAAACCTTGACATACATACACTCATAACTGACTGTGGCTAAAAATTCTTTCACTTGCATTAGCAACTAACCACCTCTTAAAACTTTGATTAACTTTGTAATGTTTTTTTCCCAAATAAATTGATTCTCACTTACACCCTTTGTATTTTTTATAGTCTCTGATAATCGTTTTTTATCCTTTTTTAATAGCTCAATATAATTCACAATTTCATCTGTAGTCGCATTTTCTTTGGAATACCCAATATGGTTGTCATTAATTAACTGACATGTATCACCACCTAAATTTGCAACAATCGGTGTATAACAAGATATACTGTCTATCACTTTACCAGGCATAACATTCATAAAGACGCGTGTTTGCTTCAAGATTGATAGAGAAACGTGATGCTTTGAAATTAAATTGAGGCATTCTTCCCTCTTCATAGGTGGAATGAGATGTACATATTTTAAGTTTTCATCCTTAACAAATTTACGAAAACGATTCGCATGAACACCATATACAACAGCTGAAAATTGAATTCCTTTTTGATTTAAATGTTTGGCTATATCTATAAGCTGATTTACATCTTGAGCATAACCTATGTTGCCAGTGTAAATGACTGAAAAATCTTCTAACTTTTCATTACATCTGCATTCGTCTTTTGTAAATGCATTCGGCAAATATAAATATTGCTTTTGTTTACCCAATAGTTGATTGATATGTGTTTCAAAGTATGGATTATTGATTATAATTTCATCAGCTTGTTTGTACATCTTTTTTTCAAGCCATTTTAAGATAGGACGAATTCCATTGAGTTTATTCTTTGTTAAATCTAAAAAACTATCTGGCCACAAATCTCTAATCTCTAAAAAATATTTCGCATTTCGGTTCTTTTTTAAAAATAACGTTGCCCATGCCAAAAATATATTGGGGCTTGTTACAATTATATTTTGAAATTTTTGAGCTTTTTTCAAATAGAATCTTATTTTAATCATTAATTCTATATAATATAGCAATCGAAATAGTAAACTAGGATGCTGTTTTTGAAACCTCATCTTAATACGATGGATTCTATGGTTTTCTAAGCTATTTAAGTATTCATCATTAAAGTACTGATCTGATTTAAATAACTCTATATTTGGATATGAAGGCTCTGTAGTTACAATAACTGGGCTGTATCCATTTTGATCAAGTTGTTCAAATAGTTTTTTCATTCTATTAGCAGCTGATCCAAGTTCTGGATAAAAGTTTTGGCTAATTAATAATACGCTACCTTTCATAAAATCCTCTTTTCTATAAGAAATCTAACAATCTATTTTTAAACCTTTCATGTACCATAGCTCCTAAAGTTAATATGAATAATGTAAACATCCAATAATAAAAGTGATCTGCAAAGCTTCCATATAAGATTGGTGATGAATGCACAAAAACACTTCGATATATTTCAACTAAATATGTGAATGGATTAAGACGTGCAATATGTTGCAAAACAGGTTGCACGGATTGAATCCCCCAGAAGATAGGTGTCATAAAAAAACCTAATCTTAAAATGTTTTGCAGTAAATTTTTAGTATCCCTCACTACAATGACGAGCGAGCTCATTAAAAGTGAAATACCAAAAATTGCTGGAAATGCAGCTATAATAAAATAAATAAATAATAAATATTTCCATAAAGGTACATATCCTTGAATAAGTGATATTACAAATAAAATACTCGTCATAAAACATAAATTAAATAGTGTATTCGTAAAAGATATCGACAATAGTACTGATGAAGGAAATTTCATTTTAGTCACTAAGCCTAAATTAGCTTGTATTGCGTTAGCTCCTTGATTAATACTTTGAGAAATAAACAGCCAAGGAAACAAACCTGATATCAAGTGAATAATAAACGGAGCCCCATCTACTAATCTATCTCCACCACCTCTTAGCCCTAAGCCAAATATTAAATAATAGACGCCTACTTGCATTAGAGGTTGTAGAATATTCCAAAAAACTCCTAAATAGTGGTTGGAATATTGACTTTTCATATTATATACAGCAAGTTGAATAATTGTTTTCCAGTTTGATATTTGCTCATGTAAAATTACAAATAAAGATTTCACATTATGACCTACTATCTATAAATATTTCTCACTTATTGTCAAACTCGTATAAGTTACCATAATTATAATATTTTACCTTGTTAAAATCATTTCGCATGATATTTTTAGTATCAAAAACAATTGGATCTTGCATCGTTTCAAAATGTTGGTCTGTTAATGTTTTAAATTCTGAATGATCGCTCAAAACTAAAACAAGCGATGAATTGTCGACAGCTTTTTTAATGTCTTTTTCAACAAAATCCATATCAACGTGTGGATCGTACGCTACAACTTCAAGATGTTCTTCTTGCTTTAGTAATTCATATATATCGAATGCTGGTGATTCGCGTATATCATCTACGTCTCCTTTATATGTGAGTCCAAATACAGTGACTTTATGTGCATCTAAGTCTTTTAATATGTTTTTGGTTTTTTCAACTACATATGCCGGCATAGAACGGTTCACTTGGCGTCCAGTTTGGATTAATGGAGAATGCTCTGGATCTTTAGCAATAATAAAATAAGGATCCACTGCTAAGCAATGCCCCCCTACACCTGGTCCTGGAAGATGGATGTTAACACGAGGATGCTTGTTCGCCATCTCAATAACATCTAGTACATTGATATTGAGGTTATTGCTAATTTTTGCGATTTCATTTGCTAATGCAATATTCAAATCACGATATGTGTTCTCCATCAATTTACTCATTTCAGCTGTTCTTGCATCCGTTTCAATCATTTCTCCTTTAACAAATGTACTATAGACACGCTTACCTGCTTCGACGCAATTTTGAGTAATGCCTCCAATAATACGATTGTTATTGATTAATTCATCTAAAATTTTTCCAGGGAGTACACGCTCTGGACAATGTACTAAATAGATATCTTCTCCTACTGTAAAACCTTGAGACTCAATAAACGGCTTGACATGATCATCCATTGTACGTGGGGCTATTGTTGATTCTACGATAACAGTATTGCCTTTTTTCAAATAAGGTATAATACTTTTTGTTGCAGCCATCACAATTGAAATATCACACGATTCATATTGATCATCATTGTTTGGAGTCGGTACTGCGATAATAAATGCATCCGCTTCGGCTGGTTCTAACGAGGCTTTAAATTTACCTGTTTCAATAACCTCTTCATACATTTCTTGTAGACCAGGTTCTTCTATATGTATATGTCCTGCATTAAGCCTTTCAACTGCTTTTTGATTCACATCCACACCATGAACATCTACGCCATGTTTAGCGAACATAATTGAAGTTGGTAAACCAATATAACCTAATCCTACCGTAGTTAATTTCACTTTGATACACCCTTTTCTTTATTTGTTTTACACTTAGCTAAATATCAACTTTCGTTTTATGACAACATCTTTTCAAACATCAGACAGTTCATTGATTTTCAAAAATTATTAAACCATTCACACACACTTTAAAAATTTTTTACTTGAATTCACTGTTATGAGATGCTCATAAAACCCATCTGACTTATTGATACTTTGAGTATCATTAAAAACAATATCACTCACTTTGAATTCAGTTATTGTTAAGTCTATATTAATTTTTAAGTATATCTTTTGAAATTTCAATTAAAAACAGCTAATTATTATATCATTTACATATTCTTATGCTTTGTTATACAATCACTTAATAAAATTTACATTTTTTTAATGTTTTGCTTTTATCTGAAGTTGATAGAACATTAAAAAGCAGACACCCTGACTATCATCATCTAGGGTATCTGCTCTTTATCGTTTCTTCATTTATTCTGTGTGTTCTCTAAAGCTACTATGACAAAAATTGAGTTTGAAATGCTGCAACAATCTCATCAAATTGATCTGCATTTAAAGAGAAATATACTTTAATTTTCGGCTCCGTACCTGATGGTCTTAAAGCAATAAAACCTTCTTCAAATGTAAATCTCAAAACGTCTGCTTGGGGTAATTCTAATTTTCTTTCACAGTTATTTTCATAATCTTTTATGCTACTAGATAAATAATCTTCTTTCGTTTTTATCTTTAAGCCTAAAAGTGAATCACTTGTGTCATTTCTAAAATGATTCATAATTTCAATAATCTTCTGTTGGCCTGCTGCACCTTCATATGTTGGCGATAATGTAACATCTCGATAGCGACCGATTTGCTGGTAAATATCTTCAAGTACATCTTTAAATGTCAAACCATTTTGACTTAGCGTTTGTTTGTATTTTACTAAAAGCGGTATAAACTGAATTGCATCTTTGTCTCTTGATAAATCTTTCACAAGATAACCATGGCTTTCTTCATAAGCCAATATAAGTTGTTGATCTTTTGCTTCACGCAATTTCAATTGTTCAGATATATATTTAAATCCAGTAAGTACATTTACTACTTCAATATTTAATGCACGTGCAAGCGCCTCTCCTAATGCACCTGTTACAATCGATTTAATCATAAAAAATTGATTTGTTGCTTGCTGTTGTAACTCTTGAAAGCGTAATTTCATTAAAAGTAGCCCTATTTCGTTACCAGTAAAATAACGTGTTGTACCATCTGCATAACGCTCGACAAATCCAAATCGATCGGCATCTGGATCAGTCGCAATCATCAATGATGCATCCACTTCTTCGGCTAGACGCTGACTATACGAAAATGCTTCCTCTTCCTCAGGATTAGCACTTTTAACTGTAGGAAAGCGCCCGTCTGGACGTGATTGTTCTTCTTCAATGACATAATTCTCAAAGCCTAGTTCATCAAGTAATTGTGCCCCTATAGGTAAGCTCGTACCATGTAGACTGGTTAAGACGACCTTTTCACCATAATCCGTAATAGGTCCTACGAGAGCCTTAACCCCTTCCTTGTATGCTTCTGTTACTTCACTACTTAAAGTTTGGATATATCCTCGATCTTTTAACACTTCGATCTCATCCACTTCAATAGTAAGGGGAGATTCTATTTCATTAATATATTTACTTAAAATTTCTGAAGGGTCAGTAAGTAGTTGCCCGCCATCTCTTCCGTAAACTTTGATACCATTATAGTGGCTTGGATTGTGGCTTGCAGTAATCATTACACCCGCATCAGCTTTCAAATAGCGTACTGCAAAAGAAAGTTCAGGAGTAGATTTATAACTTTCTGATACGATCGCCTTTACCTCATTCGTAGCCAGTACACTTGCAATTTCATAGGCAAATTCCTGAGAAAGGAATCTAGTATCAAAGTGAATCACAACAGTTGGATGCGCATGCTCTGCTTTTAGATATCTAGCTAAACCTAATGCCACTTTGCGTATTGTAAATTTATTTAAACGCCCTGGTCCTAATCCAAATGTACTTCGTATTCCTGCCGTACCAAACTTTAACGTATCTTGAAACGCTGCTTTACGTTCTTCTTCATTTTGCAAATCATAAAAGTCTTTAACTAAACTCTCTTCTAAATAAGCTTTCCAATTTTCTTCCATATTTATAACACCTTCCTTATCAACTGTCACTGAGTTTAAGATTTGTCTGGCTTTTTAGTTCGTATGAAAACAATAGTTATAATCTTAATTCTCAGGTAAAAGCTATGGGCTCGACAAAACAGTATATTTTATATTCAATTTGTAAAATGTCTTAGCCCCGATTCACCTCTTATTATACATGATTCATTCGTATCAAACATATCTATGCATTTATATTTATTTGATATTGTTCTTTTTGTCATACTTTCTTCATTATAATCATATAAATTGGGAGATTTTTGTCGATGTATCAATAGTGTTTCGTGTAACTTATTATAGACACTTTATACTGTTAAAAAATTGACAATACCAAAATAATTAAGCTATAATTTCATGCAAGCAAGCACTATAATATTGGAGACTAGCAATAAGTTGAAATCGAGACAAAGTTATAGAGTTTACAAAAATCATTTGTCATTTTTCTACTACATGATAAAGAAAGGTGATTTTTGTTTTTTTATTTATTCCACTTAATGTTTTAACTCTATTTCATTCATTTTTAGGTCTCATTTGATTTCATTCTAAAGAACCATACTGAGGAGCAATGAATCATGAATAAGGCGTTTAAAGCATCATTATACCTACTGTCACTCATGTTAGTTATTGTTCCTGCAATTTATGTAATAATCTTGTTTAATTCATCAAAGTCTGCTTTTGACCATTCATTTTCTGATACTGAACATCGCCAATCACACTTACGCAATGCAAATGTAGATATTTCCAAAGATCCTGTCTCTATTTTATTTTTAGGGATTGATGATAATGAATCGCGTCGTCAAAATGGTCAAAGTGTAGAAAATGCTAGAACTGATGCTATGATTTTATCAACATTGAATCCCGATACTAAAAAAATACGCTTATTAAGTATACCGCGTGACACATTAAGTTACATTCCACAAGTTAACTACTACGATAAAATTACACACGCACATGCATACGGTGGACCAGAAGCTTCAATGGATAGCGTCGAATCTACTTTAAATGTACCGGTTGATTACTATATCCGCATTAATATGGAAGCTTTTGCTGCTGCTGTTGATGAATTGGGAGGCATTGAATTTGATGTTCCTTATGATCTAAATGAGCCAAATACAATGGACGAAGGAAGAATTAAACTCAAAAAAGGAAGACAACAACTTAATGGAGACGAAGTGTTAGCTGTCGCTAGAACACGTAAGCAAGACTCTGATTTAAAACGTGGTCAAAGGCAAATGGAAATTTTAAAAGCACTGTTCCAAAAAGCTCAAAAAACAGAATCCCTTCATAAACTAGATGATATTATTGAAATTGTAGGAGATAACGCTAGGCATAATTTATCATTTAAAGAAATACGCACTCTAGCCATTCAGTATTTAGTTAGTGATGTAGATATTGAATCTCAACAACTTAAAGGAGATAATGAATTATTAAACGGTATATACTATATTAATCCTAATATTGACGATTTAATCAAAACATCAAATTTATTACGAAAAGATTTAGGTTTAAGTCCTATTACAAATAATAATGAGTATTTAACTGAACGGATCAAAACAACTTATGGTGAAATCCCACCACTTGTTGATATTCCATCTTTTCTTTTAGATGACACACATCAACCTGATACATCAAATGAAGGTGAGTCAGAGCCTGGTAGTATATCAAGTGAAGAATCTTTGGACAATGGTCAAGACACCTCTAACCCAGATATAAATACGACTCAAAATCCAAATACGATTCCTGAACAATCTCAAAATAGTACCGTAGAACCTAATTCGTATCCAGAAACAAATACTAATGAATTTTATTAGCTTTTAAAGGAGGCTTACTATGTCATTGACAGTTGAAAAGATTAAGCGCATTAATGGAATGTTTTCAATGCTCGAACAGCAAATCATCCACAGTAAAGATATGGCACACTTTCGTGGTGAGCTTTTTTATGTTAATCATCAGCATCGTGAAAATTATGAAGCGCTACTCCTCTTTTACAACGACAGCGAAACAAACCCTGTTTTAAATGGGGCTTGTTACATTGTAGCATTACCTGAAATATTCGATGCTATTGATGTTTTCAAATCACCTTTACCCTTTTCATGGGTCTACGATGAAAAGGGATTAACTGAAGAAATGCAAAAATTAAGTGTACCTATTCAATACCTTGTTGCTGCCGCATTAGAAGTTACTAATGTCAATATTTTCACACCTTCTGGGTATGCGATGGGACTTAATAACTGGAATTTGGTGCAAATGCGTATTTTCTGGCAATATACTGCAATTGTTCGCCAAAATGCATTTTAATAACAAATATATTTTCACTCGAGTGACCTTGGTTTAAAGCATTAAAGTATTTGGGACACCGTTTATCGGTTTTTCCAAATACAACTTGCTTTATCTCCCAATCACTCTTTTTTTATAAATTTTCCATTAAAATCAACAATATAAATGAGGGATTTCAATGTTCAAAGTAGGCACTAACCGCTCCATTTATCGTGATGCACTATACATCAGAAAAAAAGTATTTATTGAAGAACAAGGCGTCAGCAAAGCAGAAGAAATTGATCAATATGAAGATAAATGTCAATATATTGTCGGTTATGATGATAACCACTCACCTATTGCCACTGCGCGCTACCGACTTGTAAATAATATCGTTAAAGTTGAACGCGTCGCTGTTATGCCAGCTCAACGTAGACAAAATATAGGTCAATTACTCATGCAAACACTCGAAAAGGATGCTACCGCAAAAGGCTATCATCATTTTAAATTAGGCGCACAATTACATGCCGTACCATTTTATGAGAAGTTGGGATATCATATTGATGGAGATATTTTTATAGATGCAGGCATTCCGCATTATCACATGAAAAAAATCAGTAAAATTATAAATTAATAATTAAACTTTTAATGCATAATAGATAACTATACAGCAAACGATTATTAAAGTTAAATTACAATCTAATTAAATTACCCATTTTTACTTCCTTAAATATTATACTTATAGTAATCAACTTATAATATTATAATTTAAAGGAGAAATGAAATGGCTAAAAAAATCGGGTATAAGACATCCTCTATCATTGCCTTAACATTAGCAGGTGCAGGTATTACAGCACACAATGCTGATGCAGCTGAACAAAACTCAACATCACAAGCAACACCACAAAACGTTCTAGATGACCAAACATCATTAGATCAAGCTGAACAAACAAAAAGTGATGTCACGTCTTCACAACAAGGTGTCGTGAGTACACAGCAATACAAAGACCCAACTCAAGTTCAAACACTTGACCAAGATTCTCCATCTGGACAAAGTACACCTGATGAAATCGTACTGTTTGATACAGAGGATTCATCAGTCAATGACAATACATCTCAGGAACAAACAAATTCAATAGACACACATAGTGAAGCAGAAGTTCCTGAAGCTGAGTATAATAGCCTTCAAGAAAATCAAGCTACTGATAATACTAAAGCAAATACAACTCCAGTTACTAATCAAAATACTGATTCTCAATCTGAAGACAATACTCAATCCGATGCAACTCAAGCTGTGAATCAAAATGCAGATACTCAATCTAAAGACAACACTCAAACTGATGCAGCTCAAGTTGTAAATCAAAATGCAGACACTCAGTCTAAAGACAATACTCAAACCGATGCAGCTCAAGTTGTAAATCAAAATGCAGACACTCAGTCTAAAGACAATACTCAAACCGATGCAGCTCAAGCTGTGAATCAAAATACTGATGCTCAACTTAAAGACAGTGCTCAAGCAGTCGAACAATCTAAAGCAACTCAACCTACATCAACAAAACAAGTTCAATCAACTCAACAACCTGTTGCAAAGTCAGTACAACAACCCAAAAACATCTCAAGTAATCAAGCTAAAACAACAGAAACTGCAGCTGAAAAAAGAATACCAACAAGCGGGACTGCTTTTCGTTCAGCAACGACAAGCAAACCAGTAGCTTATGCTATGAATTCAAATCGACCTGCAGCTTATCAACCTAAAGTAAAGTCTAAAATTAATGATTACATCCGTAAACAGAAGTTCAGTGTACCTCGTTATGAAGAAGACTATTCATCTTACTTCCCTAAATACGGGTACCGTAATGGAGTGGGCAAACCTGAAGGCATCATTATTCATGATACAGCAAATGATCGTTCCACAATTAACGATGAAATTAGTTATATGAAAAGGAATTATCAAAGTGCATTTGTTCATGGCTTTATTGATGGTCAACGCATTGTCGAAACACAGCCAACTGACTATCTAGCTTGGGGTGCAGGACCTATTGCTAATGAACGCTATATTCATATTGAACTTGTACACGTTCATGATTCTAATTCATTTGCACGCCAAATGAATAACATGGCTGATTATGCTGCCACAAACTTACAATATTATGGACTTAAGCCGGATAGTGCTGAAAACGATGGTCGTGGTACAGTATGGACACATAATGCTGTTTCTCAATGGCTTGGTGGTACAGATCATGTTGATCCACATGGCTATTTACGTGCACATGGTTATAGTTATGATGAATTATACGATCTTATTAATGAAAAATATCAAGTTAAAATGGGGTTAGCTTCCCCTGCTTACTCTACTGGCTCAACAACGCCTAGCACACCATCGACTGGGTCATCTCAAAGCAAGTTGTCAGTGAGTGCTAATACTGGCTATTTACGTATTAATACTAAAAATAGTGGCTTATATACAACTGTATATGATCAAGCAGGTAAATCAACCCGCGCAACTAATCAAACTTTAAAAGTCACTAAAAAAGCAAGCCTAAATGGCCAAAACTTTTATCTTGCATCTGATGCAAAGACAAATGCTTTACTCGGTTGGGTGAAAACTGGAGACGCAACATATCAAGTAGCTCAAGGCGTGAAAAGTATCAATCATAGCTATCAAGTAAAGCCGAAAACAGTTGTCTATAGTGTGCCTTGGGGGACAAAATCTCAAGTTCTTGGTACAACTCACGCAACGTCAAATCAAACATTGAAAGCAACCAAATCTCAAGTCGTTGGTGGCACTCAGTGGTTATACGGAACAGTTGGTAAATTAACAGGTTGGATTAATTCAGCTAATACTGTACAAAAAACGACACCGCAATCAAGTGCTTTGAAGGTTACAACAGATACTGGTGTAGGTCGAATTAAATCAACAAATGGTGGCCTTTACGCGTCAGTTTATGATCAAGCAGGTAAAACAACACGTTCAACTAACCTCACTTTAAACGTAAGTAAAAAAGCGAAGTTAGACGATAAAGCGTTTTATTTAGTTTCCGACTATGCGACAGGTACAAATATTGGATGGGTAAAACAGTCTGACGTTGATTATCGCACAACTAAACCAGCAACAGCGCATCATAAAGTGTACACAATCCCAAGTGGCACAAAACTTTATCAAGTTCCTTGGGGCACATCTAGACAAGTCGCTGGAACTGTGTCTGGTCAAGGTTCTCAAATATTTACAGCAAGTCAACAAAGACAAATAGGTAATGCTATTTATGTGTTTGGTAAAGTGAAAAATATATCTGGCTGGGTTAATCAAAATAAACTTTCAGCATCAACTGCTTCATCACTTGTAACAAAAGCAGTATCAAAAATGGGACAAGTTCATCCGTCAACATCTGGAATGAAAACATCTGTTTATGATCAACAATCTAAAGATACATCTCGATACAATGACAAAGCCTATAAAGTTGTTAAAGAAGCTTCACTGAACAATGATAACTATGTATTATTGCAAAGTGGCAACACACCACTTGGATGGTTTAAAGCGAGCGATGTTAACACAAAATCATTAAGTAAAGAACAAAAAATCAGTGGTCAATATACGGTTCATTCTCAAAATGGTGGCTTATATGCAGTACCTTGGGGTACATCTAAACAACGTATTGATACTCTACGTAACTTAACCAACAATTTGTTTACAGCAACGAAAAAAGTAAACGTAGGCGATATGACATACTTATTCGGTAATGTAAACAAAAAAACAGGCTGGATTAATGCAAAAGATGTATCACCAAAATCAACAGCATCAAAACCATCATCATTACGTACTGCTACTACACCTAGCAATACAACGGCAAAATCAAATCTTAAAGAAGATTACTTTGTAACAAATAAAAAAGGTTATTATTACGCTAAACCAGATAACAAAACAAAACTTGGTTCATTATCGAGTTATTTTGAAACGCTTTTTACAATTCAACAAAGTAAATTAGCTCAAGGTATTACTTGGTACTATGGCCATTTCAATGATGGTAGGAATGCGTGGCTTAAAGCAAGTGACTTACGTTCAATTTTAGTTCACTATTATCAATCACCACTTACATTGAATGAAGCATTGAAAAAACAATATGCGCTTACACCAAAGCCACAAACACAACACACACCAGGGACATGGGAAGATGCAACACTTGACGAAACACGCCAAGCTATGGATACTACAAAATCTGCTAAAGATCCAACACAAATGTATCAATTTTTAAAACTCGATCAATCTCAAGGACTAAGTGCTAGTCAGTTAAATAAACTATTAGCAGGTAAAGGTATCCTTGCCGGTCAAGGAGAAGCATTCAGACAAGCTTCCTCAAAATACAATATTAACGAAATCTACTTGATTTCACATGCATTTTTAGAAACAGGTAACGGAACATCTAAGTTAGCAAATGGTGGCTATGTTGATAAAAACAATAATATTATCACTAATGGCAAGGTTAAATATTATAATATGTTTGGTATCGGTGCTTACGATCAAGATGCGTTACGTAATGGTTTTAAAGCAGCGGAAAGATACGGTTGGGACACAGTAAGTAAGGCAATTATCGGAGGAGCTCAGTTTATTAGAGAGCGCTATATCGATGTTGGACAAAACACACTATACCGTATGAGATGGAACCCTCAAAATCCTGCTACACATCAATATGCTACAGATATTAGCTGGGCAAAGAGTAATGCAACTCGAATTAAAGGATTTTACGATTTAATTGGTGAAAAAGGTAAATACTTTGACATCGATAATTACAAAAAATAAATAACTTTTTGTATAGTGGAAGAGTCTGGGATATCAATCCCAAAATAATAGCGTAGAGATGGTTCAATCATGAATCACCTCTACGCTTTTCTGTTATCAATCATTCGTATTGTTTGGCTCGCATTTCCTAGGGGATGGGTCGAGCCTTGGTCTCGACGCTCATCCTATTCCCTCAGGCGTCTCGCCAACAATACTACGTTATATACATGTCATTGAATGAATCATCTCATTATAAGAAAACTTCGAGATATTTGTATCCCAGCCTGGTTTTTGATTAAATAATGATAAAAATGCATCAATGCATGTAAACAACACCTCCTCATAGCCCCCTTGCCCTACTATGATGATAAACATCGTTATCAAATCCTCAAAGACGCATTGTCGCCAAAATAAAATTAAAGGCGCTCAGTCAAATTGGACTGGTCGCATTAAATTAAGGCGTTATGCAATAATGGGTTACTTAACTCCTTTTTCGTTGTGTGATCATAAAGTCTTGAACATTAATGCCTCTTTTAATACGACATAAATCAGTAAAATTGAGTTGGTAAAACATACTTTATAACTTAGGGGTGTGAATAAATATAGCAAATTTGATTGTTTCCTAAGCCAAGACTTCTGAGGCATCTTGCCGTAACCGAAAATCCATTTTAAGATTGGGTAAGTTCAATCTTAAAATGAGTTGAGGTGAGGCGCCTAGAAAAGCGAGGCTTTATGGAACAATCAAATAAATGAAATATTTATACACCAGTCCGATTTACTATAGAACCAAATTAAAAGGCTTGCCTTCTATCATTGCAGAAAACAAACCTTTAAAATGAAACATTCATTACTATTATCTCTGATACACATCTACTCTTTTTTGCACTTTTCAATATGGCTTATTCCGCTTTTGGACCTTGATGCTCTGACATCTTCTCGTCCAAAGTTGCTACTAATTTTTGAATACCTGGATATTCTAGATGTATACCATCATAAGCAAAATATTCTGTATGACCAATACCAACTTGATGCCAATCCACTAAAACGACATGTTGATGTTTTTTAGCAGCTTTTGCTAATAATTTATTCACATGGCTTTGATATGATCGTGGTACCGTTGTATTGATAAGATAAACATTCGCTTTATCAAAATAGCTTAATAACGTTTGAAGCGCTTCTTCATTAAAATCCCCATTTGTTCCTATTTGAATTACAATAGCTTGACCTTTTCGGTTATAAGAGGCATATTGAGGTGCTACTTGAATCGCTTCCTCTATCGACCGCCCTACTCGCGCGTCTATTGTTGGGGTATCATAGTGTTCATCCAAGTAATTTCCCATCCCTACTGTAAGGGAGTCTCCTATGAATAATGGTGATTCACCCTCAGGCTTAAAATCATTTGCAGAGCGTTCTTTCTCTTTACTTGATACATTCTTATCACTTGGTGGATTTGTTTTTTCATGTTTTCCAGTTTTATAAGCTGTTTGTTTTTGTTCTGTTTTAGCTAAACTATCGAATTGCCCTAGTAATGTTAACGTCAATAAAGATAAGCCTATTAAAATCACAGGTGTTCTAATCATAGATGTCATTGATGTACGATTTTGAAAGAAAGTACGCCAGCCATAATGTCTAAATGGTGTTTCGATATACCGATAAGATATTTCAGCCATAACAAAGGTTAGCATGACATCTAACATGTACATATAAAATGGATATTGACCAGCTACAAAATTTTTATGTATAAACGTTACTATAACATAGTGCCATAAATACAAACTATAAGATCTTTTGCCAATATACGCAAATAGTGGATTTGATAATACTTTGGCCAATAGTCCTTTGGGCTGAACACTACTCGCAATCACTATTAATGTAATGAGTGAGATGACATAAAATCCTCCCATGTAGAGCCATTGTTGTTCTTCATTAACAAACCAAAATATAGCGATTAAACCTGTAAGTGCTATAGTTCCAACCATATCTATAAAAGCTCGTCCTAGCTTTGGGGGATTCGCTTTCAGCTTAAATGCAGGCCATACAAAGGCAAATATTGCTCCTAATAATAACGTTTGCAAACGTGTATCCGTACCAAAATATGCTCGTGAAAGGTTTGTATCTAGCATCGATACAACTATCATCCAAATAGCTGACATCATAGATAATATCAATAATGTCATTATTACTTTTTGACGTGATTTAAATATTTTTAAGATAAGTATAAGTATAATTGGATATAAAATATAAAATTGTTCCTCTACAGCAAGCGACCATAAATGCTTTAAAGGCATCGGTTTAAACTGTTCGAAATAATCAACATCTTGAAAAATATACCACCAGTTTGAATAGTAAAGCAATGCCGCTTTAGCGTCGCCTTTAATCGATTCTAATAATGTATGTTCAAAAGCTAAAACATATACTACTGCAAAAGCTGTCACAAATAACATTGCTGGAATTAAGCGTTTAAATCGCTTAATCCAAAAATTCACTAAATTGATGCGTCCATAATTTTCAAATTCAAACATTAATAAGGATGTTATTAAATAGCCTGAAATGACAAAAAATGTATCAACTCCAAGAAAACCTCCTGATAGCCATTGTGCGTTAAGGTGATAAATGATTATCCCTATCACTGAAATGGCACGCAGTCCATCTAAACCAGGCAAGTATCTTGGAGGGTTCTTAAGTCTCTTTAGCCCAGTAAAACTTTTATTTGCCATAACCTCATATCCCTTACTATTAATTTAAATGTAATTCTTTTTTGTACTATATAGCTTTCAATTTATCATAAATCGACTAAAATGAGAATATTTGCTAATATTTTACATTTAATTTTATCTTTTACTGTGCCTTTTATATAGTGAACAAATCTTTTATATTGTTCTAATATTACATAAATATAACAATACATTATCATAAGTGGCTTTTCGTTGCATTCATAACAGTGTTTATACTACATTTATTTTAAGTATAAAAAAGGAGTTACACTTTTATGATGCAGATAAAAAAAAGAGATGCATTTTTTGATAACGCAAGAGCCGGATTAATATTTTTAGTTGTCTTTGGACATTTAATCAGGCCTTACGTCGATTCAAGTCCTTTTATTAATGCTCTTTATTTATTAATTTATAGTTTTCATATGCCTGCATTTATACTCATTTCAGGTTACTTTGCACATAATGTAGGGCGAGCAGGTTATATTGAAAAAGTTGGGAAAAAATTACTAGGTCCATATCTTATCTTTTTTGCCTTTTTTTCTGCTTATTACTTTATAACTGGAAAAAACAGTTCTTTAGATTTAGATCCTTTTGATCCTGTGTTTGCGTTATGGTTTTTACTATCTTTATTCTTTTTTAATGTTTTTATCATCATTGTTAGGTCTTTCAAGCCTTATATCGTATTACCTATTGCCATTCTTATTGCTGTATTAGCTGGGTTCTCTACTGATGTGGGTGGCTATTTAAGTTGGTCTCGAACGCTTGTTTTCTTTCCCATTTTCTACATCGGGTATTTATTAAATGATCATTTTAGCTATTATATACGTCTTAAAAAGTTTGTACCTATTTCTATAATCATATTAGTTACACTTTTCATCATTTATTATATTCATCCGATTAGTTCATCATGGTTATTAGCAAGCTCTTCTTACGATAATATTCAAGGTATAAACCTTATATTAAGTCCACTCAAACGCTTGATTTTATATGGAATTATTTTGGCTACTATGATGGCTTTCCTAAATCTTATGCCAGAAAAGCAATACAAATTTACCTATATCGGATCTCGGACGATGTATGTTTACCTACTACATGGTATTTTTATCGGCATTATTCGCGGAAATGAAATTTATCCATTTATGGACCATCCTTTATTAAGCCTTATCTATAATTTTATATTGTCCCTGATTATTGTATTGTTATGGTCATCTAATTTTGTCGCAAAATGGACGAATCCATTCGTTAACTTGCAGTCTCCTTCATCATTTAAACCTTATCAACCGTAAAGCACTTGATAAAATAAAGTATCTGTCACCCCTTCAAAGTTTTCATTTTTACAATGTCAACTTTGAAGGGTATTTTTTGTTTGGAGGGTATACTTGACTTAGATTATTTTTCTAAAAATTCGCGCAGAGGGTCTAATTTTGTGATAAGCTTAAAGATAATTCTCAGTTAAGGATGTGTGTTTATGAAACTCGAACTCAACTCACAATCTCGCTTCCTAAAAGCACCGAGTATTCGGCAATTCTCAAATAGAATTCAAAAGATGAATGATGTCATTAATCTCACTATAGGACAGCCTGACTTTGATATGCCATCTGTAGTGAAAGAAGCTTATCATCAAGCAATACAAAATAATCAAACAACATATTCTCATAACAAAGGTTTACTTGAAACACGCCAAGCAGTTTCTGATTATTATCGCAAACAATTTGACGTAGATTATCATCCTGAAGAAATTATTATAACTAATGGCGCTTCTGAAGCACTTGATACTGCTTTACGTTGTATTATCAATCCAGGAGATGAAATATTGGTGCCTGGTCCAGTCTATGCCGGTTATATCCCGTTAATTCAAACATTAGGTGGTCAACCAGTCTATATGGATACGACTGCGACTCAATTTAAAGTGACTCCAGATTTAATTCAGAAGCATATGACGAATAAAACGCGTGCAATATTATTAAACTATCCATCAAATCCAACAGGTATGACACTGAACCAAGATGAAGTCGAATCACTTGTCAATGTGCTACAAACATTACCCATTTTTATTATTAGTGATGAAATATACGCAGAAAACACATTCCATAGTCGTCATGTTTCTTTTGCGCGCTATCAGAGTATCAAAGATCAACTTTTACTCATTAATGGATTGAGCAAATCACACTCAGCCACTGGATTACGTATTGGTTACCTTTCAGGCCCTCAATATTTAATTAATCAGCTTACTTTTATGCATGCTTACAATTGTATATGTGCTAACGTGCCTGCTCAAATTGCGACAATTGCGGCTCTAAATGAAGGTATTGATGCTCCAACAACGATGAATGCGGCCTACATCGAAAGACGCGATTATTTAATTAAATCTTTAACAGATATGGGGTTTGAAATAGAGGCAATTCCACAAGGTGCATTTTATATCTTCCCAAATATTCAAAAGTTTGAAGTGGATGACTTTCAATTTTGCGTTGATGTGCTTGAAACAGTGGGCGTCGCAATGGTGCCTGGATCTTCTTTTACTGAATTTGGAAGAGGCTTTGTACGTATATCGTATGCATATGATATGGCAACTTTAAAAGAAGGCATGTCTCGACTCAAACGTTATATTCATCTTAAGCAGTTATCAAAATAGTAGTCGTTGAATGGATTATCAACTTTAAACCAAGCTTTCTATCATTTTATGAATATAAAAACAGCTATGAAAAAATCTTTCATCAAAGATCTTTTCATAGCTCTATTATCTATAGTGAATTGAATGCATAAGGCTTATGGGAATTTTGGAAATTGATCAAAGTCTGGTGAACGTTTTTCTTTAAACGCATCACGACCTTCTTTAGCTTCATCTGTTGTATAATAGAGCAACGTTGCATCCCCTGCAAATTGTTGTAACCCTGCTAAACCGTCAGTATCCGCGTTCATAGCCGCTTTTAAGAATCTTAATGCAGTTGGCGAATGTTGCATGATTTCTTTACACCATTGAACAGTTTCATCTTCAACTTTATCTAATGGTACAACCGTATTCGCCATACCCATTTCTAATGCTTGTTGCGCATCATATTGACGACATAAGTACCAAATTTCACGTGCTTTTTTGTGACCAACGATACGTGCTAAATAACCAGAACCGTATCCAGCATCAAATGAGCCTACTTTTGGCCCAGTTTGACCAAATCGGGCATTATCAGCAGCAATTGTTAAGTCACATACAACTTGGAGTACATTACCACCACCGATAGCATAACCTTTAACCATCGCGATAACAGGTTTTGGTATCACACGAATTAAACGCTGTAAATCCAAAACATTAAGACGAGGTATTTGATCGTCACCAACATACCCACCATGTCCACGAACTTTTTGATCACCACCTGAACAGAATGCTTTATCTCCTTCACCTGTTAAGATAATTACGCCAATACGCTCATCATCTCTCGCGCGTGAAAAAGCATCAATCATTTCTTGAACAGTGTTAGGTGTAAATGCATTATGCACTTCAGGACGATTAATCGTCACTTTTGCAATACCTTCAAAAAATTCATATTTAATCTCTTTATATTCTTTAAGTGTTTCCCATTGTCTTGACATGGTTATCCTCCTCTAACTATCTAATAAAACATCCCTTACTATTGTATCAAATTTATCACTATCTTCCACATGAACTGTATGCCCTACATTATCGACTTCGTTCAATTGGGCATGCGGCAAATAGTTTAACATCGTCTTTGCGATATCTATAAACTTCTGATCTAATGCGCCTACTATGATATGAACAGGTAATGTTAAAGTATTTAACTTTGACCAAAGATTAGGCATATTCCCTGTTCCGTAGTCTCGCAATGCTTTAGCTAACCTTTTAGGTTGCTGTGCTAATCTCAATTGACGTATGGATTTTCGAACACTATCTGATAAGCGATACTGTGATTTAAATAACGGCAACTTTTCCCAATCATTCACAAACACTGTAAGATCCGCAATCTCTAACACTTTCGCTCTCGCTTCATCAACTTGTATTCTTCTTGTTCGCGCTTCCACATCTTGTATACCCGGCGAGCCACTTTCTAAAATCAATCCCGCTAACATTTTTTGATATTGTAAAGCATAATACAGCGCAATACGCGCCCCCATCGAATATCCATGTAAATAGATTTGATAGTGCGAAAATTGCTCTAAAATTTGATGAATTTGAGATGCTATCCATTTAAAGTCCCACGTCGCATTCATCGATGAATTGTCTTGACCATGACCGGGCAAGTCAATAGTGATGATATGCGCAGTTTGAGATAATTTTTCAATATGCGAATCATACGTCCGCTGATCACTAATAAAACCGTGTAACATCACTAACAATTGATCAGTTTCTTGACACGAAGAATGGAAATTATATTGTAGCATTTACAATTGCTCCTAACTTTTGATATAAGTTCTGATGTGCATGATAATTCTCTTCGCGGTTGGTCATCACTTCAAATAACGCTGAAGACATCATAGGTAAATTAACGTACTCAAAAGTCTCTATATCAGAGAATCGCTTAAAATTTAAATTATACAGTAAAGCTGCGTGTTCAAAATCAAGTCCTGTGGGCGTCCCAAATAAACGCTCAAATAATTCAGGAGGACTCTCTTTTTGAGGCAAATATGAAAAGATACCTCCCCCGTCATTATTCATCAATATAATATTCATTTGGATATCATTCAGTTTTGACATTAATAAACCATTCATATCATGATAAAATGCCAAATCACCTATTAATAAAGTCACTTTACGATGAACGGCCATACCTAAAGCTGTCGAAACAACACCATCTATTCCGTTTGCGCCTCGATTTGCAAAGATGCGCGCTTCATTATCAAAATACAAATTATCGATATCACGTATTGGCATACTATTACTTACGAATAAGCAATCATCTGATGCTAATTTTGTAAGTAATCGACTAATGTATCCAGATTCATCACTGACATTTTTCTGATAGCTTTGGATTTCTACACGTGCTTGTTGTTCCATCATTTGCCAATGCTTTAACCATACTTTGCGATATGCGTTTGGAATATGATCCAAAGATCTAAAAAAATCATTCGCTGACATCTCAAAGAAATAGTCCGGTCTTTTTGGAAAAGCATCTACATTAATACTATTTTGAACTAAAATTTGAGTTGCATTTGTTGTTTTTAACCATTGATTTAACTTTTTAGACACTACTGGCTTACCCACTCGTATGACAAAATCCGCTTCTATTTCCAATCCAGAACGTAAAAGTAAATCATACGTTGCAATCACATTGGGATGTTTCGTACGTCTAATATCATTAAGAGGATCAGCTAAAACAGGCAAATCATATATCGTTGAGAATGTTAATATTTGCGAAATATCTTGATGCTGCATATCTCCCACAACAATAAGACCTCTCATATCTCTTAAAACATCTTCAATCTTTGACGTATCCATCGTTTTTTGGTACTGAGAGATATGATAAGTATGAGATGTTAACAAATCTGTGCGTGACAAGTCGGGTGTGAGTGGTTCTCTGAATGGCATATTAAAATGTACTGGCCCTTGATTTAAACCATCGAAATATTGACTTGCTTTTTGCAATTGGTATTGCGTCGTTTCAATTGTATGAAATGTGCCATCAGCAACAGGAAAATCAAATTGAAAGCGCACATAATTTTGAAACATATTCATTTGGTTGATAGCTTGCGGTGCTCCGATTTGTCTTAATTCATGTGGTCGATCACTCGTAAGTACAATCAATGGCAAGCGACTAATATCGCTCTCAACAATCGCTGGCACATAGTTTGCTGCTGCTGTTCCAGAAGTGCACAAAATCGCAACAGGTCGTTCGCTTCCCTTAATTAAACCCAACGCAAAAAACGCAGCACTTCTCTCATCTGGGTGAATCCATGTTTTAATATTCGGATGACATTCAAACGCAAGCGCTAGAGGTGTTGAACGTGAACCAGGACTAACAACAGCTTCGCGTACCCCATATGCATATAACTCAGATACAAAATGAAATACTTGTTCTGTTAAATAATGTTGTGAATTAGTCATCATCTTTCACTCCAAGTGCGCCCATCATCGGACGAAATTTTAATGCCGTTTCTGCCAACTCTTCAGCAGGGTCAGATTCTTTGACTATACCTGCTCCAGCAAACAATAAGGCTTGGTTTTGATTCATTAACATTGAACGAATAGCTACGATAAATTCGCAATCATCATACATATCAATCATGCCAACAGGCGCACCATATAATCCCCGCGCACCAAACTCATAATGCTCAATATACGCCATCGCTTTATCTTTTGGATAGCCCCCCAATGCCGGCGTTGGATGTAAATCATCTATTAATTCAATATATGATTCGTGAGACAGTGGCCCTTTAATCTCTGTAAACAAATGATATAAATGATCATTTTTTAAAATTTTAGGATTCCGGTCGTAATGAACATACTCTACAAATGGGCGTATATCTTCTAAGATACTTTCGACAACAATTTGGTGTTCACTTAAGTTTTTTTCGTCATTTAAAAAAGCTTTAACTCGAAAATCATCTTGCACTTCATCATGTGTTCGTTGAATAGTTCCTGCAACAGCTTTTGTATACAAGTTACCATTTTCAACATGAAATAATTGTTCTGGTGTTTGAGACACAAAAATATCTTCACCCGACTCTAAAACGAATAAATAACTATTTTTTTCATTTTCTAACGCTCTTTTCAATACGTTAGCAATATTTAAATTTTCGTCAAACTGAATCATACGTCTTCTTGATAAAACTACTTTTTCATCATCGCTCAACCGCTCAATCGTTTCACTGACTAACGTTTTCCATTCATCTTGATAAATATCTTCAATTCGCTTAATAGGAGGAGGTGATGGTGTCAAATTAAAAACAGATACTTCCTCTTCGTCCAATTGCTCGATTAAACGATTTAAATCATTTATTGAAAATTGCGCTTTCGGTACCGTATATGTTAAAAAAGTCTCTTCATTTACTTGTGATATTAAGATTTCAGGCAAAACGAAATGATTCACGCCAAAGCGACGCCATTCATCCCCCATACGTTTAGAAGAAAACTGAAATCCCCCACAAATGCGCAAATGATGACGTTCAGAATCAGGATGAATTAATGCAATATTATTTTTAAATTTCTCCCATTCTTTAAAAATTGAACGCTTATTTGTAAAATCATTTTTTATTTCTGTTGCAACGCGATATCCAAAAAAAGATGTTTGGTTATCATTTAATCGAAAATAAAAACGATTCCCTGCATCTTCTTTTGTCATTTCAAATAAAGTAATAGGATCCAATATACGTTCAAGTTTAACTTCGACTGAAACCCATTGTAACTTTGTTTGATTGACCGCTTCTACGATTGCCTGTTCACCTACGTCAACAGTCATCTATCTCTCACTTCTTTCATCATAATCATGTCTAGACTATTTATCGTTGAAGGTTGGAGCACAGTGAATGAACTGATTAACATATCCACTGTGATGGTCCAAACCTTTATCAATTTTATGAATGTATGTTCATATAAGGTTCATAATCCCTTAATATTCATATTCTAAAATACAATAGTCATAAGGCCTAGTTTTGAGGCTTTTCATCATAAACTACCCGAAAATAAACATTTTAGTCAAGAAAAATTTACAGCCTCCATTAAGTTATTTTAACATTTTTGTAGCAAATTGTGTGAGTGTTTGTTTTGAGTTGTTATTATTTTAATTTCGAACTTCAGAATTGCACGTTTATTTTTCAATAAATACGTTATTCATTTTTCTCACTTATCTATTCTGTTTTGATGTGATATTTATAGTGGCAAGCTTGTATTTCTTTACTTTTAGTATTAAATTATTAGGTATAGCTTTAACAACAAGTAATGCAAATGGTGGTGTAAATAGGACTACAAATGATTGCATAACACCCTCAGTCATTAAGTATAAATGTCTTTATTTTTTACCTATTTTTCATTGCTTTATTTTTCGATATTTAATACAATATTTTTGTATTAAAATTTTATAAAACAGGAGTTACTTTATATATGACAAAACAATTCAAACAACATTCTACAATTCATAAGTATTGGTCACTTATGCGCCCGCATACTTTAACTGCTTCTGTCGTTCCTGTTTTAGTCGGGACAGCTACAGCTAAGTTATTTTTACTTGGCAGTGAAGATCGCTTGAGCCTAACTTTATTTATTGCTATGTTACTTGCTTGCCTACTCATTCAAGGCGCAACAAATATGTTTAATGAATATTATGATTTCAGAAAAGGGCTAGACGATCATGAATCAGTTGGAATTGGTGGTGCTATTGTTCGTAATGGCATGACACCTCAATCTGTTCTAAATTTAGCAATTATCTTTTATGGTCTTGCTGCATTGTTAGGGCTGTTCTTAGCAATTCAAACATCATTTTGGCTTATTCCAGTTGGCATTATATGTATGGCAGTTGGATACCTCTATACTGGCGGTCCTTTCCCTATTTCATGGACGCCATTAGGTGAATTATTCTCAGGCGTATTTATGGGGATGTTTATCATTTTGATTGCCTTCTTTATTCAAACTGGCAATGTCCAAGGCTATGCTGTATGGATAAGCATTCCAATCGTATTTACAATTGGTTTAATCAATATGTCTAACAACATTCGAGACCGCGTCAAAGATCAACAAAGTGGTAGACGTACACTTCCGATACTGCTAGGCAAAAATGGCGCCCTTATCTTTTTAATATCATGTTACGCGTTTGCATACTTATTCGTCATTTTTACTGCTTTATTTAAAGATGGAGGTTCTTTATTCTATTTATTGGTTTTACTAAGCTTCCCTTTACCTATTAAAGTATATCGCCGTTTCAAACGTGCAGACACACCTCAAACAATGATGCCTGCAATGGCCGCGTCTGGAAAAACTAATACGATTTTCGGCTTACTGTATGCATTAGGTATTTATATTAGTGCCTTATTAGGTGGTATTTAATTCAAAGACTAGGAGAAACGTGCTAATGATACACTTAATCAGTGTCTCAATGCACAAATGTTTCTCCTAGTTTTTTCATTTTACAATGGTGTTTTATTTACTCGCCTTGGTTAATTTGAATCAATTGATGCCGCTGATTAAAAAATTGTTTATAGCTTAAATACGTCGCGACAAGCGCTGAAATAATTGTTGCCGTTGTATGAATAAATACGACCATTAACTGAAATTTAATCGCTTGTAAAGGTGGAACACCTGCAATAATTAACCCTGTCATCATACCTGGTATTGATACTAATCCATATGTTTTCACCGAATCAATCGTTGGGACGATAGCGACTTTGATACTCTCACGAATCGCATCTTTAGCTGCAAGGGAAGGTGTTGCACCTAATGAGAGTTTGGATTCGATTGAGTCCGTTTCCTTTGTAAAAATACGATTTAGGTTTTGATAACTTAAATTAATCGCTATCATACCATTACTTCCTACCATACCCGCTATTGGGATTATTTCATTGGGCTTAAAACTGATTGCTCCCGTCAATAAAACACCACCTAAAGACAATACTGCTCCCGTTGCAATACCTGCAAAAGAAATTAAAAACACATGGTTCATCACTGGCGATGCTCGACGTCTTGTGTTTAATGCTGCATTAATCATAATGACAACAATAAGTATCAATACAATCCATACCTCTTCTAATCTAAAAACAAACTCAAGTAAATAACCGATTATCATGAGTTGTATCACTGCTCGAACCGCAGCAATCATTAAATCCTTAGCAATATGTAAGCGTTCTTTAAAAGATATTAGAATAGGAATCAATAGTAGCAGTGAAGTCAAAAGTAGAGATGTTGTACTCATCATGTCAATTGGACCTCCTTTACAATCTCACCATTTTTAATTGTAATCTTGCGGTCAAACTGACTTTGACTCTGCTCTTGATTGTGTGTAATCCACAATACAGTTGTTCCTTCTTTAACCATTTGAAAGATGAGTTTCTCAATAGATTGACTATTTTTAGCATCTAAAGCGCTTGTAGCTTCATCTAAGAGTAATACATCGGGAACATACATGAGTTGTCGTGCTATTGTAACACGTTGTTGTTCGCCACCTGACATGTATTGTACATAATCAGACAACTTATACTTTTGAAGACCCATTTGTTTTAATAATGACTTTGCTCTTTTTTGATCAAACGACTCTCCTCTCGTCCGTGCGGGAAAAGATAAATTATCGGCGATTGTCTGACCAAATAATTCTACACTTTGCGGCAAATAACTAATGTTTTGCCTTAATTTCTCAGGAGGATAATCTTTGTAAAACTGTCCCTTAAAAGTAATGTCACCTTCTGTAGGACTGATTAAGTCAGCAATCAGACGAAGAAGCGTGCTTTTCCCACTACCTGAAGGCCCTACCACTGCAACTGCCTCTCCTTTTGAAAACGTTATATTGATATCATTCAGTATACGCCGATTCTCAACACTATAACCTATATTATGTAAATGAAGCATATTGAACCTCCTATTTTTGATAAGTCATATAATAATATCGATGTCCATATAATGCTTTTTCTTCTTCCGTCGAAAATCCTAATTTTTTATATAATAAAAATGCTTTTTCATTTGTAACATCGCAATTTAACCCCCATGTCACTTGATCATTCATCTCTAAAACATGCCTTATTAATTGTGTCGCAATACCTTTCCCTCGAAACTCAGGGAATGTCGCCACCGATTCAATATACATATCTCCTTGATTTGATTCCATTACAGGTAGAGGCGTTCCTTGAGTCAGTACGATATCTGGTAGATCTAAATGATGCCATTGTTGTTCATAATCATTCTCACGATTACCATCATATACGACAATTATAGCTGCAACTTGTTCATTAACTTCATATACCCAAATATGACTCAAATGATTACGATAGTGGCTATCTATTTGACTTTTTCGAATAGCATCCATCACTTGAGCTTGACTATATTTTTGAACGATTTCTAGTTCCATATCTTTCCATATCATATAGATAAGTTCCGCAATTGAATCACAATCTTCTTTTATAGCTTTTCTAATCATTTATAATCTTCCTTTTTTATGATTTACTTTATATTGTAGCTCAACTTGAAATAGATTAAAACTAAAAGGAACACACGTTCTTTCATATATTCGCTGTTTGCAAGATATCTGTAAAACAACAAATCATCTCTTACATAAATATTTGTAATCAATATGAATATACTTGATATCATATTATTTTTAACACTATATTTACTTAAGACTTGAAAAACCTATTGCACAAACAGAACATATGTTCTATTATGGAGATGAGGTGATTTTGATGATTATTAATCCACAGGCTCCAGAAGCTTATCGTTATGAAACAGACTACCGAAAAATACCCAAACAATATCTTGATTCAAATATTCCTATCGGGCGTGGCATTGTAAAATGGGCTCCTTTTGCGACACTTCCTGAACAATTTGAAGCACTTAAACAATTTGAAAAAGATCAACTCAAAATCAAACAACCCGAACTCAGTGACAGTCAAATACAAGATATCAACTATATGCTTTATATTAAGCTAACAAAGAATGCGTTAGCATCTATTCAATATTGGCGTAACGGCCACATTCATACTATTCAAGGTTATATCAATCGCATTGATACATTGACACACGAAATGTTAGTGACAAATGAACGATGTACAGATCAACTCATTATTTATTTAAATGAACTTTACAATGTTGAATAATATGAAAAGGAAGATACAATGTGTAAAGATAACAGGATTTTTATTCATATCATGTAAATATTCTGTTATCTTTTTTTAACTTTCTCTTGATTTTTTTCATGATGTTGCTATAATAATATTTGTGCTTGAAAAAATATTATGCATTATTCCACAGTAGCTCAGTGGTAGAGCTATCGGCTGTTAACCGATCGGTCGTAGGTTCGAGTCCTACCTGTGGAGCCATGGAAACGTACTCAAGTTGGCTGAAGAGGCGCCCCTGCTAAGGGTGTAGGTCGCGAAAGCGGCGCGAGGGTTCGAATCCCTCCGTTTCCGCTAGATAGAGAACAATGGTTAATATTCGTTTTCTCAAAACTACTAAGAACGCTGTTATGACGGCGTTCTTTTTATTTTTTGTAAATATCTGTAAATATCTGTTTGAAAATAAAGTGGTCAAATTATGGTCAAATAAAAGGCTTTTTCATTTTTTTGCCCTTTCGTTGACCAAATTTTGACCAAACTAACTTCTCAACAGTTAATAAACCCCCGCCACAACTAGTGTCAGGCGGGGTTCGTTTTATTCATTCTCTTTCTCGATTTGTTTTTGGTAGTTGTAAAGTTTTTCGGCATTTTTGAGCGTTAAATTATCAATAGCTCTTTCACCTCGACGCATCGCATTAATATTTCCGTAACTTACCCCTGTATCTTTGTTCACTTGGTAACTTGAAATACTTCTGTTGTTTATTAGTTTTTCAATTGTTTCATATAAATCCTTGTAACTATTCATATAATGGGAATGAAGCGATTTTTTTATTATAAAAATATAATCAAAATAACTAAAATTAAGATTCCTACAGATAATGCAAAAGAAATTTTCTGTTTTGTTTCTCTTTTCATTTTTACCACTCCTTTGTATAATGAGAGGTAAGGAACCCCTTATCGGGGTCTTACCTTAGAACACCTTGTAGATGAATGTTAAGAGTAACAGGATAAAGGTCGCAATCTTTAATTTGTACTCAACATCTTCTCGGTGTTCTTTTTTTATTCGTTGTTTTCGCTTCATTCCCCTCACCTCCTAATTATATTATAGCTCATATGAACTATAATATCAACCCCTTTTCACTAACTTTTTTAAATTTTTTCGCATAAAAAATACCACACCGATGGGGTGTGGTGGGTGATTACTTAAACCCAGTTGTAAATAAACAAATGAAAATACCAACACGTAATCACTACATGGGTTTGGAATTATCATTACGCGCTTTCAGTTTTTTCTTCGCAACCCCTTCTTTTATTTTCGGACTTTTTGCTGTAGTAAGGTCATTTTTTTCGTTATTGAAAATCAACCTACTAATTATAAATAAATACGTTCCAAAGAACAAATAATACAAAATTAATAGAGAAAATATAAGTTTAACTGCCACATTTAAATAATAGTATATATCAAAATCCTGAATATAGAAAAATGCTATCGTTGTTATACATAAAATGATAATAGCAAAACCAAGAAATATTAAAACCCTATTCAGAAATTTAAACTGTGACTTACTATTCTTGCTTTTCATAATTATTTTGAAGATATTATTATCTTTCAATCCAAATATAAAAGTGAATATTGTACCAAAAAAACCGATACTTATACTAATTGAGCTCAAAACTATTTCAATAAGTTTAATATTACCTTCGCTATTTAAATCTACGATAAATAAAAGTGCAAAAATCACTATTGCAATAATAAAAAAAAGAACAAATAGCCCCCATGTAAAGTATTTTTTTATCACTTTGTTTTCACCTTCTTAAATCATTAATGAAAGTGCATTATCATCATCTCTATATATACGTACCATATCTAAAAATATATTTTGAGCATTTAGTTCACTAGATTCTCTGTATTCATAAATCAAAGACCGTTTTATTGCTTGATGCATTAAGTCAATAACTTCTATATTCGAATTAAAGTTCTCCTTAACTTTAACAGATAGTTTTTCGACACTGGTACTATCTGACCAATCATCTATTAATTTTTTTACTTCAAAATTATCTAGTTCACTATTTTTCGATCTATCGGTAGAAACAATTATTTCAACATATTCAGTCCCATATATACTGTTTGAACTAAGTCCCCTTATTAAGTCATCTACTTCGTTACCTTTAACCTTTATAGAAAATTGTCTAAATATATTACTACTTTTTGCTTTACCATAAGCATTTTGGTCAATAGCAGGAACCAATTTTAAGTTACAGTATTCTTCTGTATAATCAAATAAAACACTATCAAAAAACTTTTCTATTCCACTAGGGCTTAATGAACTTATATTTCTTTGAATAAGCATTGTATTATTATGTGGATCGTAAAGTATACTTACTTCATGTCCGATGTATTCATTTTCTTCTAAATCTACGTCAATCGATTCTCCGTAAATTGTAGTCTTTTGAAGCTTAGTATCGTCTAATCTTTCCATTATGATGTGGTAGTAGCCGTTCTGTTGAGGTGGGCTAATTGATTTAATTCTAATAGGATCAAAATTATAATTTTTTACCACCTTGTATTCAGGTTCATTACTATAGTCATTAATTAAAGTATCTAATAAATCATTTAATGGAAAATACTCATGTAAATCTTCTTGAAACGCGCTACATACGAAAAACAAATTAAAGTTTACTACTTTAGTCTTCGCCATTCCCCTTAACCTCTTTCTATGTGTAGTAATGTAATTATACAATACATTTAACACAACAAAAACAGGAAATATAAAAAAACGCAATCAACATCGGGGAAAACATGATGTGCACCCCAAAAGTTGGACTAAAAAATATAACTTTATGGGGTGCATTTTTATGGGTAAACATTATAAATTTGAAATCAAGTTAAAAATAGTTCAGGAATATTTAAATAGTAGTTTAGGATATGAGAAATTAGCTAAAAAATATAGTCTATCTCATTATTCTATACTCCAAAGATGGGTTAACCAGTATTTGGAATTTGGACCAAAAGGATTAGATAAAAAATTGCAGAATAAAGAATATACTAGAGATTTTAAAGTATCTGTTTTAAGATTTAGACAAGAAAATAAATTGTCTTATCGAGAAACAGCCAATCACTTTAAAATTTCTAATCCAGCTATGTTAGCCGTTTGGCAGCGTAAATTTAATGAAGAAGGTATTCTCGGTTTAGACAATAAACAGAGAGGACGTCCTTCTAAAATGAAAAGAAAGCAGACAAAAGTTAAACCAGATAATCATTTACCATTAAAAGAAGATGAACGCGAAGAATTAGAAAGACTTAGAAATGAAAATGAAATGTTGAAAGCAGGTATCGCTTATCAAAAAAAGTTACAACGCTTGACCCAACATTACGGAAGCAAACATCCGAAAAAGTAAAGGTCATTAAAGAATTACATGAAATGTATCAATTTGGGTTAAGCCTTCTGTTTGAAGTTACAGAAATAGCTAAATCCGTGTACTACTACTGGCTTGAACGTTTCAAAAAACCTAAAAAAGATATAGATATAGTTGAATCTATTAAGCAAATTTGTAAAGAAAGTGATTATACTTATGGTTATCGTCGAGTTACTCAAGCATTGGCTAATAAAGGAATGACAGTCAATCATAAGAAAGTAAGACGAATTATGAAAGAACACCATTTAACATGTACGAAATTTAAGCATAAAACAAGAAAATACAATTCTTATAGAGGAACTATAGGTAAAGTAGCTAAAAATATATTAAAACGTCGTTTTAATACAGATCGACCTTATCAAAAAGTGGTTACAGACATTACAGAATTTAAATTACGCGATGGAACAAAGGCCTATTTATCACCTTTTATGGACTTATATAACTTGGAAATCTTAAGTTATCGTATATCAAAGCGTCCTACTATAGATATTGTTATTGAACCTTTAACTGAATTACTAACAATGAGACCGCAACTTTTTTATCGAATGACAATTCATTCAGATCAAGGATGGCATTATCAAAATAGAAACTATATTGAGTCATTAAAAGAACATGATGTATTTCAAAGTATGTCTAGAAAAGGTAATTGCTTAGATAATGCCTCAATGGAAAACTTCTTTGGGTTATTAAAACAAGAAATGTATTATGGACAATCATTTGAAACATTCCAAGAATTAGAACAATCAATTCATAAATATATCAATTTTTATAACAATACAAGAATTAAAGCAAAATTAAAAGGCTTGTCTCCTACACAATATAGGAAACAAACCTTTGAAATTGTATACTAAACCAAAGTACAACTTTTGGGGTTCAGTACAACATTGATTGCTACTACACACCTTTATTATACAACAATAAACAAAGCTACTCAAATATTTACATCTATATTTAAGTTGCATAAATTGTTATAAAAAAAACAGGGCAGTCGTAATGACCGCCCCAAAATACTTAGTTATTTAAATTCTACATTTTTTAATGAGTACTTACTAATCCACAAGTTGTCACTAGGATGTACTCTACAAAAACCATTATGAACTTCATATATGTTTAAAGGTTGAGTAACATAAAATGTGTTGGCTGTTGGTACAAATTTAAAGCCTTCTTGTAATGAACCGTATCTAATCACTTGAACGTTTTTATAAGATGATGCGTTACCTTTAAATATATAAGTGTTTTGTCTAGGAATACGATCAGGTATTTCAGCTTCTCCGCTTGGTTTTGAACCATCGTCAATGTAAGGAATTGAACCATAAATTTTACCATTTTTTAAATCTTGATTAAATGTAGCTCCATTCGTCTTATCTCCCACATATGCATATACATTTGCACCATTAATTTGAAATCTAATCCACCAATATCCTTCGTTTGAATAAATTCTATCAAAATATACCGTATCTCCAGGGTTTAAATAATTACTTTCATTAGTTTCTGGAGCGCTAGTAGAAGGAGATAATCGTCTCACTTTTAATGTAGTATTTGCAGTAAACCTTCCATATAATTCTGAATACGAAATATCTTTATCACTTGTATTATTGTTACCGTCGTCAATACTACTTGTAAAATTAGGACGAATAAAATGAGTTACATTATCATAAGAATGTGTTACAAAATGTGCTGGATTCCCCATACTTCCTATTGCATTCCAGTTTTGATCTAGAGAAACAAAAGATTGCATATTTGCACTATAAACAATCGAAATATGACCATACACACTATAACTACCAGTTGTCCATACCGCTAAATCTCCTAACTGGGGAATAAAATCTGGAGTGTTTCTGTAAATTGTAGCATAGTTACCAAAATAGTTATTTATTGAATCAATCGCATTGCCTTTGTCGTTATACAATGTGTTAGTCGTTGCACCTTCAACTACATACACACGACTTGTTGAACCAAAAGCTTCATTCATCATATTTTGCAAGTTTGCCATTTTTTGTGCTGCTGCTTTATCTTGAAACTTGTGCGCATTTTCTGGTGTACCTACTTTCATGAATGCACTTGAATTCCATTGTTTCGCTAAAGGTGACGCAAAATATTCTCCATTCGTTTCCGCTAGATAGAGAACAATGGTTAATATTCGTTTTCTCAAAACTACTAAGAACGCTGTTATGACGGCGTTCTTTTTATTTTTTGTAAATATCTGTTTGAAAATAAAGTGGTCAAATTAAAATTTTTTTGTCTTTTATATCTCTCATTGACCAAAGCTTATTCGTTATCAAACAAAACCAGTCCCCACCTATTGCAAGTAGGGTTCATTTTATTCAATTAAACCGATTGCTTCGGCTACTGCTTCAAAATTTTCATCCCCTTTCAAAACAAACTTGATATCATCTTTCGCATCTTCCTCATTTTCGAAAAAAGATATACTTTCGATATAAGTTTCAGCTGATTAATCTAGCTCAAACCATTTTATTTCAAACTCTTCAATATCGTTTTCTGCGATTTTATCCACAGACGAAAATTCTTTTGTTCTGTGGATTTCGATTTCAAAATACACTTTATTATTGCTATGTCCTACTTTATTAAGTAAAGTATATTTGACATCGAAATGAATATCCACGTCATTTTCAATGTCGATAAAATATCGTTCTAAACTTTCTGTATATGTTACGTTACATCACGATTAATCATTTCTTCATATTTTGCAAAATAACTTAACAATTGTTATAAAATCAATTAAAATTAAGTATAAGTAATCATCACTTTTAACACCATAAGACTAAGGGGGATCAGTATGATTGGGAATATTTTATTGCGCGTTATATTTATTATTTTAATCTTAGCTTTAGTAATTAATTTACTAGTTGTTTTTAGATTGGTCGAATTCGATGGATATTGGTATGGTTGGTTTAATATATTTAATATTTTATTACTAGGTATTTACTTTTATCATGTCAATAAAAAAATAAAATAATCTTATCTATTACAAAGAACTGAACGAAATAAAGGAAGTCGTTTCCATAAATTCGTTCAGTTCTTTTAAGGTTCAAAGAGATTCAATTCTAAATTTTAACTATTATTTCTTAAGTTGATAACTTGTTACCCTAGTTATCTTTCGTTTTTTCTTCAGTTTTGCTCCAGTATCAGGAGCAATACTTGTATACATTGTTTCATAATGTATAATCAGTTTTTTATAACCTAAAGCTCTTAAACCTCCTGCTGTAGCTGAAATAGCAGCTAACGGTCCTAGCCTAACACTTTTTCCTAAAGATTGTTTAATAAACCCTACTATTGTTGCAGAACTGCCTGCTCCGCCTGCTAACGCTGCTAAGTCAATAGTTTTTGTATGTTTCTTCCTATTAGTTATAGGGCTCTTAGCTTTATAAAAACTTATGCCTCGTTCTTCCGTATATGGAAGAACATCACTATTACTATAATAAACGGTAGTGTCACCTTTAGCATTTTTTAATTCTTCATATGTAGGATTTCTGTCATATAGGATCAACCCCTCACTTACATTTTCTTGTACATCACTACTATTAACGTTCCTCAATTCATTGGCTTCTATAAAACCAGCACTTGCGCTAGATAACATGCTTATAGTAAGTATGCTCACTGCAGTCTTTTTAAAATTCACTTTCATTTAAAAACCTCCTAAAAATAAATATTATATAAATTGTTATAGAAATAGCTTTACATCTTTTATTTTTAAAATTGCCCAAGAGCAAACCACCTGTAAAATAGGTAGTTTTCTCTTGGGCTATACTCCATTGTCTCTTTAGATAGCCTCTAAATAAGAATTTTACTCATTTTAATAACGTTTAATATTATATTTTGCTCAATTTACAAATATCTTACCATTTTTTTCTTGGTTTTGTATATACTTTCTTGTTGTTGCTGTATTAATACAACTGTACTCACATAATATTCTTCTGCCTAAAAGTGACAATTTTCAAATTTATATTTCAAATTCGCGTGTCATCAAATATCATTAGTGCACTTTTATCTTTTAAATATCCCATGAAAATTGAAAAGTTTATTTTGGGTGGAATACTTACTCATAGATGAATATGATCTGACATCATATATCCTTCTATAATTTTTACGGCTTTGTATTTACATAGCAACTTTATCATTTCAATTAATTGATGGTCTGTGTTGATTGTATATGATTTTTCTTCTATACTTTGGAGTAAATACAATATGATATTTACACATCCATTTTGTATGTGTTAAACTCTTGGCTTTATTAACCATAACAAAATCCCTACTTTCGTTATTAATTTGGCTTGAACACCTTAATTATAACGCTAAGCAGGGATTTTTTAGTATAGCTCTTGTTGCCACCCGCGTAGCAGGTGATTTATTGTTTCGCACGTTTTACGTGATCAACTGACTGAAGTCATTAATTAACCCCCACCTATTACAGGCGGGGTTCGTTTTATTCATTCTCTTTCTCGATTTGTTTTTGATAGTTGTAAAGTTTTTCAGCAGTATCTAAACTGATACCGCCTAATTCTCTAACACCTCGTCTTAAATCAGAAATGCGCGCTTGTGATATGCCGGTATCTTTAAATATTCTATATCCTGACACATTACTATCTAATAGTTTTTTGATCGTTTTTTTAAACTCAGTCATTTTTCTTCACATTCTTTTTATCTAAGTAATAGAAATGCGTTTTTCTTCCTATAAACAATAATAATGGTAGGCTTAGTATAAATAATGATAAATACATTTGACCTGTCATATTTGAAAACCTCCAAAATTTATTATATACTTCAAGTGTAAGGAGGAGCCAAGAGGCTCCAGATAAATTAATCTTTGTTGTTTGGCTTTCGGTCTAGGTAACCGAGATGCCACATTCTAAGTTGTTTTAATGTTCCTGGAATTACCAGTACCGCTAATACTGGATACTCTAGGAGCATTTTTATTATCTCTTGCATAAGGCTTTCACCTCCTTACACAAAACTCGTAAGTTGCTAACCAACTTACATATACCATTATACTACCCAAACGGAATATAGCCAACGATTTTTTATGACTTTACACATAAAAAAATACCACACCCTAATGGTGTGGTGGGTAACTACTTAAGTATTCAATACTTGTAACGTGTGAGATCATACCTGGTATTATGTCGTAATAAGAAATGCCATAAATACATGCTAAAAACTTAGTAACTCAACATATTTAATTTTTCTTATTACAGTTATTTTTAGTTTCTACATTCCATTATGTCATTCCAAATACATATCTCAAACATAATGGTCCTATTTCTTCATAAACACTAAAATTGGTAAAGCCACTGCCACACAAGGTGTTTCTCAGCATATTATATTATTAATAATTACATACCTTGCCCTTAGTTTCAAAATTATACTTTTTTCTTCCTAAAAAACATATATATAATTAACTCACTTATTAACTTAATTAATCTTGATTTTCATAAATAAAGTAAGTATTTATAGTTAATTAGCTAACCCTTGAATATATCCTTCTACTTTTTAACATTTAGTTTCACTTTTGCTGTATTCATCAAAAATGAAATATGCATTATTGAAAATTTTTTTGTAGTAAATTTTTTTGTCTAAATCTATATTTTTACAAACAATACCATAACCATCAATTGGTATCTCAGCACTTTCCATGCTAATTTTATAAACTTTAAAATTCCCTAGTAAAAATAACGGATTTATAATTATATAATCATTTTTAATAAATATAATTATAATAAGTACTAGTAATGTTAAAAAAACTGTATAATCTAATTTTGTGTTAATATCTTCAAAGAGTAATGGCATAAACAATGTTAAGATAAAGTAACTATATTCGCTTATCGATAGTGGTTTATTTGATTTTACAATACCAACTTTTTTTGTATTTTCGTTCACATTACATTTTTCAAAATATAAATAAACTTTACCCACAACAAAATATATCAATATCGATGAAAATAAAAATAAAATTGAGTATATCCATGAATTATTTAAAGCTCTAAATACAATAATCATAAATATCGGCAAGTAAGCTAAAAACCATAAAAAAAACTGCTTTATTTTATTTGTGCTGATTTCAATCACCTTTTTCTAAATAACCGATGCTAGCTTTATATTCTTTTGTCAAAAAAGACTCAACTATTTTATTTTGTAATAAATAAAATAATGCGTTCATTTTTTCTTTATTATCAACTGTTATACTAATTTTCTGTTCCTTAAAATCAATAAAATTGAACAAGTCATCTATAATCCCTAAATTATTATTTCTTTCTTTTTTTAATAGTTCTAATTCTTTAATTCTCTCATTAAAATGCTTTTCTAAATTTAATATTAAATTTTCGTTAATAGTAGCCATAGCTCTTGATCTAAGATATTTACTCGCTTCTTCTTTAAATAATTTTTCACTTTCATCATTTAGAAAAATTTTCTTTTCTAGTATCTTTTTAATATTTTCATCCCTTTTTTTATTTATATGATCTTCATAATCAAACGCCCATTCAAAAGGTCTTGGAGCATGTATATATAGTACTTTATTTTCGTCAATAATAAAGTCAAAAAAACCACCTATCTTTATTAAATCTTTATTTACTAATTTATAATTTTCAGAATTAATGAATCCTAATTTCTTATTAGTTAAAGTTTTCTTTAATGCTTGATAATAAAATACATAGCAACTCTTGTCTTTTGTTTGGTCAACCAATTTTATCGCTTGAAATTTGGCGTTTTTTACAGTCAAACCATTTTCAGAAAAACTATCCTTCATTTTATTAAATTTTTCATGCAATTCTCTGTTTTCTTCTAACTTTATATTTGCTAATGAATCGTTTATATGAAATTCATCATTATAAGAAGATATCGAAAACTTGCCATTTTGTATAAGTTCATTTAAATTTTTCGATAATATATTTCTTAGAAATTCGATAACATCGTCTTCTAGAGATAACTCTAGCGTTTCATATACTTTGTTTTGATTTTTAAGTATTCGTAATAAGTAAAATTCAATTGTAATATCATTAGAATTATTTAAAAATTTTTGTATTATTGAATTCTCATCATTAATATAATCTGATTTATTTTCCACTTCATTCATTCCCCTATTCCTCTTTTTATATATAATAGTATAATTATACAATAGATTTAGCGCAACAAAAATAGGAAATATTAAAAAAACAACCAACATCGGGGAAAGGCATTGGTTGCCACTACGCACCTTTATTATACAACTATCATTTAAGTTGCATAAATGTTATATAAAACAGGGCGACTACGAATGGCTGCCCCAAAGTACGTGTTATTTAAATTCTATAATACGTATTTACTAATCCATAAATTTTCATTAGGTGTATTTACCTTATCTGCATTTACTACGGTTATTTCTATCATTTCTCCTCTAACACTTGTTGTTATAAGGCGTTTTGTTTTACTTGTGTCAGAAAGGTCATGATTTAAATCACTCCCTTTCTATTTTAAGTAAGGAAATTTTATCAATAGAAGCTCTTATACAATCGTAGTCTTCTCTGTTTAAGTTTTATACACGCACACTAAAAAAGATTAAGCAACATAACGTTTCCTAATCTATACATTTATCACTATATTTAATTTAAAATAGGGAAAGGCTGAGATGATACAACATGCACTTTTTAAAATTTGAACCAACAATAAACACTCATATACTATAGTGCGTTTTTTCAAATTTTCAATGCGCTTATCTCAGCCTCTTTTTACCTATAAAAAGGTTCCTTCCCCGAAATATTATATCTGATGCTACTTCCTATCCCATCCCCTACCCACCCAATAACATTTACATATATCTTATATAGATACTATTTTCCCACTATCGAGTAGGAGTCAGAAAAACTTGATAGTAAAAATGAAGCGTCTAAATAACGATAATGAATGCATATCCCTAAAAGTGACTACCTTAACTACAACACTTCGATCTGTTAATCTGTTACTTTTTCAACAACGATCACATAAACATATTGTTATAAAACTTAATACACTGTTACAAAATTGAAAATGTAAAATCTATACACGAATCTTAGGATTAGAAAAATGAGAATTTCAATTAAATTTTCAAAATGTTATTCCTAACCCAAATTAATATTTGTCTTAGAAAAACATTTTGTTTGATGAAAGATAATTTCTTTCATATTCTTTATCGAGTTTTGCATTTTTAGCTCTCTCGATTAGAGCATATTGTGCTAGTGTTTCAAAAATCTTAAAATTTGACTTTTCATAGTCAATTGGTTTTTCAGGGTCCCCAGTTTTAATTGCTAGTTCACGATGCATTAAAAAATGTAAATAAGCACAATTTAACATTTGATGCTTCAAACTATGATATGACACATTTAGTATAATTGATTGATCATTCACAAATATTATTTTACATCGCGTCCCTTTAAGTGGCTTAATCTTGTCCACATAAAAGGGATTAATCCAGCAATTTTCTGGGACTCTATCCGAATGCGTAGGGAAAAAGTAGAGTGAAAAAATTGGAGTCAGTAAGATAGGAGATTTATTCGCTATTCCACTTATATATTTTGTTTGGTTCTTCCGGTTAATATAGGAATCACCGTAAAATCTACAACTCCAATCAATCACTTTTTGAACTGGCAATTCGATAAGCGTTTTATTTCCATCAAATTCCCAGATCTCCGTTATAAAATGATTGTTTTCTTGTTTAATAGGACGTAGAAGCATGTCTGATGACTTTATAGATCTTTTACATTTTATCTGATGCGACATCCTCTAACTCCTCCTTTCGTAATAATTTTTCTTTATCTAAACTTGATTATAAACGAAATTATGTATTAGTCAACAATAATGTTTATAAAATTTAGTAATTAAGTGATAAATTATCCTCTCTCGTCTAAAAAACTTAAAAAATTCAGAAAACTTATTGCATTTTTTTTGCCCTTTCGTTATACTATTTAATAACTTATCACTCATCAAATTAAAAAACACAAAGGAGCGATGAACCATGAAACATCAGACAAATTTGAAAAGCACTCTTCCAACTAACCCTATGCAAATTGTCAATCAGTTAGGTGCTGAAATGATTATTGAAGAAGCATTAAAAAACCAACGTAAACTTGAATTAGAAGCACTAATCGATCAAGCCTTAATGAACAAGAATGAACAGGCTTTCCAAATGTACACAGACGAATATCTGAAATTGGAGGTTCAAGACGTTGATTAATTCCTGTAGTCATTCCAGATTAAAATAAGTAGGACTTTAATTCTAAAATAAAGAATAAAAGTCCTACTTATTTTTTTTACACGAGTAGACTAATAATTGACGCTCTATCAATATCTCCAAAGTAATGATATAAATCAAAATCTTTTAAAGCTTTTTGAATGGACTCTTTTTGGTGTAAAACATTTTCTAATGCTCGCTCAATTTCCGTTACATCACCTTCTCCAAAGAAGTCGCCAAAAATTTTAGCATGTTGAATGCGTCCTTTTTTGACATCTAATTTAATTTGAACGAAACCTTTGTCAAATTTTTGCTCACGCTCAAAATTATATTTAGGATTTTTTCCATAATTCCAATCCCATGTTCGATATTTGTCATTACTTAATTTTTCAATACGCTGCCAATCTTCATCAGTTAATTGATAAACTTCTACTTCTTTATCCCCAAATATTTGTTTGAGGATGATTTTTTTGAATGTTTCAATATCCATTGGCATATCTAAAAACTCTTGGATATTTGCGACACGTTTTCTGACAGATTTGATTCCTTTTGATTGTATTTTAGCTGGATTAACACGTAATGCATTTTGAACTTCATCTAACTCACTGTTCAACATTAAAGTCCCATGACTAAACATGCGATCTTTAACTTTAACCATCGCATTTCCTGAAATTTTGGCTTGTCCGACTTGAATATCATTTCGACCAGATAATTCCGCTTCCACTCCGAGTTGATTTAATGCTTTCACAATAGGTTCAGTAAATTTTTTGAAATTATGAAAACTCTCTCCATCGTCCTTAGTCACAAAACTGAAATTCAAATTACCGAAATCATGATAAACGGCTCCTCCTCCAGAAATACGTCTCACAACATCGATACCATGCTCATCAATATACGATTGATGCACCTCTTCTATCGTATTTTGGTTTTTTCCTACAATGATAGAGGGTCTATTGATATAAAATAGAAAATAGCTTTCACCATCATCCATTGGCATATTTTTGAGTACATACTCTTCCATTGCTAGATTCAGTGTTGGATCATTGTTGTTATTATTATCAATAAATTTCATTTTATAACGCTCCTTTTTATCATATTCCCATTTCAGTTATGCTATATTTATAGTATTTTTTCCAATATTTCGGCTTATACTTTCAAAATAATGTGTCTAAATAGCAAAATAAAGCATAAATTGTTTATTTGAATTGTAAATTTTAGTACAATAAATGCTAGTTAATTTTCTTAAGGGGGTATTGTAGATGACAATAGCTGAAATAGGAGATATCGTAGAATTTCATGATGGTATACGTGGTAAAGTTGAAAAAATTAATGACAATTCTGTCATTGTAGATTTAACTATTATGGAAAACTTTAATAGTTTAGATCTGCCAGAAAAAACTGTTATTAATCACAAGCGCTATAAAATTGTGGAACAAAAAGGATAAGATCATATGAAAAAGATGAACAAGCCACTTTTATGGTTTATTTTAAGTTTTATAGCTTTTCATATCATTTTACTTATTATGTGGGGTGAACATGGTGTTTATTGGCAATTATACACTGGTATTATGCTTATCGCTGCAATTAGTTATGTCTTTTACCAAAGAGACCTCACGTCTAAACGTTTACTCACATCAATTGCAATAGGTCTAGGAACGGGCGTTGCACTTGTACTCGTCCAAGTTATATTCACATTGCTTACAAGTGATATAACGTATCCATCCCTAATCAAACAACTCTCACGAACTGGTGTATACTTTAAGTGGCAAATGTTAGTCACTTTACTCATTGTGATGCCATGTCACGAGTTATATATTCGCACAATTTTACAAAAACAGTTGACTTCCATTACTCATAAACCATGGATTGGTATTATTGTAAGTGCATTATTATCAAGTTCATTTTTTATCTATCTTGATCGTTGGTGGATTGTCATATTTATTTTTATTTGTCAAATTATTTTAGGATTGAGTTATGCGTATACACGTCGTATTATTACCACTTCAGTTGCACAAATTGTTGCAGTTGTTATCTTGTTAATTTTTCACGGCTAAACGATGCGTTTTCTCACACATAAAGGTAACAGTCAATTCACGATTCTGTGAATTTTCGTGTTACCTTTATTTTTATATTTCGTACCCTTTGACTGTCATAGTATGTTTCAGTTCAGGACAATGTATATGCTTAGATAGATAATTTGAAATTAATTCAGGTATTGATTGTTGATAGCATTGATGTATCGCAACGTCTTGTAATAGATAACGATAATGACGGTAACTGTAATCTGTCATCGCGATACGATAACTATAGTCTTGTCGCAAGCCTATTTGTGTCACTCGCTCATATATCGGTCTAGATAAATCAATCGTATAATCAAACCCATTCCAAAATAAATAAAGGGTAGGATCCATATTTTGTATAGTCAGTTCCTTATTCACGACTTCGAGATGGGCTACGCTTGCTTCAATTAAAGCTTTAATTTGACTCCCAGTTAAAGTAACATCAATGGGTTTATCTGGGTGTGGGTATGCTTGATAAATGGTTTTATTTTTTAATGGTCCCTTTAATCCTTTTGAATTTGGCAAAGGAATATGCACACACGTAATATCCAGCTGTGTCGCCTGTGCTAAATTGGCGTGTAACAATTGCGTAAACGGATGTGGCTTCGATAAAACTTCATGTAATGTGTCAAAGCTCGCCTGAATGTATTCATCAGTGATACATTCATTTTTCCAATTACGTATGGCTTTTCTATCATAATGTGTCATCTCAAGTAATTTTGGATGTTCTTCATAATCAGATAGTTCCACAATCTCAGGCTTCAAATCAAGTAATTCATAGCTATTTCGACGCTTTTTGAATATCGCTTCGACATGGACAATCTTTTCAGCATTTTGCCCAGCTTGTACAAATAATGTTTGCCCATCATGCTCTACTGTTGTTTCGTGTTGATGTCCTGTGATTAACAAGTCTGCTATACCTACTTGATTGATAATTTCTTCAGCCTGATTCATGTCCTCCATTTCCGCCCCACGGCTTATCTTTGACAAACAACCGTGATATAGCACAATTAAAAAATCCGGTTCTTCTTTTTCGTATATATATCGTATCCACCGCTTCGCTGAAAGTGTTGCTCTTTCGATTGAAACATCACTTTCCATTTCAATATGTTCATTTCGCATTAGCCCTTCAGATGTTAATCCTACAACTGCAATACTAACACCTTCAATATTTTTAATCATATACGGTGTAGAAAAATAAGGCTCTTTCGTCATAGCATACTCAATATTAGCAGATAGCCAAGGAAAACGAGCTAATGCAATAGAACGATTCAAAAAATTTAGACCAAATTTAAACTCATTAGCACTTAATCCACTTGCATCGTACTCCATTTCATTCATTAGCTTAATCATTGGATGCCGTTTGTATGGTGCTATAACGGCATAATAAAACGCGGTGATGCTGCCGGCCAAACTACTGCCATTGTCTAATAAAAGCACATTTTGATATTGATTTCGAATGTACTCAATATATGTTCCAGCCCGGTAAATATTAGGGCCATTCGTTTCGTTCAGTACATGACTATGCATATCAGATGTTGCTAATATATGGATATGTATATTATCATGTTGTACCATATATCCCTCACCTCAACGATTTAATATGTCCATTCTACCATATGCGATATCATTTAAATACATCTGCACATCAAAGGCAACTTCAAATCTTTAACATTCTCTTTTTGCTTTGCTGTTACTTTCACACCTTAACCGTTTAAAATATAAACGCAAATGCCTCTGTCTAACTGAATTGAACTCAAGTTAAAAGAAACATTTGCATTTTGTGGAATTGGTCTACTAACCAATTTGTATACTCTCTTTTGGATAATGATATTTAGCAGGTTCACGGTTACCACTTATCATAATAATAAATGATATCAGTCCGACACGTCCTATAAACATAAGCACCATCAGTACACATTTAGAGACAGGGGTCAAGTCGGATGTAATACCTGTCGATAATCCACATGTTCCAAAAGCAGACATCACTTCAAAGTATATTTGAATAAACGGTACAGTTGAACCTTCATTAATCATAATAATGAAAGTCCCTAAAAAGACCAATAAAATGGCGATTGTAAATACAGCAAAAGAACGTTGCAAATCTTGAGAATGAATTTCTCGATTAAAAACTTTAATCGCTGATCTTTCCGCATTCGGTTTGTAGTTGATCACAAAAAGTACAAGAATTGCAAAAGTTGTTGTACGTATACCACCACCAACAGAACTTGGCGACGATCCAATAAACATTAACGCACCCATAAATAAATTCGTTGCATCTGAAAATTGGGACACATCAAACGTTTGTAATCCAGCACTTCTAGTCGTCACAGATTGAAACATGCCGTAGAATAATGTCTTATGCCACGATTGATTGGCAAAAACACCTTGTCCTTCGATAAATAAAATCCCTACTGTTCCAATAATTAAAATAGCAAGATACGTGACGGTTGTTACTTTAGTGAATAATGTAAATCTAAAGTTAGGAATTCGATTTTTGATATAAGCTTTAATTTCTAATAGCACTGGAAATCCAATCGACCCCAGCACAATTAAAAACATGACAATCGTTTGAACAAAGTAATCATTTGCATATGGAATGAGTGATTCTCCAGTAATATCAAGACCTCCATTTGTAGTGGCTGAAATGGATACGAAAACACCTTGCAAAATAGCATCTTTCATATCGTGTAAGTCTTGATAAAAATAAAAAGTTAGAAACAGTGCACCCACAACTTCAATCGCTAAAATCGTACGCACAATATCCAAAATTAACTTGACCGTTCCACTCATCGAATCTCTATTATTATCTAGCATAATCAATTGTCTTTCTCTAATGCCAATTCGCTTACCTAAGACAACCCAAAGTAACGTCCCTATCGCCATCACACCGATACCACCAATATTCAATATGATGAGAATAATAATATATCCGAATGCGTTATACGTTTCAGAAATATTTACAGGTGTTAACCCTGTTACGCTGACGCCAGAGACTGCTACAAACAATGTATCAATAGGCTTTACTGAAACACCCGACTTATGTATCCCTGGTAAATTTAATAATAAAAATGCACCGATAATCGCTACAATATAGTACATCACTATACCTTGTTGTGGGCTTGACTTCTTTAATAATTGCTTAACAATCGACAATTTCCTCACCCTATCATGATTTCAATTTGAATGAGATTTCTTTAACCTCACCTTCTCTTGATACTTTTAATTTAAATGCTTTCTTTTCATCAGTATGTTGAAATATTTTCTGTCTATATTCTAATGTGTTTTGAACCGATTTGCCATCTACGGCTATAATAACATCCCCAACTTTTAATCCACTGTGCTGTGTCGGGCTGTCTTTGCTGATTTCTTTCACCATCACACCTTGTTGTATGTCATTGCTAGTATTAAATTTTTGACGTGTAGCGCTAGTTAACTCTTCAACATTTTCAAGTTTAATTGATGTATTAGGATAGTCAATTTTCCCTTTTTCTTCTAATGTATCCGCTACTTTGATTGCATCATTAATTGGAATTCCAAACGCCATATTCTCTACATTTGGCATACTAATTTTCAGCGATGCAATGCCGATTAAATTTCCATTTTGATCTATAATCGCTCCACCCGAATCTCCCGGGTTAATTGGGGCATCTACTTGAAATGCATGCATTAACATATCATACTGATTATCTTTATCAATATCAACAGGAACGTTACGATTTAATCCAGAAACAATTCCTTCACCTACTGTATTTTGAAAATCAATACTCAACGGGTTTCCAACAACGATAATAGGCTCTCCTAAGATAAGTTGTTTCGAATCCCCAATTGGGAGTGGTTTTAAGAAGTGATTTTTAGGGGCTTCAACCTTTATGACAGCTAAGTCACTCCATTTATCTTTTCCGATGACTTTCCCTTTAACAGTCCGATTTTGACCATATGTTAATTCATGCTCTTCTCTATCTCCAACAACATGTGCATTCGTTAATACATAAAGAATGTCGTCTACTTTTTTGTAGACGACACCTGACCCACTTTCATTTTCTATTTGGGATTGCGCCTCAACATCTCCAACTGTATCAGGAGGTGTTTGAATATGATTGTTTTCGATTGAAACGACCGAGTGTGTAGCTGCCTTTGCATTTTTCATCGTACTTGTCACTGTTTTATTTTGAGCTTGTACGGATTCGTCTGTATCATGGCCACTTTTATTGACATTATTAAAAATAGCAAAAAGTAATATAATGATTAAAATCACAGCCAAAACGACAAGTATTTTAGCCCATTCTTTAGAAATAAACGCTGTCACTTTCTCAGTCCAATCTTTTCGAGTCGAATAGTGATGAATTGAATTCGATGATTCTGCTTGATTCTCTTCACGACTCGCTCCATCTGTATATTTTTCTGATGAGGCATTCGTATCTTGATGATGTGGACTATGCGCTTTTTGAATATTTTTAGCTTGTTGCTTATAGAGATTTTGTTGTTTTTGAGCCTCTTCTGTATTAAGAGCTTGCTCAGTCGATGATTTTGCTTGAGCTTTTAAATCATTGGATTCTATTTTTTGAGAAGAATGTGATTTATCGTAATCTTCGTGTGTGATTTTTTCAACACGTGCTTTCCTCAAATTATCTTTCACACGTTCTTCATTATTTTTCATCTGCTCTTTTTCTTTTTGTGCTTTTAATGCGTTTGCTTGTTCTTGTTCTTTGATTCGCTGCTCGCGCTCCTCATTATGGAAAAATTCACGGCGCTGTCTTTTATATTTACGTCGTGGAATCACATGCTTTTCATCATTCTTCATGGCATGCCCCTCCTATACTATCTTTCTTACTATTATGACATATCATTCACTAAATTTCTGTAATATTTATTATGACATTTTAAAAAATTTAAAAAAGAAGGAATGGTACATACATCTAAATTCTCGTCTAGATTGTGTTGTACCATTCCTATGTCGTACGATTTATTACTGAAAAATTTCAGTCTACTTATACTTATAGTTTAGATTGATCTTTTTTGTTACGCACTACAGATGTAAACCATCCTGCTACAACTAAGCCAATCATAACGACCCAGAAGATAATTTGCCATGTTGCTGAATGAGGGAATTCATGTGGAATCAGTCCGATATCGTCATGAGCGAGTACTAAGACTATTAACTTAATACCTACCCATCCCACAATAGCAAATGCCGCAACTTCTAGACCTGGATATTTATTCAATAGCTCTACAAAGAACGTTGCAGCAAAACGCATGAGAATAACACCGATTAAGCCACCTGTTAACATGACTAAAAATTGACCTAAATCCATACCACCAAAATGGACGCCAACTGCCGGTAAAGTTACCGCAATCGCTAAAGCTGCTAACATCGAATCAATGGCAAAAGCTATATCAGCAAATTCAACTTTTGCGACAGTACCCCAAAATTCTTTTGCACTGACTTCTTTTTCAACACCAGACTCATCAAAGTGATGGTCATCGTTATCAGGGTACTCATGTGCTTCATCCTTATGTTTAAAAAAGCTATATAAGTTTTTAGCAGACATGTATAGCAAATAGAGCGCACCTAAAGCTTGAATCCACCAGAAGTTCGCTAAAATACTAATTAAAAATAACGCTAGAAAACGAAAAACAAAAGCACCTAGCAAGCCATAAAACAACGCTTTCTTACGTTGTTTAGGCGGTAAATGTTTGACCATTACAGCCATAACGATTGCATTGTCAGCTGCGAGTAAACCTTCTAAGAATACTAGCACTAAAACAACCCAACCATAGGATAAGATTAAACTTGGATCCATGAATGAAACAACTCCTTGTTTTGATGACGACATAGATATATTGTCACATCATAATATGGACACAATTAAAGAGACCTATGCTAAATAAACTAGCAAAGGTCTCACTTAGCATGATTGATGCCCGCTTCACCGGAAGAATCTATCCTTCTTCGTAATGACGACAAAGCGCTATTAACGTATTAAACGCTAACCAAGTTACTCCCCTCTGACAAAATGTCATAGGTATTTAATTATGATATAGCCATTATACCCATCTCTGTCAAAAAATAACAGTACTTTCGCTTAATTTGATTGATTTACAATAAACTGTATAAATGAATATCTGGAAACTTCTCTTCAAACCAACGCGTCGCAAAGTCATTTTCAAATAAGAAGACTTTATTGTCGTAACGATCATGAACGAGTATCGAACGACTCGTATTCATTTTCTCTTGAATATCTTCCTCATTTTCAATCCAACGTGCAATTTTTTTACCGATTGGCTCCATAATAACATCCACGTTATATTCATTTTTCATTCGATGTTCGAACACTTCAAATTGCAATTGGCCGACAGCACCTAAAATAATTTGATTGGTATGTGGAGACTTATAAAATTGAATCGCTCCTTCTTGAACTAATTGTTCAATCCCCTTATGAAAATGTTTTTGTTTCATCACATTTTTAGGAGATACTTTCATAAAAATTTCAGGTGTGAATTGTGGTAATGCTTTGAAGTTAAATTTTTGTGTCCCACCGACTAACGTGTCTCCAATTTGATAATTGCCTGTATCATATAAGCCAATGATATCTCCACTGACCGCATGGTTCACCGTTTCTTTATCATCAGCCATAAAGCTTGTCGACCTTGTGATTTTTTGACTTTTACCTGTCCGTTGCAATTTAACATTCATACCGCGTTCAAATGCACCACTTACGACACGCATAAACGCGATGCGATCGCGGTGTCTTGGGTCCATATTTGCTTGTATTTTAAAGATGAATCCTGAAAATGATTCATCAAATGGACTCACTTCGATTTCTTCCTCAGTTTGACGAGAGTGTGGCATTGGCGCAAAGTCAACATATGCATTCAAGAAGTTTTGTACACCAAAGTTTGCCAGCGCAGATCCGAAAAAGACAGGTGTCAAATCGCCACGCATCAATGCGTCCTTATCAAAACTTTCTCCTGCTTCTTCAACAAGCATCAATTCTTCAATTGCTTGCTCAAACGCACTATCATTTGAAATAGGGTGTGATTCCTCTAGCTCAAAGTCTTCATTAATGTGTAATATATTTTCTTCATCACGAAATGGCTCGATTGTACGTGACTTACGATCAATAATTCCAAAGAAGTTTTGTCCCATACCGACAGGCCAATTCATAGGATACGTTTCAATTCCAAGTGTAGATTCTATCTCGTCAAGTAATTCAAACGGTTCTTTACCAACACGGTCTAATTTGTTAATGAATGTAAAAATAGGAATGCCTCTCATTTTACAAACTTTAAATAACTTGAGCGTTTGAGGCTCAATCCCTTTAGCACAGTCAATCACCATGACCGCACTATCAACAGCCATTAACGTACGATATGTATCTTCAGAGAAATCCTCATGTCCTGGTGTATCTAAAATATTAATTTTATAATGATCATAGTCAAATTGCATGACTGAACTTGTCACAGAAATACCACGTTCTTGTTCGACTTTCATCCAGTCACTTGTCGCAAATTTACCTGTTTTTTTACCTTTAACTGTACCCGCTTCTCTAATTGCACCACTAAAGTACAGTAACTTTTCAGTCAATGTCGTTTTTCCTGCATCTGGATGGGAAATAATCGCAAAAGTTTTTCGAGATTCGACTTCTTTTTTAATACTCATATACAAACTCCTTTAAAATTTATACTTCTTGAATCCAATTTGTAATTCTCAGTGCTAATGTATGGGCTTCGTCTTCAGGTAGTATATTAAATAAATGCACCATAACATGTTCGGTTAAAGCCTCTCCGTAAATATCATAATCAATTTGAATTGACCAAAATAAGTCTGGAATCGAGACTACAAAGTAATCCTCTTTTTTATTTTGGTATATAAATACTTTGGCTGAATAGTGCTCACTATGACTCTCTCTAATTTTCATGATGACCACCTCCAAATTTCTGATACGCTGCTTCCAATCCAATCAAGTCATCTCGATGGGGAACTTTGACATGTCCCGGCATAATTTGGTATGGTTCGCGCCCTTTGGAAGCAAGCACTACTGTATCTCCAGGTTCAGCAACTTCTATCGCATGGCGAATACCTTCAGCACGATCTGTAAATTCAACATAGTTTGAATGTGTCGCCCCTTTAGCAAGTTCGGCTGTTAGCATTTTCGGATCATCATTTGCAGGATTATCAGGTGTAAAAATGACATAATCTGCTCGTGAAGCCACTCGCCCCATCTCAGGCGTTTTCGTTAAGTCGCGCTCTCCGGCCATTCCTACTAAGAAGATGAGCTTTTGCTTTACAAATGGTGCTACTGCATCAATCAATTTAGTCATACCGTCAGCTGTATGCGCATAATCAATAATCAAATCTATCGGTAATGATGGATCCAGTACCTCTAAACGCCCTTCCACAGGTTCTAACTCTGAAATAACATCTATAATTTGTTGCATATCTGTCCCTTTTACCCAAACACCTAAAATAGCCGCCATAATATTCGATATGTTAAAACGTCCCACGTAAGGAGACTTTACTGGAAATGTTCCAAATGGTGTCACAAAATCAAATTCAACACCTTGAAGTGATTCGCGAATATTCTGCGCTGTAAACTGTGCCTCTTTTTCAATAGCGTACGTTAACGTTTCGTATGGTGTCACCGTACATAAATATTTAGAAAATGCATCATCATTGTTCACAATAGCGTATTTATCTTGTGTCAAATCTTGACCAAGCTGGCTAAATAATAAAGATTTAGCATGGCCATATGCTTCCATAGTGCCGTGAAAATCCAAATGATCTTGGGTTAGATTTGAAAATATAGCTACATCAAATTCAACACCATTCAATCGCCCTAAACTCAATCCATGAGAAGAGACTTCTAATGTCATTGCTTCTGCATTAGCTTGAACAGCTTGATGTAACTTTTTAATTAAGGATACTGTTTCTGGAGTTGTATTCGCACCTTTCGTAATATCTTCATTTAATTGAAACCCATTCGTCCCAAGATAGGCACTCCCTTTTCCGAGGTGACGAAAAATATGGTGAATCATTGTTGCGATAGATGTTTTACCATTAGTGCCAGTCACACCTATTGTCGTTAACTGTTGACTCGGATAATGATATAACTTATGTGCAATATGACTCGCTACTCTTAACGTATCGGGTACAATGACTTGAGTTACATCGCCTTCAATTTCGAGTTTACGATTGACTACAATCAATTGACAGCCTTGTGCTACAACACTTTGCGCAAAGCGATGACTATCAACAGTATAGCCTACAGAAGCAACAAAAATACTCCCATTTCTAGCAGTACGTGAATCAGTTGTAATATCATCAATTTCTATATTTAAATTTCCGCTAACTTCTTTAATTAAAATATGTTCGAATAGTTCTTGAGCGTTCACACATATCTCTCCTTTATTATCCACTCATGTATTATACACTTTTTACATTTAAATGATATAAGTCGACAAACTTTTTTACTATAAATAATACCTATAGTTTAAACCACTTATTGGTTGTCTTTCTATTATTAAGGGTAAATATATGACGTCTCCCTCATGATTCGACTAAAACATAACAATGCTTTCACTTAAAATGATACTCACTCATCCTTGTTATGCTACATTATAACCAGTTCTTTAAATTAATATAAAGATTCTTTAACTTATTTGTTGTATCCAAACCTATATTATATTAAGATGTTATAATGATTAATGATTGTAAAATTAATAATAGTCTTCTCGAAATGCATTGAATGTATATCACCATTCTTTCACATAGCTGTTGACAGGCTGTTAGACAATTGAGTTGACATCTTTACAAACATTACCGAATCTTCATAATATTTTCTTTTATGTAAGATATTAGGAAAATCGCTTACAAATGGATCGAATTACGTTACACTAATGCTGAATAGACAATGTTCAAATTGATATGGAGGGTGGCCTACATGGTGTCTCAAAAGAAGAAAATCTTGATTATTACCGGCTCATTTGGTAATGGCCATATTCAAGTTACAAACAGTATAATCGAACAACTCAATAACATGAACTTGAATAACCTAACAGTCATCCAACATGACTTATTTCTTGAAGCACATCCTATTTTAACGACAATATGTAAAAAATGGTATATTAATAGCTTTAAATATTTTCGTGGTATGTATAAATCATTTTATTATAGTCGCCCCGATCAATTAGATAAATGCTTTTATAAGTATTATGGTCTAAATAAATTAGTTAACTTATTACTTAAAGAAAAGCCTGACCTTATTTTGTTGACATTTCCTACACCGGTAATGTCGGTTTTAACTGAGCAGTTTAATATGAATATTCCTATTGCTACAGTCATGACTGATTATCGTATGCATAAAAACTGGATTACACCTTTTTCCGAGCGCTATTATCTTGCAACTGAAGATTTAAAAGAATCATTCAAATCAATCGGTATCCCTGAGGAAAAACTTAAAGTAACGGGCATTCCGATATCAGAAAAGTTCGAAATGGATATTGACCGTGAATCGTGGCTTCGTTCTCAAGGTTTGAATCCAGAGGCACAAACTATTTTAATGTCTGCAGGGGCATTTGGTGTATCAAAAGGATTTGACACCATGATACAGCGCATAGTTGACGAAAGCCCAAACGCACAAGTTGTGATGATTTGCGGCCGTAACAAAACACTTAAACGCCAACTATCAGCTACATTTAAACATCAACATAACGTTCTCATTCTAGGTTATACACAACATATGAATGAATGGATGGCATCAAGTCATTTAATGCTTACAAAACCAGGCGGTATTACAATTTCAGAGGCATTTATACGTAAAGTTCCAATGATATTTTTAAACCCCGCACCTGGTCAAGAACTTGAAAACGCACATTATTTTGAGATGAAAGGGTTTGGCAAAATTGCAAGCACACCATCTGAAGCGATCGATATTGTAACCCAACTGACACAACATCCTGCACGCATACAATCTATGATAGATAACCTATCACAAGAAAGAATCACATATTCGACACAACGATTATGTCTCGATCTTTTAGATTTGCTACATAATGCGTCTCATTGCGAAAACATTTATGGAAAGGTTCCTTTATATGCAAAATTACTCGTCAAATAGCTACAATTATCATAAAAACTTTTATATTTTGCTCATTATATTATTTTTAATGGAACTTGCAAGAGGTATGTATGTTTTAAGTTATTTAACAATTCTACCGACAGTGACTTCTATTGCTGTCGGTATTACTTCTGCTGCGATTTCAATCCATTTTGTTGCAGATTCAATTTCTAATTTTGTGATTGGATTTGTATTAAAAAGGTTAGGTCCTCGTATTGTACTCACATTGGGTTTTATACTTGCTTTAGTGAGTTTGACATTGGTTATTCTTTTTCCTTTATCTCCCATCGTCTTAATAAGTAGTTCTATTATGTTAGGTATAGCTGTCTGTCCAATTTGGGTTATTATGCTTGCAAGTGTAGATGAATCAACACGTGGCAAACAAATGGGATATGTTTATTTTTCATGGTTATCTGGTTTATTAGTCGGAATGATAAGTATGAATTTAATCTTCAAAGCACATCCAACACATTATAACTTTTTAATGGCACTATGTATTGCTGTTGCACTCGTACTTTATTGTTTTGTCAAAGTAAAATTAACCGATTACAATACCAAAAATGTCAAACAGCAATTAAAACAAATCGTAAGTGTTACTCAGCGTCATCTTATATTATTTCCTGGGATATTAATACAAGGCATCGCTATAAGTGCGCTCGTTCCTGTTTTACCACAATATGCATTAAATATCGTTGGCGTTTCAACTATTGAATATACACTCGCTATTGTTATCGGAGCAATAGGTTGCACCATCTCAATGTTATTCTTATCTAAGTTAATTGATAAACACTCTATCCGCTTTATGTACTGGGTCATATTTATCGGATTTATACTATACGGAACGTCTATATTAGGACTCACGATGATTAATCATATTGAAGTTGTTTGGGTCATTGCATTTTTAATTGGTTTGTTATACGGACTATTATTACCTGCTTGGAATACATTTATGGCTGGATTTATCCATTCGAGTGAACAAGAAGAAACTTGGGGTGTAATCAATAGTATTCAAGGCTTTGGTGCAATGATTGGTGCATTTTTAGGAGGTCAGATTTCACAAGTAACCAGTAACCCTATTTTCTCATTTTATTTTGCATCAGCGTTGATACTTTTTCTCGCATTGTTTTACGGTATCTACTTCATCAAATCTCGTGCCAAAATATAGCATAAATGAATCAATATTAATAGTTAATTTCCTACAACTTTTAGGTTTGTTTTTTTCTCACCTAAAAGTTGTTTTTTAGAAAGAATAAGTTATTCTTTCTTTTTTGTACTTCCGACTTTCTACATAATTCCCCCTCCAAATAAAGCCATTTTCTATTGAAAACACAATTCACAGTATCCCATCTTATTATTTTTTCACTTGTTATAAATATTTATAACAAGCTTTATCACCTTAAAAAATAGCATTATTTTTTTAATATTCTAATATGAATAGCCATTATCGCTCAAATTGGTTATATTGTTACAATAAGTGAGTCATGATATTTTTTAATTAATATAAATAAGAAAGGAGTCGTTCTATGCAATCACCTGAAAAACCAAATGTCATACTCATATGTGTTGACCAATTACGTTATGATACATTAGGACATCATCACCACCCAGTTGTTTCAACACCCCATTTGGATATGTTAGCTGATCAAGGTTATCACTTTAAGCAGATGTATACAGCCGTTCCAAGCTGTATCGCTTCACGTGCATCATTAATGACAGGACTTAATCAAGTGAACCACGGTCGAGTGGGTTATGAAGATAATGTGGACTGGGCATATGATCAATTTATGGCTGATTATTTTAGAGAAGCTGGTTATCAAACAGAGGCTATTGGCAAACTTCATGTGACACCTGAACGTAAGCGTATCGGCTTTGATCACGTTATGCTTCACGATGGATATCTACATGAAGCACGCAAATACACCCAAGCTTATGGACGCAATTTTGAATTTGTGGATGATTATCTCGTGTGGTTAAAAGCGCAATTAGGTCATCATGCAGATTTGATGGATGACGGTATCGAACCAAATTCTTGGGTCGCTCGCCCTTGGATGTATGAGGAAAAGTACCATCCGACAAATTGGGTCGTTCATGAAGGAATCCGTTTCCTACAACGTCGAGATCCTGAAAAGCCCTTTTTTTTGAATTTATCATTCACAAGACCGCATCCTCCATTAAATCCGCCTCAATATTATTTTGATATGTATATGGATTTAAAGGATGAATTTCCTGAGATTATTATTGGAGATTGGAAAGAGATAGAGGAGACATTACCTTTTAGTATTACAGCGAAAAAAGGTCACTATCATCAACATGATTTAGATCGAATGCGCGCAGGATACTATGGAAACATCACTCATATTGATCATCAAATTGGACGCTTCATGATTGCTTTAAATGAACAACGTATTGCTAAAAATACACTTATTTTATTCGTCTCAGACCATGGCGATCAATTAGGAGAACATAACCTTTTCAGAAAAGCGTACCCCTACCAAGGGAGCATTCATATTCCAATGATGATTTATGACAAAGGGGATATACTTAAAGGTGAGCACAAAAATTTAAATCAAATTGCAGAATTAAGAGATATTTTACCGACATTATTAGATTTAGCTAATATCGATATACCACAAAATATCGATGGCGTAAGTTTAAAACCTGCACTCTATCAATCAGACTACAAAACACGTGACTTTTTACATGGAGAGCATAGTTTTGGAAAAGATTCGAATCAATTTATTTTAAATGATGAGTGGAAATACACGTGGTATCCCGTAAGAGGAATTGAACAACTATTCAATTATCAAAACGATCCACATGAAAAACATAATTTAATTGATGAGCAAGATTATCAACATATTAAAACACAACTCAAAAACCAACTCATTAAAGTTTTGGCAAATCGAGAGGAAGGTTTTGTGAAAAACGGACAACTCCAGACTGTTTCATCAACAAAACCAACATTAGACCACTTAAAAGCAAAAGTTAATAAGTCATAGCTTACATACTTTAATTGACTTATCAAAGCGTGGGGACCATCGTTTAATTATTTGTCAGTTTTAATGGTCTTATACGCTTTTTTAATACTTAATAATGTAAGCGTTATCAATAAATGAAGGGGTGGATTTACAATGGATATTCTATGGTGGCAAATAGCCATATTAACAATTTATGCTGGTGTTCAAATATTAGATAATTTATCATTTGGATTTTTAGCCCAACCTGTTATGGCAGGTTTAATAACTGGTCTTGTAATGGGAGATGTTACAACCGGTTTGATGATTGGGGGCGGTATGCAATTAACTATTTTAGGTGTAGGAACTTTCGGTGGTGCCTCACATATTGACGCAAACTCAGGCACAGTTTTAGCTGTTGCATTTTCAGTAGCAATCGGCATGAACCCTCAACAAGCACTCGCGACGTTAGGTGTTCCTGTGGCTAGCTTGATGATACAGACAGACATTTTAGCTCGCTTTACAAATACGTTTTTTGCACATCGTATTGACAGTAAAATCGAGCAAATGGATTACAAAGGAATTGAACGAAACTTTTTATACGGTATGATCCCTTGGTCATTATCTCGTGCTTTACCTGTATTTTTAGCACTTACATTTGGAAGCAGCATTGTGAAACCTGTCGTTGATTATTTGAATTCTGATCTGAAATGGCTGGGTGATGGTTTAACACTTGCTGGCGCTTTACTTCCTGCAGTAGGTTTTGCAATTTTATTAAAATACCTACCGCTTAAACGTCATTATCCGTACTTTATATTAGGCTTTATCATTACAGCTTTATTTGCGACTATTTATGGCGGCTTATCAAGTATAGGTACTTCTGTTGCAGGACTAGATGATAACTTCACAACTGTTTTTAGCCCACTACCTATGTTAGCTGTCGCTTTAATCGGTTTTAGCTTTGCTGCAATGGCCTATCAACGCAATCAGCAAACAAGTGTCAAAGTGTCCAATAGTCAAAATCAAACACATCAAGATCATTTAGATGAGGGGGAAATTGAAGATGACGAACTCTAATAAGACCAATCCAAAAGAACCATTAGCTTTAAGCGATCCATTCAAAGATGATTCTCTCAATGGTGTTGCACCTCAAACGCCATACGAACTTACAAAAAAGGATTTTCGTCAAATTAACTTAAGAAGTTTGTTCTTTTTCCAATGGGGATGGAACTATGAGCGTATGCAAGGATCTGGATATTTATTCACAATTTTACCTCAATTACGTAAAATATACGGTGATGATACACCAGAACTAAAAGAGATGATGCGTACTCATGTTCAATTTTTTAATACAAGTAACTACTTTAATACTATCGTTACAGGGATAGATCTTGCGATGGAGGAAGAAGAAGGATACAAAGCGAAAGAATCCGTTAAAGGGATTAAAGTTGGTCTTATGGGGCCATTTGCTGCAGTAGGTGATGCTATATTTGGCTCCCTCATTCCAACCATATTCGGTGCCATCGCAGCAAACATGGCTGCCGATGGGAATCCGTTTGGTATTGTACTCTGGTTTGTAGCTATATTATTCATTATCGGTTTTAGATGGAAGCAGTTACCTTTTGCTTACAAAGAGGGCGTCTCTCTTGTTACAACAATGCAACATCGCTTAGAATCACTGACAAATGCAGCAACTTTAATGGGTGTATTTATGGTAGGTGCACTCGTTGCCACAATGATTCGTGTTCAATTTGCTTTTGAACCAACACTAGGCGATGTCACAATTAATTTTAGAGATAATGCAGATATGATTTTGCCAAAATTATTACCTTTAGGTGTTGTTTTTGGAGTTTACTGGTTACTAGGACGTAAAAATATGAACTCTACCCGAGCAATATTCATCGTTATTATCATCGCCATTATCTTTTCAAGTTTAGGTATTATGGAAAAAATCTAATCTCCATTATTCAATTGAGCTTACAAAACATAAATATCTCGAAGTTTTCTTATAATGAGATGATTCATTCAATGATACGAAAGCGTCTTTTTTTAAAAGTATTTTGATATAAAATTACATGTATATCACGTCGTATTGTTGGCGAGACGCCTGAGGGAATAGGATGAGCGTCGAGACCAGGGCTCGACCCATCCTACTAGGAAATGCGAGCCAAACAATACGAATGATTGATAAAAGTAAAGCGTAGAGGTGATTTAATCATCTCTACGCTATATTTTGGGATTGATGCCCTAGACTCGTTTTATTTACGTTGATTAACCTAAATGATACGTTTCGATTTCTTCCCATCTATCTTCTTCTTGATTAAATTGCATTAATGATAATGTAGAAATGGTTTCTTTGTAGTCAATACCTGCTAGTCGAACTTGACCGTAAATATCTTCAAACTCTTGACTTGTTAGACCTTGAGCAATCGTGAAATGTGGTACAAATGGATGTTCTGCTACACCATAGAAATCTTCAGTATCAAATGCACTAAATAGCGACTCTAAACCTGGTGTTTTTTCAACTTTAAAATATATTACATTCGTTGTTGGTGCAAAGTTAGATGCTTTCGTCGCATGTACTTCTACAGGTTCGCTCCCTTCTAATCGAGTGCGAATTTCTGACTTTACTTTTTCTAATTCACTGTCATCGACTTCAAATGAACTTTTAATGGTAATATGTGGCTGAATTTTAGTGTAATGCTTATCATAACGTTTACGATATGCATTGATATCATCTTGGAAATTTTGTGATGGAATTAACGCTAATCCTAAAATCATTGAAATTCCTCCTTTGTTTTATTTATCTATATTATAGCAAAATTTCGAATTATTGGTTACTTAAAAAATATTGCAGTAATTTTGGCAGCTCTTTTCGCCATGTTTTCCAATTATGTCCTCCTTCTAATTCCTCGTAATAATAAGATAATACAGTCGGCTCAATTAATTTTTTCAATGTACGGTTCGGTGTTAGAAAGTCTGCTTGCTCTCCACTTGTAGGCAACTTAAAGTCAATTTCTTCTTTACCAATGACATGCCAAATTGATAAGTTTTCTTTGAATTGGCATCGGTGCAATAACATTTCTACAACCTCATCAACGTGCGGGCTCAACATTCCTACCTGACTGATAATTCGTGGATAAGATAAAGCCGTGAGCAGCGCAATGCTTCCCGCCAAACTATCTCCTAACACGATGCGTGCATGTCCCACTTTATAAGTTGGGAAAGTCTGATCAATCCAAGGAAAAATTTCTTTTGCTACAGCTTGAACTGTTTTCGATGCAAATTCACCTTGTGGATGGAATTCTTGACGTCGTTTCGTCACACTCTCATAATGAAATCCAATCATAATCACACGTTCAACTTCATTATGCTTTCGAAGTCTTTCATATAGACGATGGATTTGACCAAATTTAAAAAAATCTCGACCATCGAAACAAAATACAACTTTAGATTTATATAAATCAGAATAGTCTTCTGGAAGATATACAGATAATGTAATTTCCCTATCAAGTATTTCACTTTTAAATTGTGTTTGCGTTAATTGACCTGGTTTAAACTCTGTCATTAAAAAAGCGCCCCCTTATACGAATTAACCTTATTGTATCAAGAGACGCGAAAGCTGTTAATATATCAAGCTTATATTCTATTTATTCGTTATTTTGGATATAATTTTCTTCTTTTAATCGTTTTGGATAATCTTCCAACCAGAATGTGGCTGTCGGAAACTTTTCTGGATCAGGACGGTATATTGCTGTTTTACCCGATCCATATTGTTTTTTATGCTTTTCAAAATCATGTAGTGCATTCAGAGCAGGTTTAAATAAAATCCATATGGCAATTAAGTTTAACCATGCCATCATACCTACACCTAAGTCACCCATTGCCCATGCTACATCCGCAGTTTTAATGGCACCATACGCTGTCGCTGCAATGAGTACAACACGAGTCACATTACGCCATAACTTATTTTGTTTCTTAGCTATGCGATTTGTCATAAAGCTGACATTCGTTTCAGCGATATAGTAATATGCTAGTATAGTCGTAAATGCGAAGAAAAATAGCGCAATAGCAATAAAATATGAGCCAAAGCCTGAGAAATTAGGATCAAAGTGATAAGTAGATCCTTGGAGCGCTTTGTCTATACCTGCTTGTGCATACATTGCTGTACCTGAGTAATCTTTTCCACCGTCAGCCGATTGAACGTAAATGCCACCATCTTTAATTAAATGAGGCATACCATTTGCTGCTGTTTGTCCATTAGTTGTATTGTACGTTCCTGAAATTAAAATGATTAAAGCAGTCGCTGTACATACAAACAGTGTATCAACATAAACTGAAAATGCTTGTACTAAACCTTGCTTAGCTGGATGCGATACTTCTGCAGCAGCTGCAGCGTGTGGCCCTGTTCCTTGACCCGCTTCATTAGAGTAAAGACCTCGTTTCACTCCAATCTCAATCATCGCACCAAATATCCCCCCGAATGCCGCTTCCATGCCGAACGCAGACTTAAATATTAATGCAAACAACCCAGGTATTTGCTCAATATTCAATATAATAATAATCAATGCCATAACAATATAAATAATAGCCATAAACGGTACCACTGCTGTAGCAACTTTAGCAATAGACTTAACGCCTCCAAAAATAATCAATGCTAAAATCACAATTAATACAGAAGCAATCACCCATGGCGGTATACCAAACGCATTTTGCATTGAACTCGCAATGGCATTTGATTGAACACCAGGTAAAAGCAACCCTACAGAGATAATCGTTACAATCGCAAAGATAAGACCATAAATCTTACCAAATTGACCTTTAATTCCTCGCTCAATATAGTAAGCAGGCCCCCCACGATATTCACCATCTTCTTCTTTTTTATAAATCTGACCTAATGTTGATTCGATAAAAGCTGTGCCAGCACCTAAAAATGCTGTCGCCCACATCCAAAATACAGCACCCGGTCCCCCAATAAATATAGCCGTAGAAACACCAACGATATTCCCTGTTCCAACACGACCTGCTAAAGATAATGCAATTGCTTGAAAACTTGAAATACCCGTTGGTGACTTTTCACCTTGAAACATCAACCGTATCATTTCTTTAAAATGCCTTAACTGTAAAAATCGCGTTATTAAACTAAATGCTATACCTGTAATTAATAGTCCAAAAACAAGCGGCTTACTCCAAACAATTTCATTAAGCCACCCAACAATTGACTCCAACATAAACATCTCCCCTATCCCAAACTACAATATTGAAAATTTTCTGATAAATATGCTTTTAGTATACCCTTATAGCGCTACTCTTGTAAATTAAAATTTTTTCACAAAACTTTCAAAATTAATATTGTAATTGCTTATTATAATTATTTCTTTTAACATCTACTAAGTTAGTCTATACTGTAATATGTGTATTTATTGAAAAAGGAGGTTCAACTTATGACAAATAAAGTCTGGTTTCGAACAGGTATTGCTTTACTTATTTTATTTCTACTGATCAAACTATTTTTAGACATTGATCACTTATTTGCCCCAATTATTACAATTGTTGGATCTGTTCTTTTACCATTACTATTAAGTGGCTTTTTATTCTACATATGTTTACCATTTCAAAATTTACTTGAAAAATGGCATTTTCCAAGATGGGCAAGTATTACAATTATTTTGTTAGGGTTAACAGGCATGGTTGCTGTTGTGATTGGTTTAGTAGGTCCGATTATTGCATCGCAAATTGAAAATTTAATTAACCAGCTTCCATATATTCAAAATCAAACGCAAGATTTTATTAATTTTGCACTAGATCAACGCGATCGTTTACCAGAACAAGTAACTGATAAAATTAATGAAGTGATCAATAACTTCGGTACGATGACTTCTGATATTTTATCAAATTCACTTAATATTATTACAAGTATTATTTCGACATTGTTCTTATTAATTCTAGTCCCTTTCTTCTTAATTTATATGTTAAAAGATCATGAGCGTTTTATCCCTGCGATTGCTCAAGTTTTTAATGGGGAGCGTAAAATTTTTGTTGTAAACTTATTAAAAGACTTAAACCATACATTAAAATCTTATATTCAAGGTCAAGTGACTGTCAGTTTGATTTTAGGCGTTATCCTATTCATTGGATATTCAATTATCGGACTTGAGTATACGGTTTTACTCGTTATGTTTGCTTGTGTTGCCAATATGATTCCATTTTTGGGACCATGGATGGCATTTTTACCCGCTGGTATTTTAGGATTAATCCAAAGCCCTACTACGTTTGTTTGGGTCTGTATCGTCACTTTAATTGCACAACAACTTGAAGGAAATGTAATTACACCTAATGTAATGGGCAAATCGCTCAATATTCATCCGTTAACAATTATTATTGTAATCTTAGCATCTGGCAGTTTGGGTGGATTTGTTTTAATTTTGGTAGCTGTTCCTTTGTATGCTGTCATTAAAACATTAGTACGTAATGTCTTTAAATACAGACATCAAATTATACTAACGGCACAAAGCGATGTTAATGATAAAAGCAAATTATAAACATCCATAATAACGAGGCTAGAACATAAATATTTCAGTAATCGAAAAACTTCGAGGTTTTTGTAAGAATTTACGAAAAATCTCGAAGTTTTTACTTTAATGATACGTTTAGTCGTACCACGATAGTATTTAAATGCATTGAATTTATGCTCAGGTATTGTATATGTCGTGATCAATCACGATTAGGAATCAAATGGGAGCTTCTATTAGTAGTATTAATTGAGTCAATCTTTATGCATAAAAAAGTATTGATGACGAGACTCCTGAAGTTGTTCCGTCAGAAAGCGAAGTCTTATCATACAAAGTTTTAGGCTCTCAGTCAAATTGGACTGGTCGCATTAAATTAAGGCGTTATGCAATAATGGATTGCTTAACGCCTTTTTCGTTGTGTGATCATAAAGTCTTGAACATTAATGCCTCTTTTAATACGACATAAATCAGTAAAATTGAGTTGGTAAAACATACTTTATAACTTAGGGGTGTGAATAAATATAGCACATTTGATTGATTCCTAAGCCGAGACTTCTGAGGCATCTAGAAAAGCTAGGCTTTATGGAACAATCAAATAAATGAAATTATTTATACACCAGTCCGATTTACTATAGAACCAAGTTTTATCATAAAAGGAAGCGCTAAGACGCATTTTTATTAAAAAACATCTTAGCGCTATTTATTTTATTAACCTCATTTATGCGTTGTGAAATTAACGTATCGCATGAAAACCTGCATCAACATGAATGTTTTCACCTGTAACGCCTGATGAAAAATCACTTAATAAGTAGGCTGCTGTTTTACCGACTTCTTCTTGATCAACATTTCGCTGTAATGGGGCACGCTCTTCAATTTCTTTCAATATTGATGTGAAATTACCAACACCACGTGCACTTAATGTGCGAATAGGTCCTGCTGAAATCGCATTGACACGAATGTTATCTTGTCCTAAATCAGCTGCTAGGTATTTAACAGACGCCTCGAGACTTGCTTTCGCGATACCCATTACATTGTAGTTCGGTACTGCAAATTCACCACCAATATATGTTGAAGTTACAATACTTCCACCACTTTCACTCATAATTTTTCTAGCTTCACGTGCTACAATCGTTAATGAATATGAACTAATATCTTGAGCTAGTAAGAAACCATCACGTGATGTTTCTGAATAGCGTCCACGTAGTTCTTCTACACGTGCAAAAGCAACCGAATGGAAGACACCATCAATTTTCCCAACATCTTGTCCGATTTTTTCAAAACCATTAATCACATCTTCATCACTTTGCACATCAATTTGATATACATGTTTTTCGCTTTGGTTCAACTGATCGATGAGTTTATCAAGTTCTTTAAAGCTTCTTTCTTTACGATATGTGAAAACAAGTTTTGCGCCAAGTTCATCTAAAACTTTAGCTACACCAAATCCAATACTTCTTTTATTTGCAATCCCCATGATTACAAACGTTTTATTCTCAAGATTCATCACTTTTAATAACTCCTTTATGAATAAATAAATGTTTAATTCATTTTAACATCAGGTCTTAATTTTATACAAATATTATTGATAACTTGTGTAAGCTTTCAATAACAGTTTTTCTTAAAACATTTCCAGCTCAATTTTTAGTTGATCTACGTATTCTTTGGTACCTGTGACGATGAGACGATCTCCATATTGTAAATAAGTATCGCCATGCGGAATAATAGATTCGTTATTGCGAATAATTCGCACAAAGATGACGTCCCCTCCAAATGGAAAATCACGCAATTGCATCTGATCAAAAGCATAGTTATACATACCAATTTCATACAAGGACGTTTCGACGTTACTCAATAAGTTCAACATATTTGGTGTTTCAATCATACCTTTAAGTAAGATTTGATTACTTTGGAAGTTACTAAATAACTCGATTCCTTTACTTGATAACTCATGCTCTTCATCATTTGTTTCTAAACGGCATATGACACGTTCAACACCATGATCTTTTGCCATTAATGCAACGCGACGATTGATATTATCATCGTTTGTCGAACATACGACTATATCGCTATCGAATAGACCCAGTCGTTCGAGCATATCTTCATTATAATCAGGAAACTCAACCATGGTTATATCGTCTGATAATTTACGTTGATCTGACAAATCCTCACGATAATATAGTGTGACTTGATACAAATGTGAGCTTAACCCTTGAGCGATTGGAATTGACAATTGATTTTTTCCGATCATCGCGACTTTAACTGAGCGTTGCATTTCGTCAGGAACAGGTATCAGTTTTTTAAATACAATCGGTACAAAAACGCATGTAATCACTGCACTTAATATCAATATTCCCGATGTTTCATCACTGATTGTACCTAACTTTTCAGCAATTTTAGCTGCCGCAATAACAAGTGATAAAGTAGACGTTAGCAAAAAGGCTGACGCGATAGTCGTTTTACTATCAAACCATTTTCGTATAAACAAGACTGGAATAAGCTTTGATATGATAAAAGCTAGTATTAAAATCGGTATAATAATGAGTAATGATGGATTTTTGATAAGCGATGGGATGTCTAACTCCACGCCTACCATAATAAAGAATATCGGTATAAAAAAGCCATATCCAAATGAATCTAACTTTTCGATTAAGTCTGGATTAGGTTTGAGAAGCGATACAACAACCCCTGCTAAAAATGCACCTAAAATATTTTCTGCACCGACACCTTCAGCAAGCGCTACTAATAAAATAATCAGTGCAAAAACCGCACGTATACCGATTTGCGTTGTCCCATTCATTAACTTTTCAAAAATAGGTGCTTTTTTAAGAAATACACCTAAAAAGTAAAAGACTATTGGAAAAATCGCTAAAATCCCAATTAACCATATCGTACTACTACCTGTCGCATTTAATGCGCCGTATACCGTCAATAGTATCATTGTTGCTAAATCAGCTAACACAGCTACTAATAAAATAAACTGACCGATACGTGTACGCATAATGTTCATCTCTTTAAGTGTTGGGACAACAACACCTAGTGAAATCGTTGAAATAATAATAACCATTAATAAAACATCATCAATTAGCCCTATCCATTTGAACATATAAGCTAAAAGCGTTGAAACAATCATAATGAATATAAAAACGACTAAAGCTAATGAAAAATGGCCAGGTGCCGATGTATCATCTTGCTTTTTATTCGTTTTCTCTTTTTTAAAGGCATTAAAGTCAATTTCAAGTCCACTTAAGAACATTAAAAATATAAATCCTAATGTAGACAAAATTTTAAGTGTTTCATCAGCATGAACGATGTTTAAAAATGAATGTCCGATTACGATACCCATCAATATTTCGGCTACAACTACCGGTAAAAAACTAATTTTCAAACGATTGATAATAATAGGTGTTAAAACAGCCGCTATTATTACGATAACGAGTGATACAAATTCCATAAATGTCCCCCTTACATGAGATATGTCATAAATGAAGTAGCTAATCCAAAATAAATTAACATACTGACAATATCATTGATTGTTGTAATAAATGGCCCACTTGCGACTGCAGGATCGATACCTATTTTATTCATTAACAGTGGAATAACTGAACCTATTGTTGTCCCGACAGTCATCGCGATTGTTAAACTTGTACCGACAATAAGCGCTAGAAAAGGTTGATTGTAAATTAAAATAATAATCATACATAAACAAAAAGCACACGTTATCCCTGTCAAAAACCCACTTCCGGACTCACGTAAAGCAAGCTTAATTTTACTTTTCTCTTTAATATCTCCAGTTGAAATATTACGTACCGAAACGGCGAGTGATTGTGTCCCAGAATTTCCAGACATGCCACTAATAATAGGAATAAATGCTGCAAGAAGCGCTACTTTTTCTAAAGTTTCTTCAAATGACCCTAAAATAGATGCTGTAATCATTCCAAGTACTGTTAAAATCATCAACCACGGTAGACGTTTTAGTGCAGTCTGTAATATCGTATCATCGGTTGAATCGATATCAGATACACCGGCTAATCGAGAGTAGTCTTCACTCGCCTCTTCATCCATAACATCGACGATATCATCAATGGTAATAATACCCAGTAAATGGTTTTGGTAATCCACTACTGGCATGGCGATAAAGTCATAATCTCTCATTGTCTGAGCAACATCTTCTTGGTCATCCGCTACATTAGCACTAATGACACGCTCACTCATGATATCTTCAATATATGCATCATTTTCAGCTACAATTAAATCTCTTAATGACAAAACACCGACTAATTTTTTTTGCTCATCCACAGCAAAAATAACATATATTGTTTCAGCGTTAGGCGCTTGATCTTTAACGTGCATTAACGCCTCATGAACTGGTGTCGTAATAGTCAATGAAATATATTCTGTTGTCATAATACCGCCGGCAGTATCTTCATCATAGTGTAACAACGCTTTAATCTCTTTGGCATCGTCACGATTCATCAGCATCAGCAAACTTGCAATTTTGCGTTTGGATAATTGATTCAATATATCTACTGCATTGTCGTATGACATACATTCAAGTACCTGACTGGCATAGGCTACATTCATTTCTTCAAATAAATCTTCATAGGCTTCCTCATCAATCTCTAAGCTTTCAAAAAACTGTGAGACCTCTTCTGGTGAAAGATACTGATACATTTTTTGATGAATCGATTCGTCGCTATCTTCAAAATATTCACTTTGCTCATATGAGTGCATCGCAAGAAATTCTTCTCTAAAACCGTCTATATCGTCTTCTTGAATTAAACGATCTAAAAGGATCTTATTGTATCTTTCTTCATCATCTAGTATTAAATGTTCTTTTTCGTTATTCAACAGTGCCACCCCTATCTAAAATTTTCTATGATAAAGTTTGTAAAATATGAACCAACTGAGGTTTTGCAGTTTGAATACAAACTTCTTTTTTCGTAATTGGGTGGACAAAAATGACTTCAGCACATTTCAATAATTGTGTTTTGTAGTAAGGATGTACTTCTCCATATAAATAGTCCCCCACTAAAGGATGTCCAATATGTTTAAAATGGACACGAATTTGGTGTGTTCGCCCTGTTTCAAGTTTTACACGACATAAGGTATACATCTCATTATTTTGGATTGGCCAATATAATGTTTTTGCATACTTCCCATTATTTGAAACCACTCTTTCAATAATGCTTTCGGAATGTCTAGCAATCGGTTGTTCAATCACACCGGGTTCCGTTAAAACGCCTTTACAAATACATTCATAAAGCTTTGTAATGGATATCGTCGACATGAGATGATGTATGTGTCGAGATTTTGCAATAATGACAATCCCCATAGTATGACGATCAAGTCGTGTTATTATATGCGGGATACCAGACTCATCGTGTTGTTGCATATATGCTAACACTTGCTCAACAAGGCTTTCATGAGGATGCTCTCTCGAAGGGCCGCAATTCTGATAATGCGATTTATTAACGATTAATAACCATTCATCTTCGTACAAAATATCTAACGGTTTATCAAAAGGAATAAGGTTCCCGCTCGGTACTTCTCGCGGCAACTTGACAACAACCATATCTCCTATGCTTAATTGATGCCGAACAGTTTTTGGGGTATTGTTAACAAGTAAAGCGCCATCTTGTTTAATGGCGCTAATCGTTTTTTTAGAAAAGTTTTGCTCATATAAAAACGTTTTTAACGTTACAGGTGATTGTACATTATATTCAAATATCACACTTCTTCACCACTTGAGATAAAGGAATCATGTACCCTTTTCCAAAACGGAAATGGTCTAAATCGAGCAAAACGGATTTTTTCATTTGCGACTCTGTACTGAATGGTATTTACATTTTTATGTTTCACACTTACATGATCAATAGTTGTTAAGATAACATCATGATTGACCGGTTTAACGTGGCATGTATGATGCTTTGGTAAAACTAGAGGAGAGCCTACAGTTCTAAATACCCTATTATTAATCGAAGCAATTTCAGCAATTTGAATGGCTTCAAGTGAAGGATGAATTAAAGCACCGCCTAATGCTTTATTATAAGCCGTAGAACCAGATGGTGTCGATATACACAACCCATCACCTCGAAAACGCTCAAAATGTTGGCCACGTATATCTAAATCAACTACTAAAGTCGTTCCATTTTCGGTTTTCATTGTTGCTTCATTCAAAGCTAAGTAACGCGTTTCATAACCTTTATCATTATATCGTACAATCATCTCTAACAATGGGTACTCAATCACCTGAAACTCTGAGTTATTAATTTCTATAATTAACTTTTCAACTTCGTGTGGTAGCCAATCTGCATAAAATCCTAAATGGCCTGTATGTATCCCTACAAAAGCACATCTAGCTAACATATGACTATATTGGTGAAATGCTTGTAGTAATGTCCCATCGCCTCCAACAGAAATGACGATTTCAGGATTTTCTACATCTTCAACCATCTTAAAATCCTTCATATGGGTTTTCATCTTATGCTTAAGCGCATCTGATTTCGAATCACCTTTAGACAAAATCGCATAACGCATTACTCCACCTCGCGACTCTCATGTTTTTTAGCTCGTTTTTTTGAATAGTATTTTTGAGCTTCTTGAATTTCATCTTTAATTTCAGACATCTCTTCATCTAATAAAAATGCGGCTTCTGCTGCTCGTTCAAGTCTCGTTTGAATTTCAGGAGGATAATCTCCATCATATTTGTATCTAAGTGTATGTTCAATGGTCGCCCAAAAATTCATGGCTAACGTCCGAATTTGTATTTCAGCTAAAATCGATTTCGTTCCGTTTAATGTTTCAATAGGATATTCAATAATCACATGATATGAACGATATCCACTTTGTTTTGTGTTATTAATATAATCACGTTCTTCAACAACTCTGAAATCTTCACGCTGACGTAACAACTCAACTACTTTATCAATATCATCAACAAATTGACACATCATACGCAATCCCGCAATGTCATACATCTCGTCACTTAAACGGTCATACGGTATACCCCTTTTATTCGCCTTATCAATAATACTTGTGATTGGTTTAACACGTCCAGTCACAAATTCGATTGGTGCATTATGCTCAGTTACCTCATATTGTTTACGCAACCCTTTAAGTTTTACTTTAAGCTCTTCAATCGCTTGTCGATAAGGCGCTAGAAAAATTTCCCATTGATTCATAATTGTTCACTCCGCTTCATACTAATTCAAAAATATCTTCTACAGCTGCAACAAAATCTTTGCCGTAATTGGAGTTACCTTGTATATTGTCTAATAAATAATCTAACTCTTCATGGAAATGTTCAAGCTTCAGTGTATCATTAATTAATAACTGCTTGTCTCGATTATGATGTAACATCGACCATGTTTCTTGAACAAAAATCAAATAGGAATAGGATGAACCGTCATCTAATAAACAAACAAAAGCATAATTATCACTATCCACTATCATTTGGCCCGCTTCTGTAAATCCTTCTATAGATTGGTCTGTATAACACAAGATCTGATTATCTTGTATTTTAATTTCATTGACATAAATACGCATACTCATTCCTCCTCATCAAGTTATAGTTTAACATAATTTAACGTCCACCTCATTTTTGAATAACTATATATGAATTACTTTTAAATAAAATGATTTTCAGTCATAATTTATCAATAATCATTCATTTTAAGCGTTAGGGGGACCCTACATGTCAATTGAAAAAGAAATTGAATTTAAACAACTATTAGATGCACATCAATACCAAAAAATTAAAAACACTTATTTTCAAAATCAAGATCCATTCAGTCAGAAAAATTATTATATCGATACGCCTGATATGCAAATTTCTAAACATCAAATGGCATTGAGAATTCGAGAGAAAGGCAACTCAAATTTTGAATTAACTCTAAAAGTGCCAGATAGTGTGGGCTTAACAGAATATAACACGCCAATAAGCAGTTTACCATCTGCCAGCGTCAATCTATCATACAAGTTATTATCTCAAGAGATACTGACTGTCCTGAACAAGAAAGCAATTGACGTCCATCAATTGGGCATTCTAGGCGCTCTCGAAACACATCGACTAGAAAAACAACTACCCAGTGGTCTTCTTGTCCTTGATCATAGTTTATATCTTGATACTGAGGATTACGAGCTAGAATTTGAGGTTAACACATATCAACAAGGATTATTAGCGTTCCAAGATATACTTGAACAATTTGAAATTCAACATCAGCCACCTCTCAATAAGGTTCAGCGTTTTTTCGAGCGTAAACACTTTTTGAAATCTCAAACTGAATGAGCAAATGACTAGTACACCTTATTGGCATCGCTATAAAATGAAATTTCCATATTAACTGCGCGTTTCTATCACAAACGTGCCTCGTATAAGTGTTTTTACTTTGAAATGTAAAAATTCATGTTATTATTTAAGTATATAATGAAACTAAATTGGTGATTTAAATGACAAAAACGCCTTATGAAGTGATTGGCCAAGAAGCCTTAGACAAAATGATTGATCATTTTTATTTACTTGTTGAACAAGATTCTCGTATTAATCATTTGTTTCCTGGAGACTTTGCCGAAACTGCACGTAAGCAAAAACAATTTTTAACACAGTTTCTCGGTGGTCCGAATTTATATACAGAAGAACATGGTCATCCTATGCTCAGACAGCGTCATCTTCCATTCCCAATTGATTACGCTGCAAAAGAGGCATGGCTTGAGAATATGGCCATTGCAATTGAAACTGCTAACTTTCCGCACAATGCTGGTGCGTACCTATATGAACGACTCCGCTTAACTGCGAATCATATGGTTAATATTGAAAATTAATTGAAGGTGAAAAACATGACTGAAGAATTACGCGTTTTAATGGATAGTTGTCGTGAAGATTCAAATCTTTCACCTGTGAATAAAATTGAGATATACTCTTTTTTTGATCCATTCAGTCAAGAAAGTTTTAAACTTTCTGCTGTACTGTCTAAACTCAGAATTGAATACCGTCAATACATCCGTATTCGACATATATTAAACCCGTCTTTACGCGTGCTTACAAAATGCCAAGCACAAAGCACTTCAGATCGTGATAATATCGCACTTGCATTTAAAGCCGCGGAATTACAAGGTCGTGCACGTGCACATCGTTTTATGCATTTAATACAAAATGAAATCATACCAAAGCGCGATATTGTAACTGAAGAAATGATTGGCAAATGTATAATCAATGCTGGTTTAGACTTTGATGTATACCAAGATGATTTAAAGAATGGGCAGTTAAGAGAAAGTTTAAAAGTTGATTTGCACATTGCAAGAGAAATGGAAGTCGAAACGGCGCCATCATTAGTTTTTTTTAATGAAGATATTCAAGAAGAAGGCTTGAAAGTTGAGGGACTTTACCCGTATCATATATACACATATATTATCAATGAAATGATGGGCAAACCTATAGAAAAGAACCTCCCACCAAAACTTGCAGACTATATTCATCAAAAGCAGCTGGTGACGGAAGAAGAACTGTTAACAATATATGAATGGCCTGAAAAAACCTTAAAAAAAGAATTAAAGAAGTTAATCTTACAACAAAAAGTTGAAAAGTTAACCTACCCAAATGGAGAGTTTTGGAAATCCAAAATGTAGTTTGTCATTTCAGCTTACTAATATGCTTTGATAACGTTACGAGTCTGGGACATCAATCCCAAAATAACAGCGTAGAGATGATTCATGATTGAATCATCTCTACGCTTTTCTTTTATCAATCATTCGTATTGTTTGGGCTCTCAGTCAAATTGGACTGGTCGCATTAAATTAAGGCGTTATGCAATAATGGATTGCTTAACGCCTTTTTCGTTGTGTGATCATAAAGTCTTGAACATTAATGCCTCTTTTAATACGACATAAATCAGTAAAATTGAGTTAGTAAAACATACTTTATAACTTAGGGGTGTGAATAAATATAGCACATTTGATTGATTCCTAAGCCGAGACTTCTGAGGCATCTTGCCGTAACCGAAAATCCATTTTAAGATTGGGTAAGTTCAATCTTAAAATGAGTTGAGGTGAGGCGCCTAGAAAAGCGAGGCTTTATGGAACAATCAAATAAATGAAATTATTTATACACCAGTCCGATTTACTATAGAACCATTGTTTGGCTCGCATTTCCTAGGGGATGGGTCGAGCCGCGGTCTCGATGCTCATCCTATTCCCTCAGGCGTCTCGCCAACAATACGACATGATATACATGTAATTTTACATTAAAATACTTTAAAAAAAGACACTTTCGTATCATTGCATTAATCATCTCATTATAAGAAAACTTCGAGATATTTATGTCCCAGCCTGTTGTTTGTTATGATACGCTTTTTGTGAACTTCTACAAATGAAATGATTTTGAATTCATGAAGTATTAAATAAAGTCTTTGAATAATCAGGACCACCCGTAAAACGGGTGGTTTGCTCTTGGGCTATAAGCCCGCTTTACCGGCTAGCGTCTAAAGGCGCTGGCTTTTTCATTTCATGCTCAAGCCAAAATGCCATTGTCTCTTTAGCTAGCCTCTAAAGAGGCTTTTGACTAACTTCAATAACCCTTAAAAGGGTCTTCATATTCTCTTACGCTCAACTTATCAATCGCTTTATCGTGTTTTTCTTGATTCTGTATATATTTTTTTATCGTGGCTTCATTTAATCCAACTGTACTTACATAATACCCTTCTGCCCAAAAGTGACGATTTCCAAATTTGTATTTCAAATTTGCATGTCTATCAAATATCATCAAAGCGCTTTTACCTTTTAAATACCCCATAAAGCTTGAAACGCTTATTTTGGGTGGGATGCTCACTAATAGATGTGCATGATCTGGCATCATATGTCCTTCTATAATCTCCACACCTTTGTATTTGCACAATAACTTTATAATTTCAATAATTGATGGTCTGTATTGATTGTATATGATTTTTCTTCTATACTTTGGAGTAAATACAATGTGGTATTTACACATCCATTTTGTATGTGCTAAACTCTTGGCTTTATTAGCCATAAAAAATCCCTACTTTCGTTATTAATTTGGCTTGAACACCTTAATTATAACGCTAAGCAGGGATTTTTTTAGTATAACTTTTGTTGCCCACCCGCATAGCAGGTGGTTTATTGTTTCGCACGTTTTACGTGCTCAACTGACTGAAGTCATTAATAAAAAAACGCCGTGTTCTGACACGGCGCTAAACAAAGGGGATGGGAGAAATTTTTCACTTCAAACAAAGGGGTATGTTTGTTATGTGATTAATTTCATGCTGTTAATATAACATGTGTATTCCCATGTTTCAACCCTTTAACTCACAAAAATTAAACATTTCACAATTCCGCCATAATGTAAACGAATTCACTCTTATCAAGCTTTCATTAATTTTTCAAAAGCATCTAATTTTTGTTCAAATACTTTGCATGCATCTACTATCGGCTGAGGCGTTGTCATGTCTACGCCAGCATTTTTTAAAATTTCAATCGGATAATTTGAACTTCCTTTTTTCAAAAATTCGTTAATATATCTTTCCACTGCAGGTTTACCTTCAGTTAAAATTTGATGACTTAAACTTTGCGCTGCACTATAACCTGTTGCATATTGGTAAACGTAATAATTCATATAAAAGTGTGGAATACGTGACCACTCTTTACTGATATTTTCGTCAGTTTCAACAGTGTCTCCAAAGTATAAACGGTTAAGTTTTGCATATTCTTCATTCATGCGATTTGCAGTCAATGGCTCTCCTGCTTCTTCAATTTGATGAATTTTATGTTCAAATTCTGCAAACATGGTTTGACGGAATAATGTTGCACGAAAACGCTCTAATTCTTGGTTAAGCAATAAAAGACGACGTTTATCATCTAAGTGTTGATCCATATAATGACTTAATAACGCTTCATTACATGTAGATGCCACTTCAGCCACAAAGATAGAATAATCACTATAATTAGAAGGCTGATATTTACGACTAAAGTAACTATGCGCTGAATGCCCAAATTCATGTACAAGTGTATAAAGATCTGACACAGTTTCTGACCAGTTTAGTAAAATAAACGGATTCGTCTTGTGCGCACCTGATGAATAACCTCCTGATCGTTTACCTTTATTTTCATATACATCTACCCAGCGGTTTTCAAGACCTTCTTTTACTACGTTTAAGTATGTTTCACCCATTGGTTCTAAACCTTTAATCATCCACTCTACTGCCTCATCATATGGCATTTCAAATTTAATATCTTTAACCATTGGTGTATACATATCATACATTTTCAAATCATCAATACCTAGTAATTCTTGACGTAACTTAGTGTAACGATGTAACAATGGTAAATACTGATGAACAGTTTTGACTAAATTATCATAAACTGCTTCCGGAATATGATTATTACTCAATGCTTTTTCTCGTGCTGTTTTATAGTTGTGTGAACGTGCATTAAAAACATGCTTTTTGACTTCACCTGCGAGTGTTGCACTTAATGTATTATTGTATGCACCATATGCTTTATACACATTACGATATGCAGACTCTCTTAAAACTCTATCATCAGACTCTAAATATTTAATAAAAGTTCCTTGTGTCAATGGATGCTTTTGCCCATCTTTGTCTGTCACATCTTCAAACTGTAAATCCGCATTATCAAACATACTAAATACATTTCCCGGTGTTGAAAGCGCGTCTTGTGCTTCTGTTAACAACTTCTCTTTATCAGCATCAAGCACATGTGGTCGCTGTTTATTAAGCAATTCTAAATCAAACTCAAATCGCTTCAACCCTTCATGTGATTTAACAAATGATTGGAGCGTCTCCTCATCAATTTGTAGTAATTCTGGGACTAAGAAACTCCAAGCTGAACTCAATTTAATCGCCAGCTGATGTGCTCGCGCTTCAAAACCTGTATATTTGTCATTTGCAGTATCTTGGTCTTGTTTTAAATGCGCATAAACATAGACTGCTTCAAGTTCTGTCTCCACTTCATCTTCTAACAAAAGCGCTTGATATAACGTTTCTGCATCATCACCAAGATGACCTTTAAACTTCTCTTCTTGACCTATATATTTCTCAACAGTCTTAAACGCTTCTTCCCAAGCTTCGTCACTTTCAAAAATAGTCGTTAAATCCCAAGTATATTTAGGATATTTTTTTTCCTGTTCTTCTCTCGTTAATTGTTGGCTCATCATATATTCCTCCTCTAAACGAATAGACTTATTTTATTTTCTCATTTTCATGCAAACAATGCACATCATATCCTCATATTTTTAAAAATTTACAATATTTTCGGATAATCACTTGAATGATCTCTTCTATTTGAATATTAAAATGATAAAATGATCTGATTTTCATCAATTCTTTGAGTGATTCATTTGCAGGCACCTTACACTGGAGACAATAGAGAATGGTTAATTGCCAAAGTACTGGATGCGTGTGAAAGTATAATTGTTCGGGAAACAAATAGCCTGTTAGCTTGCATATTTGCGTATCCGATAGTTGTAGTCGATAAGCTAAAGATAAAGTGGGTTCTAACACACTATTTTTTCGTCTACATTGGGCTAAATAAGAAAGAATTCGTGAAGTTGATAATTTTCGCACTGGACAATGGTTTTCATATGAGGGCGATGTCATGTTCACACATTGGACGACTGTCATCACTTCCTTTTGAGCATAAAATTGTTTAGAAGTAATGGGGATAAGATGGGTTAATCGAATCAAATCGAGAGTGCTTGGCTCAATACACAATAATTCCCGTTTGGATATATTGATACATGTTTGATGCAATTGGCTCAATTGAAAAAGCCCTTTATTTGTTACAGGTAAACGAGTTAACCAAATAACGTCATATCCAGCTTTTATTAGTCCGTTCGTTCGATTTTGCAATTGATTAGGAGAAATAGAGCTTAACTGTACTTCAATTGCTGTTTGACCTACTATAATATCCGGTACTTGTTGTATATACGGAATCCATTCTTCCACACGCACAGAATATCCTTGATTTAAAAATTGTTGATATAAGTGCATCTTATACTGAAGATGTTCAAAAGATTCGGATTGATATTTAAAGTGAGATGTACAATCTTTTTGATGTGCAAAATGCGCTATTTTATGTTGTCCTTGCCGCAGTATAACCTTTTCTTTACAAATAGGGCAATAATAACACTCCGCCTTTAATGCATGTTGTGCTAACACTTTTTGATGCTTTTGATTTAATGCGGTTAACATATAAGACCTCCTTATATGTATACACGCTAATGACTTAAAATTTACTTTCAAATAAAAAAGCTGACTTACGTTGGAGATTACTATCTCCAATTAAGCCAGCATTCGTTAGAAACTGTTGCGATGCTATTCCATTCGAATTATAGTTTTCAATCATAACATGATACGAGTATTTCTGATATTAATCATCGAGTGGAAAATAGCGCTTAACTTGATCTATAACGTTATGGCTCATGACAATTTTACCGTAATCATCTAAATACAGCTGTGTCGTGTCACTAGGAGCTGCAAATTCTAAAATTTGACCGTAATAATCATGAATCTCTGTTTCAGATACTGTATCATCAAAATGTACAACATAGTAATATTGGTGATCTAGCATGTACAACAAATCTTCAAATTGCGTTAAGCTTTGATTATTTCGATATGCATATTCAATAATGGCTTCTAAACTGTCAAATTTGAAAATGACAGTACGTGGCATCACTCGATTATTTCGCCCTTTACTTGTTGCTTTTGAATATTGAGATTGCGAAGACACTTCTTTTGAATCACTCTCTTCATTTTCTTCTTTGAGTGATTGCGATAACAGTTCATTAAGTTGGTTATCCAATTCATCGAAAGCACTGTCCTCTTCAGACATATTCACAATATCTTCATTTTTAGATTTAGATATCGTAACCTCGACACCTTTTTCAAAAGCATGCACTTGAATCCATAAAGGCCCTTCAACTACGAAATCTTCCTCTTCATTGACCTCTTCCATTACTGACCAGAAGAACTCTTCGCCTCGTTTACGATTTGTCCATAAATCTTCACGTTTAAATCCGCGTGCCTCAATATCTGTATATGTGATAAATAGTTTAACAGTCATATCATCTATACGTTCTATTCTCATATCATCTCACTCCTTACAGTCGATGAATAGTATCACTATTGTATTAGACAAGCAATAAAATTACAATCGTTTTGATTATATATATCATTTTATATACATTCCTACACTTTTATCATAACATAAAGTAGTCATAGACTCTTCTATGCAATAAGATAAAACCACAAAAAGAGTAGAGTCCCCCCATATAGCGGAAACCCTACTCACAACACATCATTACGTTGAAAGATTTAGAAATTTCATGTTTAGAACCATTTGTTAAGTATACGCAACAAACGTTTTTCATTATGAAGATATCATCTAACCTATCAAGACGTAGAAATCATGCTACACAATATTTATTTAGTCGACCATACGTTGTGCTTCTTGAAGTTGGAACGTACGTACAGTACGAGGTAAGAAACGACGAATTTCGTCTTCGTTGTATCCCACTTGAAGACGCTTATCATCTAAAATAATAGGTCTACGTAAAATACCCGGATTTTGTTGAATAATTGAATATAAATCTTGAAGCGGTAAAGCATCAATGTCTACATTCAATTTTTGATATGTTTTTGAACGTGTAGAAATGATTTCATCTGTACCATCTTCAGTCATTTTTAATATTTGTTTAATTTCATCTAATGTTAAATGTTCTGAAAAAATATTTCGCTCCGTATACGGAATGTCATGTTCTTGTAACCATGCTTTCGCTTTACGGCAAGATGTGCAACTTGGTGAAGTAAATAGTGTTACCATACATCTCACTCTCCTAATTTAATAAAAATAAGTGCTCAGACATACTCACTTCAATGATAGTTTGTGTCATCTCTTGCTTCTTATTTTACGTTATGATTATATTATAAGGTTTTAACATTAAAATTAAATGAGAAAACCATAATAATTGTTCATTATTTCAAATAATCAGACTTTAGTATGATATGAACAATGAACTAAGTCTCACTCATTTGATATATTTATCATATCACAACTTACAATCAAAAGAAATACTGTTACAATAGGTTATAGATATCAATCGGAAAGAAGGTAACTTAATAATGAAGACTTTATTTTCAGGGATACAACCTAGTGGTATCCCTACAATAGGAAACTATATAGGTGCTTTGAAACAATTTGTTGATATTCAAAATGATTATGATTGTTATTTTTGTATTGTAGATCAACATGCCATAACAGTGCCTCAAGATAGACTTAAATTAAGAAAGCAAACGCGTCAACTTGCAGCAATCTATCTTGCATCAGGCCTTGACCCAGAGAAAATAACATTATTTATACAATCAGAAGTGCCTGCTCATGTACAAGCAGGTTGGATGCTTACAACGATTTCATCAATTGGTGAATTAGAACGCATGACTCAATTTAAAGATAAATCACAAAAGCAAAACGATGGTATTCCAGCAGGACTATTGACATATCCACCACTTATGGCAGCTGATATCATTCTTTATAACACAGATATTGTTCCCGTAGGTGATGATCAAAAACAACACATTGAACTCACACGTAATTTAGTTGATCGTTTTAATAGTCGTTACAATGACATTTTAGTTAAGCCTGAAATCCAAATGCCTAAAGTTGGTGGTCGTGTGATGAGCTTACAAGACCCAACCAAAAAAATGAGTAAAAGTGACGATAATCAAAAGAACTTCATCTCACTTTTAGATGAACCTCGCCTAGCAGCAAAAAAAATCAAAAGTGCTGTGACTGATTCAGATGGCATTATTAAATATGACAAGGTAAACAAGCCAGGTATTTCAAACTTATTAACAATTTACTCTAGCCTTACAGATGAATCTATTGAATCGTTAGAAGCGCGTTATCAAGATCAAGGGTATGGTACATTTAAAGGTGATTTAGCTGAAGTGGTAGAACAATTTTTGATTGACTTCCAAGATAAATACCGTATTTTTTATGAATCAGACGAATTAGACACTATATTAGATGCCGGCAGAGATAAAGCACATCAAACTTCATTCAAAACGCTCAAAAAAATGGAAAAAGCAATGGGACTTGGTCGTAAGCGTAAATAAAAGTAAAAAACAGTCTGGGACATCAATCCCAAAATAACAGCGTAGAGATGATTCACGATTGAATCACCTCTATGCTGTTATTTTATCAATCATTCGTATTGTTTGGCTCGCATTTCCTAGGGGATGGGTCGAGCCGCGGTCTCGACGCTCATCCTATTCCCTCAGGCGTCTCGCCAACAATACGACGTGATATACATGTAATTTTATATTAAAATATTAAAAAAACTTTCCTATCATTGAATGAATCATCTCATTATAAGAAAACTTCGAGATTTTTCGTAAATTCTTACGAAAACCTCGAAGTTTTTCGATTGCTGAAGTATTATGTCTTAGCCTCTTTTTTTTGAATGATTATTTTTTCTTTTTACCTGTTTCACGGTCAATACGCTTATCAATATAAACGTGTTTTAATGATGTATCTCCACCAGAAGAATGATAGATTAAATTTTTCACTTGTGGATTCGTTAAATGCGCCTCACCCTTTTGATAAATTGGTGCAATAGGCGCTTCATCAAGTAATAGTTGTTCCGCATCTATCAAAACTTGATTTCTTTCATCTTCTTTTTGAAGTAAGCTTCCATTTGCTTCTTTTAACATCGCGTCATATTCTTTGTTCGACCAACCTGTATTATTTGAGGCATTACCAGTTGTCATAATTGTTAAGAAAGTCATAGGATCTGGATAATCAGGTCCCCAACCAGACAATGAAATCTCATAATTTTCACTTTGTTCTCGTGCGACACGCTGTTTAAATGGCAATTGTTGAATTTTAATAGTTACACCCGGCAGGTTCTTTTCAATTTGGGCTTTAATAAACTCTGCTGAAATTTTTGATGCTGGTGTATCTTCTGTATTTAATGTAAATGTGAACGTATCCTGTTTTAACTCTTTTTTCGCTTTTTCAAAGTTCTTCTTAGCCTTTTCAGGATTATAAGTTAAATCCGAATGAATTTGTTCAGAAAAGTCTTTTCCGTTTGGTGCTTTTGCCGTACCTTCAGCTGTAAACTTATCACTTGGTGCTGATCCATTATTCAACACTGAATTAACGTAGGCCTGCTTATCAATAGCTTGTGAGAAAGCTTTTCTCAAATCTTCATTTTTGAAAGCATCCACTTGACCTTGGTTTAGTTTTAAGAAAAATGTAGAGGATAAGAGACGTTTAAATAACGCTGGTGAATCCTTATATTTATCGACTTGTTCTGCTGAAATTGTCGTATCATCGACAGAACCTGTATCATATAAAGACGCTCCTGCTTGTCCATCTTTTAATACTTTAAAGTTAACTTTATCAAGTTTGACTGCATCTTTATCCCAATAGTTTTCATTTTTTTCAAGTAATATTTTGTCTTCTACAGCCCAATCTTTCACTTTAAATGGACCGTTGTAAACCGAACGCTCTGCAGACGTACCATAGCGATCGCCATATTTTTTGACTACTTTTTCGTTTTGTGGCATAAAAGTACCAAAAGCTAACATCTCTTGGAAATAAGGTATCGGTTTAACGAGTTTGATTTGCAATGTGTAATCATCCAATGCCTTCACGCCTAGAGTGCTAGGATCTTTCTTACCCATATTAATTTCTTCTGCATTTTCAATATCATACATGATGTACGCATATTCAGCAGCCGTGTCTGGATTTAGTACACGTTTCCAAGCGAACTCAAAGTCATGAGCCGTTACCGGATCCCCATTTGACCACTTGGCGTCTTCTCTAAGGTTAATTGTAAATGTTTTGCCTCCATCACTCACTTTTGGATCTTCTTTAGCGACACCTGGGATGGCTTGATCATCTTTGTCTAATGTATATAAACCTTCGTATACTTGATTATAAATATCAAAACTCACTTGATCTGTTACTTTCGCCGGATCTAATGACGTCATATCTTGTGGAATCACTTTGCGAAATACTTGACCCTTGTCATCATAAATCCCCTCTGCATTGCTACAAGCTGCTAATATAAGCAATGTTGATAATGCAATCATCATAAGCTTAAAGCTTCGTTTTACATTCACATTCATTCCCCCTCTCCTATTAGGCTTGCACCTTCTGTAATTGATTTTGATATGTCACAAATTCGTCGTCTGTTGCTAATACATAATGGTCTGGCGCAATAGACCTAAATGAACGTACTTCATCTTTTGATGTGTCCACATCATATATTATTCGCTTTCGTGTTCGTTCACTATCGGGATCAGGCTGTGGTACCGCAGATAGCAATGATTTTGTGTAAGGATGTACAGGATTATGATAAATTTCGTCTGCTGTTCCAAGCTCCACAATACGACCTAAATGCATTACCGCAATTCTATCTGAAATATATTTGACCATCGATAAATCATGAGCAATAAATAAGAAAGTAATGCCGTGTTCTTTTTGTAACTTTTGCATTAAGTTCACAACTTGAGCCTGAATAGATACGTCTAATGCTGAGATAGGTTCATCAGCTATAATGAATTCAGGTTCAACAGCTAACGCTCTAGCTATTCCGATACGTTGACGCTGTCCCCCTGAAAATTCATGAGGATAGCGATTGGCATGACTTTTTCTTAACCCAACCGTCTCTAATAAGTCGTATACACGTTTTTTTCGATCTTTACGATCTTTTGCTAAACCGTGAATATCAATACCTTCTGCCACGATATCCATTACTTTCAATCGTGGATTTAATGAGGCGTAAGGGTCTTGGAAAATCATTTGTATTTTTTTATTAAACTTCAATAAATCTTTACGCTTTTTAATATTTTGTATATTAATGCCTTCATACAACACTTGTCCATCTGTAACATCATTCAATTTGATAATCGCTTTTCCTGTTGTTGACTTACCAGAACCTGATTCACCTACAAGACCAAATGTTTCTCCTTTATAGATTTTAAAGGAAATATCATCAATGGCGCGCACTTCATTTTTTTTACCTTTATTGAAGTATTGTTTGAGATTTTTGACTTCGACTAAGATTTCTTTTTCAGCCATTAAAACGACACCCTTTCTACACGTTCTGGTTTTTCAAAATTATGTGGCATAACCCTTTGTTTTCGTTGGACCATGGGTGGCGGATCCACTTTAGGTGCACGTTCATCAAGTAACCATGAACGTACAAAATGTGTGGGCGATACTTTAAACCAAGGTGGGGGTTCTTTAAAATCAATTGCCAAAGCATACTCGCTGCGTGGCGCAAACGCATCACCTTTAGGAGGATGAATCAAGTCTGGAGGCGATCCTGGTATCGCGCGTAATACATCGTCACCTTTTGTATCTAAATCAGGCATAGATGACAATAATCCCCAAGTATATGGATGTCTTGGATCATAGAAAATCTCATTCACATCTCCAGTTTCAATCATTTGCCCACCATACATGACAGCCACACGATCCGCTACATTTGCAACAACACCTAAGTCATGTGTAATAAAAATAATTGATGTATCGATTTTTTTCTGTAACTCTTTCATCAAATCTAATATTTGAGCTTGCATCGTTACATCAAGTGCTGTTGTTGGTTCATCTGCTATTAATATTTTAGGTTCGCATGCAAGTGCTAAAGCAATAACAATACGTTGACGTTGCCCCCCTGAGAATTGGTGAGGATAAGCATTAAAGCGCTCCTTGACCCGCTTTAATCCTACTAACTCCAACAATTCTATCGCACGTTTCTTTGCGTCTGATTTGTTCAAGCCGATATGTTTAATAATTGGCTCCATGACTTGTTTTCCTATTTTCATTGTCGGATTAAGCGAAGTCATTGGATCTTGGAAAATCATGGATATTTCTTTTCCGCGTAATCGCATAAGCTCTTTTTCCGTTTTCTGCGTTAAATCTTCTCCATTAAAAATAATATTACCTTTTTTAATTCTCCCAGACGGCCCTTGAAAAAGTTTAGTAATTGCTTTTGTTGTCACCGATTTACCTGATCCAGATTCTCCAACAATCGCCAATGTTTCCCCTTTGTTTAAATATAAATCGACACCACGAACTGCTTGCACTTCTCCTGCTTCAATATCAAAGGAGACATGCAAGTCGTTGATTTCTAATACGCGTTTTTCCATTATTTTTGCCTCCTTTATTTCCGCATTTTAGGGTCAAATGCATCGCGTAGACCATCACTAAATAAATAGAAAAATAGAATAAGCAAACTCAGTATCACTGCTGGTATAAATAATTCATGCGGATGAATCAGTAACATTGCACGCCCTTCGTTCACCAATGATCCTAGTGACGTTTTAGGTGCAGGTACACCGATACCGATAAAGCTTAAGAAAGCTTCAAAAAAGATAGCACTCGGTACTGTAAACATCGATGTGACAATAATTGCTCCTAATGAGTTAGGCAAAATATGTTTGAAAATAAGCTTAAAGTCTGATGTCCCTAATGTACGAGATGCCAGTACAAACTCTTGATTTTTTAGCTTTAAGAATTCCCCACGTACTACCCGACTCATACCAATCCATCCCGTGATCGTCATCGCAAGTATAATAGTCCATATTGAAGGTTCAAAGATTAATACGAAAAGTATCACGACAATCAAGTTCGGTATCGATGAAATAATCTCAATGATACGTTGCATAATATCATCAACACGTCCTCCAAAATAACCTGATATCGCACCATAAATGACACCGATAAAGATATCTAATAACGCTGCAACAAGTCCTATAAACAATGAAACTTGTGCCCCTTGCCAAGTACGCGTCCATAAGTCACGTCCGAGCTGATCCGTTCCGAACCAAAAGTTTTCATTTACATTAGCATTTTCATATGCATTGCCATCAACCCCTTCACCATCAAATGGTAAAAACGGGATTTGATCTAAGACTGCAATTTTAGGCGGTAAATTACGTCGTTCGACATCTTGTTCAGCATAGTCATGACGACTTAATAGAGGACCGATTAACGCGAATAAAATGATAGTTATAAGTCCAATCATTCCAATTACCGCTAATTTATTTCGTTTAAGTTGTGACCAAGCATCTTGCCAAAATGTACGTCCCTCTCGTTGAAGTTCTTGTTCTCCACTTTCTGGTGTACCTGTACGAATGAAATCTTCATGGATAACACCTGACATTTGAACCGTTGCACCAGAATGGTCATCATGTGGTAAGTTGCGTTTATCTTTCACCATTATTTCTTACCTCCTTGCAAACGAATTCGTGGATCAATTAATCCGTAAAGTACGTCCACTATAAAAATGGAAACAATAAACAACGTACTAAAAAGTAAAGTGATTGCCATAATCACTGAAAAGTCATTCGTCGTAATCGATCTCACAAATTGATCACCAAGCCCTGGAACCCCGAAAATATTTTCAATTGTCAACGTACCTGTTAATATGCTCGCTAACATTGGGACTAAGATGGTAATAACCGGTATTAATGCATTTCTCAAGGCATGACCAAATAATACTTTTGTCATCGTGTTCCCCTTTGCTCTTGCAAGTAATATGTAATCTGAACTTAAAACTTCAATCATTTCTGCTCGAATATATCGTGCAACAGTTGCCAATACAACTGCAGACAAAGCAAGAGATGGCAATATTGCTGTAGATATCCCTTCCCATCCTGCAACAGGTAACCACTGAAGTCTTACTGCAAAAACATACTGTAATAATACTGCAAGTACAAACGATGGTACCGAAATAGCAATAACGGATATAACGGTCGCCAGATAATCGACCCACGTATTTTGACGGGTCGCCGCAATCACTCCCAAAATTACTCCGACAATCACGCCAATAATCATAGCAAATACCCCCATTTGAAATGATGGAACTAATCTTGGTTTGATTAACTCCCAAACAGGCTGATTATCATATTGGAACGAATTACCAAAATCTCCTTTAACTACATTTTTCATATAATTTGCGTATTGAACGGGTAATGGATCATTAAGTCCATATTTTTCATTCAACATCGTTTTTTGCTCTTCATTTAACTTTTCATCATTAAACGGCGAGCCTGGCATTAATTTCATTAAGAAAAATGTGATTGTAATAATGATTAATAATGAAATAACCATATATAACAACCGTTTTAATGTGTACCTAATCATGTGTTGATTCCTCCTTGCCCAAATTAACATTCCCTTCTAAATTTTCAGAAATATTATTTTCATTATAGTCATTTGTCAGATTTTAATCAATATTGTTTTAATTTAGAGTATTAAAGTAATTGTTAATATTTATACAATATTTGTAAAATTTATATAAAAAACGTGCTATTGCATGATGACTTTATGTACCATTTTTAAGCCTTTTAAGTTACAATACTTGAAAACGATATAAAGGAATGGGTCACATGCAATTTTTCAATATTAAAACGTTTGTTATCCCTATACTTACTATTTTACTAAGTGTTATTTTTTGGTTTTTCACCTATCATTCGTGGGTTCATTTCATCAATACATTTTTCGTCATTTCCTTTATTTTTGGAATTTTTTTATTTATATTATTGGTAATACAAGAGGGCATTCTCGACACAACAAGTTATGGTTTTAGAAAATTTAGATACCAATTGATGCGTCAAAAGACAAAAGTGTTATACAAAGATGATGATTTTTTTAATCCTAAAACACCTAAAAAGCCTTTTTACATTGTTCAACCATGGATTAAAGGGGCATTATTGATACAACTGGGTTTCATATTATTATCTATCATTCTTGCTTTTTTAATTGCTTAATTTTACAAGTATTAAATATGACAAACTATTAATCTATCAAAAATAATTAGTGAATTAATAAAATCATTTTCTTTTTATATTTCATAACTGGTATGGATAACATCATAATCGTTTCGTTTCTATTATCATTTAAACTATAGCTCATACAATGAAAGTAAACGACGCACGTTCACTGTTCTGCTTGTTTTTTGAAGCGTTTTGTATGCATTACCTACCTCATTAAAATAGGAAGAAACTGGTTATGTTATTATGATTGATTTTAATTCATTTCGCTTTTCTCCATTGCAATGTGAATCTTGCAATAAATTCGGCTCTCAGTCAAATTGGACTGGTCGCATTAAATTAAGGCGTTATGCAATAATGGATTGCTTAACTCCTTTTTCGTTGTGTGATCATAAAGCCTTGAACATTAATGCCTCTTTTAATACAACATAAATCAGTAAAATTGAGTTGGTAAAACATATTTTATAACTTAGGGATGTGAATAAATATAGCGAATTTGATTGTTTCCTAAGCCGAGACTTCTGAGGCATCTTGCCGTAACCGAAAATCCATTTTAAGATTGGGTAAGTTCAATCTTAAAATGAGTTGAGGTGAGGCGCCTAGAAAAGCGAGGCTTTATGAACAATCAAATAAATGAAATTATTTATACACCAGTCCGATTTACTATAGAACCATAAATTCTCCATAAAAAAAGACGAACGAGCTTCTAACATTTGCTCATTCGTCTTTTTTGTAGTCAATGTTTAGATAAAAAGTAGGTAACTTTTGGTTGGAACTGCTTATCAGTTTCCAAAGAACGTTACTACGTTCTAGCCTATACTTTTTGAATTAATCATTAAATTTTTTAAAAACAAGTACTGCATTATGTCCGCCAAATCCTAAGCTGTTACTCATTGCGTATTCAATATCTAAATCCACAGCTTTATTTGGCGTAATATCTAAATCGATCTCAGGATCAGGTGTATTGGCATGAATTGTCGGCGCAACTTTACTGTCTCTAATTGATAGAATTGAAAAGATAGCTTCAATACCACCTGTGGCACCTAATAAATGACCAGTCATTGACTTAGTCGAACTAATTTTTAAAGATTTCGCCGCTTCTCCAAACGTTTTTTGAATCGCTTGTATTTCGTATAAATCTCCAACTGGTGTGCTTGTACCATGTGCATTTAAATATTGTACGTCTTTAGGCTCAATACCAGCATCATTTAATGCTGCTTCCATTGCACGCGAACCTCCTTCGCCTTCAGGAGCCGGTGCTGTGATATGATGAGCATCACCTGTTGAGCCATATCCTACAACTTCTGCATAAATATTTGCTCCACGCGCTTGTGCTGACTCTAGTGACTCAAGAACGAGTATTCCTGCACCTTCACCCATTACAAAGCCGTCACGTCCTTCTTGGAAAGGACGACATGCCGTTTCAACATCATCATTTGTTGATAATGCACGACTCGCACTAAATCCTGCGATAGACATATGTGTAATAGGCGCCTCTGTTCCACCTGCAATCATAACATCTGCATCGCCACGTTCAATAAATTTAAAAGCTTCACCTATTGAATTGGTTGCTGTTGCACAAGCAGTCACCGTTGATCCATTAGGCCCTTTTGCACCTAAGTCAATTGAAACTTGTCCTGATGCCATATCCGGAATAAGCATAGGTACAAAAAACGGACTCACTCGACGTGGTCCACGTTTTTGAAGTTGCTCGAATGCTTCTTCAAACGTTTCCATACCACCTATTCCTGAACCAATCCATACACCAACACGATTTGCATTTGTTTCATCAATCGTTAAACCAGAATCTTCAATAGCTTGTCGTGCAGCGACCACCGCATATTGTGTAAATCGCGCCATTTTACGTGCTTCTTTCTTAGGAATATACGATTCAACATCAAAGTCTTTTAATTCTCCTGCTATATGTACCTGATAAGGATCAGTATCAATTCTTGTAATCGAGTCGATACCGTTGACACCATTTAAGGCATTATTCCACATTGTAGGTACGTCATTACCAATCGGTGATAATGCACCTAAACCTGTCACTACAACACGTTGCTTCTTTGTCATATTTTTTCCTCCTCTACTATTTACCCCATCTTATGACAACTGATCCCCATGTCAATCCGCCACCAAAACCGACTAACACGAGTACATCATCATCTTTAATTTTACCATTTTTTAACTCTTGACCTATACTCAAAGGAATAGAAGCAGCAGATGTATTGCCATACTTATCTACTGAAACACTCATCTTTTCTTTAGGTAATTTAAGGCGCTGACGTGATGATTCCATAATTCTAATATTAGCTTGATGTGGGATAAACATATTAATATCATCTGACGTCATATTTGCTTTTTCTATTGCACGTGAAGATGAATCTCCCATAACTCTTACAGCAAACTTAAATACTTCGCGCCCATTCATTCGTATAAAATTTGTATCATTATCTTGGTATAAATATTTGCCACCTATACCATCAGAACCTAGTTCATAACTTAAAATACCACGGTTTTCTGAGACTTCACCAATAATCGCTGCTCCAGCACCATCACCAAATAAGATTGCTGTTGAACGATCATTCAAATCTGTAATTTTGGAAAGTTTATCAGCCCCAACAACTAAAACATTATGATAGTCACCTGAAAGTACAAATGATCTCGCTGTCACAATACCATACATAAAACCTGTACAAGCAGCAAGTTGATCCATTGATGCTACTTTCTGAAGACCAAGTCGTTCTTGCAACATATTGGCTACAGTTGGAAAACGGTGATCTCCTGTAGACGTCGCTACGATAACCATGTCGATGTCATTTGGCTTGATACCTGCATCTTCAATTGCTCGTACACTTGCTTCATAAGCTAAGTCTGACGTATCTTGTTGCTCATGAGCCCATCTACGCTCTTTAATTCCTGTCATTTGAGAAATCCATTCATCTGATGTTTCAAGGTACGATTCGAAATATGCATTATCAATAACACGTTCAGGCACGTATGTCCCAAACCCTTTTATACCTACGTTCATGGTTTGAACACCTTCTTTTAATTTTTTAATACCAGGTAATAATTTAACATATATAATTAAAAGATTACAAGTGAGATGCTATGCGACACTATACAAATAGATATAATATTATTATAATAGAATTATCATTTCATACGGAGGCAAAATTCAATGAAATACATTGTAACATTAGTTTGGGCTATATTATTATTAGAAATGGTTAACTTTGTATTAAATAGCTTAAATGGTGGTGGTTCAGTTGATGTAATAACGCCGCTAGTTGTCGCTGTCATTACTACAATTGCTGTCATTATTTTAGGCAAAGCGATGACGCCACCCAAATATGAAGAGCATCAACCTAAATAAGTTATATACTTAAAAATGACAACACGCTATTTTAGTGTGTTGTCATTTTTTAACATGATACGTTGATTCATTCAAACAATTGCAGACTTCCTGTCTAGAAAACCGTTATACAATGAATGAAGAACTTCTATAATTATCTAAATGTGACGGATTACACTTGATAATCTTGTACCTTTTGGCTTTTTGGATCAAAGAAATGAATAGATTCTTTTCTGAGTTGATCTTTTTGTGTTGCATCAATACTATAATCATTGTTGTATAATGTCGCTTCCCAACTGCCATACATTGGATTTGGGAAAATAATATATTTACTTCCAAATTCATCTTCGTGTTGTTTTAAGAAAGTGTCTCGTGCTTTTGCTGTAGGCTCAGAAGGTTCATCAAAATCTAATAAATTATCACCAAACAGCATCACCAAATTATATTGTGTACGCACTTGATTACGTCTTTCTGATTTACCATGTTCCCCTTCTTTTTTGAGTAACACGTGTTTAGAATTTGCTTGAGGTAATTTTTCTTTTTTCAAATTTTTAATCGTTGCATTTAAGTCTTTTTCATGTGAACGATCTGAAATATAAAAGATTTCTACATTATTTTTATGCGCATAATCTAAAAAGTCTTTAACACCATATACAGGCTCCGCTTGTGCAGAAGCAACCCACTCATGCCAACCTTCTGGAAATGTTTGTCCATATAATGCACTATACGCTTGATATGGTGAATTATCCAATACAGTTTCGTCGATGTCTAATGCGATTGCTAATTTCTTTCCACCTTTATGTTGCTTAATTTTTTGGCTCAAAGATTCTTTTGCTGCGTTATACCCTTGCGCATAAAGCGCCTTTGCTTCAGTAGAATTCTGATACCAAGATACACTCATTATATTTTGTTGACCAAGCGTTTGCTCTGCTGTTTGCATCGTACCTTGCGATTGCTCCGTAGCACTCTGCATTTCATCAGCTTGTACGGATTGAGCTAACGGTGCTGTTAATAGACTTGTTGCTATAAGTGTTGCTGATAGTTTTGCCCATTTGTGCATATTTTTTCACCTTTTTTCTATGTATTTAAAATCATGATAGATAGTATAGGAAGCGCCCCTATGATTCAATAAAAGCAAACATCCCTTCTCATAACATAAGACATGCGATTGATGAACTACTGTGACGTTACCATTCACTGCTTCTATCATTTTTATCATAAACATTTATTTATATAACATCAATATTTATTTGATATAAATATTTTCAACATCTATTTTTTAGTTATATATCATGATTAACTTTCATTAAAAAAGACGAGATGATTCCTTTTAAAAAGTTCATCTCGTCTAAATAGTATAGATTAAGCCTCTAGTGTTGGTTTTTCAATATCAAAAGCAATTTCGTTATCTTTTAAATAACCGTGTACTCGTGTGCCTTCAGGTAAATTGTCTTTAATCATCAATCTTGCTAATGGTGTTTCAACATGTCTTTGGACAAATCGTTTAAGTGGACGTGCTCCAAATTGTGGCTCATACGCTTCTCGACCCATCCAATTTTCTGCTTCTTCGGACATATCCAGTTGGATACGTTGATCCATTAAGCGCATATTTAAGTTAACTAAAATTTTATCGACAATCATTTGCATATCATCAATTGATAATGGACGGAATAGTACAATGTCATCCATACGGTTCAATATCTCTGGTTTAAAGTATGCATTTAAACTTTGCATCACTTTATTTTCAGTTTCTTCCGTAATAACACCTGTATCTTTCACATCTTCAAGTAATATTTGTGATCCAATATTACTTGTCATAATAATGATTGTATTTTTGAAATCAACACGACGCCCTTTAGAATCAGTCAAGCGACCTTCATCTAAAATTTGAAGCAAGACATTAAAGACATCTGAGTGCGCCTTTTCAATTTCATCTAATAAAATGACCGAGTATGGGTTACGTCGAACGGCTTCAGTCAGTTGTCCACCTTCGTCATGCCCTACATAACCAGGAGGGGCTCCAATTAAACGTGAGACTGAATGTTTTTCCATGTACTCACTCATATCAATACGTATCATATGCTTTTCAGAATCAAATAATGACGATGCCAATGACTTTGCCAGCTCTGTCTTTCCGACCCCCGTTGGTCCAAGGAATAAAAATGAACCAATTGGACGATTTGGATCTTTAATTCCTGCACGTGCGCGTACCACTGCATCAGACACTAAATCAACTGCGCGGTCTTGACCCACAACGCGTTCGTGTAAAATATCGGATAAATGTAGCAGTTTTTCACGCTCTGTTTCGACAAGTTTAGATACAGGAATTCCTGTCCATTGACTCACAATTTCACCGATTTCTTCATCTGTTACGACCTCTCGAATAATACGATCTGCTTTGTCGTCGCCTTGATCTTCTTGAAAAGCCGCTTCTAATGTTTTGAGTTCTTTTTCTAATTCAGGTATTTTTCCGTGTTGAAGTATAGCTGCTTTTTCAAGGTCGTAATTGTTCTCAGCATCTTCTAATGCTTTACGACTTTCGTCAAGTTCTGCACGTTTTTCTTGAACTTTAGCTATTTTTTCTTTTTCTTCTTCCACACGTGCTTGAAGTTGTGCTTGTTTCTCTTTTTCTTCAGCTAATTCTTCTTGAAGTTCTTTTAAACGGATACGGCTTGCTTCATCTGATTCTTTTTTCAAAGCATTTTCTTCGATTTCTAGTTGCATTACGCGGCGGTTTGCCTGATCCAATTCTGTTGGGTTTGAACCCATTTCTGTTCGAATCGTTGCCGAAGCTTGGTCTACAAGATCAATTGCTTTATCCGGTAAAAAACGATCCGTGATATAGCGGTCTGATAATTCTGCTGCAGCTACAAGTGCTCTATCTTGAATGCGTACACCGTGGTGCACTTCGTAACGTTCTTTCAAACCACGTAAAATTGAAATCGTATCCTCTATATTCGGCTCAGAAACGTTAACCTTTTGGAATCGACGCTCTAATGCTGAATCTTTTTCGATATATTCACGATACTCATTTAATGTTGTTGCGCCGATACAGTGCAATTCACCCCGCGCTAGCATGGGTTTTAGCATATTGCCAGCGTCCATGGCACCATCCGTTTTACCTGCTCCTACTAACATGTGAATTTCATCAATAAACAGTAAAATGCGACCATCTGATTCTTTGACTTCTTTTAAAACGGCTTTAAGACGTTCTTCAAATTCACCTCGGTACTTAGCTCCAGCGACAAGCGCACTTAAATCAAGCTCAAATACTGTTTTATCTAACAATGACTCTGGGACGTCTTTTTTGACTATACGTTGTGCAAGCCCTTCTACAATGGCTGTTTTACCAACACCTGGTTCTCCAATTAAGACGGGGTTATTTTTCGTTTTTCGACTTAATATACGTATTGTATTTCTGATTTCTTCATCTCGCCCAATAACTGGATCCATATTTCCTTTACGCACTTCTTCGACTAAATCTCTTCCGTATTTAGACAGTGCTTCATAGTTCACTTCAGGGTTTTGTGTTGTCACATGATTCCCTCCTCTTAATTTTTTAATCACTTCGATGATAACTTCTTTTTTATTTTGTACAAATTGTTGTGTCGTTGAATCGACATCAATAGCAGCACGAACGATATGCTCCATTGAAATAAACTCATCTTCATATGATTTCATATATGACTCAGCTTTATTAAACAGCTGATGTGTCTGAGATGATACGTATTGTCCATATTGAACATTATCCCCTTTAACAGTTGGATAATTTTTAAGTTTATTTTCATATGCATCTTTTAAGGCATTTGTATCTACGTTCGCGCGTTCTAAAATGATTTGATATAAACTATCTGTTTCTTCAAGGACTGCTTTTAGAACAGCCTCTACTTCAACGTTTGTTAACTTATAATCTTTAGTATATTCAATTGCTTTTTGAAGTGCGTTTTGAATAGAATGTGTCATTTGATTAATATTCAAAAGGCCTCACTCCTTACATTGATAAAATGATTTTTTGACTTTGACTTTCTTTGACTATATTAATAGTATAAACGCTAAACAGGAATATTTCAATAGTTGTGTTTGACTTTCTTTGACTTTTTTTATTTTGGTGCATAGATATTTTCTAATGAAAAGAGGAACATTGATATCACTACATCAACATTCCTCAAATCATACCTTTATTTAATTAACACCTAATGCAATTTTTGCATAACGTGACATCATATCTTTATTCCAAGGTGGATTCCAAACGATATTGACTTCAGTATCTTTAATCTCTGGTAATTCACCTAATGCTGTTTTGACTTGATCGACAATTTGTGGCCCTAATGGACAACCAATAGAAGTTAAAGTCATTTCAACTGTACATAATCCATCATCATCTAAATCCACTTTATATACAAGACCTAAATTAACGATATCTATACCTAATTCAGGGTCAATAACATTTTCTAATGCACCTAAAATACTATCTTTTAACGCCTCTTCCATACTTTTCACCTCTTTGAAAACTTACTAACATCAATATATCAAAATCAACACAGTTGTACAATAAAATGCTATGATATGGGTACACAGACAGTTGTATTAAGGAGAGTCACATGAAAAAGTATTTAATTTGTTTAGATTTAGATGGGACATTATTAGATGATACTAAAGAAATCCCTCAATATACATTTAAAGTTTTAACAGCGTTACAAAACCAAGGTCATATATTAATGATTACAACAGGAAGACCTTACCGTGCAAGTAGACGTTACTATGAAGAATTGAACATGCACTCCCCTGTCATTAACTTTAATGGCGCATACATTCATCACCCGCTGGACTCCAATTTCAAAGTATTACATGAACAATTGGATCAATCTTTATCGTATAGTATCCTTGAAACTTTAAAGAAAATGAATGTTAAAAATATTATTGCTGAAGTGATGGATTGTGTCTATATCGATAAGCCTGACCCACGGCTATTTGATGGCTTTAGTGTCGGCAATCCTAAAACTGAAGTTGGCGATTTACGCTATATTTTAAAAGAAGACCCTACGAGTATTCTGATTGAAGCCGAAGAGTATATGATTCCTAGAGTTAAACAAGCTTTAACACGTTTTTATGCCGAAAACATTGAACATCGTCGTTGGGGTGCACCGTTTCCAGTCATAGAAATTGTCAAAAAAGGCATTAGTAAAGCAACTGGTATTGATTACGTACGTCACTACCTTGATATTGAGCGTGATGCTATTATTGCTTTTGGCGATGAAGATAATGACCTTGAAATGATAAAATATGCGAAATACGGCATAGCTATGGGAAATGCGATTGATGAATTAAAACACGTTGCCCACTCATGCACGCTTTCAAATAATGAGGATGGCATAGGAGTGTATCTAAACGAATTTTTCAATCTTAATATACCAAAATAAACAAACTAAAGGAGCATTGTTGATATGACGAGAAAAATAATTATCGTTGGTGCAGTAGCTGGTGGTGCCACATGTGCAAGTCAAATTCGACGATTAGATTCATCAAGCGAGATTACAGTTTATGACAAAGGAGCCTTTATGAGTTTTGCAAATTGTGGCTTACCTTATTATTTAGGCAATGTGGTCAAAGAACGTGATGATTTATTACCAGAGACACCCGAATCCTTTAAATCCAATCGTAATATTAATGTTAAATTAAAACATGAGGTCATCGCAATCGATAGTAAAAATCAAACCGTTACAATTCATAACCATGAAAATGGTCATACATTTAAGGATGCCTATGATGTTTTAGTATTGAGTCCAGGTGCACGTGCACGTCAACTTAATTTTGATTCGTCACGACTTTTTACATTACGTAATATGGAAGATACTGATCAAATTGAATCTTTTATTGAGGCGCACCAAGTTAACGATGTACTTGTGGTTGGGGCTGGTTATATCAGTTTAGAAGTCGTTGAAAATATGTATGAGCGCGGATTAAATCCTACTTTGATTCATCGTTCTGAATCCATCAATAAACTTATGGATCAAGATATGAATGCGGTCATCTTTGACGCATTGAAATCACATCAGATTTCTTACCGTTTGAATGAAGAGATTAAATCTATCAATGATAAAGAGGTCACTTTTACATCAGGGTTAGTAGAATCTTATGACTTAATTATCACAGGTGTGGGTGTTATTCCGAATTCAGAGTTTATACAAGATTCTGGTGTCAATATAAACGACCAAGGTTATATTCCAGTAAATGATCATTTTCAAACTAACATTCCTAACATCTATGCTATTGGTGATATTACAACACATCATTATCGTCATGTTGATTTACCAACGCATGTCCCTCTCGCTTGGGGTGCTCATCGTGCTGCAAGTATTGTCGCGGAGCATTTAATCGGCAATACTCACGTTCGTTTTAAAGGGTTTTTAGGGGCAAATATTGTCCAATTTTTTGAGTACACGTTAGCAAGTACAGGTGTTTCAACTGCTGATCTTTCAAAATTCAACTATCGCGTTATCGATGTCAAAAATGGGACACATGCAGGATATTATCCTCAAAATTCAGAAGTTCATTTACGTGTCTATTTTGATACTGATACACGGCAAATCATTCGTGCAGCTGCTGTAGGTCAAAAGGGTGTTGATAAACGTATCGATGTATTAACGATGGCTATGATGCATCATGCAAAAGTGGATGACTTGGTCGAATTTGAAGTCGCCTATGCACCACCATACAGTCATCCTAAAGATTTGATTAATATGATAGGATATAAATCTCGAAATCACTAATAAGAATGAGATAGCAAAAATGTCTATCATCATACGCTTATTTAAGCAATTAATGATGATAGACATTTTATTTAGTGAAAGAGTCCAGTAATAGGTCCCCAAGGCAAAATAGCACCTAAAAGAATCGTGATAATCGCAACAACCCATGTCCACACAAACAGCTTACGACTTGAAGTTGCCTTTTTCTTACGTGCTAATGTCACTTCCATTAACCCCACAACAGCTAATCCACCAACCATCTTCAATGTTAATAGCATATGGTTTGCATCTCCACTCATAAACGCTTTTGAAATAAGCCAAAAGCCTGTAATCAATACAAATACCATAAAAAGACGTAATGCCATGTGTAGTGGCTTAAATAATGGCGTTGCGCCTTGTTTATCTGAGAAATTTTCATATGCTGCAAAAAATAGAATTAGCAAAATAACCCAACTTATAATATGCAAATTTGTTAAAAGCATTATTTTCCCTCCTTTTATACACCTTGTCTATCATAACATATTCAATGCCTTGATACTTATCCATTTCCATTATTCAACCTTTAAAAACCTCGAATAACCCTTGCACTTCTTCAAATGATATGTGAATTTTAAAGGCGCTCAGTCAAATTGGACTGGTCGCATTAAATTAAGGCGTTATGCAATAATGGATTGCTTAACTCTTTTTTCGTTGTGTGATCATAAAGTCTTGAACATTAACGCCTCTTTTAATACAACATAAATCAGTAAAATTGAGTTGGTAAAACATATTTTATAACTTAAGGGTGTGAATAAATATAGCAAATTTGATTGTTTCCTAAGACGAGACTTCTGAGGCATCTTGCCGTAACCGAAAATCCATTTTAAGATTGGGTAAGTTCAATCTTAAAATGAGTTGAGGTGAGACGTCTAGAAAAGCGAGGCTTTATGGAACAATCAAATAAATGAAATTATTTATACACCAGTCCGATTTACTATAGAACCTTTTTAAATATACTCATCTAAGTAACATAAAAAAATGGAATGAAGATGCATCTTAATATGCACCTTCATTCCAGCCTTTATATCGATTATGATTCTTCTGATTTAGAAATGTAATTTGTTAAAGTACCAATGTTATCAATGGTCACTTTGACTTCATCACCTGGTTGTAAAAATTGAGGTGGATTCATACCTGCACCTACCCCAGCTGGCGTTCCAGTTGCGATAATATCACCTGGATGTAACGCAACATATTTTGAAATTTCTTGAATTAATTCATCAATTTTGAGTATCATCTCTGAAGTATTACCATCTTGACGTATCTTATTATTCACTTTAGTAACGATATTTACATTTTCTGGTGTCGGTAACTCATCTTTTGTGACGATGTACGGTCCCATTGGACAAGCGCCTGTTAAACTTTTTGATAAGAATGCTTGATCGTGTTGTTTTTGCGCTTTGCGGTCAGTAATATCATTAATAATTGTATAACCATACACATAATCCAACGCTAGACCTTTTGGTATTTTGGAACCGTGTTTGCCAATGACAATACCGAGTTCACCTTCATAGTCTAATTGATCAGTCACATCTTTATGATTTGGAATTGTGCTTTCATCACCAGTTAAAGATGAAGCGGCTTTAGTGAAAACATATAATCGGTCGACCTCGTGATTGAGCTCTTGTGCGTGATCCTTATAATTGCGACCAAAAGCAATGACATTATTTGTAGGCGTCACTGGTGGCAAAAATTCAATCTCTTCAAATTGAACTTTATATGCTTCAGCACGACCACTTTCCTCAGCAGCAACAACAGCTTTACGTACTTGCTCTTGAAAATCTACTGTTTGATTATGTTGCAATCCTTCTAATAACGTTTTAGGCTGAAAATCTCCTTCCACGAAGTCAGCGAATACTTTTATTAAATCCCAAGCTGCTTCTTCACGCTTTACTTTAACACCATAAGACGTTTGATCTTTATGTTTGAATGATAAAAATTTCATTCATCATCAGCTCCTAACTTATATCTTATTCGTATTATAACGAAAAATTTAGACAAATCACAAATTATTGTCATTCCCTATTAATTTATGAAAATTTCACCAAACTTAAAGAAATATAGACGACCTGATACCGGTCGTTTTAAAATCGTTTCAAGTGCACGTTTGTAATATTCCATTTGAACGCGATACTTTTCTCGCAACTGTTGACCTATTTCATCATCTGTCATTCCTTTACGTCGAACGAACACATCTGTTTTATAATCTACAAAATGGTATGTTCCATCTTTGACGAATACAAGGTCTATCATCCCTTGAATAATAGATGAATCTTCCTGTGTCCCTTCTTGTTCAACGTCATTCTGATTAACAATAAATGGCAATTCGCGATATATTTGGTCACTTGTAGCAATTGTTTGGTACAACTTGCTGTTAATAAAATCACGTATCTCAGACTTTCGAATATATCGTATATCTTCAGCTTTAATAATCGAATGAACCACAAGTTTGTCAAAGTATGCATCTAGCTCATCATCCGTAAGTCCCTCTGCTTGGAATGGTAAATGTTGCATCACCGTGTGCATCAGTGTTCCAATTTCTGTTGGTGTTAATCGATCTTCTTGCATAAAGCTTGGACGATCATATGTCGCCACGCCTAATTGGTATTGTCTTACACGATCATAACTCGTATTTGCTTGTTCTGTTTCCATTAATCGCTTAAGTTCAGACACAGATTGCTTTGAAGCGTGTTGTGTAGCTTTTCGATGAGGATACTCATAAAGCAACTGTGCCTCGATTAATTCAAGCGTTGATTGCTGCGTTGGTTCAAGTGCCAAACGATTTTTTAACGTTTCAATTGACCGTTTTTGTGCTGTGTCATCGGTTTCTTCTACTGGTAGAATATCTTCGGCTTTAATATAGTTTAATGACACAGATGGACGAAGCGATTCTTCTTTATCTGCTAGTTCTCCTGCAAATAAATATTGGTCTAATATATCTGTACTTAAATGCTTACTCAGCACACTGTAAATCAATTGAAATGGCGTTTTGGCGTTCAGTCTCTCAATTGTCGTTAACTTATCATGTTCAATTGGCGTTTCTCTTAACTTTGCTAACTTTTCGTCATCATCTGTTGTTCCTATTAAATAAAGCTGTTCTTTTGCTCGAGTTAAAGCAACATACACTAATCGCATCTCCTCTGAAATCAATTCTTTTTGATTTATTAAGTCAATTGTCATTGATATTAAAGATGGATAAAATAGTCCTTCTGTTTCATCAAAATATTGTAATCCCAATCCTTCGTGCTGATTCAGTACAACAGGTCGTCCCAAATCCCGCATATTAAACTTTCGGCTTAAGCCAGAATAAATGACAAACGGGAACTCAAGCCCTTTACTGCTATGAATCGTCATTAATCGAACAACATTATCATTAGGGCCTATTACATTTTCTTCACCAAAGTCTTTGCCGCGTTCAATCATTTGATCAATAAAACGAATAAATTGAAACAGACCTCTAAAACTTGAATTTTCAAAATCAACAGCTTTATTAAACAACCCATATAAATTGGCGCGGCGACCTTTGCCACCTGTTAACCCACTGAAATATTGGATCAAATAGTGATCATTATATAATTTATCAATCAGTTGATACACTGTATGATGACGACTATATGATTGATATTTCGTCAAGTCATCTAAGAAATGATTTAACTTATCTACTAAAGTCTGTTCCTTTTCCTCAAACGCTAAATAGTGCTGTATAGATTGATAAAAATAGACTTCATCTGGTGCAGTCACACGGATTTTAGCAAGCTCTTCTTCCGTAAATTGATAGATAACCGAACGCATTAATCCAACTAAATAAACATCTTGAAGCGGATTATCAATTGTTCTTAGAAAAGAGAGCATTAAACGGACTTCAGTTTGTTCAAAATAGCCTTGTTTACTATTCACAAACAATGGAATATCTTTATCTTTAAATACTTGTTGTAATTGACGTGCATTATTGTTATTCCGTTCTAAAATCACGATATCTTTATATGTTGCTTTACGGTATGTGTTTGTTTGAGTATCATATACTTTTTGAGTTTCAAGTATCGTTTGAACTTGTTGCGCTACAAGATGTGCTTCTTGTTCATTTATATCAAGGTCACTATTCTGATCTTTCACTAATACATTAAAGTGAAGTGGCACATCGACCTCATCAAATGATGCACCATAGTATAATCGTGCTGCATGATCATATTCTATTTCACCCACTTGGCTATCCATCATATGATGAAATAAATAATTGGTTGTTGATAGCACTTCTTTTCTTGAACGAAAGTTTTGGGATAAATCGATGCGCCAGCCTTTTGTTTCATCAGTTCGATTAAAACGCTCATATTTTTCAATAAATAAACTTGGATCTGCTTGACGGAATTTATATATTGATTGCTTTACGTCTCCCACCATAAACAGATTACCATTCGATTCATCCCCACGTTTAATACTTGTGATAATCTCCTCTTGCACCTTATTCGTATCTTGATATTCATCAACCAAAATGTCATCAAATTTTTCACGATATAACTGCGCGATTTCTGATGGATTTCCCTCTTCATTCTTTAAAATTTGTAAGGCAAAATGTTCATAGTCTGAAAAATCTAGAATATTACGTTCACGTTTTGCTTTACTAAAAGCATCAATAACGTCATTTGTCAATTCTGCCAAATAAGCAACTCTCGGCGCTAAATGTATTAATTCTTCTGTTAAACTGTCATCTTCACGTGCTACAAACTCGTCCTGTACTTTTTGAATGTAACCTTTAAACTGATCATACGAACTTTTGAACTCTTCATATGCTTTGTTTAACATCTCATCTTTTCGTACGTCTGAAGGCTTCGCGGGCATTCTCCCCAATTGATATTCATGTAATTTGGACTTATTGATACGTGGTTCACTTAACAATGCATTCAAGAATTGGCGGTGATTGTCGATAAACGTTATATGTTTTGGATATTCACCAACTGACTCAAATTTTTGGTACGCCGCTTCTATCGCATTTTGTGCTGCAATTAAATAGAGTCGAACATACTCATCTAAGATCTTTAAGTAACGCTGTTGTAGCTCTCCATCTAAATAAGATTGATTTAATGCATTTAACCACGCTTTTGGATTTGGGTTTGCAATACTAAAATGATAGAGATTTTTTATAATATCACGTAAGCCTGCATCATCACGATCAGTAGAGATCTGTTCTGTGAGCGTCACGAATTCGGGCGCCAGACGATCGTAGTGTACCTCTAAAACATCATCAATCACTTGCTCTAATAGTAAAATATTTTCTACTTCACTCGCTGTTTTAAAATTCGGATCTATATTTAAAACATCATAATGTTGCTGTATTAATTTCAAACAAAAACTATGCAATGTAGAAATATGAGCTTGCTGAATTTTACTTCTTTGATTTTTGAGGTGTTGATTTGACGGATCTTCTATAGATGCTTGCTGAATCCGTGCTTCAATACGATGTTTCATCTCACGAGCACTTAGATTCGTAAAAGTAACAACCAACAAACGATCCACATCAATACCATCACGAATGATCCGTTGAATGATACGTTCAACTAAAACAGCAGTTTTTCCAGATCCTGCAGCTGCAGCTACTAAGACATCTCTACCCTGTGCATATATACTCTCCCATTGCGCATCTGTCCATTGAACGTTATCGGGCTTCGTTGGAATTGTCATCTTCATCCTCCTCTCTTATCTCCTTCTCAAGTAATTCAATCGGATTGATTTTTTCATCAACTTGTCTATATTTACGACTATCAATTAAACTATCCACGTGACAAACTGATTGGTAACTACAAAATTCACACGGTAATTTTTCTTTATATTTCAGAGGTGTCACAGAAGTATGACCATCCATAATATGTGTCGCTGTATTGATAAAATGATGCTGGTTATGTTTGATAAGTTGACGTATTACTTTTTCATCAGCAACCTTACTCGTTGCATACAGTGCGCCATCTTTCTTCATACCTAACGGCACAATATCCGACTTATATCCAGGTTCCATGCGAATATCATATGCATCTAACACATCCGGATCATTGTTAAGCAATCCGCTTAACTGATATGATTTTAAAAACTCATTCTCCAAATTATCTGGATTTAAATTAGACCACGAGCGCTTTTTATCTCTAAATTTATGAACATACATATACAAAAATCCTCCTGGTTTAACATCCTCTGTTAAATGGAGTCTTTCTTTATTTTGTAAAGCAATGTCCATGTAGGTCATCATTTGCATTTGTAATCCATAATAAACTTTAACGAGGTCCAACTGCGCACTGCCATCAGAAGATTTATAGTCAATAATATTAATAAAACTTTTGTCATGATGCTGGTAAACGTCAATTCGATCAATTTGTCCACGAATATTAATCGGTATACCTTGTTTCGTTTTTAATGTTTGCGCTTTTAATTCTTCGCTAGACCTCGGATTTTTTCGAAACGTCCTTTCAAATGCAATAGGTTTAAATTGAGAGTGTGTCGTTTGATGCTTCATCGCATGTAATGTGGCTTGTATGATCGCCCCAATTCGTTTAGATAAATATCGATAATATGAAGTAGAGTTTAAAAGGTTAAATTGTACATGAGGTAAGTACAAATCTAGCGCTTCTTCGGTTAGTGCTGTAATTTGTTTTGCCGTCAATTGATTCAACCGACCTTCAACTTTATCGGCAATATATCTTAAAACATCATGAAAAATCGTTCCTAAATCAAAACTTTGAAGTTGATATTTTGTTCGCTCATTCAATCGCAATCCATGTGATGCATAATGTTTGAAGGGACACTGTTGATAATTTTCAAAACGAGACACACTTGCATTGATAGACTTTCCATATAAGTCAATAGCCAGTTGAGGATGCAACTGAATCGTATGGTTATCATACGTTAAAGCCGTTTCTAAATGTTTAATATAATGATTTAAGGCATCGTGTTTTTTCATAGCATGATATACTGTAAACCATGTTTCAGAAATTAAACTTTCATCTAGCCATAATTTCATCGCCTCAAATAGATGTGTTTTCGTTTGATGAGGATGTTCCACTAATGATAAAGTATCTTGATCATGCTGATGCTTTATATTAATCACTTTTAAATTCGTAAACATATGCTGTATTTCATCAAGATAAGGACTTCTTTCTCTATTTGAGCCACTGCTATCCATCAAACTATATGAAAAGGAGACACGTTCAGTTGATCGCGTCATCGCAAAATAACAAACGAATGCTTCATCCATTTGAAGAATATCTGCAGTAGGACTTAATTGTAGTCCTGTATATGTCTCAAATCGCTTCTTTTCTTCATCTGATATTAAACTTGTACCATTAATCGATTGAGGCATGACGCCATCATTCATCCCAATTAAATAAACATGTTTTTTATTATCTACTTTCGCTAAGTCCATCGTTCCAATTGTCACTTGATCCAATGTTTGAGGAATCATTGAAAACTCTAACTCATTAAGACCAACATCTAAAATTTCAAGAAAACGCGTTAATGTCATCTCACGTGTATTAAAAACATTCACAATATCATCAAGAACGCGTATAAATCCATTCCAAATTTGATCAATCTCTTCAGCTTCAGTGTGTTTACCTGCAACATCAAGCATGTCCCGTTGCGTCATTAATTGATTTGGCAATTCAAAAGCTTCCATCACTTCATAAAAAGACGTTGCATAATCCCTCGCATGTTCGCCCTTTGTCAATCGCTCTTCAAATTGAAGTAACTTATTCATCACATCATTTTTCAAATCGATGACACGTTGATATCTTTCAATTTCTAATGCTGACAGTTCGCGATTCGGACGTGATCCTAACTTTTGGAATTGTTCAAGCTGAAAATAATTTGGATCGATCCATCGTTGACCATATATGCCTCGTTCGATTGCATAGTTTTCTAGTATATCAATAAGCCGATCACTATTTGCATAATGTTCTGTCAAAACATTCGTCTTAAATAAACGCATCAAAGGTTCAAAGTTCCAGCTTGTTCGAATGACTTCAATAAGCGCTCTCAACATTTCCATAATCGGATGGTCTGTCATCGATTGTTTAACATCTACGTTGTATGGAATGTCAAATTGAGGTAAAATCGATTCTAATAAATAGATATATGAAGGATCACGATATAAAATTGCAATATCGTTAAATCGATATTGGCGCTCTCGTGCATCTCTGAGTATACTTCTTGCCACTTCATTAATTTCCTCACGAGTTGTTGGTGCTTCCAATATTTGAATATCACCTTTTGCCTCTATACTTTCATCACGTTGTAACAAGTCAAACTGATGTTCCAATCTTTGTAAGTCTGTGTTTTTAAAACGTAACGGCGCTTTGAATACCTCTAATTCTATTGGCGTTTGACTACGCTTAGCAATAGCTTTCAGTTGTTTGAGTGACTCAGAAGGTTTGCGAAACATACTCAATACGTCTTCATCACCATTTGTCGTTAATAACACAGTGACTGAACGAGCATGATTAACGAGAGCTTCTATAATTTGATATTCCTGCGTTGAAAAGTTGTGAAATCCATCTATGTATATATCTGCTTGTTGTAACCATTTTGATCTTGGAATATTTTTAATAAAGCGATTCATTAAGGCTTCAGAAGAAATATAATCATCGGACATGCGCTCTATCAATTTCTCATAAACGAGTCCAATATCATGTAATTTATCACGCATCCTCAAGTCCAACTGCTCATCTTTAGCCGTTTCACGAATGACTTCAGGTGTTACAGCATATTTCTCAAAATCCTGTATCTGTTCACGTAATTTAGCGCTAAAACCGATATAACCCACTTGTGAATGATAGAGCTTTAACTGATGTTTTTCATCTTGCAAAATATCATAAATCATCATTTCAATCGCAATTGTCGAAATGCGCTTTTCTTGAATACCACCTAATTCTTGAAAGATCCGATGACTTAAACGCTCAAAATGTAAAACTTCAGCACGTAAACTCCCTTTAAGAATAGGATCATTAACAAATGCTTGTTCATATAAATATGTCCCTTGCATCGGGGTTATCACAATAATAGGACTTCCTAGAGGCTCTTCTTTTAATTGATTTTTAATCTCTTTTAACATTTGCATACTTTTTCCAGTACCTGCGCGTCCAATAAAAGTACGAAACATCGTAATCCCCCTCTTTTTTAATTTTATCGTCTTATATGAATGATATTGCTTCTATTATATCATTTGTATCAAAAAATCGATCTCCAAAATCATGTATCTTTAATAATGATAAAACGAGACAAAAACTAACATTTAATTAGCATTTGTCTCGTTATTAGCATCTCTATATTCAAGTTTAATATTTCATTTAAGATTGTGGTTCTGTGTGATCAGGATTAAAGTTTATTTTAAATTTGTTAAATGGCCAGAAACGTAAAGAAACTGTCCCGACAATTTGATCTTCATCGATTAAACCAAACGCTCTACTATCTTTACTTACTTCTCGATTATCCCCTAAAACTAAGTATTTATCATTTGGAATTTTTGCTTCCCCATCACTTCCCGGCAACTCTTGAGAATCAAAATCTCCTGTTATCTTATCATAACTTTTATGTTTTTCATTATAATCTAAATAGGGTTCATCGACTTTTTTTCCATTTAAATACAATTGATCATCTTTGTATTCAACATGGTCTCCTGGTTTGCCAATAATTCGTTTGACATAATCATCTGATTCATTAGCATGAAAAACAATTACGTTTCCATTATCTAAATGTCCAAAAGTTTTGCTCAGCTTATTGACGATAACACGTTCACCATCTTTTAATGTTGGAAACATAGAGTCTCCTTTAACATTATAAGGCTTAATCACAAATGCGTATAATACACCTACAATAAGTATCGCTAAACCTATGGAAATAATCCATTCAACAGTTTCTTTTTTCAATTTTTGACACCTCTAATTTTTAAAGTTTACAGTTGTTTGATTTAAAGGAAAATAACGCAATAACGCACTTCCTATCATATCACGTTTATCAATTAATCCATATCTTCTTGAGTCACCTTCATCCAAACGATGATCATTTAAAACCAAGTATTGGTTAGGTGGTATGATATCACTCTCAACATTGGGAAGCTCACGCGCTGACCATGTTGCTTCATATGCACGATGAATGTATGGCTCATCAACAGGACGATTATCGAGCTCAAGTTGTCCTGATTGGTATGCGACAGACTGACCAGGATCTCCTATAATCCGACCAACACGATACGTTCCATTTTGTTGGAATACAACGACATCACCATGCTCTAACATATTTAATCTTACTTTCAACTTATTGACAATTATTCTGTCACCCATACTCAATGTCGGTGCCATGCTAGATTGACTCACTTGATAAGGAATAACAATAAATAGCACAAGAAAGCATAAAGCGACTATAGCCAAAATCAAAGCTACAAATGATCGAACTATTGTACGCATTGACAAATCCTCACTCACATTAGGTCTTAACAATATGCTTAATCTTATCATAAACTTTATATAAATGTTACTTTTTTACCCATTTTAAATCATAATTTAATTTTAGTGCGTATTAACAGCCTTTATCGCTACTGAAAAATTCGGACTAGCATGTATTTACGCCAGTCCGAATGTCACGACTTATATACTTTGGCTCTCAGTCAAATTGGACTGGTCCATTAAATTAAGGCGTTATGCAATAATGTATTGCTTAACTCCCTTTTCGTTGTGTGATCATAAAGTCTTGAACATTAATGCCTCTTTTAATACGACATAAATCAGTAAAATTGCGTTGGTAAATCATATTTTATAACTTAAGGGTGTGAATAAATATAGCACATTTGATTGATTCCTAAGCCGAGACTTCTGAGGCATCTTGCCGTAACCGAAAATCCATTTTAAGATTGGGTAAGTTCAATCTTAAAATGAGTTGAGGTGAGGCGCCTAGAAAAGCGAGGCTTTATGGAACAATCAAATAAATAAAATTATTTATACACCAGTCCGATTTATTATAGAGCCTAAACTTTTGAATACTCACTACAAACGTGCTTCTAAATCTTTTTTCTTATCTTCAAAGCCCGGTTTCCCTAATAGTGCGAACATATTTTGTTTGTATGCTTCTACACCTGGCTGATTAAATGGATTAACTCCTAATTGATAGCCACTCATCGCTACAGCTAACTCAAAGAAGTATACAAGATAACCGTATGTTTCAGCATCTAATTTTGGCACTGAAATCACTAAGTTAGGTACACCGCCATCAGTATGAGCAAGTAATGTCCCCTCAAAAGCCTTTGAATTGACTTCATCGATTGTTTTACCAGCTAAATAGTTTAAACCATCTAAATCATCGGCATCTTTTTCGATTGTAATTTCATGTTTTGGTGCCTCTACTTTAATCACTGTTTCAAATAAGAAGCGACGTCCCTCTTGTACATATTGTCCTAATGAATGTAAGTCAGTTGTAAAGTTAGCACTTGAAGGGTAGATTCCTTTTAAGTCTTTACCTTCAGATTCACCAAATAATTGTTTCCACCATTCATTGAAATATTGCAGAGACGGTTCGTAGTTAATGAGCATTTCAGTCGTATAGCCTTTGTTATACAATACATTGCGAATAGTTGCATATTGATAAGCGATATTTGTCGATAAATCATCAGTTGAAAGCTCTTCACGCGCTTTTTGTGCACCGCCCATCATTGCTTCAATATCAATACCTGCTACTGCAATTGGCAATAGTCCCACTGCAGTTAACACTGAGAAACGTCCGCCTACATCATCTGGAACTACAAATGACTCATATCCTTCATTCGTTGCCAGTTGTTTTAATGCACCTTTTTCTTTATCTGTTGTAGCAAAAATACGCTGAACAGCTTCTTCTTTTCCATATTTGTCCTCTAATAACTGCTTAAACAAACGAAACGCAACTGCTGGCTCTGTAGTTGTTCCTGATTTCGAAATAACATTTACTGAGTAATCTTTACCATCAAGATAATCAATCAATTCTTGGAGATACGATGATGATAAATGATGTCCAGCAAAGATAATTTCTGGTAAGTCATGCTCTTTTTTAAATGCTGGCGTTAACATTTCAATCGCTGAACGAGCGCCTAAGTATGAACCACCAATTCCAATTACAACAAGGACATCTGAATTTGATTTGATTCGTTGAGCAGCTTCTAATATACGGCTAAACTCTTCTTTATCGTAATCTACAGGTAAATCAATCCATCCTAAAAAGTCACTACCTGCACCAGTCCCGTTATGAATCGTTTGATGTATGTGTTGCACTAAATCTTGTTGTTGGTCGATTTCATGTTGACCCAAAAATTTTAAAGCTTTTTGATAATCTAATTGGATATGTGTCATACACTTTGCCTCCTATTGAATCTGAATTCGCTTTTATTTTACTAACTTCCCCATTTAAATTCAATTAACAGAACCTGAGATGCAAAGAACACACACTTAAAATGTATATTTATTTAACTATTTGCATATTAACTCATTTGTGTTATAGTTTTGCTATCAACAAATTTAATCAGAGGTGAATGTATGATGAAAGAAAAAGTAGTGTTAGCCTATTCAGGTGGGTTAGATACGAGTGTAGCAGTCAAATGGTTAATCGAACAAGGTTATGATGTCATTGCATGCTGTTTAGATGTTGGTGAAGGAAAAGACCTTGATGTCGTTTATCAAAAAGCGCTAGATATGGGGGCAGTTGAATCTCATGTCATCGATGCTACACTAGAATTTTCAGAAGATTATGTAGCTTATGCGATTAAGGCGAATTTAAAATATGAAAATGTGTATCCTCTCGTATCAGCGTTATCTCGTCCTTTAATCTCAAAGAAACTAGTCGAAATTGCTCATCAAACGAATGCTTCAGCCATAGCCCATGGATGTACAGGTAAAGGAAACGATCAAGTTCGCTTTGAGGTCGCAATTAAAGCGTTAGACCCTAATTTGAAAGTTATTGCACCAGTCAGAGAATGGGGATGGAGTCGTGAAGAAGAGATAGATTATGCGGTAAAACATCATATACCTGTTCCGATTGGCAAAGAATCCCCCTACTCAATTGACCAAAATTTATGGGGGCGTAGTAATGAATGTGGTATTTTAGAAGACCCTTATGCAGCACCTCCAAAAGATGCATTTGATCTTACAAACGAATTGGAAGATACACCCGACACGCCAGATGACATTATTTTATCATTTAAAGAAGGTCTTCCAACTCATATTAACCATAAACCCTATGCATTAGATCAATTAATTCTTCACTTAAATGAACTAGCAGGAAAACATGGCATCGGTCGTATTGATCATATTGAAAACAGGCTCGTAGGTATTAAATCAAGAGAAGTATATGAAACTCCAGGTGCTGAAGTCATTATGAAAGCACATCACGGTTTAGAAACGATTACCTTAACAAAAGATGTCGCCCACTTTAAGCCTATTGTGGAAAAGCAACTTGCAGAACAAGTCTATAACGGACTATGGTTTTCACCACTTACAGATGCTTTAAAGTCATTTGTCGATCAAACACAACAATTTGTAACAGGGGATGTTCGTATCCAGCTCTTTAAAGGACATGCCACTGTTAATGGTAGAAAATCAGAATACACATTATACAATGAAAAATTAGCCACTTATACTAAAGAAGATGCATTTAATCAGGAAGCAGCAGTCGGCTTTATCGAGATTTATGGTTTGCCTACTCAAGTTAATGCCATGCGCCATGGGGGTTATGCCGATGAGTAAAAAAGCATGGGGTGGTAGATTTGAAGGTCATCCAGAAGAATGGGTGGATGCATTTAATGCTTCCATCCACTTTGACCAAAACCTATTAGCCGAAGATATTGAAGGTAGTATTGCACATGCCACAATGTTGGCTAATCAGGGGATTATTCGTCAAGATGAATGTGACCACATTATTGAAGGGTTAAAGTCAATCCAAAAAGACTTTCATAATCATCAACTCGTTTTCCAAGAATCTTTAGAAGATATTCACCTCAATATCGAACATGAACTCATTAAACGGATTGGGGCTACTGGCGGAAAATTGCATACTGGACGCAGTCGAAACGATCAAGTAGCAACAGATATGCATCTTTATACTAAAAAAGAGGTCAATGTTATCATTTCTGCAATTGAATCTTTCCAAAAAAGTATCTTACAACTTGCCGAGCATCACATTGATACTATTATGCCAGGCTATACGCATTTACAAAGAGCTCAACCGATCTCTTTCGCTCATCACATTATGACTTATTTTTGGATGTTAGAGCGCGATAAATCCCGTTTTAAAGATGCGTTAAAACGAATTGATATCTCTCCATTAGGCGCAGCCGCATTGAGTGGGACAACTTATCCAATCAACCGTCATGAGACTATGCGTTTATTAGGCTTTAATGACATTTATGAGAATAGTCTAGATGCAGTGAGTGATCGAGATTATATTATTGAAACATTACACAATATTAGCTTATGTATGGTACATTTATCTCGTCTAGCAGAAGAAATCATTTTTTGGTCGTCAGAAGAGGCTCAGTTCATTACATTATCTGATACATTTTCAACAGGTTCATCTATTATGCCTCAGAAAAAGAACCCTGATATGGCAGAACTTATTCGTGGCAAAGTGGGCCGTACGACCGGTCATTTAATGAGTATGCTCGTCACACTGAAGGGATTACCCCTTGCATATAATAAAGATATGCAAGAAGACAAAGAAGGATTGTTTGATGCAGTTCATACATTAAAAGGTTCATTACGTATTTTTAAAGGGATGTTAGATACGATGACTGTGAACACTTCGCGGTTATCATCAACAGTACGAAAAGACTTTTCAAATGCGACAGAGCTTGCTGACTATCTCGTCGGTAAAGGGATTCCATTTAGAGAAGCTCATGAAATTGTTGGAAAGGTCGTACTATGGTCCATTCAAAACAATCTATATCTACTCGACGTGCCTATCGATGTTTATCAGTCGTATCATCCAATGATTGAACACGATATTTACAATTATTTACAGCCTGATGAAGCTGTCAAGCGCAGACAAAGTTATGGGGGAACAAGCCAAAAAGCAGTTTCTCAACAAATCGAGAAAGCACAATCTTTACTTGAACCTTCTTGAATGAATACCCATTTCTAAGGGGATTTTGTCAACGCAATCGAACTTTATTTATCTGATTTATAATCCATTGAACAAAATCACAACAAAACTCCTTTCTAAAAGGCAATGCAAGGCTAGAATATAGCGATCTACCTCTTAGAAAGGAGTTATATATTTAGAAATAAATGACTTACGCCCAACCTCTGTAACGTGCTGCTTCAGCTGTACGCTTAATACCTACAATATACGCAGCAAGTCTCATATCGATTTTACGATTTTGAGATAAGTTATAAATCGTATCAAAGGCTGTTACTAATTTTTCACGTAATTTTTCATTCACTTCATCTTCAGTCCAATAATAACCCGTATTGTTTTGTACCCACTCGAAATAAGATACTGTTACACCACCAGCACTTGCTAATACGTCTGGTACAAGTAACACACCTTTTTCTGTGAGGATTTTTGTTGCTTCTGGTGTTGTAGGGCCGTTTGCCGCTTCAACAACAATTTCAGCTTTAATATCCGCCGCATTATCCGCTGTAATTTGATTAGCGATTGCTGCAGGTACTAAAATGTCACAATCCAGTTCAAATAATTCTTTATTTGAAATCGTATCTTCAAATAAGTTAGTAACCGTTCCAAAACTATCACGACGATCTAATAAATAATCAATATCTAAACCTTCAGGGTCGTGTAATGCACCATAAGCATCTGAAATACCTACAATCTTTGCACCTTCATCATACAAGAATTTTGCTAAGAAACTTCCTGCATTACCGAAACCTTGAATAACGATTCTTGAATCTTTTATTGTTTTACCACGACGTTTGGCCGCTTCCTCAATCGCAATTACAACACCTAAGGCCGTTGAACGATCACGCCCTTGTGAACCACCTAGCACAATTGGCTTACCCGTAATAAATCCTGGAGAGTTAAATTCATCCATTTGACTATACTCATCCATCATCCAAGCCATAATTTGAGAATTTGTAAATACATCTGGTGCAGGAATATCTTTTGTTGGCCCAACGATTTGAGAAATGGCACGTACATAACCGCGTGATAAACGCTCTACCTCATGAATACTCATTTGGCGAGGATCACAAATGATACCGCCTTTACCACCGCCATATGGTAAATCAACAATTCCACATTTTAATGTCATCCACATTGAGAGTGCTTTAACTTCTTCTTCATCAACATCCGGGTGGAAACGCACCCCACCTTTTGTAGGTCCAACAGCGTCATTGTGTTGCGCACGATAACCCGTAAAAGTTTGAACTGTCCCATCATCCATACGCACTGGGATACGAACTGTCAAGAATCTTAACGGTTCTTTAATTAATTCATACATCCCATCATCAAAACCTAATTTATGCATTGCTTCTTTAATAATACCTTGCGTTGACGTCACTAGATTATTTTTTTCAGCCATGATCCATTTCGCCTCTTTTTCATACTTTTGTTTTCGCTTACATTCGTATTGTAACATAAGCTTATCTTTTTTAAAGACCTTTTAGCTCTATGGTTTAAGGATAATATTATGCTTGTGAAAATACTTTTTTCACTTTATCAATCGCATAGTCTAATTCTTCTTTTGTGATGACTAGTGGTGGAGCAAATCGAATAACGGTATCGTGCGTTTCTTTACATAAAATACCTTCTTCTTTTAATTTTTCACAATAAGGTCTTGCATTTTCATTAAGCTCTACCCCAATGAATAACCCTCGGCCACGCACTTCTTTAATAGACGGATGATCAATTTCAAGTAATGCGTTTTTGAAATACTCACCTAACTCTAGTGAACGACCTGGTAAATCTTCGTCAACAATAACGTCTAGTGCTGCAATAGATGCCGCACATGCTAATGGATTTCCTCCAAAAGTAGACCCGTGTGAACCTGGAGTAAATACATCTAAAACTTCTTTATCTGCAAGCACAACCGAAATTGGGAATACACCACCACCTAAAGCCTTTCCTAAAATGTATACATCTGGCTTAACGTCGTCCCAATCTGTTGCAAATAACTTACCTGTACGACCAAGACCTGCTTGAATTTCATCGGCAATAAATAAAACATTATGTTTATCACACAATTCACGTACTTTTTTCAAGTAACCTTCTGGCGGAATATTAATACCTGCTTCACCTTGAATAGGTTCAATTAAGACTGCAGCTGTATTTTCAGTTATCGCAGCCTCTAAAGCTTCAGCATCTCCGAATGGGACGTTTTGGAAACCGTCAAGTAATGGACCATAACCACGTTGGTACTCTTTTTCTGATGATAAAGATACAGGCGCCATCGTACGACCATGGAAATTACCTACCATTGCGACAATCTCCGCTTCATTGGGCTTAATGCCTTTTACATCGTATGCCCAGCGACGTGCAGCCTTCAATGCTGTTTCAACAGCTTCTGCACCTGTATTCATCGGCAATGCTTTTTCTTTGCCAGATAATTTACAGATTTTTTCATACCAAGCACCTAAGTTATCACTATGAAATGCACGTGAAACAAGTGTTACCTTATCGGCTTGATCTTTTAACGCTTGAATGACTTTCGGATGTCTGTGACCTTGGTTAACAGCAGAATAAGCCGCTAACATATCCATGTATTTATGACCTTCTGGATCTTTTACCCATACACCTTCAGCCTCTGAAATAACAATTGGCAGTGGTAAGTAGTTATGCGCACCGTAGTGGTTTGTTAATTCAATAATTTCTTGTGATTGATTAGTCATACTATCTCCCCTTTATTCAATAATTATATTGCCTAGCACATGAAAATAGGGCAAATCAACCATCACAATTCAAAACAAGGTCATCGAATGTGATTGATTTGAATGCGCTGTATATGATTTACCCTACAGTCGTTAAAAGGTCACACAATAGAATAAATTAATATCTATTTTAAATCATTTCTGTTGAATACGTTTAATTCCTATAATATTGACGATTATTATAAGTGCTCAGAAACAGAGCGACCTTGCATATGAAGAACTAAGTAATCCGGACCACCCGCTTTAGAGTCTGTTCCTGACATTTTGAAGCCTCCAAACGGTTGATAGCCTACTACAGCTCCCGTACATCCACGGTTGAAATATAAGTTACCTACCATAAAGTCTCGACGTGCTTGTTCTAATTTCATACGGTTATTAGAAATAACGCCACCTGTTAAACCATATTCAGTATCATTCGCAACTTGGATTGCTTCATCAAAGTCTTTCACTTTTGTGAAACCGACAACCGGGCCAAAGATTTCTTCTTGCATAATACGAGAGTTTGGATCTAAGTCCGCAAAAATAGTTGGATGTACAAAGTTTCCAGTTTCTTCGTCTGTATTACCACCTGTCACAAGACGACCTTCTTCTTTACCAATTTCAATATATTTTTTAATTTTATCTAATGATTTTTGATCAATAACTGGACCTACGTATGTGTCAGGTTCTGCTGCATCGCCCACTTTGATTTTTTCCGTTTCTGTTTTAACACGTTCAATCAATTCATCATAAATATCTTGATGTGCAATAACTCGTGAACATGCAGAACATTTTTGTCCAGAGAATCCAAATGCAGAATACACGATAGCATCCGTCGCAATTTGTAAATCTGCTTCATTATCTACAACAATTGCATCTTTACCACCCATTTCAGCAATAACACGTTTAATGTGATTTTGACCTTCTTGGATAACGGCAGCTTTTTGAATGATTTCTTTACCTACATTCTTTGATCCTGTAAATGAAATTAACCCAACATCTTTATTTTCAACAAGGAAGTCCCCAATTTCACTAGATGAACCTGGTATCCAGTTCACTACCCCTTTAGGTAAACCTGCTTCCTCTAAAACTTCCATAAATTTATACGAAATAATAGGCGTGTTTGATGATGGCTTTAATAGTACTGTGTTCCCTGTAACTAATGGCGCAGATGTTGTACCCGCCATAATCGCATAAGCGAAATTCCATGGTGAAATAACAACACTTACACCGACTGGTAAGTAATCAAATTGATTGTACTCACCTGGACGACTATTCACATGCTTACCATCTTTTAACTCTAACATTTGACGTCCATAATATTCCATAAAATCAATTGCTTCTGCTGTATCAGCGTCTGCTTCTTTCCATGGTTTACCGCCTTCTTTAGAAAGTAAAGCAGAAAATTCATGCTTACGTTTACGTGTTAACTCAGCAGCACGGAATAAAATGTTTGCTCGTACTTTTGGATCTACATTTCTCCATGTTTTAAATGCTTCTTTAGCTGCTTCTAATGCTTTTTCAGCATGCTCTCTTGAAGCTTTTGAAACATAACCAATTGTCTCTTCACGATTAGATGGGTTATACACACGCGTTTTATCATCTGTATATATGCGCTCCCCACCAATAATTAATGGATACTCTTGGCCTAACTCGCTTTCAACTTTTTCTAAAGCACGGAAATAGGCTTCTTTGTTCTCCTTTTTCGTAAAATCAGTAAATGGTTCATGTCTATATGGAATCATTCAAAAATCCTCCCTTGTTTAAATTGAATAACGCTTATATTTATCATGCCATATTTGTCATAATGTTGTAAAAGATTTCAATGCTTTTTGACAGAATAATCACAAATTTCATGATGAATTAATCAGATAGCAAGACTTTACTATTATTAGTGATTGAGCTATCTATTTAAAGCGCTTTCATTTACTAGCATTATAGCCTTAATTCCCTTAGTTTGGCAACCCATGAATCTGTAATCAGTATAACTATTTTTCATTATTTATCAATTTATTCTTTAAACACATTCTTGATACCGTTTTGTAATTTAACGATAACTTGCCTAGCTCTTCCCGGTTAGACCATTTTGATTCAGCTTAAAAAATAAACCTCACTTCAAAAGTTTCAGAAAAAATTCTGTCAATATTTGGCTGTATAGTTAGGATAATTCGTTAAGGTATGCTATGATGATATTGTTAAAATCAAATCAATAAGGGGTTATGAATGTTGAAGAAACAATATTTTGTTGGTCAACATATTAAAGTGCGTGTGACTGGTATTCAACCCTACGGCGCTTTCGTCGAGACCCCTGACAATACTGAAGGACTTATCCATATCTCTGAGGTTATGGATGATTATGTACATAATTTAAAAAAGCTTTTATCACCTGGACAAACTGTAAAAGCAAAAATCATTTCGATTGATGAAAATGGTAAGCTCAACTTATCTTTAAAAGACAACGACTACTTTAAAAATTATGAACGTAAAAAGGAAAAACGTTCAGTATTGGACGAAATTAATGAAAATGAAGTATATGGGTTTCAAACGTTAAAAGAACGATTGCCATATTGGGTGAAACAGTCAAGAAAACGGATGAAATATGAGTCAGAATAGCGCAATGAATGAACCAACTCAACGCTGATATGTGTTGAGTTGGTTCATTTTGTAGTTTGTATCAAAGAGGATACACCATTAAAACCTTACTTTTGCTACACCGCTTCAATAAAACTAATGACCTATCATCCAAGGGCGTGATACATTTTGTTTTTGCTGTGTTCGAGGCTGTAAATCTTTACCTTTAACAATTCTAGGGTCTTGCCCTCTTTCGATTCTTTTTTTAACCTGTTGATCTAATTGATAAGTTTGAAAAGCTTGGAATTCACGCGAAGCCATTTGAGAGCATGTAGGACATTGGACTGTTTGATGTTGCGCTGACATGCGCTGTCTTATCGTAAATGTGCCGCACGATGCACATGTATATGAATAGTTTGGCATTTTTATTCATCTTCTTTCATATTAGGCAATACACCTGCCTGAAATATTTCTCTAGGTATGGCAATAGTACAACAGGCATTCGGTATATCAACAATTCCCGCAACTGTCCCTTGAACAGGTGCAGAACCGAGTAGCATATATGCTTGTTCTCCGGTAAAACCACGTGTTTTTAAAAATTCAATGGCATTTAAGCAAGCATTTCTATACGCAGTGTTAGCGTCTAAATAAGCTTGCTTTCCAGAAAATTCATTGACTGAGATACCTTCAAATACGATATAATCTGAGTAATTCGGTAAAACAGGACTTGGATTGAATGCTGGGTTCTTTTTAATCTGGTACTTTTCCATACCGCCTTTAATCACACTCACTCTTAAATCAATCCACCCCGGCATTTCAATACCACCACAAAATGTAATTTCACCATCTCCTTGAGAAAAGTGAATATCACCCACTGATAACTTGGCACCTTCTACATAGACTGGGAAATATATTCTCGACCCTTTTGATAAGTTTTTAATGTCACAGTTGCCTCCATTTTCTCTTGGCGGTACTGTACGCGCCCCTTCTTTAGCAACTCGATCAAAGTCTTTCCCTTTTAAAGTTCCTAAAACAACAGCATCTTCATTGGGTAAGTTTGCTAGTGGTGGCTCACGATTTGGATCTGTGTCAACAAGCGCTTTCTCCCTTTTATTCCACTCTTTAAGCATCTCGTATGACGGCGCAACACCAATTAATCCAGGGTGAATCACACCTGCAAATTCAACACCTGGCACATGTCGACTTGTTGCATAAATTCCATTAAAATCCCATATTGACTTTTGAGCATTAGGATAATGGTCAACTAAAAAGCTGCCGCCATTTGTTTTATCAAAAATACCATTAAATACCCATTCGTGCTCCGAAAAAGCACCAATATCTAAAATATCAACAACTAATAAATCACCTGGTTCTACACCATTAACGTAGACCGGTCCACTTAATACATGAACACGATTGAGATTCACGTATTTAATATCACTAGGGTCATCATTGTTAGAAATTTGTCCATCCGTCCAGTCTAAACACTCCATCCGAAACGATTCGCCGGGATTCACTGAAAAAGCTGCTGGAATATCTGGATGCCATCGATTATGTCCTGGGTGCGCTTGTTCGTCCATTTTTTTATTTAAATCAACGCTAAATAATTTTTTTGGCATAAGTGTCCCCTCCTCAATCACTTTATTCATGACAGAATATTCTGTCACTTATATTATGAATACCCCATATAGAATATAACGACACACTTTTAGTTGTTTTTTATTCTTGAATAACTGGGTTCCTTCACACATAGCTGTTTCAATTAACAAAACCTTAATCGGCTCTCTGGTAACACTAAAAAATCACAAAAAAGATTAAGACATTATAATCTTTTTGCTCAATGACTCATATCGATAGACATTAAGCGAAGACTTCTTGCCTCAATCCAATTTGTGATTTAAAAAATTTATTTGCTTGTCGCTCAATATTTGTTTTATTGAGGTTAATATAACCATTCATGCAATTTTAAAAAGCAAATGACTCCATTATAAGTCACACGCCATTTGTAACTGTAATGCTTTTTGAGCTTGTTCTAAGCAAATGTCGTAAGGAATCAATGTTTCAAAAGAAAAATGAAAAATATTTTGAAACGCTTTTGCGATAGCATGAGCCTCTCCGTATTGATGCACAGCGTCCATCATTTCATAGACTTCAGCATCTCCTAGAGTTGGATCATCAAAATTCATAGGGTTCCACGTTGATAATTGTTGATATAAACGTATATTTAAATCATTATTTGACATGTCTCGCCTCTTTGAATTCTATTTTATGACTCGATGTCGATTGATTCAATGACTACATCATACACCGGTTTATCTTGTGCCCCTACTTTAACATTTGCAATATCTTCTAGCGTTTCTTCCCCTTCAATCAGCTGACCAAATACAGTATGCTTTTGATCAAGCCATGGCGTGCCACCTTTTTCACGATAAGCTTCCGCGATTTCTTTAGGCCAGCCGCCATCTTCTAGTTGGTCTGCCATTTGTGATGGAATATCTTTCATTTGTACAATAAAAAACTGTGATCCATTTGTACCTGGACCTGCATTGGCCATCGATAATGCACCGTATAAATTAAATGCATTCATTGAAAACTCATCTTCAAATGGTTGACCGTATATACTTTCACCACCCATACCGGTAGCTGTAGGGTCACCACCTTGAATCATAAAATCATTGATAACACGGTGAAACGTTACACCATTATAATATCCCTTTTTAGAAAGCGCTACGAAGTTTTCGACTGTTTTAGGTGCAATCTCTGGAAATAACTTTAACGTCATATCCCCTTTATTCGTATGCATTACAGCTTTAATTTCATTTTCTTGAATTTCTTTTGTCAATTGTGGATAGTTTGTCATTTTAATACTCCATTCGTGATAAACTTAATGATAAGACTATTTTAACATATTTATGAAAGGATGGAATGAACATGCTCTATCGTTTTGCACATAAAACTGGCGTATACGTTGTTGAGATTGTTGAAAATACCGCTGATCAAGCTTTAGTCAAAGTGCTACAAGTGATTAAGCACCCTAAACAAGGTGATTTACATCACCCAAATGAAGTCGAAGGTGTCTTTTTTCATGAACGAAAAGCTCTAAGTCTATATGAAAAACGCTATACATCCAAAAATCGTTTAAAACCTTTTGAAGGACAGCCTAAAGAATATACAGAATCTTTACAGGATGCTATAAGTGATTTAGAAACAAAATTGCGCGAGGATAATACCCTTTATGCACAAGCATCTTTAAATTGTTTAAACGCTTTAAAAAGAGATTATGAACGTCAATATAAAATAAATTTTAGCTGAATTTAGACGCTTTTCTACTTATTTAATAAGCGCCTATTTTTAACACCAATCATTGCAGTTCCTTGTTTTTCAGAACATTCATATTCATGTATAATAATACTATCGCAGTTTTAAAAAGGAGGACAATATATGAGTTGGTTGCATTTAGCGGTATTGTTACCGTTAATATTCTCCATACTGATACCAACACTTTACCGCTTCTATAAGCGAATACATCTCGGTTGGTTTGTATTACCAATCCCAGTTGTATTATTTATATACTTTTTATCGTATATCAAACTCACTATGTCCGGACATTATACAGAACAATCCGTCTCGTGGATGCCACAAATTGGTATGAACTTTGACGTTTATGTAGATGGACTCGGGTTATTATTTGCTTTGTTAATTACAGGTATCGGGAGTTTAGTTGTTTTATATTCAATTAGTTACTTAAATCAAGAAGAACAATTAGGTCATTTTTACTGTTATTTACTGATTTTTATGAGTGCAATGTTAGGCGTTGTCCTTTCAGACAATTTACTTATACTCTATTTATTTTGGGAACTGACATCATTTTCAAGCTTTTTACTTATTTCATTTTGGCGTCATAAAGAAAAATCACTTTATGGTGCGATGAAATCGATGATGATTACGGTATTAGGTGGATTATCTTTACTTGGTGGCTTCATTTTATTATATATTGCGACAGGCAGTTGGCGTATTCGTGAAATAATAAGCCAAGTTGACTTAATCCAAACATCTCCAATATTTATATTAGCCATGATATTCGTTATTATAGGTGCGATGACAAAGTCTGCACAATTCCCATTTTATATATGGTTACCTGATGCAATGGAAGCCCCTACACCAGTTAGTGCGTATCTCCATTCTGCAACCATGGTCAAAGCAGGAATTTATTTAGTTGCACGTTTAACGCCTATTTTTGCAATTTCAGAAGGTTGGATTTGGACAGTGGCGCTTTTTGGATTGATTACCTTATTTTGGGGATCTTTCAATGCCACAAAGCAGCTTGATTTGAAGGGAATATTAGCATTTTCAACTGTTTCACAACTCGGTATGATTATGTCAATGCTTGGAATTGGCGCTGTAAGCTATCATTTTGAAGGCTCAGAAAGTCAATTATACGTTGCGGCATATACTGCTGCTATATTTCACTTGATTAATCATGCTTCGTTTAAAGGTGCCTTATTTATGATTACAGGCGCTGTCGATCATGCTACAGGAACTAGAGATATAAAAAAATTAGGTGGCTTGATGACAATCATGCCGATCTCATTTACATTATCGATTATTACAGCTTTAAGTATGGCAGGAGTACCACCTTTTAATGGATTCCTATCTAAAGAAGCTTTTCTAGAGTCTGTTATTGAGGTCACGCATGCACATATTTTTAGTTTGAATACACTTGGTATTTTATTTCCAATCTTAGGCATCGTAGGTAGTATTTTTACCTTTGTCTATTCACTCAAATTTATTTACGAAATCTTTTTAGGTGACTATCAACCAGATGTACTTCCAAACAAAGCGCATGAAGCATCTGCTTTAATGAATATTTCACCTATCATTCTATCATTACTCGTGATAGTGATTGGTTTATTTCCAAGTCTTGTTGCAGCACCGTTAGTTACACCTGCTGCACGCGCTATCGCGAACTCAAATAGTATACATGCTGAATTTCATTTATGGCACGGCATTACACCTGCATTATTATCAACAATAGCTATTTACATTATAGGTACTCTTTTATTCTTTACCTCAAAACATTGGGTGGGGGCTTTAAGAAAAATGCCAGAGTATCTCACATTAAACTATTGGTATAATCAAACAGGTCGTTATTCACCTTATTACGCTACTCAAATTACAAGAACTTATATGACTGGATATAATCGTAATAACTTAGTCATTATCTTCTTTACAATGATATTGCTGACATTTGTGACGTTACTATTTGCACCATTTTCGATTAATCTTGAAAATGTATCACCTGTTCGTACTTATGAAGCCATATCAGTGATCACGATATCGATTGCGGCAGTGATGATTGTTTTTGCACGTTCAAGACTGTTTAGCATTATTATGTTAAGTGCTGTTGGTTATTCTATGGCAATATTCTTTATTTTCTTTAATGCACCTGATTTGGCATTGACACAATTTGTAGTTGAAACTATCTCAACAGCGTTATTTTTACTTTGCTTCTATCACTTGCCTAACATTAGTCGATACAACGAAAGTGTTAAAGATAAGATTGGAAACATTGTTATCTCAGTTGGGGTTGGGTTGGTTGTCATTGCTTTAGGTCTAATTGCATATGGAAACCGTCATTTTACTTCAATTAGTGAATTCTATAAAAAACATGTCTATGACTTAGCAGAAGGTAAAAATATGGTTAATGTGATTCTCGTTGATTTCCGTGGTACAGATACGCTTTTTGAATCGGCAGTACTTGGCATTGCAGGAATGGGAATCTACACATTAATTAAACTACGTGCTAAGCATAAAAACGGCTATGAAAGGGTTGAGAAGATTGAACAGACAGAAAAATGATTTAATTGCACAGTATTCGTCACTCATTATCTTTTTCTTAATTATGATGTTTGGCTTCTCACTATTTCTAGCTGGACATTATACACCTGGTGGCGGATTTATTGGTGGTTTACTCGTATCAAGTGCACTTGTCATTATTGCAGTAGCATTTGACGTCAAAACATTAAATAAGGTCTTCCCGTGGGATTTTAAAAAGTTGATTGCACTTGGATTGTCATTTTGTATTCTTTCACCGATGTTAAGTTGGTTTTATCATAAAAACTTTTTTACACATACATCTTTTGACATTCCTATCCCATTGTTAAAACCGATGCATTTGCATACTGCTGTCATATTCGATACGGGTGTTTTATTCGTTGTTATCGGCACAGTACTGACAATTATTTTAACGATTGGAGAGAATAAATAATGGAAATTTTATTAATTATAGTTTGTGGTATTCTCACATCCATTAGCGTCTATCTTATTCTATCCAAAAGTTTAATACGAATTATTATCGGTACCACTTTATTATCTCATGCTGCCAACTTGTTTTTATTAACAATGGGTGGTTTAAAAAATGGAAATGTACCCATATATGAAAAAGGCGTATCCGATTACGTCGACCCTATACCTCAAGCATTGATTTTAACAGCAATTGTAATCTCATTTGCTGTTACGGCATTCTTTTTAGTACTGGCTTTTAGAAGCTATAAAGAACTGGGAACAGATAATGTCGAGCGAATGAAAGGAGTGCCGCAAGATGATGATGAATGAAAACTTAATAATTATGGTACTCGTTGTACCGGTCATCACAGCAATCTTATTAATTTTTAGTGGTTTGCGCCCTTTCATTAAACGTTTTATCGCGTTAACTGGTGCACTTATTACGCTGCTTTTTGCACTGATTAATTTATATAACGTTTGGCAAATCGGGCACCCTATCACATTAGAATTAGGATCTTGGGACGCACCATATGGTATTGTTTTCGTACTAGATTTGTTCAGCGCTTTGCTTGTAACAACTAGTGTCATCATTACAATATTGATTATGCTTTTCTCATATCAATCCATTGGGTTACATCGCGAAACATATTACTACTATTTCACTGTCATGTTTATGTTAACAGGGATTAATGGTGCTTTTATCACGGGAGATATCTTTAACTTATTCGTATTTTTCGAAGTATTTCTCATGTCATCATATGGTTTGATGGTCATTGGTGGTACAAAAATACAACTACAAGAAAGTGTTAAATACTTACTTGTTAACGTTGTTTCATCAGCATTCTTTGTCATAGCTGTCGGTATACTTTACTCTGTGGTTGGTACATTGAATATGGCTGATATTAGTCAAAAGTTAAATCAGCTCTCTGGAGAACATCCAGGTCTACTCAGCGTTGTTTTTGTATTATTTATCTTTGTATTTGCTACTAAAGCAGGTGCCTTTCCAATGTATGTTTGGTTGCCTGGTGCTTATTATGCGCCACCATTTGCCATTATTGCATTTTTCGGGGCTCTTTTAACTAAAGTCGGTGTCTATGCGATTGCACGCACGATGAGTTTATTTTTCCACGATACATTAACGTTTTCGCATTACACTATTTTAGCACTCGCATTGTTAACAATTATATTCGGGTGTGTCGGTGCTGTAGGGTATAGAGATACTAAGCGTATTATCCTTTACAATATTATGATTGCAGTTGGTGTGATTTTAGTCGGCGTTGCTATGATGAATGAGGCCGGCATCGTGGGTGCCATATTTTATACGCTTCACGATATGTTGATAAAAGCCGCTTTATTCTTCTTAATTGGCATTATGTACAAAATTACTAAAACGACAGATATTCGTCAATTCGGTGGATTAATTCATCATTATCCTATCCTTGGATGGACATTCTTTATTGCTGCACTGAGCTTAGCAGGTATTCCACCATTAAGTGGCTTTTACGGTAAACTTTATATCGTTCAAGCAGCTTTTGAACAAGGATTTTATGCAAGTGGTATTATCGTATTATTATCAAGTTTAGTCGTCTTATATTCAGTCATGAACATTTTCCTTAAAGGATTTTTTGGTAAAAGTTACGGCTATTTCTATAATCCACGACTTCATCATAGAGGATTATTAGCTGTTAGTATTTTATCAGTCATTATTTCTGTAGCATTCGGTATAGGCGCTGGACAACTCTATCCTATTATCGAAGAAGCTGCAAAATCATTCTATCAACCTGATTCATATATCCAAAGCGTATTGGGGGTGAAGTAATATGGCAGTACAAATTGTAGTAAATATCTTTTTAGCTTTATTTTGGTTATTTTTATCAGATAGCTATACAATGAATAACTTTGTTTTAGGCTATTTATTCGCATTGTTACTTGTGTTTTTAATGCGTAAATTACTACCTGGACGATTTTACATGATTACGCTTTATAAAATTGTAATGCTCATTTTCGTATTTTTGGTAGAACTCATTAAAGCCAACATTGATGTATTGCGTATTATTCTTCGACCTCATATTAAAAATGAATCTGCCTTTTTTGTTTATAACACTGAACTAGAACATAAATGGCAAGTCGCATTATTATCAAACTTAATCACCTTAACCCCTGGAACAGTTGTGATAGGTGTTAATGATGATATGAAGCGACTCTACATTCACTGCTTAGATTTTTCAACTAAAGAAGCAGAAGTCGAAAGTATTAAATCATCTCTTGAAAAAGCAGTGAGAGAGGTTGGTGAGTTATCGTGAACTTAGACATTTTTATCATTATTGCCCTAGTTATCGTTGTTTTATCAATTCTTGCCATTTTAATTCGTGTCATTATTGGACCTTCTCTTCCAGATCGCGTTGTCGCTTTGGATGCAATAGGTATCCAATTGATGGCAGTGATTGGGTTGTTTTCGATTATTTTGGGGACACACTATATGATTGTAGCGATATTATTAATTGGGATTCTTGCATTTTTAGGAACTGCCGTCTTTGCGAAATTTATGGATAAAGGTCAGGTGATTGAATATGACAGAAATGATCGTGATTAGCATCGGATTAATTTTAGTCATTATCGGCGCTTTATTCAGTGCTTTAGCTGCAATTGGCATGATTCGGTTAGATGATGTCTACTCAAGAGCACATGCAGCAGGTAAAGCTGCAACATTAGGCACCATGCTTCTTTTAACCGGAACATTTATCTACTTTATCGGTAAAGAAGGCTATGTTAATTTTCAACTCTTAATTGGTATCGCCTTTGTATTTTTAACAGGTCCTCTTTCAAGTCACTTAGTTTTAAAAGCTGCTTATAACTTAAAAACACCTGCATCAAAGCGTATGAAACTAGACGAAGTAAAAGATGATTTAAAAAACACAAAGCTATAAATATAAAAATTGAGGCTACAAAATAAGTAGCGTAGAGATGATTCATGATTGAATCGTCTCTACGCTTTTCTTTTATCAATCATTCGTATTGTTTGGCTCGCATTTCCTAGGGGGATGGGTCGAGCCGCGGTCTCGACGCTCATCCTATTCCCTCAGGAGTCTCGCCAACAATACGACGTGATATACATGTCATTTTACATTAAAATACTTTGAAAAAAGACACTTTTGTATCATTCAAAAACAAATAAAAAACCACGAGAAATGATAATTGGGAATCTTTTAATGTGCAAATGAGCCAAAAGCTTTCTAATTCAGAAATACAAAGAATCTGTAGATAAAGAAAAATTGATGAAGAACCTGTTTTGTGCTTATGGCATTAAATATAAGGAAATTCGTTGTACGTCGTGCGACTAAACATAGCATTAAAAGAAAAACTTCGAGATTTTTCGTAAATTCTTACGAAAACCTCGAAGTTTTTCGACTACTGATTTATATCTCAGCGCGCTTTTTAAATGTACTATGCTTATGATTTTACTTTTTTTATAGCGATTGTTCCTCGCATAATCGTAATTAATTGATCTTTTTCATCAGAGATTCGAATATCCCACACATGCGTCAAACGACCTTGATGTACTATTTGAGCGGTGGCATAGACCATTCCTTCTTTTACGGATCGAATATGATTGGCATTCATTTCTAAACCTACTGGAATCTCTTTTTGTGTATCGACTAGATGAGTAGACCCTATCGAACAGGCTGTTTCTCCTAATGCCATTGTGGCTCCACCATGTAAATAGCCAAAAGGTTGCTTCACCTTATCAGATACTGGCATCCCCATTTTGATATAACCGTCTTGTTGGTCGAGTATTTCCATATTTAAAAGTTCTACTAAATGCGTCAAAACAACGCCCCCTTTGATATCATTATAATACAAATGCTGCAATTGTTCCCATGATAATGAGTGGTATATTATAAAATACAAAGTTTGGAACACATGTATCTCGAATATGATCGTGTTGTCCATCAACATTCAGTCCAGCAGTTGGCCCGAGTGTTGAATCGCTAGCCGGAGAGCCCGAATCTCCAAGTGCACTTGCAGTACCAATCAATGCAATCAGCGCCATTGTACTCATTCCTAAAGATTCACCAAACGGAATAAATAATGCTGCTAAAATAGGAATAGTCGCAAATGAAGAGCCTATGCCTAATGTTACAATCAAGCCGATGATATACATCAAAACGATACTTAATAATTTATTATCCCCTGCAATATTCGTAAGGCTATGCACAAGCTTTTCGATATCTCCTGTTTCATTCATCACGCCTGCAAAACCATTCGCAGTCAAAATCACAACACCAATATACGCCATAATTTTAATACCCTCTACAAATTGATTATCTAATTGACGCCATGCATAAGCTCCAGATATAAAGAAGACGAGAACCCCAGCTAAAGCACCAAAAATCATAGAATTTGTCATCGTTTGAACTAAAAATGTTGCTAATATAGCAATAACAGTCACAACTAGTACATACGGTTTTAACTGTGATTCGCTTTCTTTTGCTGTCATCTGCATTTCTTTATATACTCTTGGTTTGCGAAAATAAAATGTTGCTAATATTAAGCCGATAACATAGCCAGATGCAGGGATTAACATTGCTTTCCAAATTTGGTTAAATTCAATGGGGTGATTCGTCTTTTCAAAACCTGTCTGAATAATTTCTTGGAAGATATGACCAAACCCAAACGGTAATAAAACATATGGAAAACATAATCCAAATCCTATCATTACAGCTATTAATCGTCTATCTAATTGTAACTCATTGAATAAACTTATTAATGGTGGAATTACAATAGGAATGAATGCAATATGAACAGGAATGACGTTTTGACTCATAATACTTAAAATAAGCAAACTGACCAAAATAATGACTTTCACTTTAATACGCGACGTTTTCGTTTTTTCAGCACGTATTTTAGTAATAATTTTGTCTACAAGGTAGTCAGTTATACCACTATATGATATCAATGCTGCAAACCCACCTAATAACGCATAACTTAAAGCCACTTCAGAACCATCAACAATATTTTGAGTGAATGTTGTAATGGTATGCGATAATGATAACCCCGCAACTAGTCCTCCAACTAATGCACTTATAAATAAACTAATCACTACATTTAAGCGGCATAAACATAATATTATCATCAGTACTACCGCAATTACGACTGCATTCATTCTGTCCACTCCTTTAGTACGCTATCGAATTAAAGTAATAAGCATATGTTATCAATTTTATACTAATAAGTCAATATGAGAAAGCTGATTCCTGCTCGTTGTATGATGATATTCTGACCTATATCTCAATATCTTATTATTCATGACTTTATTTTTTGATATTAAAAAGGAGCGAATAAGTCTAAAGTGGTTTATCATTCCACTTGCCTATTCACTCCATGATTGAATATCAAATATGATTCATATGCGTTAGAACTGTGATTTCTGAGTTAACCATTCAACAATCGTTGTAATCATATATCCTGTTGCACCTTTAGGACCTTTATACGTTTGCTTTTGTGAAGTTGCAGGACCAGCAATATCGAAGTGTAAGTGTGGTGTACTTCCACTGAAATGTGTCACGAATGCAGCTGCAAATAGTGCACGTCCTTGTGCATTAACATGGTTTGTTAAATCAGCTACTTCAGAAGATTTAATACTTTGTCTTTCTGTATCTGTAATTGGTAATTCAAATACAGGTTCATCTGCAGATTGAGCAACTTGTAATATTGATGAAAGTGTTTGTTGTTCTACATTTTTGTTAAATACAGCCGCTTTATCTTCTCCTAAAGCTACAATTGCTGCTCCTGTAAGCGTCGCAAAGTCCATAATTAATTGAGGTTGATATTGGTTTGCATAAAATGTCGCATCCCCTAATACAAGTCGACCTTCTGCATCAGTATTTGGTACTTCAACAGTGTCACCACTTAAAGCTGTAAATACATCATCTGGTTTCATTGCATTATTAGCAATCATATTTTCTGCTGCTGCAATTACAGCTACAATATTCATTTTTAAGCCAAGTGCTTGCACAGCATCAACAATTCCAATCACATTAGCTGCCCCACACATATCATATTTCATTGAAGGCATACCCGTTTTCGATTTGATTGAATATCCTCCTGAATCATAAGTAATCCCTTTACCTACTAAAGCAATCATATCTGATTCGTGCTCAGGATCACCATGATACTCTAAAGTAATAAGACGTGGTGGATGAATCGACCCTTTACCTACCGCATGAATTAATCCAAATCCTTCTTGTTGAAGCTCTTTTTCATCTTTAATATTAACAGTCACCGATGTCGACGAGAAATAACTACTCGTTGACTCGGCTAAATATTGAGGTGTCATAATATTAGGTGGCGTATTGCCCAAGTCTCTTGCATGATTAATGGCACGACCTAAAATTTTACCTTTTTGGAATAATTTTTCGACAAAATTCGGCTTTTGATTATCAAATTTAATCTCAAGTTTGAATGGTGCTTTCTTATCTGAACGATAATGATCAAACTGGTATATGGATTGCTCACTTTGTAATCCCATTAATTTATATATTGTTTCTGCGTCCACACTTTTAGCTAAAAATGTATTTTGTTTGAGACGGATGTGTGAGATAGGTTCGTTTTTTAAATATTGAAAGAGATTGCCCCATATTTTTAAATAATCCTTTTGATTTAATTGATTAATATTACCTAAACCAATAGTCACAATAGGCTGAAGTTCATTATTTATATGTATAGAAGTATGTCTAACTTTACCAAGTTGGGAAACAATAATATGGTTCTTTTTCAATTCAGTTAATGCATTATAAAGTGGCTGCTCAGATTTGACCTCATTATCATATTGCGTTAAATGCTCTGGCACTCCTACTACAAGTACAGATTGATGCTGTTGTTTTGTCATTTTTATCCTCTCCTTATAAAAATAGACAAACTCACCCTCCACATGATTGAAGCGCAGTTTGTCTATTGCTATGTGACATAGCTTTAATTGATTGTATTAAAATTTACCTTTTTTGAATGCTAAGCCCATGCCACCAATTTTAAATACAGCACGTGTATCAATCACACGTTTCATAAATGCCGCTTTTTTACCAGTGATTTCACGGCCATACACAACACCTACACCGTCACGGCTACCTAGTGAACATACTGTTCCACGATCTACGTATTTGAAGTTTTCAGTTGGTTCACCATTTAAGATATGCTTAATGTTTTTAGCTGTATGCTCACCTTGTTGCATTGCAATTTGAGCAGTAGTTGGTAATGGACGTTCTTCACCTTCTGGAATAAACGCAGATACGTCACCAATCACAAAGATATCATCGTAACCATCGATTGTTAAATCTTGGTTTGTAACGATACGTCCACGTTTTACACCTTCAAATGATTTTTCCATTAATTGACTACCGCGAACACCGGCAGCCCATACGACTGTGTTCGCTTCAAGTTGTTGCTCTTCATCATTCACTTTCACAACAAACCCTTTTTCATTTGCAGCAACAATCGGTGTACCCACTTTAAACTCTACTCCACGCTCTTCCAAGTAACTAACTGCATGGTTAACTAACTCATCAGAGAACATTGGTAACATTTTAGGTGCAGCTTCAACACATGTAATTTTGACTTTACTTTGATCTACACCGTACTTGCTTGAAAGTTCAGGTACACGATCTGTTAATTCACCTAAAAATTCAACACCTGTGAATCCGGCACCACCTACTAAAATTGCTAGGTCTTTATCATTTTTTTCTTTTGATGCAGCATAGTTTGCAAACTTATCTTCAATGTGACGTGAAATTTCGCGAGCTGTATGAACATTTTCGATTTGGAATGCATATTCTTTCATACCGTTAATACCAAATGTTTCAGATTCAAATCCTAATGCAACGACTAAAATATCAAAGTCGAACACACCGTTTGTCGTTTCAACTTTTTTAGCATTGCGATCAATTTTAGTTACTTCAGCGCGTACAAAGTTAACATGGCTTTTTAATACACTTTCAACAGGGTACAATAAATCTTCATAACTTATTGTACCTGCTGATGCCTCATGTAACCATGTCGATTCGTAATGGTAATCATTTTTATTGATTAACGTAATTTGAGCTTCTTCTTCAGATAATTGCTTTTGAAGTTTACTTACTGTTTGTAAACCTGCATACCCCGCACCTAAAACAAGTACTTTTTTACGTTCTGCCATTTGTATTCACCTATTCTTTCCTAGTTAATATTCATAATTGTCCTTATACACTGTATACCCGCATCGTTTGATTTATATACAAAATTGTAAAATACAGTCATTTATAAGTGTATAGTTTTTTGTATGTGAATTCAAGTTAATCTGCTATTTCTTTAACGATATTATCATGTACTTTAAAAGCATGATTAATATGCCTACTTACAGATTTACTTCACGATATGTAAGCGCTTTTATATCGGACCTTAGTATAATTGGTTGACGGATTGGATTGCAACTTGAAACAATTAAAAGCATTTTAAAGGAAGATAGGACATAAATATCTCGAAGTTTTCTTATAATGAGATGATTCATTCAATGATACGAAAGCGTCTTATTTTTAAAGTATTTAATGTAAAATTACATGCATATCACGTCATATTGTTGGCGAGACGCCTGAATCGAGTAGGAGAGTAGCCATTAATTGACTACTCGTCCTCTCACACCACCGAGCGTACGGTTCCGTACTCGGCGGTTCAATATCTTGCGTAAGCCAACTCTGCAAGCTGGGTTAATGGTATCAGTCCCCACTTGTAGAGTTGTTTTGTTGTAAGTGCACGATGAACCTCGTGCGTGTTTGATAGTCGCCAGTACTTTTTTCGAGACTGTGCGATTTTCATCGCACTTCTATGGTCAAGACCATATTGGTGCAACATCTTATACTTAGTTCTTACTCTTTTCCACCGTTTAAGTATGAGTTGTCTAAGTCGGCGGTTTAACCAAGATTGCGTGTTTTCAATAAATTCTCTGATAAAACCTCTACCAAAGTAATTTATCCAGCCTCTCGTCACTTGGTTAATTTCAGTGATAATCTCTTTAAAGGTACCGGGTCTATTTCGTTTCGTTATTTTCCTTAAGACGCGTATTAAATTTCTTTTTGCTTCCGTAGTCGGTCTGAAACGACAAACCCCATTTACCTTGGTTATTAGACAACTCAAGAACTTTAAACGTGTGACTGCTCCTATTCTGCTTTTATCTTCATTGACAGCCAACTTCAGTTGCTTTTCAATGAATTTCGTTACACTCATCATTACGCGTTCACCTGCACGTTTTGTCCGTACAAAGATGACAAAGTCATCTGCATAGCGTACAAACCGGTGTCCACGCTTTTCGAGTTCTTTATCCAGTTCATGTAGATAGATATTACATAGTAAAGGAGAGATAACGCCCCCTTGTGGTGCACCTATCTTTCTTTCTGCGACTTCGCCAGATAGGTCAATGGCACCTACTTGTAAACTTCTACGGATAAATGTTGAAATTGACTTATCTTGAACATGGCGTTCGAACAAATACATCAGCTTATCATGATTTAACATGTCAAAGCACTGTTTCAAATCACAATCCACGGCTATTTTATAGCCCTCTTCGTAGTAAATAGCGCATTGCTTAAGTGCTGTTCCTGTGCTACGATTAGGTCTGAAACCATGGCTATGATTCGAAAATGTTCGGTCGATGCTGGGTTCAATCACTTGTTTAATCGCTTGTTGTATTACCCTGTCTCTAGCGACAGGGATACCAAGCACACGCATTTTCCCATTTGGTTTGGGAATTTGCACTTTTCGAACTGCTTGAGGTTGGTATGTGCCTTCAAGCAGTTTTTTCGTTATCTGTGAAAAGTACTGCGCAAAGTGAGCACGAAGTTCACTGACTTTCATGCCGTCAATTCCAGGAGCACCTTTGTTTTTCTTAACTTTCTTGATAGCTTTTTCTATGTTGTCTGGTCTTACAACAAGCTCCATCAATGATGGAGACTTACGATACATTTCTTTCATTTCACCTAAGATTTACTGTACACACTTATGTATTCTTTTTTTTTCGTTCCACTACTTATCCTTCCATAAGCTGCCGATTAAACCGTATTCTGTACGTCGTAAATCTATAACCTCCAATCTTTACTTTGTATTGAATATTGTTCAGTCCTTCGGTACATTTTCCCTACTATGACTTCTGCTGACTTCTCATCATTCGTTGTTACTACGGTAGAGTACCGCTGATGAGACCTCCCCGGGTAAGATGTAACCTCTTTCCACTCATGTCACCGCATCATTTACTATATAGAACTCGGGTAGTATTGGACTTTATCTTGTTCCGCAGATTCATCCATTCTACATAGCCTTGTATGATGTTTCTGTTCGTCAGTGCGAGTGTTTGCGTCCGACTTCCTTCAGATTCCACTTCGCAATGGACACCCTTGTCTTTCGCTAACAGTTCCTACTACCAAGCCTGTAACGGACTTTCACCGTCAAGATGTTACCCATGCCGGGCGCACGGGAATAGGATAAGCGTCGAGACCGCGGCTCGACCCATCCCCTAGGAAATGCGAGCCAAACAATAGGAATTATTGATAAAAGAAAAGCATAGAGGTGATTCAATCATGAATCATCTCTACACTATTATTTTGGGATTGATGTCCCAGACTCCTCTGCTTTTATTTTTACTGATACCTTGTATATTTAATTTAACATTCTTCCGGTGTGCCTGATACGTTTGCCGTCTTGAATGAGCTCCCACAACCACAAGATGCAATAGCATTTGGATTGTCAATTTGAAAGCCGCCTCCCATTAAGGATTGTTTATAATCAATAGTTGTCCCATTTAATATAGGGGCATCATTTTTGTCCACCAATACTTTAAGACCATGATATTCTAAAATTTCATCATTTTCACTTGGTGTTTCTTCTGCAGTCATACCATATGTCAGTCCTGTACAACCTCCACCATTTACCTTAATCCGTAAATACCCATCAGGCATTTCATTTTGTTGCAACATATCCTTTACTTCATATGCTGCTCCTTCAGTTACGATTACTGTTGGCATCGATATTCCTCCTTAAAAAATCCATGTTTCTTCTATATGTGCATAAATATTTTGCAATAAATCATCAGGTGTTTCACCTTCTACTAAGTCACCATTCACTAGCGCATATAGCTCGGACGAGCATATCCCACAATTTTGCAAACACCCATAATCGAGTACGTCCACATTGGGATCATTCTCTAATGTTTGAAACACATGTTCTGAACCTCTCGCCATATTTGAAATGCAAAACTCGACAATCGGATTCATTTTACACCTTCTTATACATTTTAGTGATGCTATTATAACAAAATTCGTACTATCATTCTATCCTATGGCTCAATATTTGCCTTGATTTCATCATCCAATACAATCGTTGGCATTCTATTCCATCAGGCCTATATTATAAAAAATCACAATCTATTTGGGTTCATTATAATGTTTATTTGTAAGGTATTTAAAAAAAGTCTATAATTATGGTTGAACCATTCATTCATTTTAAAACTACTTACACGTATGAATAATAGGGGTATATTTAATGATTAGCGTGTAAATAAATAGTAATTTTTGGCTAAAGGGGAATTCAAATGAAAAATTTAGTTTTATTAGGTGGCGGTTATGGAAACATGCGTATTTTGTCTAAAATATTACCAGACGCACTTCCTGAAAAATACAACGTCACTTTAATTGATCGCATGCCTTACCATGGTTTAAAAACCGAATTCTACGCACTTGCTGCAGGTTCTAAATCGGATAAAGAAGTTCGTGTTAACTTCCCTATTGATTCACGTATCAATACAGTTTATGGGGAAATTACAGACATCGACTTGGACAATCAAATTGTATCTGTTGGTCAAACACGTGTAGACTACGATGAATTGGTCATTGGTTTAGGCTGCGAAGATAAGTATCATAATGTTCCTGGCGCTAAAGAACACACTTATAGTATTCAAACACTCGCTAGTGCAAGAAAAACATATCATGATATTTCTGACCTACCGAGTCACGCACAAGTCGGCATAGTCGGTGCTGGCCTAAGTGGTATCGAACTCGCTAGTGCCTTAAGAGAAAGTCGCAGTGATTTAGACATTTATTTATATGATCGCGGTGATCGTATTTTAAATCAGTTTCCTGAAAAATTAAGCAACTACGTCAAAAAATGGTTTGATCAACACAATGTGACTGTCGTTCCAAATTCAGACATTGTCAAAGTTGAGCCTGGCGTACTTTTTAATAAAGATACTAAAAATGAGCATGACCTAATAGTTTGGACAGCCGGTATTCAACCAGTTGAAATAGTGCGTAATTTACCTATCGACTTAAGCCGCAGCAATCGCGTCATGGTCAATCAATATCATCAGATTCCTACATACACAAATGTATACGTTGTTGGAGATTGTGCTAACTTACCTCATGCACCTAGTGCGCAACTTGCTGAAGAACAAGCGGATCAAATCGCGATGGTTCTCAAAAAACAATGGGCCAATCAACCATTACCTGAAAAAATGCCTGAGATTAAAATTCAAGGCTTCTTGGGTTCATTGGGTGAGAAAAAAGGATTTGCCTATTTAATGGATACCACTGTCACAGGACGTCTTGCATCCATTTTAAAATCCGGTGTTCTATGGCTGTATAAACACCATAACGGCTAAAACATTAACAATATAAATTTTAAAAAGGGATTCTGCAGATTAGAATGATCCTCATTCATTTCTGTTAAAATCCCTTTTTACATTACTTTGAAAGACCTTATGAAAAAGCAACATGTTCTCTATGATTTTTTACTCCGTTTGAAAACGTTGTTCAATAAAACGCTTAATAGGTGGTAATTGTACGTAACCATCTGTGACATATTCATCATTCATTGTCACAAGCGGATAAAATAATTCATCTTCTCGAATTTGTTCAATAAACTGTTCGTCATGATCTGATAACGTTTCACTGTCTTTTTCAATATCAATGTACGTATACTCAAAATCAATATTAGGATATTGACGTGGCAATAATGTTTTTAACCAGTCATACGTATTTTGAGAGCTTGGTGCATTAACACAACTAGCACAAATAACTTCAGCCCCATATACAACAACGCTCACTTTATTCATGTTTAATCCCCCTTAGTCGATACAATAGATTTTTTACCTTACTTCTATTATAATGGATAAATAAACGATTAATGAACCATTTAACTCGAAAGGAGACATTTCATATGCCAACTGAAAATGCTACAATGTACGAGCAAGTTGCAGAAGTCATCGAAAGGTTGCGTCCATTTTTACTTCGTGATGGCGGAGATTGTGAACTCGTCGATGTAGAAGACGGCATCGTCAAACTACAATTATTAGGCGCTTGTGGAACATGTCCAAGTAGTACTATCACACTCAAAGCAGGGATTGAGCGTGCACTAGTAGAGGAAGTACCAGGAGTTATCGAAGTCGAACAAGTATTCTAATTGATATCATATATTTGCTATTTCATCAATTCAATAACAACGATAAATAACGAAGAAGCTGGGAACATAAATCCCAAAATAATAGTGTAGAGATGATTCATGATTGAATCATCTCTATGCTTTTCTTTTAACAATAGTTCGTATTGTTCGGCTCGCATTTCCTAGGAGATGGGTCGTGCCTTGGTCTCGACGCTCATCCTATTCCCTCAGGAGCCTCGCCAACAATACTACGTTTATACATGTCATGATTCACTTGTTATAATTTAGAAGATAATATTACTCATCAGTGTGCCTCGACTTTATTTCTTGGCTTATCTCCATTGATAACGTCTAAAACATTCAAAAGACATGTTTGAATCATTTGATCACGCGTAAGTACAGACGCACTTCCGATATGTGGTGTGACAATGACATTAGGCATCTTCAATAAAGGATGATCTGCTCGAATCGGCTCGTTGCGAACAACATCTAATGCACACCCCGCAATTTCACCTTGTTCAAGCGCTTCAATTAAGTCTTCTTCAACGACTAAATCTCCACGTCCAATATTAATAAAAAATGCATCATTTCTCATTTTTTTAAATACATCTTTATTAAATGTATTTTGCGTTTCAGGTGTTGAAGGAGCTGTACAAACTACAAAATCGCTTTCTTTGATTAATGTATCAAATGATGTATAAAACGCCCCTAGTTCGTGTTCTGCTTTAGTTTGTTGAGAGCGATTATGATATAAAATATCAGCATTAAACCCTTTTAATCTACGTGCAAAGGCTTTTCCTATCTCTCCCATTCCAAATATTCCAACTTTAGAATGATAGATATCTTTGCCTGCCAATAGATAAGGTCCCCAGCTTTCCCATTTGCCCTCTTGCACATATTTTTCAGCTTCTACGATACGTCTTGAGATTGCTAACATTAAACTAAAACCAAGTTCTGCAGTTGTTTCAGTTAAGACGTGCGGTGTATTAGATATCTCCACTTCATGATATTTTGCTGCATTAAGATCAATATTATCGTATCCGACTGCCATATTAGCGACTACCTTTAAATCTGGCGCAGCTTTTAACAATTCGTCATCGATCGACTCACTTAATGTAACTATCATAGCTGTTTTATCTTTTGCTGCCTCTATGAATTCTTTACGTGGCATCGGTGTCAAATCATGATCCCATATTTCAACTTCACCAATCGACTCTAAACGTTCGATAAATTTATGAGGAATACGTCGTGTTACTAATATCTTTTCCATTTTTTAACACTCACTTTCTTGAAGTTTTTCACGTAAAACATTTAAATCTAGAAAGCTATACGTTGGGGGTATTTCTTTAGACATAGCTTCTTCTTTTGATGTAACGCCTGTTTGAACATGAATCGTATCAATACCCACATTAATGCCAGCCATGATATCTGTATCATATAAATCACCAATCATTGCAACATCCTCTTTGTTTAAGTTAATCACTTTTAAAGCTTGTTCCATAATAGGTGTTTCAGGCTTACCAATAAAAGTTGGGTTTTGTTTCGATGAGACTGTCACTACACTAGTTAATGAACCATTCCCGGGTAAAAATCCCTGTTCTTTAGGAATTGATGGATCTTTATTTGTTGATATAAACGTGGCACCTTTTTGTACAGCTAAAGTTGCTTTAGATAATTTTTCATAATTTATCTTTTCATCCAATCCCACAACAACGTAATCAACTTCTATATGATCCACAACATCCAATTGTTTGTCACGTAAAGCTTGTTTTAAACCATTATCGCCAATCATATATATTTTAGCGTTAGGGTGCGCTTCACTAATATAATCAGCCGTCGCCATTGCTGAAGTAATAATCTCATTTGGCGTTGCTTCAATATCTACAGTCGCCAGCTTTTTAACAACGTCTTCAGGTGTTTGAGTTGAGTTATTAGTAACATATAGATGCGGAATATGATTATCATTTAAATATTTAATAAATGATGCCGCACCAGAAATCGTCTGGCTCCCTTTATACATTGTACCGTCTAAATCAATTAAATAGCCTTTATACTTTTTCATATTATGCTTGTTCTCCTTTACCAAAAGCTGTCACTGGTACATTTTCATTTTCTAAAAAATGAACGACTTCTTGAACAAATTGTTCATAAAACGGTAACGTACGATCAAATAATGGGATTAATGACTCTATATCTAATAAATCATATTGATATACAAATTGACGCCGTACATCTATCGTTTCATGCAGCGCTTCTTGTGTTTGTTTTGATATTGCACCTTCCAACTCTAATATATCTATAACATCCTTATAATTGCCTGGATCACGCAATATAAATGCATCAATAATCATATTACCAATATCAACTGACGACTCAATTAACATTTGTGCGATACGCTCAAATGCATAATTATTATCCTTATAAACATGATAATCTTTTGTCAGTTGCTTTAAATACATGATTTTTTTAGACAATTGTTCTTTATTTACAAAATACATTTTAGCCACCTCTATTCTCCTCTATCATATCATAATTTTGCATGTCACTTCATTTATCGATATACTTGCAATACGACTTTATTAAAGGAGTTTCCAGCTATGATAGATATGTTTTTATACGATGATATCGAACCCTCTCAAATTCGTTTTGTTGGTTTTGTTGGTGAACACAGTCGCTATGATTTAGTACTTATTCAAACAGATCGTCACTACGGCAAAACACTGGTACTGAATACTCAAACGAACAAATTCGGGATTATTGGTACAGATGACCTTGAAGAAGAAGGGTATATTGCCTATATATTAGGTGTGAGCGATGAAGAAGCAGATGAGATTACAGAATATTTGAGTCAAGTGATACATTAAACACACGATTATCCTTTCCATAGCTATGAAAGGATTGAGACATGAGTGATTTTTTTCAATACAAATCGATTATGTCCCAATCCTTTATCGCTTAGAACCATTCGTTTATATTTTTTCATTATGATTCTTTTGTAAAATTCTTTTTAGCTTTTCAGCTTCACGCTGAGCTACTCGACTAAAAATCAAATTCGTACATGTCGTTTGAATAATGAGGAATGTCGCATTTGTCGCCCAATAAAGCCCTAAAAAACTTGGAGAATGCAGTGCAATTGATACAATAAACAAAGGCATTACAATCGCAAGCCCATATCCAACTTTTTTATTTTCCATATTTCCTAAATTGACAAGCGGTTGGATAAAATAAAGTAGTCCTGCTATTAAAGTAAGTCCTAGATCTGGCTGTGTTAAGTCAAACCATAAGAAGTGTCTATTTTGATAAATCCCTTCATGGGAGGGATATTTGATTGAAATCAATAATCCAAATAAGATAGGAATCTGAATCAGAACAGGTAAGCAACCTAACATTTGTTTAAATGGATTCATACCAAACTCATTATATTTTTGGAATATTTGTTGATTGATTTTTTTCTTTTCTTCTGGCGTTTTTGCTTCTTTCGCTTTTTGTTTCATTTCTTTCATATAAGGGTCAATAATCGGTTTTTTCATTCGAGAAAGATGTCCTGCCCTTGACTGTGGTAGCATCAATGGTAAAAGAATCAAACGCACAATTAATACAATAACTATAATAGCCAATCCATAATTATGGTTGAATATTTCACCTAACCATCGCAGTAACATATCCAAAGGTTTAGCAAAAACGTTATAAAAAAATCCTGTTTTATCACTATTTCTTTCATAATTACAACCCGATAACACGATTATAAGCATCATCATAAGCAACATCATTTTTTTCTGTTTTAACATATAGAAATACCTTTCTATCATGAATTTAACATCTCAAATTATAACATGAGTCTCTATAAGAATATAACCACTACATAAATTGAAAAAGTGTTAATATTGCTTTTGATATAAAAAGTAGAATGATAATGTTTTATTCTCAAAAGCGACAAGCAGTGTTTCAATGACTATACAGCGGAACTGTACAATGTCACAACCTTATGATGCAAACAAATACCCAGACTTTAGATTCTTTGCCTTTAATATAATCTCTTGAATGATTTGACAACATATCATTTAAAAAGTTAGACATATAAAAATGGAACAAAACACGGATTTAAGCGCCTTTTGTTCCACTCTTTTAAATTCGATATTCTAAATATAATGATGTTGCTCTAAATAATTAATGATTTGCGACACGGATGTTTCTACTGAATTGAATTCGGTATCTATAATAATTTCAGGGTTTTTAGGTGCTTCGTAAGGTGCACTAATGCCTGTAAATTCAGGTATTTCATCCTTTCTTGCTTTTTGATACAAGCCTTTAGGATCCCGCTGTTCACATGTCTCTAATGAACAACGTGTATAAACTTCTATAAATTCCTTATCTTCCACAATAGCACGTACATTCTCTCGATCAGAAGCATAAGGTGAAATAAATGCCGTCACCGTCAAGACACCCGCATCAACCATTAATTTACTTACCTCTCCAATACGTCTAATATTTTCTTTTCTGTCTTCAGGAGAAAAACCTAAATTTTGATTTAAACCATGCCGAATATTATCTCCATCTAATCGATAGGTATGAATGCCTCTGTCGAATAATGCTTTTTCTAATGCTACAGAAATAGTAGACTTTCCTGATCCTGATAATCCTGTAAACCAAATAATCGCACTTTTATGTTGATGACGCTGCTGTCTTTCTATTTTGGTCACAACCGAATCATGCCATGTAATATGTTTATCTTGTGTCATCGCACTTCACTCCTATCGCTCTTTTAATCCTTCAATTAAAACATTAGCTACCTCTGGTCTAGAAAATGTTTCAGGTAAAGATTCACCTTTTCGCAATTTTTCTCTAACTTTTGTACCACTCAAATGGACATGATGTTCTTTGCCATGAGGACAAGTTTTTGCAGTTGCCATGTTTTTACATTTTTCACAATAGAAAGCATGCTCAAATTTCAAAATTTGAATATCGAGTTCGTCTTCATATTGAGCTATAAGTTCTTGTGCTTCATACGTTCCATAGTAATCCCCGACACCTGCATGATCACGTCCCACAATAAAATGGGTACATCCGTAGTTTTTACGTACAGTAGCATGTAATATCGCCTCTTTAGGGCCTGCATAACGCATCGCTGCTGGATAAATAGCGAGTTGTGCTTTATTTTCCGGGAAATATTTTTTTAAAATGACTTCATAACTTTTCATCCGTACATCTGCAGGAATGTCATCTGATTTTGTTTCTCCTACAAGAGGATTTAAGAGTAAGCCGTCTACAATTTCCAATGCTGATTTTTGAATATACTCATGTGCTCTATGTACTGGATTTCTTGTTTGGAATCCTACAACTGTTTTCCAACCTAATTTTTCAAATAGTTGTCGTGTCTCTTTAGGATCAAAATGATAGTTTGTAAATGCATCGTGTTGGGGTCTGTTTAATAAATGTATCGGTCCTGCTAAGTAGACTTCTCCTTTTTCAAATACTTTTTTAACACCTGGATGATTTGGGTCAGTTGTGCCATACACACTTTGTGCTTCTTTTTGTTTATCGTAACTGTATTTACCTTCAATCTCTATTGTCCCGTATAAAACATCATCTTCACCATATAACGCAACCGTTTCACCAACTTTTAGCTGATTTGCTGTTTTTTCAGTAACTGGTAGCGTAATAGGAATACTCCACACTAAGCCATTACTTAAATGCGTCTTTTCAATCACACTCTCATAATCTTTTTGATTCATAAATCCAGTGAGTGGACTAAAGCCACCAATTGCAATCAATTCTAAATCAGAAATAGCCCAAGCATTTATAGTGATTCTTTTTGATTTTTGAGCTTTTTCTAATTGCTGTTCATGTTCTTTACCTGAGAGCACTCTATTAATTAACGTCCCACCATGTGGACGAATCAGCTCATTTGTCTTCTTTACTGCAGTCATTTATTCTATTCCTCCTTGTACAATGCTTTTCTTTTGATTTATGGACGGATTACGCTTATTTTTAATCACAACATAAATCACCAAGATTCCCCATAACCCAATAATCACTATCCTTATTAGCGTTGCAATGTGATTATCTGTCAAAAAATATGTGATTAAGGCATTAGTATTTGTAAAAATGATAAGCCCACCAACACAAACAGCTAAAATATCAACAGATAACCACTTCACTAAACAGGCAGCAATCGGTGCAGCAATCGCACCACCAATCGCAAGTGCAATCACAGTCATCCAATTAATCTGATGTATCCCTAAAAAGATAATAAAACTCACAGATGCAGAGAGCGTTACTAAAAATTCACTTGCAGATACTGTCCCAATCGCATATCTAGGCTCTAATCTTTTTCTTGACAGCATTATTGAAGTGTTGATCGGTCCCCATCCTCCACCACCAATTGCATCTACTAATCCTGCAAACATACCTTGTGGCACTATGAAATGTGACTGCCTTGATTGACTTACCCGTTCATCAGATATGCGATGTCTTTTAATTAAAAATTGATAAAGTATATATAGTCCCATCATTAGTAAAAATACAGCGATAAATGGTTTGATCAAATCACCATTAATATGTGTTAAAATAGCGCCTCCAATAAACGCTCCTACTGCTCCTGGAATAGTCAACTTATACAAGGTAGGTCGATGAACATTTTTGAATTTTAAATGTGAAATACCTGAAGCGGCAGTCGTAGCGATTTGTGAAAAATGTACAGTTGCGGATACTATTGCAGGCGCAACACCAAACGTTAATAATATCGATGAAGAAGAAGCTCCAAAACCCATACCAAGCGAACCATCAATCATTTGAGCTACAAAACCTGCGAACGCATATATGATTAGTTTTTTCATTCTTTTCCTCCTTCTTTTTTCATTATCTTAATGACGTAATCGACATAACATTTCTTGTTGCGCATCTGCATTCATAAATTTTTCTTCAAGTAACATATCTAGTAATTGGATTTTTTCATCCATTGAGATAGGCTTCTGTTTAATCAGTTTTCGGCACTGGTACAAAAACTCAACGTACCCCTCGTATTGATGATCATATATCTCTTCAATTTCCTTAGCGATTTTTTGCGTTAGTTTTGGACTGGCTCCATTTGTTGTAATTTGTATTGACAATCTACCCCGTCGCACTTCTTTTGCAAAGTGAATATTACTTGCATCATGATGAATCACATCATTGAACAACACATTCGAGGGTATTAATGCTTTGATTTTTTCATGTAATTTTGGGTTATCTGTAGCTGCTATGATGAATTGTGCGCCTTGAATATCCGATGCTTGAAATACCTTTTTTGACCATTTCAATTTATTCTTTCGGATTAATTGATTTAAAGTCGAAGTAACCGAGGGACTCACAACGTGTATTAGAGTAGATTGAGCATTTAATAATTTCAGGACTCGTCTAGTTGCAATTCTTCCACCACCCACAACTAAAATTGTCATCCTGTCAACATTAACGTTAAGTGACAATGACATGATGCTTATCCTTTCGACTTTGTTTTTCTTTTTCAGCTTTTTGAATAGTCTCTAATACACGATCTCTTAGAGCATCTATCATATTTGGATGATCTCCTAGATGATGGCATCGTTTTAAAGTTCCTTTATAGCCCGTATCATGAAGTGTCTTGTGAATGTAATGTGTAAGTAGTCCTGAGAACCAAAGATAAGGTATGACTATAATTTCTTGATGCTTTTCATGAATAGCTTGTTTAAGGATATGTTCAAATTTAGGTTCAGTTGCTGCTAAATAACAAACGTTAACATTCGACATTCCCATTAAACTTTTGAGCATCGACTTGATCTCATTCATATCTTGTTTTGTTTCTTCATAATTGCTTCCCCTTCCTACAAGTATGAACTGAGCACTTTCAGGATTAGACACAGATATCGCTTCGATTCTTTCTTTTAAAATTTCAACTAATCGATATTGAACGCCTAGTGGCCGTCCCAAAGTAATTGTGATATGTGCAAAGCGTTTTTTGAGCTGATGAATGGCTTTAGGTATATCATGATAAAAATGCCCCGCCGATAGTAATAATACGGGTATCACGATGACATGATTAACACCCTTATGAATTAATCTTTTAAATCCATTTTCAATATTAGGACTCGTTATCTCTAGAAAGCATGTTTCTTGGAATGGTATCGGGATATGTTGTTTCACTTTATCTATCAAGTTGTGAGCTTCTTTAACACCTTGTTTTAACCTTGTTCCATGACTAACATAAAGTACCCCTTTCATTGAATCCCTCCATTATCTATAGTGATGTCACTTTAATTAAATGATCACTTTGCATATTTAACTGTTCATTAAACCAACTTATTCGCTCTCTGAGGTTGACAACGTCCCCTACTATTATCATTGCAGGATTTTGGATATGCATTGCTTTCTCTACAATATTACTTAATGTACCGGTTACTGTTTCTTGTGATTGCGTCGTCCCCATATGTACAAGAGCTACAGGTGTGTCACCTTGTTTTCCATTTTCAATAAGCCTATCACGTATTTGAGGCAACTTTTTAACGCCCATATAAATACACAAAGTTTCTGGACCTTTTGCGAGATGTTGCCACCTTTCTTCATCCTCAGTACCATCTTTTGTGACTGCAGTTACAAATGCCACAGATGAACTATAGTTACGATGAGTGACTGGAATCCCAGCGTACATTGGTGCTGCAATACCTGATGTAATACCAGGCACAATTTCAAATGGAATATGTTGTTCCGCTAAAAGTTCTGCTTCTTCACCGCCTCTTCCAAAAACGAACGGATCCCCTCCTTTTAAACGCACAACAGTATATCCTTTTTTGGCTAATGTCAGCATCATTTGATTCGTTTCATGCTGTGGTAATGTATAACGATTAGGATCTTTACCACAATAAAGTAATTTAGCCTGTGGAGATGCATGTTGAAAAATTTCTTTATTAACTAAACGGTCATATAAAATAACGTCTGCTTTTTGTATGGCTTTAACTGCTTTCAATGTAATTAAATCTGGATCACCTGGCCCAGCTCCAACTAAATAAACTTTACTCATCAAACCACCTCCATTATTTATGAAAATCCCTTCCTTCAGTCACACGTGCTACAATGCCTTGACGTATAACAAAATCACCAAAATGCTCATTTTCTTCTTTTTCTTTACTGTATCGAATAAGTAACGGTTTTAAACTATTCAAAATTTCATCTTCACCAATGTTTTCTTTGTACAATTTATTAAGTCGATCACCTTTAAATCCGCCACCAAGATACATGTTATATTTACCAGGTCCTTTTCCTATAAATGCCACTTCTGCTAACGCCGGTCTGGCACAACCATTTGGACATCCTGTCATACGTATCGTAATATCCTCTTCTTCCAACCCCGCTTCATTGAGGATGTCTTCAATTTTATTGAGTAAAGAAGGTAAATAACGCTCTGACTCTGCCATGGCCAAACCACAAGTTGGGAATGCTACACAAGCCATTGAATTCCGTTTCAATCCTGTATAATTTTCGCCATCTGTAATGCCATAAGTATCGATTATTCTTTGAATTTCTTCTTTATTTTCCTGCTTAATATTAGACAAAATTAAGTTTTGATTAGGTGTGAGCTGAAAATCAGCATGATGTGTTTCAGCAATTTCTCTTAATGCTGTTTTCAATTGATATCCTTTTTCATCTTTCACACGTCCATTTTGAATAAATAGCGTAAAATGCCAATGACCTTGTCCTTCAGTCCAACCATAACGGTCGCCATTATGTTCAAATTCAAATTCTCGTGCAGTTTCAACATCGTAACCTAAGCGTTCATTTAATTCGTCCCTTACTTTTTCAACACCTAGTCGATCAACAGTGTATTTAAATCTAGCTTGCGATCGATCTTCACGATTACCATAATCTCTTTGTATTGTTACAATTTTTTCACATACATCTACAGCTTTCTCTTTAGGGACATAGCCTAAAAGACGGGCAATTTGAGGATATGTTTTAGGGTTTCCATGTTTCATGCCCATTCCGCCGCCAACCACAATATTAAATCCTATTAGCGTTTCATTTTCTACAATTGCAATAAGACCAATATCTTGCGAATAAACATCAATATCGTTAGAAGGTGGAACAGCAATACCAATTTTAAATTTTCTAGGTAAATATGTAGATCCATAAATGGGTTCATGTTCTTCTTTCGTGTTTACAACTTTTTCTCCATCTAACCAAATTTCATGATATGCACCTGTTCGCGGCAACAAATGCTGACTAATTTTATCAGCGTATTGATTAATTTCTTCATGTATTTTAGATTGATATGGATTAGGATTACACATCACATTACGTACTACATCGCCACACGCCGCGATTGAATCAAGCAATGCGCTATTGATATTTTGCATCGACTTCTTCAAATCTCTTTTTAAAATCCCATGGAATTGAAATGCTTGGCGTGTCGTTAATTTAATTGTTCCATTCGCATATTGATTAGATATATTATCCATTTTAATCCATTGATCTGAAGATGCTGCACCACCTGGGACACGAACACGTATCATAAAGCTATATGCTGGCTCTAGTTTTTGTTTACGTCGCTCATCTCTTAAATCACGATCATCTTGCATATAGCTACCATGAAATTTTAATAGCTTTGTATCATCCTCAGCTATAGCACCTGTCAAAGGGTCCTTAAGACCTTCTGCTATAGTCCCTCGTAAAAATTGACTCTTTTGCTTAATGTCTTCCATTGCATCAAGTTTTACATTTTGATTTTTTGTTGAATTTGTCATAACAACCCTTCCTTTCTTTTTAATACACGTCTCTCTGATAGCGCTTGTCACGTTTTAACTGTCTTAGATATAATTCCGCTTCTTCTTCACTCACATTGCGTTCTTTTTGTAGAATCGTCAGTAATGTACGATGCACATCTTTAGCCATATGCTTCTCATCTCCACATACATAAATGTGGGCACCTTTTTCAATCCACTCGTTTAATTCTTTACTTTCTTGTAGCATTTGATGTTGAACATATATTTTTTGATCCGTATCACGTGAAAATGCAACATTTAACTTCTCTAAATAACCATCTTTATGCCAATTTTGCCATTCTGTTTGATACAAGAAGTCAGTCGTAAAGTGTTGTTCACCAAAAAACAACCATGTATTCCCTTTTATCTTTAAAGCCTCTCTTTCTTGAAGATACGCCCTAAATGGTGCTACTCCAGTTCCTGGTCCTATCATGATTACAGGGGTCTCGTTGCTTTTTGGGAACTTAAAGTTAGGATTCGATTTAATATATATCGGTAAAAAATCTCCCGGTTCTACTCGTTCTGCTAATTGAATCGAACATACACCAGATCGCTTTCTCCCATGAGACTCATAACGTACTGCCCCAACAGTAATATGAACTTCATCTGGCTCCAATGCATAACTACTTGATATTGAATATTCTCTTGCTGGTAATTTTCTTAACAATTGATAAAAATGATTCGGTTTAAGCTGTGTAGGCGGAAAGTCTTTCACTAAATCGATTAAGTCTCTCCCTACTATATATTCTTTTTGCCATGCCACATCGTTTACCTTTTCGGATAATGACTTATTTCCAAATAATTGGATAGATGACTCAAGTAGCGATTTTGTCAGCTTTGTAATTTCAAAATATTCAGATAAAGATTGTTGCAAAGATAATGTATCACCTGATTCGTTAACTTGAATGACCGTTTCCTCTTCGAATGGTAATAATTGGATGAGTTCATCAACAAGTTTAGGATCATTTTGAGGCGCAACCACTAGACAATCCCCTGGCTCAAATTTTTCGTTAAAACCTTCTAATGAAAGTTCAATATGACGTGTTTCTTTGTTTGAACCCCTTCCATTTAAATTGATATTTTCTAGTACTTCAGCCTGATATGGATTTGATCGTGAATAATGTTGCTTTTGTTCTGCTTGAATACCTTCACTAACAAGCACTTCACTTTGAGCGGTGCTACTAGTTTGTTCATTGAGTGCACTAATGACATTCGCCATCCATTTTTCAGCATTTTCTTCGTAGTCAACGTCACAATCAATCCGATCATATAAGCGCTCTGCTCCAAGTTCACTTAACTTTTCATCAAAATCTCGACCTGTTTGACAGAAATACTCATAAGATTCATCACCTAATGCGAGTACTGCGAATCTTTTTCCTTCTAGATTGGGGGCTTTACGACTATGTATGTATTCATGGAGTTCAATTGCATTATCTGGGGGGTCACCTTCGCCTTGCGTTGATGTAATGATGAATAAGTCTTCTACGTCTTTTAATTTTTTAGGTTTAAATGCATCCATTGCTTTCAAAGTCACATCAAAGTTCAATTCAACTAAACGTGAATGAAATAATTCAGCTAATCCTTGAGCATTTCCTGTTTCAGATCCATATAACAACGTAATCTGACGCTTCTGAACCTTCAAATCTTCATTGATAGGATTTGCTTGTTCAGTTGCTTGAATCACGTTACCGGATACGATTGGTTCAATGGAAGCACTAATATATCCAGATAACCATATTTTTTGACTAGGGGTTAATGATGAAAGTAGGTTATTAATTTGCTCTGCTTGTTGTTCATTAAAAGGGCTATTTGTTACATCTAAATTCATATTTTCACCTCATATTCGTTTTTAACATTTGTGTTTTAATCTAAGGTGTTGTCGAATGTAGGCCACATTCTGTTTTTGAAGTTCCTTGCCATCTGCCTGCTCTCGAATCATCAGAATCAAATACTTGTGACGTACAAGGAATACAACCGATACTTGGATAATGGAAATCATGTAATTCATTGTATGGTAAGTCATGCTTTTTGATGTAATCCCATACCTCATCTTCAGTCCAATGAATGAGCGGACAAACTTTTATCGAGTGAAATCGTTCATCACGATTGATAAAGTTCGTATGTCGTCTACTTTCAGACTGTGCACGTCTCAAACCGGAAATCCAAGCAACTTGCTGATTTAATACGTCTTCTAAAGGTTTTATCTTCCGAATATAACAGCATTGATTAGGATCTTTTTTCCACAATGCTAGTTGATACTTTTCAGACTGTTCTTCAAGAGTCAAGCGCGGTTTTTTCTTTTGAATAATCAATTTAGGAAAACGCTCTTGAACGCGATTAATCAAATCATATGTTTCTTGAAAATGTAAATCTGTATCTAAAAAAATCAATCGTGCATCGGGCTTAATTTGATAGATAAGATCAATTAATACCATGCTCTCTGCTCCGAAACTGCAAGCGTATATAATATCATCATAGTTTTCAAAAGCCCATTTCAATGATTCATGCGCTCCTTTTGTTTCTGAAGCTTTTGGGAACACAGGTATATGATTTTCATTAAAATTTTGATATGTAATTTCTCCACTAGACATATACTCATCTCCCTTAGTTCAATTCTTATAATACATACCTTATTAATCGGAATTTATGTTATAAAGATATCGACAATTAAATAAAATGTCAAGTGTTTTTCGGAAATAAAAAATATCAAATTCTAAATGCTAATGAATAAGCTTTCTAACTATCGTAATTTTGAAGAAGACTCTATTGATTTAAGCAGTTGATTCACATTTTTGAAAATTCTTTTATGGCTCTCAGTCAAATTGGACTGGTCGCATTAAATTAAGGCGTTATGCAATAATGGATTGCTTAACGCCTTTTTCGTTGTGTGATCATAAAGTCTTGAACATTAATGCCTCTTTTAATACAACATAAATCAGTAAAATTGAGTTGGTAAAACATATTTTATAACTTAGGAGTGTGAATAAATATAGCAAATTTGATTGATTCCTAAGCCGAGACTTCTGAGGCATCTTGCCGTAACCGAAAATCCATTTTAAGATTGGGTAAGTTCAATCTTAAAATGAGTTGAGGTGAGGCGCCTAGAAAAGCGAGGCTTTATGGAACAATCAAATAAATGAAATTATTTATACACCAGTCCGATTTATTATAGAGCCTCTTTTATTTAAAAAGAAACTAGGACCTTGAGCGCTTAGCTTTTGAAAAACCAATTAATGGGATTTCAAAAATAACTTCTTCGACATAAACGCAGCAATCATCAAAATTCAAAAGATTCATTTTGAATTGCTTAACGTATGCCAAGTCTACTCACTATATCCTAGCTTCTAACTATAATATTAATCTTGAATTGTAGGTTGTATACGAACATCTTTTAATTTACTCTCTTCAACAATTGATTCATGATGACTCTTCTCATCTTGAGTTAATCGTCGAACAATAAAATAAGCACAACCAAAATTACAATATTCTAAAATATAATCTTGTATTGTTGAAAAACGTTTATGATAATCTACCTTCTTTTGAGAATCATAATAAAAGCCTTTTAAGCGTAATTGTTCATAACCATAATCGCCAACTATAAAATCATATTTATCCAAAATCTCGGAATACCTTGCTATAAAATCTTCTTCGTTAAATCCACCTTTATGGGATTCTATGAGTTCAAAGTAATGGTTGCCGACTTTAATCACGTGCACACCACCTACTTAGTGCTATTAAGTTGCTCGTCACCTAGACGTTGTTTTTCTTTTGCTGCTTCATTAACTTGTTCATCAGCGTGATAAGAACTTCGAACAAGTGGTCCTGCTTGACAATGTTTGAAGCCTTTTTCCATAGCAACTTTGCGTAATTTACCAAATTCTAAAGGTGTATAATATTTTTGTACTTTTAAATGTTTACGTGATGGTTGTAAGTACTGGCCGATTGTTAAAATATCAACATCATTAGCACGCAAATCATCCATTGTTTCGTGAATTTCTTCGATAGTTTCTCCTAAACCTACCATGATACTTGATTTAGTAGGAATGTCTGGCTGTAATTCTTTAGAACGTCTTAAAAATTCTAAAGTACGATCATAAGTAGCACGTGCACGAACTCTCGGTGTCAAACGACGGACTGTTTCAATATTATGGTTTAAAATATCTGGTTTAGCCGCCATTAATGTTTTAAGCGCTTCATAATCGCCACCCATATCTGAAGGTAAAATTTCAATTGTTGTATATGGATTGCGTTCTCTTACTTTACGAACAGTTTCAGCATAAACATTTGAACCTGCATCTTTTAAGTCGTCACGCGCAACTGCTGTAATGACAACATGCTTAAGATTCATAAGTTCTACTGATTCAGCCACGCGTTCTGGTTCTTCTAAATCAAGCTCATTCGGTAATCCTGTTTTAACAGCGCAAAAACGACACGCACGTGTACATACCGCACCAAGTATCATAAAAGTTGCCGTACGACGCGCACCCCAACACTCATGAATATTCGGGCACTTAGCTTCCTCACATACAGTATGTAAGTTTTTCTCACGCATCATTTTCTTTAAACCAGTGTAGTTTTCATTTGTGTTTAACTTTATTTTTAACCAGTCTGGTTTGCGCAAAATTTCTTCATTTTTAGTAGCCATAACGACGGACACCCTCCTGTAATTAATAAGTCTTTATACATTATAACGAACTTTACATCAAATTAAAATCTACGCGTTTTTCTTTTTATAGACTTGTTAACTTCTCTTTATAAATATCCCGCAAAAATTCCGGCATTAAGTATTCAATTGATTGCTCTTTTAATAACGGAAAATATTTTCCGAATGTGTACATATCTACCGTTCCAAGTAAGTATATCTTGTCATCTTCTATTTCTTCACCTTTAACAAAGTAGCGATGTGTCGATTCAATATATCCCATATTATAAAGAATATATCCACCAAAAACATTACCGCGAAAACCTAACCCTTGTGCAGTTTTATACATATATGACTGCTCACGCGCAATTTCTAAAATTTCTTTTAATTTTTGACCTGTTATTTTAACACGTACAACATTTATAGGATGTGGTAAGGTTTGGTGAATATCGTATTCTGTTACAATTTGATTATGATATCCTTTTACAATCAATCCTGCATTAATCAGTGCACAATCAGCATGTGCAAATTCATATACACTCTCTGCTAATAGGTAGCTTGCTTTCGTAATAAAGTGCGTCTCTCTTTGTAAAGTCACTGGCCTATCAATCAGAGGTTCACTTAATAATTGACGCCCCTCCTCTTCAAAATGCGTCTTTACTTCAGGTAAGTCTCTTAAAGGGATGAGTCTTGCTGATTTCGACACGATACGTTTTGAATCGATATCAATTGTGACCTCTCCTAAGTAATTTCCATATTTACCAGCTGCTGCCATCAGCACACCATTTTCCATTTGTCCTTTTTCAAAGTAATGATGTGTATGGGCTCCAAATATAACGTCAATTTCGGGTAAAACTTCGCATAGCTTTTGATCAAAGAAAATACCGACGTGACTCATTACCATAACGATATCATATGTCCCTTCGCATTTAGCGAGCTCATCTTTAACCGCATTAAGCGGATCAGTTACAATCCAATCTAACGACCGATAAAATGGTGTAAACGGTGCAGTAACTGCAATAAAGAGTATTCTCACACCTTGTTCTTCGTGAATATGAGAAGAAACAAAATGACGAGGTAATGCCCCCGCTTCATCAATCACATTCGCACAAGTTACAGTAAATTCAGCTTCATCATATAAAGCATTCAAAGACTCATGTGAAATTGTCATTCCCTCATTATTACCAATTGTCGCAATATCACAATGGGCTTCATTAAGCAATTGAACATTACGCTTGCCCATTGTCCCTTCTGTTACAGGTAGAGACAAATCTACGTGATCCCCTATATCAATATATAATGACGGATGATTGAGTTTTGGTCTGTGTTTCGCCATATAAGATGTAATCCTTGCAAATTCGCGTAAATGGCTATGAATATCATTAGTATGATAGATTGTTAAACGCACATCATTCACCTCACTTATTTATAGAAATGATCTCATAATCAGATAGACACCTAATGCTAACATGACAATGCGCAATAAAGTGACGATTGTTTGGGAATTGACACGTTTATTAATTTTTACACCAATTTTTGCTCCTATCCAACTAGATATAATCAAAATAAGACTATATCCCCAAATGACATGTCCAAGCACAATATGACCTACTGAACTTGTAATACTTGAAAAGAAAATCATCATCATACTTGTGCCGACAGCAACATGAGGTGGAAAACGAAACACCAAAAGCATTAACGGTGTCATTAATGCGCCACCACCAATGCCAAATAATCCAGCTGTCAGCCCGATAACAAACGATATCACCACTGCTAGCGATGGCACAACGGCATATTCATAATTGATGCCTTCTTTATCTGTAAAATGTTTCATATACTGTGGTTTTTGAAACACTCTAATGGGCGGAATACGATCTCGAAACATGAGCATCATTGAAACGATAATCAGGAAAATACCAAAATAGAGATTAAAGGAATGAATCGTTAAAAATTGACTTAAATACGCTCCGATTAATGCACCAGGAATGATACCAATTAAAAATAAAAATCCATTTTTCACATCAACTTGTTTGGCTTTTAAGTAACTGAGTGTTGATGATAAGCCTGTCACAATTAAAATAATAGAAGATGTTCCAATAGCTGTCTGTGGTGTAACACCGTCTAATATTTGAAGATTCATCCCAAAATAAATAAGGGTAGGTACAATGATAATACCGCCACCTATACCTACCAAAGACCCGATCATAGCTGATAATAAACCTACTATAATTAAAATTAACCAACTCATGTTGTCCGCCTCCGCTTAAAATAGTTTCAGTTGTTGTGGTGCCAAACCTTTATACTCAATATTCAATAACTGTTGTAATTGTTTAGCATTTCCTGCAGCATGACCACCTGAATTATTATTAAATATAATGTATACGGTATCTGCTTTCTGATTTAAAACAACGATTTTATTTGCTAGTTCTTGTAGTTCTTTTTCGCTATATTGATACAAATAACGAACATCTCGCCATTCTTGATCAGTCATATCTTGCTTCCGCCATCCATTGATATTACGACCATGTAATCGAACGAGTGCTTTAGTATGTGTAATACGATTCACGAATGGAATGCTTCCTTCTCCAACTTGTGGCTCATCACAAACTGAATGAATCAGTTGATTTTCAGTAAGGAAACTTAAAGTTCTTTCTTTCATATCACCTTCAAACCACGACTGGTGGCGAAATTCGACGCATATCGGATACTGTTCAAGTTTGGACTTGACGTAGCGAATATATTGCACATTTTTCGCATTACAATCAAACCATGGTGGAAATTGTACTAATATCATCGCAAGCTTATTTGCCTTCTGTAATGGCACAATCATCTCAGAAAACTGATTAAACAACGCATCCATTGATGTCGCAAAATCACGATAATCAGCATGTAATGTTAAGGCTTGATGGATTTTGACCACAAACTTAAAACGTTTAGGTGTTTCATTGATCCACTTTAAAATATTCCGTTCAGGTTGAATTGCGTAGTACGATGCATCCAGTTCAACAATAGGAAAATGACTGGAATAGGTTAATAACTTATCTGATTGACGCGCAATATCTTCATATAATGAATCATGGTCTCCCCAACCAGTTAAACCAATTTCTATCATAATAATCACCTCTTTCATTTTATCACAATCACTCCATTAAAGATGATTGTGATGCATCATTCAGTTTTAGTATTCATATATAGGGTAATATCATAAAAAGATTTAAATAGAAGGAGATTATTTATGGTCGAACAGTTACAATACGGTCAACATCAAGATCAACATATTGATATTTACAGAAATCATGACGTTCAACATGACAAATGGATTGTACTCATACATGGTGGATATTGGCGTAATCAATTTGATAAGCATATGATGAATCCTTATATTGATGCACTTATCGACGTAGGATTTTCTGTTGCAAATGTTGAATATAGACGTGGCTCCGAGCATGAATGGCCTATCCCTAAAGATGATATACGAAATGCTGTTGAAACATTTAAACAATCAAAATATCATCCTTCTCAACTGATAGGTATTGGCCATTCTGTAGGAGGACAACTTGCTTTACTCAATGATTTATTATTTGATTGCATCGTTGCACTAGCACCTGTAACAGATGTCCTTTATACTTTACACCACCATTTAGGGCAAGACGCTGTTCCTGAATACTTTAATCCTACATCAACGCATGTTCTTAAAGATGCTTCCCCAATCATGCAAACACCTATTCAAACTGATACGCTAATTATTCATGGTTATAATGATACTTCTGTTCATATTGATACTTCATTATCATATGTACAAGAAAACTATAAAAAAGGAACATATATTACACTATATGCATTGCCACATTTAGATCATTTAGATTGCATTAATCCAGAAGCGATGCATCATGATATGCTTCTAAAATGGCTCAATCATCGCGCTTAATTTTGTGTAACAGCTTTTTAAAGATTTGAAGCTGTAAAATAATGCAAAAAGCAACACCACTATAATATTGACTTCAAAGTTAGGTGATAACCTTACCTTTAAACTGACTAATCCATAGTGATGTTGCTTAAATTGATTGTATATTGTATTTTACTGATTAAATTGATTTAAACACTGATTACCCTTATGAATCATACTTTCTACTAAACTTTTAGCATCTGTATCTTGTGCTAATCTTACACCTTGACCACTCCAAAGATGCATCCAATCGGTTTTGCCAATTTGACTTGCCGCTGAACGAATAGACGTAGTGAGATCATTTTGGATAGGATATGGTAAGATTTTAGCGCCTGATGCTTTGATTTCATGTATAAATGCGTTTTGAATACCTCTAGCCATCTTTCCACTAAATATATCTGTCACAATCGTATCTGTTTCTTTACAATTGAGTATTGCTTTTTTATGCACGTCTTTCGCTTTACTTTCTCGTGTCGTTAAAAACGCTGTACCGAGCTGGACGCCTTGAGCACCTAACATCAAACTTGCAATTAGACCCCTACCATCCATAATACCACCTGCTGCTACAACCGGAATCGATACATTGTCTACAATTTGAGGGACGAGTGACATAGTACCTACCATTGTTTCATAGGGCTTGTCACTAAAGCTGCCTCTATGCCCTCCTGCATCACTACCTTGAGCTACAACAATGTCTAACCCTGCACGTTCTAATGCCTGTGCCTCTTCTACAGTCGTAGCACTTCCAATTGTAATAACATTCGCGCTTTTCAACTGTTCTAATATGGATTGATGTGGAATGCCGAATGTAAAACTGCAAACTGGTACTTGATACTTTATCATTAGCTTTATCTTTAACTCAAAATCAGATGCATCATGTGATTTTACATTTGGAACATCTAATCCTAACGCTTGACGATAAGGGTGTAATAATGCATTCATTTGACGCACTTCAGACATCTCATATTGTATATCTTCAGGTACAAATAGATTGATTGCAAAGGGCTTGGCGGTTAAGTCTTGTACTTGCTTAATCTCAGACTCGAGTTCATCTGGTGTCATATAGCCCGCTCCAATAGTCCCAAGTGCTCCTGCATTACTCACAGCTGCTACAAGTTCAGGCGTCGTTGAACCAGCCATCCCCGCTTGAATAATAGGATAGTCAATTTGGCATAATTGAGAGATTTCCATTTGTCCCCACATATTAAAACCCCTTTGTATGATTTATTCATTGATTTCTTATCTATTTAGCGTACTTTACTCAATTTATGATTTTCTTCTCTATCCATTTCATCTTCTATTTCCATACCTAACATTTCTTCAATTAAATCTTCATGCGTTACAATTGCATCTGTCCCACCGTATTCATCTAAAACAATCGCCATATGCTTTCGTGTAATAGTCATTTTACGAAGTACCCATTCTGCTCGATTATGTTCATAAACGAAAAGAGGTTCGGAACAAAAGTCAGTGATTGTCTTTTCTGGTGTTTTACTCCATGCTAATAAGTATTTAGAATGAAAGACTCCTACTACATTATCAATATCTCCTTCATAAACAGGATAGCGTGTATAAGGATGATTCATCACAATCTCATAGACTTCCTCATACGTATCTTCAATCGATAGAGATGTAACATTAACCCTAGGCGTATTATTAACATCATTCACTTTTAAACGGTCAAAGTTCATGACACCTTGAATTCGTGTACGTTCCATCTCATTAAATGCACCTTCCGTACCTGCTATGGCAACCATTGTACGCACTTCTTCTTTTGACATACCTTGATTAGGATTATGCCGAGATAATAATTGATTAATCCAATCAGTCAACATATTTAAAATTAAAGTAATGGGTTTAAAAATAATGACAAATAGGCGTATCACCGGATAAACAAACCTTGCAATTGCATCTGGAAATGTAGCCGCAATCGACTTGGGTATGACCTCTGCAAAAACGATAATCACAATAGTCAATATCGCAGAAGCTATTCCAATGTTAGCACCTAAACGAACAGCTAAAATTGTCACTAACGTAGGCAATAAAATGTTAGCAATATTATTCCCTATTAATATTGTTGTAATGAATTCACTCGGCTTTTCTAGTAACTTTAATAAGTTTGCAGATTTATGATTATTTTGTTCTGCTTCAGATTGTAATCGTACCTTGTTAGCTGCAGTCAGTGCTGTTTCACTTCCTGAGAAAAAACAAGATACTAAAATTAATACAATGATCGCAATGATCATTATGCAGCTCCCCCTCTAACGATCTAACTCGTACCATAACTTTTAAAGCTATCATCATGATAAAGTTACTTTCATTTTTACTGAAAAGACAGTAAAAATCAAGATGTACGTTTCTAATTTCTCCATGACTTTATCTATTTGAAACCTTTACAAATATAATATACCCAGACATTATTGTACCCCTATAATCGAATTCTAAGATTCAACTATAAGGGGTAGTATACTATTTTGATGGATACTGTATCATCGTTACCTATACAGTCTATACAATCATTGGGGTAATCAAAAAAATACCTCTCAAATCTTCCAAAGATACTATACTTCAATAGCGCATAACAAAGGAATCCTTAAAAAAGATATTTCTAAAATTTTGAGAGTCATTTCATACTTTTAAAATATTTCTTAAACGTTCATGTTCAATAACTTAAAGAGCATTAGATTCACCACCAACATTGTGATACCTCTTGCTTAATTATGGCTCAATGTTGCAAAAATGGTATCAAACTAAGATACCCCATAGGTAAAATTAGCCTGATACCATACTTTAAATCTATCCGATACTGCCTTCCATCTCGAATTTGATAAGACGGTTCATTTCTACTGCATATTCCATTGGCAATTCTTTCGTAAATGGCTCAATAAAGCCCATTACAATCATTTCAGTCGCTTCTTCTTCAGAAATACCTCTAGACATTAAATAGAAAAGTTGTTCTTCAGATACTTTTGATACTTTTGCTTCATGTTCTAAGGAAATACTATCATTAAATATTTCATTATAAGGGATTGTATCTGATGTTGACTCGTTGTCTAAGATGAGCGTGTCACATTCAATGTTAGAACGCGCGCCTTTTGCTTTTCGACCAAAGTGTACGATACCACGGTAAACTACTTTGCCGCCATCTTTAGCGATAGATTTAGATACAATTGTAGATGATGTGTTTGGTGCTTTATGCATCATTTTAGCTCCAGCATCTTGTACTTGTCCTTTACCAGCAAATGCGATAGAAAGCGTATTACCCTTTGCGCCTTCACCTACTAATACACACGCTGGATATTTCATTGTTAGCTTAGAACCTAGGTTACCATCAACCCACTCCATATTCCCGTTTTCATGGACCAATGTACGCTTCGTTACAAGGTTATAAACGTTGTTCGCCCAGTTTTGAATCGTCGTATAACGGACATGAGCATCTTTATGAACGATGATTTCTACTACTGCTGAGTGCAATGAGTTCGTAGTATATACAGGTGCTGTACAACCTTCAACATAGTTCACTGACGCGCCTTCGTCAGCAATAATTAACGTACGCTCAAATTGCCCCATATTTTCTGAGTTAATTCGGAAATAAGCTTGTAATGGCGTATCTAATTTAACATTTTTCGGAATGTAGATAAATGATCCACCTGACCATACTGCTGAATTTAATGCCGCAAATTTATTATCAGCAGCTGGTACAACAGATGCGAAGTACTCTTTAAATAAATCTTCATTTTCTTTTAACGCTGTGTCTGTATCTTTAAATACGATACCTTTTTCTTCGAGCTCTTTTTCCATATTGTGGTATACCACTTCTGATTCGTACTGTGCAGACACACCTGCTAAATATTTTTGTTCGGCTTCTGGAATACCTAATTTATCAAAAGTACGTTTGATTTCTTCAGGTACTTCATCCCAAGAACGTTCAGAACGCTCTGATGGCTTAACATAATATGTTATATCATCAAAATCGAGCTCTGATAAGTCTCCGCCCCATTGTGGCATTGGCATTTTATAAAATAATTTTAAAGCTTTAAGACGGAAATCTAACATCCATTCAGGTTCATCTTTCATTCTTGAAATTTCACGTACGATATTTTCAGTCAAACCACGTTCTGATCTAAAAATCGAAACGTCTTCATCATGGAACCCATATTTGTAATCGCCCAAATCAGGTGCTTTTTTAGCCATGTTTATCACTCCTATATAAATTATTCATCTCAATTCGGTTACTGATTCATTGCTTTCAGCTGGCCCTATCGCTCTATACGCTCAACATTTATCGTTATGTTAACGCATCCTCAAATCGATGCTTATTCTTCTAGTTTACCTTCTTTTTCTATTGTACCCTTTTCTAAAGCTTTCCATGCTAATGTTGCACACTTAATACGTGCTGGAAATTGAGAAACACCTTGTAAAGCTTCGATATCGCCCATTTCTTCAGTAATTTCAAAGTCTTCACCAAGCATCATTTTCGTGAACTCTTGACTCATTTGCATTGCTTCTTTTAGGCTATGCCCTTTAATGGCCTCTGTCATCATTGATGCACTTGACATAGATATCGAGCAACCTTCACCTTCAAATTTAGCATCTTTGATAATTCCATCTTGCACATCAAAAGTGAGACGGATTCGATCGCCACAGGTTGGATTATTCATATCAACAGTCATCGTTCCATCTTCAATTACGCCTTTGTTACGAGGGTTTTTGTAGTGATCCATAATAACTGAACGATACAATTGATCTAGGTTATTAAAATTCATACGAGAAAAACTCCTTCGTTCGCTTCAACCCTTCTACGAGTTGATCGATGTCTTCTTTAGTATTGTATATATAAAAGCTTGCGCGTGCTGTAGATGATACATTTAACCATTTCATTAAAGGTTGTGCACAGTGATGCCCTGCACGCACTGCTACACCTTCAGTATCAAGTGCTGTCGCAACATCATGTGGATGTACATCTTTTAAATTAAAAGTAATGACACCCGCGCGCTTTGATACTTCTGGCCCATAAATCTCAATACCTTCAACTTGAGACATTTGCTCATAAGCGTACTGCGTTAGCACTTGTTCATGATCATGTATAGCATCAAAACCTATATTTTCAATATATTCGATTGCCGCTTTTAAACCGATTGCTTGTGCAATTAAAGGTGTTCCCGCTTCAAATTTTGTTGGTAAGTCTGTCCAAGTACTCTCATGTAAACCAACAAAGTCAATCATATCTCCACCAAATTCAATAGGTTCCATTTGATGCAAATACTCTCGCTTACCGTAAAGGACACCTATTCCTGTTGGCCCTAACATTTTATGTCCACTAAAGCTATAAAAATCAACATCTAATGCTTGAACGTCAACTTTCATATGTGGCACAGATTGTGCACCATCCACAGCGATAATCGCACCATGTTGATGTGCAATTTGAGCAATAGATTTAATATCATTGATTGTACCTAGTACATTTGATACGTGTGCAACTGCAACGATTTTCGTACGATTAGTTACTGTTTCTTCTACTGCGGACAGAGTAAGTTGCCCATCATCCGTCATCGGAATAAACTTTAATGTTGCACCTTTACGCTTGGCCAACTGTTGCCACGGCACTAAGTTTGCATGATGTTCCATTTGCGTCACAACAATTTCGTCGCCTTCTTGAATGTTTGCATCACCATAACTGTGTGCAACTAAGTTAATTGCTGCAGTCGTGCCGCGTGTGAAGATGACTTCTTCAAAATATGGTGCATTGATAAAACGTCTCACCGTTTCTCGCGCACCCTCATAACCATCTGTTGCAAGCGATCCTAATGTATGAACACCTCTATGGACGTTAGAATTGTAACGCTCATAGTAATCATCAAGAGCCTCAATCACTTGCTTCGGTTTTTGGCTTGTTGCTGTTGAATCTAAATATGCTAAACGCTTTCCATTTACTTTTTGATTCAATATAGGAAAGTCTTGAATGATTGCGTCTACATTTAAATTTGTATCGGCCACCTTTATCACAGACCTTTCTGAATAATGTTATTTACCTACTTTAAGTTCAATAACTTCACGTAATTGTCGTTGCACATCTTGAATAGGTAATTCACGTACGACAGGGTCTAAGAAACCATGAATAACTAAGCGCTCTGCTTCCTCTTGTGAAATACCACGACTCATCAAGTAGTACAATTGCTCTGGGTCCACACGTCCAACTGATGCAGCGTGACCTGCTTCTACATCGTCCTCATCAATTAATAAAATAGGATTTGCGTCACCACGTGCTGTTTCAGATAACATTAATACACGCGACTCTTGGTTCGCAGCTGATCCTGAGCCACCATGCTTAATATAACCTATACCGTTAAAGATAGATGAAGCATTTTCTTTCATTACACCGTGTTTCAAAATATAGCCATTTGTTTCTTTGCCATACTGAACAATTTGAGATGTTAAATTAATAGTTTGATTTCCACGACCGACAACAACTGATTTTAAATCTGACGCAGAACGGTCACCAATAAGATGTGTTGTATTATCAATGATTTGGTCACCTTCATTCATCAGTCCAAGAGACCAATTAATTGTTGCGTCATTTTCAGTTACCCCACGACGGATAATATGACCTGTAAAGCCTTTGTCTAGGAAGTCTACTGAACCATATGAAATTTTTGAGTTTGCCCCAGCCATAACTTCAGAGATAATGTTAAGTTGATTGCCTTCACCACTAACTGTTGATAAGTAGTTTTCGACATATGTGACTTCTGCACTTTGTTCCGTAACGAGTACAACATGATTAAAGAAACTCGCATTCTCATCATCATGTAACACCACATATTGAATAGGGTGTTCCACTACAACATTTTTTGGCACATAAATAAATACGCCACCATTCATTAATGCTGCATGTACGGCAGTTAGTCGATGCTCATCTACTGTTACAGCATCTGTCATGTAATATTTTTCAACTAAATCACTATGGTTTTTTAAGGCTTCACTAATATGTTCAATGATAACACCATCGTTTTGCGCTTTTTCATTTACTTGTGTATATGCAAGCGTATTATTATGTTGAATAATTAAGTTTTCGGTATCTTCAACGTTAATAATACGATCAATTTCTTTTGGTAATTCTGTAAGATCTGAAAATACAGACCCTTTCGTTTCATGTTGCTTAAATGAATCAAAGTTCCATTTAGTTAATTTAGTTTTGTCAGGTTTTGGCATTTCTAAAGACAGAGATTGTTTAAGCGCATCTTTCCTTAATGATGTCATCCACGAAGGTTCTTGATGGGCTTGTGAATAATCAACAATTTGAGCTTCAGAAATATTTAATGTTTCAGTTGTCATAATTCTTTCCTCCTATTGATGATGATTACGCTTGAGTCGCTTCGTATTCTTCTTTAACCCACTCATAGCCTTCTTCTTCAAGACGTTTGGCTAATTCTGCACCGCCTGATTTTACAACGATACCGTTATACATCACATGAACATGATCTGGGGTAATGTAATTAAGTAAACGTTGATAGTGTGTGATGATTAATGAACCAAATTCGTCGCCGCGCATTTCATTGATTCCTTTAGATACTACTTTCAATGCATCAATATCAAGTCCAGAGTCAATCTCATCTAAAATGGCAAATTTAGGCTCAAGCATCATTAATTGTAAAATTTCGTTGCGCTTTTTCTCCCCACCAGAGAAACCTTCATTTAAATAACGTTGTGCCATATCTTTATCCATTTCTAAAAAGTCCATTTGTTTGTCTAACTTTTTAATGAATTGCATTAAATTAATTTCTTGGCCTTCTTCACGTTGTGCGTTAATAGCAGAACGCATAAAGTCAGCATTTGTTACCCCACTGATTTCTGATGGATATTGCATGGCTAAAAACAATCCAGCTTTAGCACGTTCGTCTACATCTAATTCAAGAACGTTCACGCCGTCTAATAAAACTTCTCCTTTAGTCACTTCATAAGCAGGATGCCCCATAATTGCTGATGAAAGTGTTGATTTGCCTGTACCATTCGGCCCCATAATTGCATGGATTTCTCCAGTGTTAATCGTTAAGTTAACACCCTTTAAAATCTCTTTATCTTCAATAGACACATGTAGGTCTTTAATTTCTAATGTTGATGGCATTAATATTCCCTCCAAATATATGTTTGATTCCATAGTTTAGTTTATAATAATTTTAATGTAACGTCAAAAAGGATTTCTTTTTTCTCCTAATGGCTATTATACCCAAAACAACGGTATTTATAAACCATGTCAGATTACATCATCTTATATTTATCAATCATTTTTGAGACTGATATATATAAAGTTATTGATAATGATAGCGTGATTGTTCTCATTAGGCCTAAAGTCCAATGATTAATATTCATCAGATTAGGTAATATTATGTTATGATGTACTGACATTACACATTGAAAGGAATCTGCAGTTATGTCTCAGTTTAAATTATCAAATATTCCAAAAGGTTTTGCGATGGGAACTAGCGACCTCATACCAGGTGTTAGCGGTGGGACGATAGCGCTGCTACTTGGAATTTATGATGACTTTATCGCATCGGTAAGCGGTGTGTTTTCCAAAAATTTTAAAAAGAGCATTTTATTTCTTATCCCCATTATTATAGGAATGGGCCTAGCAATTGGCATCTTAAGTAGTCTCATCAACTATTTACTTGCAGAACACATTACGCCAACCATGTTCTTTTTTACCGGCTTGATTATCGGGATTATTCCATTCTTATTACGTATTTCAAAGTACAAAGAAACCTATAAAACACAACATTGGATTGTAATGGTTATCGCCATCATCATTCTTGCTATTATGGCTTATTTTTCAACGGGGACTACACACGGTAAGCCGACATCTATTGATATGTCTCCCGCTATGTTAATCAAATATTTTATTGCTGGCATGTGTGCTTCGAGTGCTATGCTTTTACCGGGTATTTCTGGTTCATTTATTTTGCTGTTGTTTGGTGTGTATGGGACGGTTACTTATTCAATTTCTGAACTTGTACACCTTAACTTTAACACCCTACCTGTTATCATGGTTGTAGGATTAGGGATCCTTTCCGGCTTTTTAATCGCAAGTAAATTGATTACCTATTTACTTGAACATTACACATACCTCACGTATGCAGCTATACTAGGGCTCGTTATCGGTTCATTATTTTCTGTATTTCCCGGGTTACCTTCAACAGGATTAAGTTGGATTGTTTCTCTCTTAACACTCGTTATTGGGTTTTTAGTCAGCTACATTTTAGGTCGGTACACAGCATCTTAATTCACAGAAGCATATCATCACATGAAAAAATTAAACGAGGATAGGGATTTAATAAGCTCCCTGCCCTCGTTTAATGTTATTTTGCTGGTATAACTGCTCCATCGAATTCATCTTCTATATAATGTCTTACTTCCTGAGATTGTACAGCTTTAAGTAAATCTTGAAACTTTTGATCATCTTTATGACCTTCTTGTACCGCTAAAATATTAGCAAATGGTGAAGATTCATCTTCTACCGCAATAGAATCTTCTAAAGGTTTTAAACCATTATCAATTGCATAATTTGAGTTCATAATCACAGCATCACCTTCATTATTATTGTATGTTTTGGGTAAAAATTCAGCGCCTTGTTGATTATCAAATTGTAAATCTTTTTTATTTTCAACAATATCATCTAATTTAGCATCTTCAATTTTAACGCCTTTTTTAATTTTAATAAGCCCTTCTTTTACAAAAAATGACAAGAAGCGTCCTTCTTCAGCTGGATTATTTGATATATAGATTTTTGCACCTTGTGGTAAATCTTTTAAACTTTTATGCTTTTTACTGTATACGCCCATAGGTGTTGTTAACACTTTACCAACTTCTTCAATTTTGTATCCATGCGATTGCTTTTCAGCATTTAAATAAGGAACATGTTGAAACATATTAGCATCCACATCACCTTTATCTAATAATTTATTTGGTATTTTATAATCATTAACTTCACGCACTTCCACTTTATAGCCTTTGTCTTTAAGCTGTTCTGCTGCTTTTTTGACCACTTCACCATGTGGCGTCGGTGTTGCCGCAACTACAATTGTTTTATCTTCACTTGATGATTCACTTTGGCCACACGCTACAAGCAAAACCACTATCACTACCATTAATGTACCTAAATTTAAAAGTTTTTTCATATTGAATCCCCTTTCGTTGTATATAAAAAGAGACGCTCAAATCAAATTAAATCCAAGCATCTCTTTTTACTTAAAAATGTATTATTTTGCTGGTTCTACTGATCCATCATATTTTTCTTTAATAAATGCTTTGATGTCGTCAGACTGAAGCACTTGAATTAAAGCTTTAATTTTTTCATCATCCTTATGTCCTTCTTGTACTGCAATAAGATTTGCATAAGGGTTATCTTCAGGACTTTCAACCGCAATTGAATCTTTTTGTGGGTTTAACTTTTGCTCAATTGCAAAATTAGAGTTAATAATTACAGCATCGCCTTCATTATTTTGATAAGTTTTTGGTAAGAATTCAGCTGCTTGATTATCATTAAATTTAATGTTCTTTTTATTTTCAACGATATCATCAAAAGTAGCATCTTGAATTTTTACGCCATCCTTAATTTTAATCAGTCCTTCATCTACAAAGAATTTTAAGAATCGACCTTGCTCTGCTGGATTGTTTGAAACAAAGATTTCAGCGTTATCTGGAAGGTCTTTTAAGCTATCATATTTTTGAGAATATACAGCCATTGGTTCTAAATGAACATTGCCTGCTGATTCAATTTTGTAACCTTTATCTTCTTTTTCTTTATCTAAGTATGGTGTGTGTTGGAAAAAGTTTGCGTCTAATTCGCCTGCATCCAATAATTTATTCGGTGTTGTGTAATCATTAATCGTCTTAATTTCTAGATCGTAACCTTCATCTTTTAAGATTGGCTTTGCTTCTTCTAAAATCTCAGCATGAGGTGCTGGCGAAGCACCTACAACAACCTTTTTATCATCACTACCGCCTGCTGAATCTTTATTTCCGCATGCTGCAAGCACAACTCCTAAAACTAAAATTAAAGCTAGTGATAAAACTTTTTTCATCCCTTTATTCCTCCTAAAAAGTAAATTATCTTTTATCAATTTTATTTGTAACCCAATCCCCTAGGAACTGAATGATAAAAACAATAATAAGTATTAAAATGGTCGAAATTAAAATGACATCATTTTGATTTCGCGTAAAGCCAGTCAGATATGCTAAGTTACCTAATCCACCTGCACCAATAACGCCTGCTACTGCTGTTGATCCTACTAAGGCAATAGCAGTTACAGTAATCCCTGATATGAGAGCGGGTGAAGATTCTGGAATTAACACCTTTAATATAATTGTCCATGTATTTGCGCCCATTGAACGAGCCGCTTCAATAACACCTTTATCAATTTCTTTTAGTGCAATTTCCACTAAGCGTCCATAAAAAGGGGAAGCTCCAACAATTAGGGCTGGTAAAGCACCTGTTGGACCACTAATTGTGCCTAAAATTAAGCTCGTAAATGGAATAAGTAATAATATTAAAATGATAAACGGTATCGCTCTGAATAAATTAACAAAAAATGAAACAATACTATAAAATATGCGTCCAAGCTTAGAATGACTTTTTGATGTTAAAAATAAAATAACGCCTAAGACTAATCCCAAGATAAACGAAAATACAGTCGATATGACAGTCATATAAAGTGTTTCATATGTTGCTAACCACACATCAGGCCAGCGCACATTCGGCATTGTTATCATTTCCTGTAAAATCTCGCTGAAACTCTTACCCACGACTGACCACCTCTACTTGTATATTTTTAGATTCCAGATCTGATTGTAGTGTGTTAAACGTGCTGTCTGTAATGTCAGATAAATGCACGAGTAAAAATCCGACTGACCCGGTTTTGGTGTTTTTAATATTTCCTTCTAAAATATTAATCGCCATTTGATGTTTTTGAGCGATATAAGAAATAACTGGTGCTGTCGTATTCTCTCCTGAAAATATAAACTTAACTAGCAAATCATTTTCATTCAATTCGATAGACTTCACTACATCATCTTGATCTTGTGGTGGCTCTAAGTCCTCTTGAACAAAACGTCTTGTCACGCGATGTTTTGGATTTTTAAAGACTTCTGATACGCTTCCTTGCTCAATCACTCGACCATTTTCCATTACTGCGACCTCATCACATACACGTCTAATCACATGCATCTCATGCGTAATCATGATGATTGTTAGATTTTTTTCTTTTTTTAGTTCTAATAGCAAATCTAATATTTCATCAGTAGTTTGTGGGTCTAATGCACTTGTTGCCTCGTCACATAGCAATACTTCCGGATCGTTTGCTAACGCTCGAGCAATACCAACTCGCTGTTTTTGCCCTCCAGAAAGTTCAGAAGGATACGCATGTTCACGTCCCTTTAAACCCACTCTCTCAATCAGTTTTATCGCTTCTTGTTTCGCTTCTTTTTTAGGCCTTCCAGCGATTTCGAGCGGAAATATAATATTTTCTAATACAGTACGTGACCAAAGTAAATTAAAATGTTGGAAAATCATACTTACTTTTTGGCGTTTTTTCCTAAGTTCAGCCTTAGTGAGCTGACCAATATGTTCTCCCCCTATCATCACATCACCAGATGTAGGTACTTCTAAATAATTAAATAAGCGAACTAATGTACTTTTACCGGCTCCCGAAAATCCGATAATTCCAAAAATTGTTCCTGTACCTATATTTAAATCAACATGATCAACTGCTGTTACAGTTTTTGATTTCGATTCATACTTTTTAACAATATTTTTTAACTCAATCATATTGCTAGTTCCTCCTCGTGTTACGACTCCATCTCAGACCATAATAAAAAATGCTTTCTCTTTTGAGTTAAAAGAGAAAGCATTGTATACACGTCGCTTCTCTCATCTTCAAAAGTAATTAATACTTTATGTGAATTGGCACCATTTCTAATATTTAGACGGTTGCCGGGCTTCATAGGGCACATCCCTCCACCACTCCGGATAAGAGTTTTCTGAATATTTAATTGTTATTAATCTTATCATTATACTTACGATTCGTCAATCGCTTTTTTGAAAATTTCTAACAAATATGTCACAGACTTAAACGCATAAATACGTTGTACTTCTTGATCTTGCTTCATAATGATTAAGACCGGGACTGATTGTATTTCATTTTCCCGACTCCACTCTGGATGAAAGTTTAAATCAATTTTCACGAGTGGGAGCTGTGTCATATCATTCACAATATCTAACATTCGCTCTGACATCTTACATGTCCCACACATCGGCGTATAGCCAAAAATCAGATGTGTGGGTTCATTATAATTCTCATATATATTGTTCAATTGCTCTGAAACATTCATGATATGTGTACTTTCCTTTAACATAAAAATCTTTTTTTACTTCAAAGCCGTGACGGCCTAAAACATTTGAGAGATAATCACGTGGACAGCGTGCGACTTCGGTATAAGTAGAATCAATATAAATATCAATACGTTCACTTAAATATTTCGAAAACCACTTTCGAATATTCCGTCCTTCAGCATCAGCATCCACTAAAATATAAACTTGCTTATCGTAGAGTGATTCTATCATGTTATCTATTTTTTCAACACTCATCGTGCCATGTGTACAAATAATATCTACTGATTCTGTTAATACTTCTTTGACTCTTTTTTTGTCAGATTTACCTTCTACAACAATGATTTTGTTTACGATCGCCATAGTCTTCACCTTCTAAATAAAATGGGCGTAAGACGACTTTTAATCATAGATGCGCTATGGAGCTAAATCTCAGAAAAACTTACTCAATTTGTGTTATATGGTGTTATAGCTCCTCTCGTACTTTAACCTAATCTGTCCATACGAAGTCGCTTACCTATCATTGATATAAAGTTCAAAAAACTCCAAGATAAACATGTTACCAAGGAGTTCAAAATAAGTATTATTCACCAATCATTTCTTCATAAGCAGCTGCATCCATTAATGCATCAAGTTCACTTTCGTCACTCAACTCAACTTTAACCATCCATGCTTTTTCGTATGGTGATTCATTGACTGCTTCTGGTTCATCTTCAAGATCTTCATTAACTTCTATAATTTTACCTGAAACAGGTGAGTATAATTCAGAAACTGTCTTAACAGATTCTACACTACCAAAAGTTTCACCCTCAGAAACTTCATCATCTACTTCAGGAAGCTCAACGAATACGATGTCACCTAACTCGCTTTGCGCAAAGTCAGTAATACCAATAAGAGCTACATTTCCGTCAACTTTTACCCACTCATGTTCTTTAGAATATTTTAGTTCATTTGGCACTGCCACGTGAATCCCCTCCTATTTATGTTTACACATTTATCATGACATATTGCTTAAATTCTATCAACTATTTTACTGAACCCAAGTTTGTCGGTATTCGTCTTCTTTAAATCCTATTGTGACCGTATTTCCAGAAATGGCAAGAGGTCTTTTAACTAACATCCCATCCGATGCTAAAAGCTCTAACTTCTCTTCATAATCCATGTCAGCAAGCTTATCTTTCAAGTTAAGTTCACGGTATTTTGCACCATGTGTATTAAAGAATTTTTTAATATCAATACCAGAAGCTTCAATAATTTTGCGGAACTCTTCCTTAGTTGGAGTATGTTGTATGATATCAATTGGCTCGTGGCTCACACCATATTCAGTTAAAAATTTTGATGCTTTTTTACATGTTGTACAGTTGTGATACTGATAAAATTTAATCATTTCATTACCTCCTCATTTTAACTATAATAAATATACCAAATATTTTAATAAAATAGCTAATTATTTTTTATTCATTTCAAAACAACGTTTCGTTTTTGTTTTAAGCGTTATATTTTGTAGCATGACTTTGAACATTGAATCCGTTATAATAACGGTACGTTGATTTTACGGAGGTTTTAATATGCAAAAAATTAATGATATGAATGCGTTCAAATCTGTTATTCAAAGTGACTCACCAGTTATTATTAAATTTGAAGCAGGATGGTGTCCGGACTGCCGTGCAATGGACATGTGGATTGATCCAATTGTTGAAAAATATAATGCATATCAATGGTATACTGTTAACCGCGATGAACTAGAAGAAGCTGCTATTGAAAATGACGTAATGGGCATTCCAAGTCTTTTAATTTTCAAAAACGGTCAAAAACTACATCACTTACATTCAGCTCACGCAAAATCACCTGAACAAGTTGAAAGTTACTTATCTGAAAGTTTAGGTTAATATTATATGTAAAAATAGCTTTCGAAGCTGAAACTGATAAATAATGTTTCGCTCGAAAGCTATTCTTCTTTTAATAGTCATTAGTGTTTAAATATAATCAGTAATTAAACCCCTATTTTTTCGCTCAACCTTTCGACACGTCTCATAGTCCTCTAAATCTGTTAGATAAATAAAGCCAACTAACCGTTCATCCGGTAATACACCAAAAACATTTCTTACTTTCGGGTTAAATATATACTCTGGTGTCTTCCAACATGAACCTATCCCTTTATCATGGAGTAACAATAACAAATTTTGAGCAAAAGCACCAATTGCTAAGTAGTTTTCATTTTCTTCTCTTTGTCTGGCATCACATTTCATAATAATGGCTAAAAATCCGCCAAGATTTGTGACTGCATCATAGTGACTTTGTTGCTTATCTTTATCTCTTGGAAATGCATACTTCGAAATATCTCGACTCATTTCTCCTAATTTATACTTAGGGACGTACACAACACGCCACGGCTCTCTCATCCCATGATTTGGTGCATCAGCAGCTATTTCGATTGCTTCTTTTACAACCGACTCATCAATATGCATATCTCTCGTGAAATTTTTGATACTTCTTCTTGTTTCAATCGCTTTTTGAAGTTGCATCTCTATCTACCCCTTTTTAATGATAACCATTATCAATTATATCTAAGGGCTTATCGCTTTTCAACTAAACTGTACACAGGCATCAGGTTTGATAATGTTTTGACGTGTAATTGTCCAGGTGCTACTGCTTCTGATATTGAACCATATGTCAATGCGCCACCAAATACTTCCTGAGCTGTACGCGAAATGACGCCCAGTTGCGACATTGAAATACCTGTCACCCACTGAGGTAATGCTTCACTCGCTTCAGATAGTGCTTCTAATAAAGTCAATACATCCTGTCTCGTTTGAGGCATCACTGCAATTTTCAAATGTTGCGCCCCTAGCTTTGACATATTGAAATAAGTCTTTTTTAACACCTCGATTTTAGGTGTTTCATCAAAACGATGGTAAGACAATAAAGTGACTTTTTGATGTGCTTCACACTCATGAACGAGCATTTTCCTGATGTCATTGTAGGGTTCCCACTCAATGTCGATTAAGTCTACTTGTTCAAGTCGTCCGATACCTCGAATGAACTTAACATAGTCTTCTTCAGATTTGACACCCTTCCCCCCCTGTTTAACAGTACGATATGTGACTAACAAATCCTTTTTCAATACCGTCTTGATTTCTTCAATTATCTTACGTAGCGTATCAATCTCACATTGAGCTAAACCATCTACACGTAATTCTAAAATATCAAAATCGTCTTGATACTGATTAATTAAAGCCAAATCTTTTTGGGTTAATTGATCATTATCTGGCATAAAACTAGCGACAATTTGTGTTTTCATGATTAAACACCTTTCTTCAATTAAAGATTCACAATATTTTTAACTTCCTTACCATGAATATATGATAAAACATCATCCAATGGAATATCTACTAAATTTTGTACAGCTTCATCGGTATAAAATGCAACATGTGGCGAAATTAATACATTATCTCGTCCTAATAAACCTTGTAATGTCTGGTCAGCAATATGTTTATTCGACCAATCTTTTCTAAAATAATCCCCTTCATTCTCATAAGTATCCAAAGCAGCCGCAGAAACTACTCCACTATCAAGCGCTTCGATTAATGCTTGAGTATCTACTACACTACCACGTGCAGTATTCACAAATAAAAGACCTTCTTTAGCATGTTGAAAAACGTGCTGATTTATAAAATAATGATTGTCCTTAGAACCTGGGATGTGTATCGTTAGGACATCACAGTTCTGGACAAGCGTCTCTACACTATCAACGTATGTCAGGATACTTTCTAACTCTGAATTAGGCTTTAAATCATATCCATAAACTTGTGATCCGAACCCATTTAATATTTTAGCCACTCGACTCCCTATACGCCCTGTCCCTATAACTCCTATTTTTAAAGATTCAACTGTTCTCCCTTGAATATTCATACTCCAATCAAAACATTGTTGTGATACATTCTGATCAATTTGATACGCATGACGAACCAACTCTAATATACGCATCACAGCAAATTCTGCAATTGATTGCGGTGAATAGCTCGGTACATTTGATATTTTAATCCCTAATTGATTGGCAACGTCCAAATCAAACATATCGTAACCAGCAGATCGCTGGGCAACATGATAAATACCGTGTTCTGCCAAAATTTTTAAATAATTATTATTAATCGTTGTGGTTTGTGATGTCGATATACCATCGATTTGATCCAATGTATCAAAATGCGCTTCCCCAAGCGAATCTGATGTTAACTCTACTTCCACTTCTCCCTGATGTGCACTCATCCAGTTTTCTAATGCTTGATGTTCATCTTCTCTAACATCAAATATTTTAATTTTTTTCATCGTATCCCTCCATTGTCAGTAAATTCTGAATATAGTTACTATATCCTAATTCTTTATATTTGAAAAGACTGATGATTGAACAATTCCATTTGGGGTAAACAATTATTACAAGATAATTGAAGGAGGATTTATTCATGGCAACAATTTATGAAACAACTGCAACCAATACAGGCGGACGCAAAGGACACGTTCAAACAGATGACCAAACTTTAGATTTACAAATCCTACCCCCTGATAAAGCAGATGGCAAAGCAACTAACCCTGAACAACTATTCGCAGCAGGTTATGCTTCTTGTTTTAATGGTGCATTTGATTTAATCCTTAAACAAAGTGGTTTTAGAGAGGCAGAACCTGTTGTTGATTTAACAGTGCGCTTAATAGATGATCCTGACCACAAAAGTCCAAAATTAGAAGTAGATATTCACGGTAAAGTTAAAAATATGGAACAATCAGACGCCGAAAAAGCTATTCAAGACGCACATGATTTCTGTCCGTATTCCAAAGCAACTCGTGGTAACATTAATGTTAACCTTTCTGTAGAAGTGATTGAATAAGATTTATTATCCACAATTATGATAAAATCAAAAGTGAAACTGCGAAATCGTATTGATTTCAGTTTCACTTTTTTATTGTCTTCATCCTCTTGAGAAGTATTCATTTTTTAAAGAATATGATTTATTACTTTATTTTCTGAACTTTCAAAAATAAAGTTGCATTAAATTCTAGATTCTAATATGATTATTTACAAATATAATTAATTTTCGAGAGGTGACCTATGATAAAGATTTTGACTCATGACAACGCAAAAGATTTTCAAAATTTGATAATAGAAGCATATCAAAATGAGCCATTAACTTTTCTACATGAATTTTATGACGGTGACCATCTCAACCTAAAAGACTTGAGGCATCTTTTGCATCCAGACAACCATAAGCGGAATGTGGTATTTGGTGCATTTGATAATCAAAAACTAGTTGGCATGATAGAATTAGACTTCATACCTCACCCAAGCAAAAAACATAAAGCATTTATCCAAAGCTTATATGTCAGCCCTAAATACCGTGGCCAATCATTAAGCTATCAACTTATGGAAACATTAATTAAGCATGCACGATCTCAACATATTGAGCAACTCATGCTAGCCATTGCTTCAAATAACATTCAAGCTAAAATCTTCTTTAATAACTTAGGATTTGAATTTTTTGCATTAGAAGAGGCTGCACGCAAGATTAATAATCAATATATTGAAGAACATTGGCTCATATATAATATAGGTGATTCCAAATGAAAGAAATAACAAAAATCCAAAAATATTGGCATTATCAAAAGTACAATGTGATGATGCGCGATTATCGAGATTATTTACATATTAAAACAATAATCAAGTACGGGGCGACTTATGAGGAACTGATTCAAGCCATTGATACCATACTCCAAAAACCTATTGGTCATAAAGCATTTATCAATACATTCCAACATTTATGGGGATACTTTAAAAAAGAAGCAACAATAGAGGAAAAAGAGCATTACCTTCAAATTATGGATTTATTAGAATCACAGTCTACTCATTACACTTCATACATACATTTCATTCAACAACTCATCCAAAAATACAATAATCAATACCTTTATCAGAGCGCAATTATGGATATTTCATAATTTAAAGATTCTACGCATTTTGAACATTTCTGGATGAACCAGGTTTTGATATGATCACTAACGCGGTTATTAAGATAGTTACAAGTAAAGTTCTTGAAAAAGCCCCTTAAAATCCTATAGCAATTAAATATGCTCCCTCATACGCTATAGTGAAACAAAGGGAATGATGAACAACCTGTTTATTGCTCCTTTTTGTTAAAGTAACACAATCATTCCTGTAATCATATCTCCATTTGAATTTTGCATAGTCATAGTATAGGCATTTACTACTTTATCTTATCAAAACTTTCGTGAGAACTTGAATAACTTTCAATAAATCAATTATAGTTCTATACCCTAATTTACGATGAGGCATTAAACTGTTTCCCGAATTTTTTTAAATTAATAATCTTCACTTAGGAATCGATTAAGTGCAGTTAGGCATTGTCCTGTGATGATATTTAGACTTAGCTTATATTTCGAAAAAATAATTAAAATCGCTAAAGTTTTAAACAATAATCTTAAGTCCGCATGAAATAAAAAGTTGTTCATATAATGTCTCACACTAACTATTTTATATGGTTATAAAACGGACGATTTGCCCCACCTTAATACTTAAATTTTAACCACTTTTGTCAAAACCTTCAGTATGATTGATTCCAACTCCAAAATTTATTTAAGCGAATTTTGTATCATTTTTTATATGTTATACACTTTTACATTTCCAAATCAGGACCACCCGTAAAACGGGTGGTTTGTTCTTGGGCTATAAGCCCGCTTTACCGACTAGCGCCTAAAGGCACTGGCTTTTTCATTTCATGCTCAAGCCAAAATGCCATTGTCTCTTTAGCTGCCTCTAAAGAGGCTTTTGACTAACTTCAATAACTCTTAAAAGGGGCTTCATATTCTCTTATGCTCAACTTATCAATCGCTTTATCGTGCTTTTCTTGGTTCTGTATATTTTTTTTATTGTGGCTTCATTTAATCCAACTGTACTTACATAATATCTTTCTGCCCAAAAGTGACGATTTCCAAATTTATATTTCAAATTTGCATGTCTATCAAATATCATCAAAGCGCTTTTACCTTTGAAATACCCCATAAAGCTTGAAACGCTTATTTTGGTTGGGAGGCTCACTAATAGATGTACATGATCTGGCATCATATGTCCTTCTAATATATTCACATTGTTATCTTTTAACCATTGATACCATTCATCAAATTCACTTTCCTCAATTGTAAAAGCCATATGCGTATACGAGTGTTAGATTTCATTTCTAGGTATATATCTTTTTCTTCATTTAGCGCTAGTCATAGGCCACCTAATATGAAATACGCTGTTTTATCACTCTCTACTAAAATTTTTGCTGAATCGTCTACACTTAGTTGGACAAATTCTATGAGAATAGATATTGTTAAATTAAGAAAGTAGGCGATTTTTATGACAAGAGAAAGAAGAACTTTTAGTCCTGAATTTAAATTACAAATGGTAAAGCTTTATGAAAATGGTAAGCCTAGAAATGAAATTGCTCGTGAATATGATTTAACACCTTCGGCGTTAGGGAAATGGATTAAGCAACATCAAAATACTGGTTCATTTAACCATCAAGATAACTTAACTAATGAAGAAAAAGAACTAAGAAAATTACGTAAAGAAAATCAACAATTGAAAATGGAAAATGATATTTTAAAGCAAGCAGCGCTGATCATGGGACGAAAATAGATGTCATTCGAAAGAATGCCAATAAATATTCAGTATCAGCAATGTGCAAAGTCCTGCAAATCTCTAGAAGTAGTTACTATTACGAAATTAACAAATCACCCAACGTTGAAAAAGATGATCGAGATAAGGAAATTAGCGATAAAATTATCGAGATTTTCAATTCTAATCGCAAATGTTTTGGAACAAGAAGGATTAAAAATGAACTTATCAAAAATGGTTTAAATGTCTCAAGACGACGTATAGGACGCATTATGAAAGCAAATAAATTAGTATCTTCTTATACGACATCGAAGTATAAATCATTTCCTTCTCGCTCAAGTGAACGCGAAATCAATAATGAATTAAATCAAAGTTTCAATAGAAAAGAACCATTGGAAGTTCTTGTCAGTGATTTGACATATGTAAAAGTGGCTGGAAAATGGCATTACATATGTTTATTTATTGATCTTTTTAACCGTGAGATTGTTGGGCATAGCGCAGGCTCAAAGAAAGATAGCACGCTTGTATCCAAGGCACTTAGTAGCATTAGACACGATTTAAGAGACGTACAAATGTTTCACACTGACAGATGAAAAGAGTTTGATAATCACATGATTGATGATGTACTAGATACCTTTGGTATCAAAAGATCTTTAAGCATGAAAGGATGTCCATATGACAACGCAGTAGCTGAAAGTACATTTAAAGCGTTAAAAACTGAATTCATTAAACAGTATGATTTTAAATCTATTAATCACTTAAAACTCGAATTGTTTGATTATGTTAATTGGTATAACAACATTCGACCTCATAGTGCATTAAATTATCTGACGCCGAAAGCGTACAAAGATAGTTTCTATAAAAACTGTCTAGAAATCTGTTGACATACCAAAGTAAACTTTTGCAGCATGGCCTTCTCGATTGGTTTTATCTCCTAAAACAACCTCTTTGGCATATCTTTCAAATGGATCTGCCTCATCTTTACCATAAAAAGTTTCAATGATCTGTTTTTGATTTAAAATTTTATGTTTAATTAATTCTTGCCATAGTCTATTTTTTCTTTCGTTAGACCAATCCATTTGTTTAGCAATTAATCTTGATTGTCGATGGTGACCATAAACTGACAAGAAAAATGTATGCGGTAAATGTTTAGAATTACACAATATTGTGACAATTTTATGGTTACTCAGTGCATTGATAAGATGCCCAGTCATTGAGACATTTGGATGCTCAATGACTAGACAGCTGATTTCATTCAAAGAAACTTGACTGACTTGTTCCCCTTTTACAATTAAATGATTTCTCCGCAGTGATAACTTAGCATCTGTAGTAACAATCACTGTTCTAAAGCTCATTACGAGACTCCGCTAATTTAAATAAGGATTTGGGTCTTGTTGATTTGAGTCCTGTAATTGAAGTATAGGCTACTTTTACATTCGCCTTAGGTCCTAGGAAACTACGATGACCCATACCGCTTCTACGACTTCCTATTTTTTCTGATCGAGCCGAAGAAGCTTTGGTTGCTTTGAATAGTTCATCAATACAATTCATAAAGTCTTGATGCGTTTGATCAGTGTTTTCAAATAATCCTCTAATTTTTTGTGCTTTTTGATCGTTCCCATTTGTATTTAAATACTCGGCATACTGATCAATCGCTTTATTGGCTAATTCTAAATAGACTTGTTGCAAATCATGAGAACTCAATTCTTTGTGATTAAATGTTTGACTTAACATCAATTGTTCATCTAAGTTTAAATCAAATTGTTTTGCGTTAATTACTTCACCACTTGATATAAAATAGCATGGATGCTCTCCTAACATTAATAAGTCTCCCTTATTAAGGGTGTAAACAATTTGAGCATCAATCACATCTTCTTTGTTGTCTCGTCGAGCTAAATATAGTGCAAGGCTTTTTGAAGCACCTTCACCAAATTTATAGTGTTCAATCACATATTGATCAATCATTTGATATTTCACTTGTGGTTTTCCTTTTTTATTTAACACTTTCACCGCGACAACATGTGTTTGATAAGCATTCATCTCAGCATAGACCGCAAAATTTGTTTTCTCAGATTGATACTTAGCAGTATGCGTTTTAGGTGAATAAGCCGTTTGTTTATAGAAGTGTTGAGCAATATTAAATCTCTTCTTAGAAAAATTGATGTTAAAGTGATCAATATCCATCTTTACTTTAGATATTAAGAGTTCACCTTCTGAAACTTGTAACTTTTCTAATTCTTTAAAGAAGAAAATAAATTGAGACCTTTGTCTTTGATTGAATTCACCAAGTGCTTTCCACTTGGCTCTCACTTTTTCCCATCTAAAGTTAAAATCAAATAAATCTACACTCGGGTATGCGATTTGCGCACCATGATATACGACACCATTCAAATAAGCATCAATTGCATGATGTGCGTCATTTAATTGACGAATTTTAGGGATTTCGAATTTCCTTCTAAACTCACTTACCATCTTAGCTTTCATTGGAATGACACGTGTATTGGGATATTCTTCACTCAGAAAATCTCTAACGTGTGTGGAAATTTGTCGTGTTTCAACGAGTTGTCGTTGAATAAATCCTTCTTTATCCATTTCAGTGAATTCTGGTTTCATTAATTTGGCTAATTTGCTGTCACTGATAAGACCTGCTTTGTTTAAGCTCTTCCAGAAGTAAATTCTTTTTTCAGGGTAACTGATAAATTCTAAAGGTACTTTATTCCCTTTAACTTGGTTCATCGATTGTTTAACAAGTACTTTATTATCAATAGAGTCATCTTTTATAAAACTTCGAGGAATAATATGATCGACTTCATAGTATTGCGAACCCTTTTGTAACAACTCATTTAAGTCAATTCTTTCACCTGAGTACATACATTTACCATTTTGAGAGAGATATAACCATAGTTTTTCTTGTTGAAATGCTTCTTGACTGTATGATTCTGCTATTTTGATGATTTCCTTATATTCGTCCATGGATTTTAATTTGTTCTTTTTGACAATATCATCCCATATTTGTTTACGACTCTTTTGACGTTTTCCTTTGTCTTGATCCTCTGTCGCAAATTCCATAATAATCTTTTGAGGCTCTCCGAATATAGATGTGAGTTCTCTGACTACTTTAATCGTTGACCAAATGCCTTTTTTTAGTGCCGGTGATGTTGCTAAGTCAGCAACGTCTTGATAACGTATTTGCTTAGATTGAATTTGATTTTCTTCTTGAATAAATGTTTGGAAGTCGTACGCATCATTGGTGATGATCTCCATAAAGTTTTCATCGGATTTTTTCAGTAATTCAATGACAGCATTACCATGGTAACGATGCGTCAATAACTTCTCACTCATACGCCCCCATCCAGAGTAGTTTAATTTTTTCAATTGATTCATTTGAGTTTCAGTCAACTCTGGATAATGTTCTTTTAATTTTTGGACAAGTATTTTTTTATCTTCAAATAGCGTTATCCATAAAATGATTTCTTCTATCTGTTCTCTTCGATCCTCAACTGAGCCAAATATCTTCATCATATCAATGTATGAAGAAAGTTTAGAAGTGAATTTCTTTTCATCTTGAGTTCCAAATACCTCAAGTGATACACCATTTTCAATAAAATCATCTCTATAATTAGAGTTTCTCATTTTGTCTAAAAACGCTTCATGACTTACTGATTTAATTTGTTTAAAGATGTAGTCAAAAGCAAATTGTTTCACTTTCGGTTCCAATCGATATTTACGATTTTTGGGATCTGTTTTTTTACGGATTTGTACACCATTTAATTCATTTAGTACTTCCATTTCTTGGTAAAGTAGACTATGTTTAGGTAATACATCTTCATTAAGTAAGTACGTACATTTATTGGTCATACGTCTAATAAATTCAGTCGCACTATCAGTTCGATTCACTACTTCATCAAAGTTCCATGGCTTAATAGATTGGCTTGAATTTCGAATCATCCACCCGAAGCGATGATCATTTTTTCCTTTAACAAGAGGTCCTACATAATAAGGTACTCTGAATGTAATTAAATCAGATACTTTTTCAATCATTTCATCTGTAATTTCAGGATGATACTTCTGTTGATTTTTCAGGATTGTTTGTGCCTCATAGAGATTCATTTGCATCGGTATACTAGCGTTATCAGTAGTATTTAATACTTTGAGTAATGTTTTATTTTCAATTTCTTTATAAAGGGGGTGCTCTTTAAGGATATAAGGCTTTAATTCATTTAATAACTTATCATATTGATTTTTTGGACTAATTAAATATTGATCAAATATACAAAGTTGTTTAAAGTTATTTTGATCTGGTTTTTCTTGATACGCTTTTAAGCTTTCTTTCGCGGATACAAAAATAGATTGATATGCTTGTTTTGATTTATCCGCCTTATATACAAGGTCTTTAACTTGTTTTAATTCTTTACCGAATTTTTGATACGCTTGCACTTTAGAAGCAGCTATAGATTTTTTCCCTTTAAGCACTTGTTTCAGTAATATAGATAAGTATATTTTATTAGCTAACTCAATGAAATCTAATTGTTCTTGGGATAAAAATGAACTCATCGCTTCTTCATAATCATCATCAAATGTATAAGACTGATTTGCTTCTATAAGCGATTCTTTATTTTCTGCATTATAAAAGAGCTTGCCTTCATTAAATTTGAGACCTAACACCATTTTAGCAATTTGATCTAATCCCTTGTCATACTTTTTAACTTGCTTTGAACGATCATTTTTGGTAACGCTATTGTCTTGGAGGATATTTAATATTTCTTTCTTATCTTCGTAATTAATATTTAATGTTGTTTCATTAATGACTTCATATTGTTCAATCAACTGAATCAAGTCATCTAAACTTTCCTCACTAGATAAATTCTCTACATTTAAATGATTAAATAAGAAGTGACCTCTATATTTAACCAAATGATATAAGGCTATGTATATCAGTTCAGGTGCTGCCTTTTGATCTTTATACAACAGTTCTTCTTGTAAATGGTAAATCGTTGGATATTTTTTAGGGTTATATCCTAAAAATTTTAATACCTCAGATAAACTTTTATTTTTAAAATCGACATTGTTGTTTTTCCAAGTATGCTGTCTTTCAAATTGATAAAAGTTAGGATTTTGTACAAGGGGTGCTAAAATCTCTTGTAATAGCCCTAGACGTTTAATACGACGATTGTTTCTTCTTCTAGATGATCGAAATAATCTTCTTTCTTCAGCAGTATCAGCTCCGTCGAATAGATATACACCAATTGCATCTTTATGATGGTATTTTAGAATGTTAAAAGATTCATCCATACAAGCATATCCCACACTGCCTGTCCCAATATCTAAGCTTAAAATATATGGCCTTTGCATCACTATATTTACCCCCATTTATTTCTTTTTAAAAACATTATCTCAAATATTTTGACAATTGTGAATACCCATGTTATGATACAAAAGAAGTTTTACTTCATTCTAAATAATCATAGTTAAGTTAAAACAAGCTTAAAGCGTCAACGTAATGTTACATTAACAACTCACTGTGTCAGTGGGTTTTTTTATTTGTTAAAAATAAGACTAAGACAACATCATGTCTTGGGATTCCATATAGACAGTTGTGTCTCAGTCTTTGACGTTCATTTATATTCATTTTTATAAATAGAGCTCAAATGATTTAAGTTTAAAAGTAACCAATATTGTAAATGTATCGTTTTCTTGCTTGGCTTCTACTGTTCCTTTTTGCAGTCGTACTAATGAACGTACAATATACAAACCCAAACCAACACCATCCTTACGATTCGATTGCGTTGTATACGTGCGTTCAAATATTTTTTCTGTAGGAACTACATGATTTTGTTGAATATGATTCATAATTGAAAGTACTAATGTATCGTCTTGCACTTGTGTATATATGCTCATCTGTTTTTCACCATGTTTTAAGACATTCGACAAAAGATTATTTAATATACGTTTTGTAATGTCTTCATCCATGAGAACATCATCCTTTGTCAATTCGTACCTTTTAAGAATGATATTGTTTGCTTCCATTTCTTTATAATAAGTCATTAGTACATTATCCATAAGATTTTTAAGTGGTTGAAAAGCTAGATGTACTGGATAATCTTGAGATTCAATTAATGTTAAATCATAAAATTTCTCAACTTGTCTCTCTAACAAGTTGATTTTACGAATCATAATGGTTAAATATTCTTTTTGATTATAGTCTAAATTATAGTCTTGGCTCAGTATCTGTGAATATCCCTTTATCGCTGTTAAAGGGGTTCTAAAATCATGTGAGATATTAGCGAGTTCTTCTTTAATCGCTTGATCTCTTAATCGATATTTTCTTCTTTCCTCAATCTGCAATAATAGCATCTCATTTATATCATTAATAAGATGTGAACAACTTTTTCCCATTGTCGCTTGTATTAATTGATTACTTGAAGCACCTTTTTTAATATTCATCAATTGATTACGCACATATTTTATTTCCATCTTAACCAAGACAAATCGAATAGCTAAATAAAGGATGGCTATTAAACAAATAATAACTATAATCCACATATGATAACCTCATTAATTTAAAACTCTTTTTTCTTAAATTTGATAAAGCTTACGATTAAAAATAAACATACACATATCCCTCCCACGAGCCAATAGGAAAAGTCGATTGTTAAATCACGATTATAGTATCCTGCTAAATTATTCAAATACAGTTGACCTGGAGTATATTGATGTATGTACTCAAATATCTCTGATGTTTTACTTAACATATATGTGAGTTTTTCAGATAGTAAAAATAAAAACATTAGCACTATAATAGTAATGAGATAATTGATTCTCAATATTGCTAACGAAAATGACACACAAAAGATCGCTAAAAAGATTGGCATTATATTAAAGATTGCTTTTAAAGTAACTAGCCAAGTTTCATCAAAATCTGGAAAAATAATCGCACTTACAAAGAACATTTCAATCATGCTTACAATACAAAATAACACAAAGTAAAATAAAGAAATAGCTAACTTGCTCATAAATATATTTTCTCGCGACTGACCAAAAGCAATAGCGTGAGAAATCATTTGATAATCTGTCGTTGTAAGGAGTGATACACCAAAAAAGTAAATGACTAAAACCGTAGCAATATTAATACCCACTGCGCTCATAAAGTAAAAATCCATACGAAAATATGGGAAACTTTTATCTGTATGTCCAAAATATGCAATGACAATCGCAGCTAACACTATTAAAATAGCACTTATACTCATAACAAGATGTAACGCTCTCTTATGTCTTAATCGATAACTTTCCGCAGTCATTAAATTAAACATTACTTTCAGCCTCCTCTAATTCTAAGAAATATGTTTCTAATTCTTTTTGATCAATTCTAAATTCTTTAATCAATATATGATGTTCAACTAAAACTTTATTGATTTGATGCGCTTCCTCCATATAATTATGAATTTGAATGACCTGATTAGGGAGAACTGTATATTGTATTGCTTTAAAATATGTTTCAAGTAACCTTACTGCTTCTGGAACGTTATCCACTTGAAGTAATAAATACTTTTTAGACTTTTCTTCTAGTTCCGCTTTTGTAATGTCGTGAATGAGACGGCCATCTCGAATAAAGATAAATCGCTCCGCAACCATTTTTAATTCAGATAAAATATGACTTGAAATCAAAATCGTAACGCCGTATTCTTTATTAAGCTTTAAAATCAAATGTCTAATATTCGCAATACCTTCTACATCCAGACCATTCGTAGGTTCATCTAAAATAAGACAATCTGGATGATGTAATATAGCTTGTGCAATACCCAGACGCTGTTTCATTCCTATTGAAAATGTTTCAACTTTATGCTTTTTCACCTCATATAAACCTACTAATTTTAAAACCTCATCCAGTCGATTTGTATGCGTAATGCCTCGGAGTTTAGCTAAATATTTTAAATTTTGATAAGCTGTGAGATTTTCATAAAACTTTGGCCTTTCTATTAAAAAACCTATTCTCTTTTTAACCTCATTTGATGATTTATAGTGGTGTCCAAATAATTCAATCTTGCCACCTGTCATCAACAATTCATTCGATAATAGTTTAAATAATGTTGATTTTCCTGCACCATTCTTTCCAATAACCGCACAGATTTCACCCTTTGTCACTTTAAAATCGAAATGACTTAAAGCTTCGGAAGTTGCGTACTTTTTTGATAACTGTGTCGTCTCTATCACACTATCCATGATATCCTCTCCTTTACTTAATTTATCTTTATTGTACTGATGCGTGTTCAAAGAAACTTTAAGTAAAGTATAAAGAAATCATAAAGTTTATATGAGCATAAAACCAATGCCCCAAATAGTTTTAAAATATGCGGTTTCTGTAACTTCAGAAAATTTTTTCCTAATATTAGACATATGCATGCTAACAGTATTATCATCCCCTAAATACGGGCCCGACCAGATATTTTCATAGATTTGTTGCTTAGTAATTGGCCTTTCTGGATAATCCATAAAATAATTGAGGATTTCATATTCTGCATTAGTTAATTTTAATAATTGATTTTCAAGTGTAACCTCGCGTTTGGACTTATCTATTTTAAGCGCCTTCCATGTTTTCACAACACAATTATCCTGACCTGATAAATTTCGTAATTGAACGAGTATTCTTGCGGTCACCTCTTCTTGATCAAATGGCTTAGTAATATAATCATCTGCCCCCTCTTCTAATAACATGACCTTTTCTTTCACATCGTGTTTGGCAGAAATGACAATCACTTTTGATTTGTATTTATCACGTATTTTTTGAAGCACTTCAAGACCATTCATTTGAGGTAACATTAAATCCAACAAAACAATATCAAACTGTTTATTTTCAAGTAATGAAATACCCTCTTATCCACTATACGCAATCGTTGAACGTATCTCTTTTTTCGCTAACATCAAAGACAGCACATGTGCAATTTCAATATCGTCTTCTATAATCAATATTTCTGTCATAATAAATACTCCTTTATCAAAAGTTCTTTGACACATCTTTTAACTTTGGATTCATCCTTTACTTATATAATTTAGCATATCACACCAAAAACCACGACTCCGTTCAAGCCGTGGTTTCATTGTTTTATTCAATTGTTTGTGTTTCTGCAAGTTTTTTGTACCAATAAGCACTTTTCTTCGGATAACGCTCTTGTGTTTCAAAGTCAACATAAAATAATCCATAGCGCTTTTCATAGCCATTTGACCAAGAGAAAACATCCATTAACGACCAGATGAAATACCCTTTTACATTGGCACCGTCTTCAATTGCATCGGCAATGACTTCTAAGTGCTTTTTAACATAATCTATACGAGCGTCATCATATACTGTATTGTCTACAAATTCATCTTTATACCCTAGGCCATTTTCAGTGATATAGATTTTTTTGTAGTTCGGGTAGTCATTTTTGACGCGCATGATTTGATCATATAATCCTTGTGGGAAAATCATCCAATCCCAATCTGTACGTGGTACGTCGATATCAAATTCACGCTGACCTACACCTTTTAATTGATATTTAGATCCACCTTTATTCCCTTTTGAATTATGTGTGATTTCACTCTCTCCTTCAAACCCACGCATCCAATCGCTCATGTAATAATTAATACCTAAGAAATCATTTAAGTCTTTAGCCGCTTCAAGTGCTTCAAAATCTTTATCTCTAAGATCTAAGGCGCCACCATTCACATTTAAGATATGGTTCACACCTTCCATTGTCGCTTCTGAATAACGACCTAAATATGTCGCATCTAAAATAAATTTGTTGTGAATAATATCTTCTAGTTCAGCCGCACGTACATCTTCTGGATTGCTTTTGTCATATGGATATTTAGTAGGTAAAGCGTGTACAACACCAATTTCACCAGGATATCCGTGATCTTTGTATAATTTTACAGCTTTCGCGTGTGCAACCATCATATTATGATGCGATTGGAATACTTTTTCAAAATCATATTGTATACCAGGTGGAAATTTACCTACGAGATACTGTCCGTCCCCAATCGGCCCTATCTCGTTAAATGTCGTCCAATATTTGACTTCATCAAACTCTTTAAAACAAAATGCTGCATAATCAACAAAGTGTTCGATATTGTCCCTGTTCAAAAAATCACCATTCGAATGTAATGTTTCGGGTGTGTCAAAATGATGGAGTGTCACAAATGGTTCGACATGACGCTTTAAACATTCTTTAAAGAGACGGTGGTAATAATCGACTCCTTTTTGATTCACTTCTCCGTAACCCGTTGGAAAAATGCGTGACCACGCTATCGAAATGCGAATCCCATTTACACCAAACTGTTCACTCAACTCTAAGTCAACAGGATAACGATTATAAAAATCACTTGCCGGTTCTGCTGTATACCAATAGTTCTCTTCTAAATACGTATCCCATGCTACTCGCCCCTTACCATCAGTGTTCGTTGCACCTTCAGCTTGATAGGCTGCTGTAGCACCACCGAAAATAAAGTCTTTTGGTAATTTTTTCATATTGAGTCAGGCTCCTTTTTATTTAAATTGATCTCTTACAAATTGCAATGCACCTTCACCGTCACGAGTGAGTTTGATATATTCTGCACCTTGTGTTTTAGCAAGTTTGATGCCGAGACGATCTGTATCTTGTTTAATATCTTCATAGTTTGAAGCAACTTGAGGTGCTAAGATGATTAAGTCATATTCTTTCATAATATCCATGTGTGCACCGTAACCACCTGCTGCTGCCTTAACAGGCTGATGATGCTCTTTTGCAGCTGTGTTCAAAGCATTTGCTAACAATCCACTTGTTCCTCCACCCGCACAAAGGACAAGGACATTTGTTGGTTCAGGCATAACATTATCATTGGCGTGCGTTGTCGTACCTGTAATTGATTCATTATCTTTAGACTCAACTTCTTGAGCTGTCGAGTTACCAACAGATGAAGCAATCACTGCATCTGCTTTTCTCGTATCAAAGTTGTCAGCCACTTTCGAACGTAATGCTTCCGAGTTATCGATACCTTTTAACTCGTCTTCCAAGATTTGTTTGTCATACACTTTGAAGAATGGATAGTAAATGAGCACATCGACTACGATGAGTGTAATCGCTAAAACAAATGCCCAAACTTCAAAGCCAGTTCCCATAATAATGCCTAAAGGACCAGGTGTTGTCCATGGTAATACAACACTGAAACTATTCATCCCTATAACATCAACAAAGAATTTAAAAATCCACACGTTCACAATTGGTGCCAAAATAAAAGGAATAAAGAATACTGGATTTAATACAATTGGTGCACCAAAAAGAATTGGTTCGTTCACTCCAAAGAAAGTTGGCACAACTGATGCACGACCAATTGCTTTGTTACGTTTAGATTTTGATAGCCACATAAATACAAAAGGAAGAATTAATGTAGCACCCGTACCACCCATCGTAACAATAAACATTTGCGTACCTGGTGTTAAAATCTTATCTGCATGTTCCCCAGATTGTAATAAGTTAAAGTTTGTTTCGATATTAGCATACGTAATTGCCGCAATCGCTGGTTCGACAATAGACGGTCCATGGATACCGACAAACCAGAATAAAGCAAAAGCACCAAAAATAATCGTAATACCAACCCAACCGTCAGCAGCCGTGAATAAAGGTTCGAAAAACTTCACAATCGCTTCTGCTACATTTGTATTCACTAATGCTCGTGCCAAAAGATCTAAACCGTATAACACTAAAATCACTAAACTAAACGGAATTAAGTCTTTAAACACTTGCGAAATATTCGGTGGCACTTCTTTCGGCATTTTAATTGTGACATTGTTTTTTACACAGATATTATAGATAATGACTGTGATAAATGCGGATAAAAATGCAGTGAGCAATCCTTTAGTCCCCATAAATGCATTCGCAAATCCACCTGCTTCAAGTGGATTTGAAGCTAAAAACAAGAAACCACAAATTGACGCGAGCATTGTCGAAATAAAGTTAATTTGGTTTGTACTTTCTAACTTACGATTGTACGCATCCGTTAAAGCTTTGGCCGTTGTACCAGCTACAAGTAAACCTACAATCCCCATCGTGTAACCATATGGCTTCATAATCATTGCTTCTGCTTCTTTGCTCCAAGTGAACCCAAAAATATTCGGAACATATGCAATCAATAAGAAAATACTGGAAAATAAGATCACAGGCATAGCCGAAATGAATCCATCTCGAATCGCTCTTAAATAAATGTTACGCGAGAGCTTTTCAAAAAATGGCTTTCCCTTTTCAATGAATCCAATCAGTTTGTTCATAGTTGTCAACTCCCTCTTTTGTATAACTCAATGATGTGCTTTAACATATCCTTTAATAAAATCGTTGTCATCAAATGATCTTGTCCATGCATCATTGTCACGCTATATGCAATATCATCACCAGATGCTTCTTTTTGTAATAAAGACGTTTGTGCATTATGTGCATCAACAATACATTGGTTTCCCTCTTCTATCAGTTGCTCTGCCTTGTCATAAAGACCTTCTTGTGCTGCTGTTAATGCTTCTAAATATTTAGAGCGTGCATCTCCTGCATAGGCTACGATTTCAAACCCTAACATTGTCACTTCTTCTCTATTCATAAAAATCCCCTCCGATCGTCATTGAATGACTTATACATTTTCTTGATATGAAACAGCTGTCTCTTCTAGCACTTTGTTTAATTCACTAATGTTGGCATGGCCTTCAGTACTTAACCACTCTCTTGCTGCACTTTCACCTTTTTCAATATAGGCTTTAACAGCACCAGACCATGTAGCACGTCCACAAAGTACACCATTAAATTTTGCCCCCGCTTCATGTGCAAAGCGTAAAGTGTCTTGGAATAACTTTGCTGATACACCTGCGCTTAAATAGATGTATGGTAAATGTGTCGCTTCATCTTGTTGTTTGAAATATTGTGCAGCTTCATCACGCGTGTAGACAGACTCACCTATTCCAAACCCCTCAACATAGTTCATATCTACAGGTACTTCAACCTTTAAGACGTCGACACCGAAGCGTTCTTTAGAGAAGACACGCATTGCTTCGATGACTTTTCGAGGTTTCACTTTCGCATACTCAGGGCCTTTATTATCAGCAATCGAATCATCATATGCTAAAATCTCTAAGAAAAATGGAATATCTTCCGCCTTACATTCAGAGCCAATACGCTCAATATAGGCCTCTTTTTGATTGTTAATCGCATCTTCATCATCAATGTCGTAATACAATAAGAACTTCACCGCTTGAGCACCTGCTTCTTTAATGCGTTTGGCTGACCAATCTACAAGACAATCTGGTAAGCGTCCTTTTGCATTCACATCATATCCTGTTTTTTCATAGGCTAATAAAAGGCCTGCATCAGCGTGTCTAACTTGTGTAGCAGGTAAACCATATTCAGGATCTAAAAGAATAGATGATGCATAGGGTGTTAACTCCTCAGACACTAATTTTTTGAGTGTTTCTATATCTGAAACTTTTGGCTCACCTTCTTGAAATTGTGCCATCATACGTTTTAATGCACCACGTTGATCAAAAGCTAAAGCCGAGATAATACCCTTACCATTACTCACTTGTGCTAATAATTCTTGTTTTGTACTCATCACATACACCTCTCATTTTGGATTTATGTCACTTTTATCAAAGTTCATTTACATTGATTAATCGGGGCTAATTAGTCGTGATATTCACCTTTATCCCATTTTTCTAAAAATTCATTGAAGAAGTCTTCATTATTTTGCTGTTGATGGATAGACTCTACTTTTGAAATCTTATCAATTAATTTTTTATTCTCTTCTGTTGGTTTATATTCAGCATTAATAAAAGCTTCGACAATATCACAAAGTAATAATTCTCCAACAATTTTCCCGCCAAAACCAATCACATTGGCATTAAGCTCTTCTTTCGCATAAAGAGCTGACGACATATCTCGTACTAAAGCTGAACGTACACCAGGCACTTTATTGACAGCATTGTTAATACCAACACCTGTTCCACAAATACACACACCTAAATCTGCGTCGCCACTCGTCACCGCTTCGCCCACTTTTTTGCCATAGATTGGGTAATGCGTACGCGTAAAGTCATATGTTCCACAGTCAATCACCTCATGTCCGAGTGATTTCAAAAATTGTGAAACTTCCATTTTTGTATCCGTAACAATATGATCCGAACCAATTGCTATTTTCATTCGATAAACCTCCTATTAACCCATTTTATTTAACATATCTACGCGAATTTGATGACGCCCTCCATCGTATGCACCTTCAACAAATCCTTTAACGATATTTTCTGCTAATGTTTCACCAACTAACGCTGAACCCAGCGTAATCATTTTGGCGTTATTGTGACTACGCGTCATATAAGCAGAGCGCTCATCAGATACTTCTGCAGCAATCATGCCTTTAATCTTAGTCGCAACCATAAAACTTCCTGCACCGTACTCATCAATCACAATCCCTAAGTTATCGTCAGCTTGTTGCACCTCTTTGGCCACTGCAACAGTGACATCCACAAAATCTTTTAAACTATCACTCGTCACATCGACAACATCATAACCGCGATCAAGTAAATATGTTTGAATATGTGTTTTTAAACTTAGTCCATGTTGATCTGCACCTATAATCACTTTCATCCTTATCATCCTCCCAATCAGTTGTTGACTCACACATATATAAGCGCTTTCATTTGTTTACAATTGAATTATAGACCAAAACAAACATCAATTCAACATATTTCAGTTTATTTTTGTTTATTATTATTCATAATACTCAAATTCAAACAAAAAAGACTAAGACACTTTTGGGTCCTAGTCTTTATATTTATATGATTTCAATATATTGTTGAATAGAGGTCAGCTGTTCTTCCGTTAATGAATTTGTTACGATAGCAGTTAAATCCTTTAACTCACAAAATGATACGAAATCTTCTTTGCCAATCTTTGAGTCATCTGCCAATATATATTTTTCATTCGAATGTGAAATCGCTAATTTTTGAGTATAGGCTTCTTCGTATGAAGACGTCATCACTTCATTCCCTTTAATTCCATTCGCACTAAAGAAGATTTTTGAAAATCGCATTTTTTCTAGTAATGTGTTTGCCATTTCACCAACAAATGATTCTGTTAACTTACGTTGTGATCCTCCAATAAGATACACTGAAAAGTGCTCTGATCGTTTATGTTGTAAAATTTGAAATACCGGTAAACAATTCGTCACAACTGATAAACGCTTATTTTCAATTTCTTTGGCTAACATTTCAACCGTTGTACCTGGGCCTAAAAAGATGATATTTCCATCTTCAATGAGATCTGCTGCTTTTTTAGCAATTTCATACTTTTCTTTACTTTTCTTAGTATGCTTTTCATGATGAGACATTTCTTTATATTGAAAAGCAGCATTACTCCGAGCTCCACCATGAATCTTGGTCAATATCCCTTGTTCCTCTAGCTCCACCAAATCACGTCTTACCGTCATATCAGATACATTTAAATCCTCAACTATATCAGTAATCCGAATCGTTCCCTTTTCATTAACACGACGTGCAATCTCATCCAAACGTTCATATTTATTCAAATGCTTCACACCTTTTTATAAAATTATCTTTTTGATGTTTTGAATCTGAAAAGTATTATTGATTCAATATGTAATATTATTAACTTACTACACCTTTAGTCAAATTCAAACAAAAAAGCTTCTTTCAATCAAACAAAATCCAACATTTTTTTGTCGGAATATACAAATTGATTGCCAAAAAAGACTCGATACAGTCATAGTACCGAGTTCTTTTAACGGATATTCAATAGTATTAGATATCAAAACTAATAGAATAACTATTTCTTCTGCTTAATTTTTTGAATATTATACAAGCATAACACGCTTATAATTGAAAAAACGATTAAAGGAAAAACACTCAAAACCACTTTAATATTCGTGGTCACTGAAAAAATATTAACAAGAGATAATATAATAAAGGCTAGAGCTATGATGAGTGCTATGATTTGAGCCTGTATCGTATTAGCTATTTTTTTAAACATATCGCTTCACCTCCACCATTATGTTTTACATCACTGTAAACACTTGTGAAACGGTATATACTTTTTCATACATCCCACTTGTACATATTATCGTAATTGGATGATCACGTTCAAGGGCACAAATGATGTGTTGCGACTCGAATTATATTTTTTGTAAGCACCATTAAATATTGTTAAATGTGAACTGTAAAATATTTATTGAATTTGGAGTTTAAAGTTCTATTCTAATTCGATATCAATTGTAAAACTTGCAGAAGCTTTTTCCTTTATATTTTCCAGCATAATATCACTATTAAATTGTTGTAAAACCTCACTAGCAAAGTATAAGCCGATTCCTGATCCTTTTGAAACTTCTCCTTTTATGCCCCATTCCTTAGCATGTGCCAAATCTTCTTTTGTAAATAATTTGCCATCATTAATAACTTGGAAGTTAAGTCGATGTGTACCAATCAAATTAAGTTTTATAATAATTTGATTTTCCGAGTATTTCACAGCATTATTTATCAAATTGTCCATTACATGATACAAAATCTGATTACTTATAAAATAATCCTTGTTTAATAATGACGCATCAGCAAGTATTTCAAATTTTTTATCTTTAATCATGAAATTATGTTTATAATTATTGTTTATGACTTCAACAACTTCTTTGATGCTTACTCGATCCGAATCTTTTGGTAATAACTTTACATTGTTAATATGCATATTAATTTGATTGTTAATCCTATCTATAGATTTCAAAAGAATATCACTTTCTAAGTTAATTTTATTAGTTTTTTCCTCTTGAGATAAATTAGATACATTTATTTTCTTTAATAGCTCTGCATGCCCCTGCAAGACTGTTAAAGGTGTTTTTAAATCATGCTCAAATATTTCTAGCTTTCTTTTGAAATTATTTTGTACAGTCAATTGCATTTTGATGTTATTACGTAAAAACTTTTTGATAGCTTCAATTTCATTTATAATATCATTAAATTCTTTGATATTAGTTCTCTCTATTTTATGATCTAAATCTTTATTTTTTAAGCTCTGAATCATAGTATTTAAATTTTTTATATTATTTAGTATCTCTTTTTTGTAAAAGTGCCTTGTAAAAAAATATATACACAATAAAGGAACAGCTATATTGATAGCAACACTGCTTACTTTAAATATGTAATGGGGGTCATTCCAAAAATCTGGATACAGATAGTGACCTATCTTTGAAAATTCTAATCTATTTAATATAATTTGTAATATAAATATTGATGCTACACTTACGAATATAATCAAAAGATTTAATTTAAGAATTTTCCTCTTAATACTATCTACACTAGCCATCTATATCCAACACCCCACTTTGTATCAATATACTCATCATCACTATATTCACTCAATTTCTTTCTAATTTTTCTAATATGTTCTGAAATGACTTGTGTATTTCCTTGTTTATTTAAATTTACTAAATCATAAATTTGATCTTTACTAAAATAATAATTAGAATTCAAGGACAATAACTTAATGATTTCAAATTCTTTTCTTGTTAGGTTTATTGGATTTCCATTTATAGTAATTTTAAAAGCATCATAGTCAATTGTTAAATCTTTAAATGTTCTAATATTTTGAATATAATTATTGTCGTTTTGTTGATTGAGTATATTTTTGATTCTAATGATTAGCTCTTCCATATAGAAAGGCTTTGATAAATAATCTTTGGCACCTAGTGAAAAACACTTTAATCTAGTTTCTAAACTATCTTTTGCTGTTAAAAAAATAATAGGAATATGTGTTGAGGATAAGTGTTTTGCAACTGAAAACCCATCCATGTAAGGTATTTTGATATCTAATACGATTAAGTGAATACTATCATCTATTTTTTCAATCGCTTCTCTTCCATTGTATGCCACAATTGTATTGAATCCTTCTAAATTTAAACTATCTTTAATAAATGACACAATGCTCTCTTCATCATCTACAATCATAATATTATATGTCATTGTCATACCTCTTTTATGTACTCTTAATATTTTTTAATCTCTTATAAAAATTATAATACTTAATCCACAAATGTTTAAGCACAGGGATAAGTCATAAAAAATTCTATAACAGCTTTTTAAAATAATTACTGCCTGCTTTATATGCATTTAATATACTAAAGTCTATGATTATCCCCTTCTCTTTTAAACTTATCAGAGAGAATAACAACACTAGCTAGTATGATGATACTTAAGAGTAATTGGACTACTTTGAAATAGTATGGAAAGTTAAATGTTTCCGGAAAAAGGAATATAAAACTTAAGTTTCTAAACCCTAAGCAAACTAAGAAATATACTAATCCAAACATATATCCATTTAATAAATTATTACTTAGAACAGTAATTAGTAAACATATTGAACCAACAAATATTGTACTCGTAAACGCAATATATATATCTGACAGTTTAACTTGCGAATTAAATATGGTCAGCATCATATACGTAAACACAGAGAATATAAAAGTAACAATCAAAGTACTAATAATCCTAAAAAGAAAAATGTACTTATAGTCAAATCTTTTAGTATTAATGAGTTCTATGATGACATGTTTTTTTTCAATGGAGAACAGAGATGGGAACAGAATGATACCGATAATACTAAAAAATAATTCTAAATATTGAACACTACGATTATGATTTAAATTAGATATGCCATTTAAAAACATACTAAAAATAACTATAATGAAACAAACAATATAAAGAATTAATAGATTATTCTTTAAGTCTATTCCGAATAATTTTCCCACTTGAAATGATCCCCCTTCTTTTAATGCTATATAAATATATAGTGATTATATATATGATTACGCTTACAATAAAATAGATTAATCTATTCACAATAAAATCAATAAAATTATTATAAAAGTAAATTGAGTTAAATAGCGTATTATGTCTAGGAATATATAATACATCATAAATACCCTCTATATTTCTTGAACCTATATTTAAATTAATAAACCATATAAAAATTTGAACAATACAGCCTATAAATGAATTTAATAAAATAGTCAGCAACATACCCATCGCACTTGAAAACATTAAGATAGGCAAAGTCCACATGATAAGTATCTTATAAAATATAAAAAGAGATTGAATTGAAATTGCATGAATACTTGCAAGATTTAAAACAAAATATATCGAAAATAATAATACTGGTAGAAATGATAATAGAATTATAATGATAAACCTTATGCTTATTAATTTTAAAGATGATATTTTTTTAACGTAAATACATTCAAAAGCTTTACTCTTACTATCTAATAAAAAAGTATATGCTCCTAGAAAGAAAGGTAAAATCCCTAACACTATTCCCATCACATCTGAATAATAACGACTATAAGAACCAAAATAAAGGTCTTTATTTTTTATTGATTGCTTCTCTAATCGTAATTCTTCTTTATTCATCGCTTTCTTCGAAAATAAATGTAGATTTTCATCCGAATAACTTGAACCTCTACCTATATATTCTGATATAGACTTTTTATATTTATTAAACGTATTATAGTCTTTAGTACTTTTCATTTTAAGAAATGTACCTTTTACTTTACTTAGTTCTTTTTTATTTAAGTTTTTCACCTTTAAAAATCCGAACTGATATGTCTTAAATTCATTATTTCCAATCTCTTTTTCCAATTCCTCAATAATATTATTTCGGATAATATTTTTATTATTTGTGTTCATAACTATTTCGCCATCTTTGTAAATCTCAGAATTAAGATTAAATTCTATTATCTGTTGACAGTTTAAAAATCCAAAAATTAAGATTAATAGTGTATAAAAAATATATGATTTACTAATCATTATTTTTTTCATTTCCACCCATAGAAGCTTCATACATCCTCACCTCTATCTATTTTTTGTAGAAAGTACATATATGCATCTTCAAAATCATGACCCGCTATCTCAGCACCTTGTATCTTTTCATCAGATACAAAGCGAATTTTTAAATATCCTTGGAATTCATTTATTTTAGTAATAAAAATATTTTCTTTTCTAAACGAGGTTAATTCATTATTTGAGATAATAATGTCATAAACTTTATTATGCGCACTTTTAACCAAACTCGTTATGCTCCCTGTATATTCAATTTTGCCTTTATCTAATATCGCTATATCTTTACATATAGATTCAATATCACTCACTATATGTGTAGATATAATAACTATCTTATCTTCAGCTAACCCTGATAATAAATTTCGTAAGCGAACTCTTTCCTCAGGGTCTAAACCAGCAGTTGGTTCATCTACTATGATTACTGATGGATCGTGTATGATTGCTTGTGCAATTCCTAACCTTTTTTTCATTCCACCTGATAAACCTTTTACTTTCCTAGACTTATGATCGAATAAGTTTACTTTTTTTAACACTTCTTGTATCTTACTATCTAATATATTTTTATCCATCCCTGACAATATGCCTAAGTAGTATAGACACTCTTCAAGCTTCATATTTGGGTAAAAATCAAAATCTTGTGGCAAATAACCTATCAACCCTCGTATTTTTTCAGTCTCCCCTAATGGAATACCATTAATTTCAACTGTTCCTTTGTTTTTTTGAAGTATAGTTGCAATAATCTTCATCAATGTAGATTTCCCTGAACCATTTCGACCAAGAATACCAAACATACCATTTTCAATAACTAAACTAACATCATTTAATGCCTTCTTTTTTTTATCATATGTTTTACTTACATTACTAATATCTATTCTATTCATCTGTACGCCTCCTTTGTTCTAAAGATATCAAAAACATATCAACTATTTATCAATATTTTGAAGGTCACAAATTATACATATTTGTCTATTGTGAAAACTTTATTAAAATTGGATTTTAATTGATAAAAAATTGATGTTTATTAGATAAATTTCGTAATGAGGTGATTAGATGTACATAAAAAGTAGAAACTCTAAGGATATATATTTCAGAAATAAAGTACTACTAATAAATATGAATAATGGACATTGGGTAAGATCATCAGTAAAGTATTTTAAGACTCTTGATAAAATTATTAGTTCCGGAAACCATTCGATATTAGAATTTAATAACTTAGATAATCAAGCACTTAACAATTTAAAAGAATTATTTAAACAATTACTACATATCGACTACTATGTTTCTTTAGAACATAGCTATCCAAAAGATTCGTTGCATGTCACAATTACATTTACACATAAATGTAATTTAACTTGTAATCACTGCGTACTTTCTTCTTCACCCGACTCATCTAATGTCTTAAGTACTTATCAAATAAAAACAATTATTGATAGAGTTCTTTTAGTATCGCCCACCTCATTAATAATATCAGGAGGAGAACCATTTATTCGTAAAGATTTATTCAACATAATTAGTTATATAAGAAAGTACTATGACGGTAATCTTGTTATTATGACAAATGGTTTGTTGATTAACAAAAAAGATATCCCTTTTATTAAAGAAAATGTTGATGCATTAGATATAAGTTTAGATGGATACGACAACGCTAGTGTCAAAAAAATAAAACTGACATAGAGGTCTCTTTTGATTATAGAAATTTTATTAATTTACATAGTCATATTATTTTATGTACGAATCTTTTTACAGTTAATCCAAAAAAAGACTCGATACAGTCATAGTACCGAGTTCTTTTAACGGATATTCAATATTAGTTGATAGCAAGATAATAGAATAACTATTTCTTCTGCTTAATTTTTTGAATATTATACAAGCATAACACGCTTATAATTGAAAAAACGATTAAAGGGAAAACACTCAAAACCACTTTAATATCCGTTGTCACTGAAAAAATATTAACAAGAGATAATATAATAAAGGCTAGAGCTATGATGAGTGCTATCACTTGAGCCTGTATCGTATTAGCTATTTTTTTAAACATATCGCTTCACCTCCACCCATTATGTTTTACATCACTGTAAACACTTGTGAAACGGTATATACTTTTTTCATACATCCCACTTGTACATATTATCGTAATTGGATAATCACGTTCAAGAGCGCAAATGATGTGTTGCGACTCGAATTATATTTTTTGTAAGCACCATAGTTGGTAATATGCTTGCTGTTGTTTAATTAAGTCATCATGTCTACCATACTCGACGATTTTACCATCTTTTAAAACATAAATGACGTCTGCATTTTTAACCGTGGATAATTTGTGAGAAATAATTATCGCAGTCTTTCCTTCATATTGAATTAAACGATCAATATTTTTCATGATTCTACTTTCTGTAATACTATCTAATGCACTCGTGGCCTCATCTAAAATTAGGATTTCAGGATTCTTTAAAAGTGTTCTTGCTAAAGATAGTCTTTGTACTTGACCCCCTGAAAGATTAGATGCGCCCTTTTCTAACATTGTATTAAACTGGTTAGGTAATTTCTCAATAAAATTTAGTGCATTAGATAAATGACAAGCATTAATCATCTCATCATCATCTTTATTTTGATTCGTACCGTATAATAAATTATTTCGTATTGTATCTGCAAATAAAAATGTTTCTTGTGTAACATACCCAACATTTTGCCTGAATGCCTCAATAGGGATATGTGTTATCGGAGTTTGATCTATACATATACTCCCTTCATCAACTTTATAAAAGCGCGTCAATAGTTTTCCAATCGTTGTTTTACCGCTTCCACTTTCACCGACTATCGCAACTTTTTGACCTTTCTTAATGGTTAAGCTTACATTGTCCAAAGTTATATTTCTAAATCCATACTGAAACGTAATATTCTTAATTTCAATTTCTTTTTTAAATTCATACGGTTGTGTTGGCAATAATGCGCTTTCTTCGCGCTCTAAACCGATTATTTCAGAAATACGCCTTGCTGCAACAAATGAAGACTGAAGCGTTGGCTGAACATTAATAAGTCGCTCTATAGGCTCTAAATAATATATAGTTAAAGCATTGAAAGCTAATAAACTTCCTAAAGACATTTCCCCCTTTATCACTTGGGCTCCTCCTACCCATAAAATAATGATACTCATGACTACTTTTAGAAAATGATTAAATGATAATTGTATATTTGAAAATCGACCTAATTTTAATAGGTTATCAATTAAATCGTTAAACTTATATACGCCTTTTTGATAATTATCCTCTTCAGATTGATAACTCTTTATCGTTTGATAACCATCAAATGATTCTATTAAATATGAGCTTAATTCAGCATCATTTTCAGCTACTTTTTGATTGTAGCGTTCATAAGGTTTTTTTAATGTATATACACCTATGATAAAAAAAGGTATAAAAATAACAGTAACCAATAATAGCAAACCACTTTGTAGATAAAGTAAAACAGCGCCAATAACAATCATCAATGTGTCAACTATTAATGTCAACGTTGATGATGATAAAGCTTCTCTAATTTTTGAGGTATCCATAAATCTTTGTAAAATCTCTCCACTTTTACGTGTATCAAAAAAATGACTAGGTAAATACAACACATGATAGAAGTAGCGTTTCATTAATTGCATATCAATAGTCAGACTTAATTTTAAATTCATCTGATATCTGATGTAAGTTATCATTGTATTTAATAAATATATTAATAGAATACTTAATCCTAACCAATGTAATGTATAACTCAATTGAGATGGTATAATATAATCAGTTAAATACTTTAAAAACACCGCTCCTAAAATACCTATAAGATTTATAAATAAAGATAAGAGTGTCAAAATAATAATTTTCATTTTATTTTCTTTCAAAATATCGTAAAACAACACCATATAAGAAGGAGCTCTTGTCTTCTCAGAAAAGTTATCCTTTTTCTCAATTAAAACAGCTATATTTGTCCATATTTTTCTAAATTTATTTTCTGATAAAACATACTTTCCTTTAGCTGGATCAACAATATGTAATTTATGATTTTGGATATTTTCGACAATAACAAAATGCTCATAACCTTGTTCATTAATAACATGTGCAATAATAGGAAAAGAAACACTTTTCAACTCATTTATACTATCAACTTGGACACCTGTTAATTGAAGCCCTATCACCTCAGCTGCTTTTGTTAAACCGAGTAAATTAGTTCCCAACTTGTCAGTTTTAGCTAACTCTCTTAAATGCGGTACAGAAACACGCTTACCATAATATTGTGAAATCATTGCTAGACAAGTAGGTCCACAATCTTTTTCATCATATTGTTGAATAAACTTAACTTTTTTCATATATAACTCCTATTAATCAAACATAATCTACCGCATATTTTAGTTATCAAACATATATCTAGTTAATAAATCAATATGTTGATAATAGTATTAAAAAATATTTTGATTTAATGAAACAGTGACTTAAAAATAGGGTTTATTTTCAAGCCACTGTCTATATCTATTGAGTCTATTTTTTTCCTTTTCCTAGTCTTGGTATTTTATTTATTACATTTCCAGTAATCGTTCCAAGGTCTTCCCAGAAGTCTCCACCATTTATTTTTTTCAGTTCTTTATTAGATAATTTTTTCATTTTAATAAATCCTTCCTATCAATAATTATTTAAGTGCTTCTGCTACACCGCGAACAAAACTCTTAACTCCATCAGCACCTTTACCAATTGCATATCCGATATTTTCAGCAACATTTCGTCCACCATTAATATTTTTCAACATTTTTTTATCTAAAGTTTTCATTTTATGACCCTCCTAATTATTATCTCCAACCATTATCTTCATGCGCTTCATCCATACCACGTTTAACATCACCAAACCAGCTTTTTGTTGCATTCCAAGCATCTGAAATTCTATTTCCGCCATTTACTTCTTTCAACTCTTGCATACTTAATTGTTTCATCAAATGCGCCCCCTAAACGATATTTGCAATCAATAGTGATTACACATACAGAATAGCAGCACCATATTAAATAGCCATAAATAAAAAGTAAAATTTATAAAAGTATTATTGATTTGTATTTTATTAGTAGACAAGTTATATATTATTGTAAATAAAAACATCCTTCAGTATTGTATTGAAGGATGTTTTTAACGTTTCAATTGATTAAAAATTACTTTTATTCCGAACTCAAGTGATAATTTACTGCTTTAGAAATAAAATGAGCAATACCTGTTGTATTAAATTTCTCGAAATAATTATTAAATCTTTTGTCATTATGATACACATTAGCAATCAAACAAAGCATCTCATCATCAAAATCGAAAAGTTGATTCATAAAACCTTTCCATTTTAAAACAACTTTAAATACCTTGCTATCTTCCACACTATAATCCGTTACACTGCAAAATTCATATACTATTGATTCAAATTCATTTTTGATCTTCTTATCTTCAAATAGATTCGTTTTAAATTCTTTATTAATTCTAGTCTTTCCATATCTCATATCCGCTTCTTTTTGATATTGCTTGTTAATATTATGATTTAATTCTTCTATCTCGATGATAGGAATCCCATTAATAAATTTATCTATAGCAATTTTTGTTGTTTTTAATCTTTTGATTTTGTCATCCAAAATTTTTGATTGTTTTCTAATACATTCAATAAACATTTCGTTATCTAAATCCAGTAGCTTAGAAATTGATTTAATATCGAAATCCATAGATTTTAATAATAATATTTTTTGTAGTTTGACTAAATCATTTTGATTATATACTCTATAGTTATTTTTATTTTTGCTAGATGACAATAAACCAATTTCATCATAGTAGTGCAATGTTCTTTTTGTTACACCTGTTATTTCCATCATATCTTTTATACTATATTGGTACTCCAGAAGTCATTCACCTCTCTTAAAATTTCATCTGATGATTTAATTGTTGCTTCTTCTATTGTACATTGCGTTTTTTCCAAATAATATTTTATGAGATAATAGCCACACGTATATCCTGCAGCATGAGGTAATCCGACAGGTACACCACCAAATAGTTTTGTTATTTCATCACCATAAAGATACGGCATCGCTTCGAGCATATTATCAATATCAATATTTTCCTTTATTTTCTTTTTTATTCCATTTTGTTGCTTTTTCCAATCAATAGTAGTTACCCAAGGTCCTAAGTATTGATTTCCATACATTTTTTCCACAAAATTTTCTGCTAAACCCTCCGAAATTATTAATTCAGCAAGAGATCCACCATCCCATTTTAGATATTGATATCTAATATTGTGATTCATTTCGTGAGCAATAGCACTTTTTACACGATCTAATGTATATGTATTAGGTACTATTGACAAGAATACATAACCTGGTACACCTCCATCTCCACCATAATTATTATTAAGATACATTGTAGGCTTTTCACTGTCCCCTAATAGTACAGTAAATATATATTTGTCAATTAGTGGTTGAATTCCATTTAATTCAAATTGTTTTATAGCATTTTCTATATACTTCCTACAATTACTCCAAAAATCATCATCCAAACGTTTCACTTCACTAATATGTTTAGAATTAAATTCTTCTGGCGATACATGCGATTGATTTAAAAATTTTAATACATCAAATCCAAAACTATTACTTTCATAAGGTATTTTTTGAACTTCAAATTTTTCTTTAAAATATGTTAATAAGTTGTCCTTAAAATATTGTGACTTATTATCATATTCTTGTTCTAGCAAATCCAAATACACTTTATCTGACCTAATTATTTTTATATTATACATGTTTATCCCTCCACACATTAAAGATAAAGGATAACGTAACGTGATACTCAAGTGGATTGTAAAAATTAATTAAAGAATTGCTTGAGCATCATCCATATGTATAATAAGGCCACCCCTTAAAATAAAGATATTTTTGTAAAAACATAATAATTATATATAGCTTCACAATCGAAAAAGGGTATAAAAAGAACACCCTCCATCAATACTGAAGAGTGTTAACTTATAATATCGAAATATTAACTTATTGAGAATTATGATAAACAACGTGTTTTTTACGTGCAATAAATTCTTAGAGTTTCACATATTTTATATCATTTCACAATACCTATTTTTATATAGTTCCTTGCGAGCTCAACCTTATTAATAGCTTTTCTAAATCATCATTTGCATGGTTTTCTAGTGTATAATATCCTACAGAATAAAAACAAATTAGTTTATTTAAGAGTTTTTTAATTAAAAATTAATAAAACCACTTTTTATTCAGTTTATAATATATGTAAATTATAAAAATAAAAAGGAGTGTTTTAAAATGAGAGTTAATTTTTTAAATAAATTAATTGCCGCATCATCTATCTTCACAATTTTAGTATCTACTGTTGGAATTTTTGAAAGTTACTCCTATGCAAAGGACTATAATGAATCAGAAATTATGCAAAAACAAGAAGCCTTCAAAGTCCCACCTTCCGATTCAGAACTTTTCTCAAAAGTTGATGATACTACCAAAAGCCCTTATAGCTCTGTTGGAACAGTTTTTGTCAAGGGACAAACTTTAGCATCCGGAGTGTTAATTGGTAAAAATACAGTAATTACAAACTATCATATAGCTAGGTTAGCTAATAAAAATCCTTCAAATATTATTTTCACACCAGGATCAACACGTGACGAAGGATCTGTTGAGGTGAAAACTCCTTATGGTCAGTTTGAAGCTGAAGATATTAATGAGTCCCCTTATGGACAAGGTACAGATTTGGCAATTATTAAATTAAAAACTAATAAAAATGGAGAATCAGCAGGGGATTTAGTTCCACCAGCTAAGATTCCAGACAATATAGACCTACAATCTGGTGATAAAATTAACTTATTAGGGTACCCATATAATTACTCAACACATACTTTGTATAGAAGTGAAATTGAAATATTCGATCTAGAATCAGGCGCTTATTTTGGTTATACTGAGCCAGGTAATTCAGGATCAGGCATATTTAATTTACAAGGAGAATTAGTAGGTATTCATGTTGGGAAAGGTGGACAACATAATCTTCCAATAGGAAAATTTTTTAATGGGCCTTTAGGTTCTCTTTATACAGTTGATAATACTCTTAGTACTATAGGTAATGATTTGAAAAAAAGAGCTAAGTTACAAGAGTAATATTCAAATTTGTTTAAGTAATAACATTTTAATTTCACATACACATCTTGGACAATGGATAAGCATACCATAAGCACTCTTCAGCAATGCTGAAGAGTGTTTTACATTTCTATTGAACACAAATTTGTAAACGAACAAGTTTTCAACAATTTGGATAATATTAACGTTTTGAAAATTAAGATGAACGACGTGTTTTTACATTCAATAAATATTAAAAGCTTCACATATTTGTATAGGAGATCGTATAACTTGATATAAATTGATTTTTTCAATTTCCTAGAATAGCCTCTAATTTAACTCCAGGATATTAATCAAGAATAAAAATCTGCTAGTCGATGGTGTGTACTTTTTTTATCGTCCGGTTATCATCTGATAATTTTATCATTCTTTAATTAAATAATATCTAGTACCTGGCCCCCTACCTTCCGAACCAATAATCTCTAATTTTTTAAGTTCAGTAATTAATTCAGATGTATAACTTTTTTGAAGTCCCATTGTTTCTTGAATTTCTAGCCTACTTGCTAAATTACCATCTGATAGAAATTCTATAATTTCTGATTAGTAGGTATTTTATTTAACTTTTAATTCTTATTAAATAATAATACTCGAAAATTTTCCTCTTTACTTGAAAGCTCACAAAACACTTGATATCATTGGTTTCCCATGATTTTTTAGTATTTTTCTTTTGAGTTACTCGAAAATTTTTCTCTTTACTCGAAAGCTCACAAAACACTTGATATCATTGGTTTCCCATGATTTTTTAATATTTTTCTTTTGAGTTACTCGAAAATTTTTCTCTTTACTCGAATCCGAGTAAATAATATGTTCTCTTTGGATCATTTTTACTTGATCCATGTGTCGATATAATATTCATTTCCTCTAATTCTTTCAATCTTTTTCTAGCAGTAGGAACAGACCTTTGAATAATATTAGCAATTTTAGATGCTGTTAGTTCGCCTTGATTATATAAATGTCTCACAATTAATTCTTGTTGCTCATTTAAACTTTCAAATAATTTAGGTGTTATTATATTACTCACTCTACCTGTTTCTCTTTCTTTTCTAGCTACGATGTTATTCTTCAAAGTTAGTTGTACTGAACTATTATTAGGCTCTGAATAAACAGGATCATCTAAAAAATAATCCTTCATTTCGTCAAATATACGTCCCACGCCCTCATTTGATTCTCTCACCCATTTATATTGAGTTAATGCTGCAGCTAATTTTGGATTCCTTGAATATCTTTCTTCTTTAATATTCTCTAACGTAACAGAAGCAGGCAGTGCACCCGGGCTACTAATTTCTAATCTGTCGTCAAACATTTTTATTCTTATATGATCTCCTTGGTTATCATATCTGCGATGTACAATAGCATTTATCATTCCCTCAAACCAAGCAAATTCCGGATATTCTGGCAAAGTTACAAATCTCCCCTCTTTGCCTAAAAAAGTATATTCACGTAATTGTGTATTGATAAAAGCTCTCGCTTCTCTTATTGCTACTGGCAAAGCTTTATCAAAAGTAATATCTTTTACAACGTTAAGTCTTGTCCCAGATTCTTCCTACGATTAGTCAAGTACTTGGGCGCTAAAATTAACATCATTGAACTAAACCGTTCAATTTCTATTTTTTGAATAAGGTGTTATGATGTATATGATTATATGGTTACATTAGTGTGGTGCTTTTTGATAATCATATAATTGATTGTTAGTAATAAGATAATGAATGGTTTTTAACAAACGATTCACACTAGCTATGACTGCAGTCTTATGAGGTTTCTCATTTGGCTGCTTTCTTAATTTGTAGTAATAGTCTGCAACATGATTTTTATAACGATTTCGTCCTCTAATGATATTCATAATGATTAGAAACAATAAACGTCTAGCTTTCTTATTACCTCTTTTATTAATTGTATCTCTGCTCATAGAATTACCTGATTGATAACGCTTTATATCAATTCCGACATACGCATTGAGTTGTTTGTTTCAAAATGTGTTATATCTCCAAGCTCTCCAATCAGTAAAGCAGTGGTTAATTCTCCTAACCCAGGAATAGAAATGATATTTTCAAACGCATCAGTTGTCTTAGCTAATTTAATCATCTCTTTATCAAACAAATCTTTTTCATGCATAGATTTAAGTAATTTATCACATAGATGTATTAATTTCTCTACGAGAAATGAAGATTGTTTAACTGTAGAGAAGCTATTTTGTGCTATTGAAATCAAATCATTCGTATACTTTAATAAATAATTATAACCATTTTTATTATTTTGAATGGTAAATTCTCTTTGAAATTGATCGTTATGATAATGAGCTACGACACTACTTCTTTTACTAATATCAACACCTAAATAATTGATAAATATAGCCTCCTTTAAAGAATTGAGAAGTGAGAACTTTACTTAGCCTTTTTCATCTCATTTTCCTATACACGGTTTCAAGAACCCAACATACTTCAAACGAATTTCAAAAGGAGAGTAAAGCTGATCAGTTTATATTGCGGATTCAAAGATCCAAGAATCTGCTCGATCTACTTCTCTCTACAACTATAAAAAATAGCTGTGAAGAAATCTATCGTCATAAATTTCTTCACAGCTAATCTTAGTATGTTTCTTTTGTACCTTCATACCTCATAAATCGAATTCTAGCGCCTGGTAGATAAACATTGATGTTATTACTAAACAATAACAAACCTGCAACTGTCAATTTACCTTCACGCATAAATCCTCTAGCTTTTAATAATTTTTCATTATCTACATTTGTATTAAGCAATTGCTTAAACTCACCAACTAGTTCTTCATCCACATCTTCAATACTAGAATACTCCACTAATTCTTCTTCGTATCTACGTGAACCACGGTCGTATTCTAGATTTGTAATTTGATTGTGTGTCAGCTTTCTACTTTTATCGTTAACCCTCAAATATACTGAATTGAATCGTCTACACTTAGTTGGACAAATTCTATGAGAATAGATATTGTTAAATTAAGAAAGTAGGCGATTTTTATGACAAGAGAAAGAAGAACTTTTAGTCCTGAATTTAAATTACAAATGGTAAAGCTTTATGAAAATGGTAAGCCTAGAAATGAAATTGCTCGTGAATATGATTTAACACCTTCGGCGTTAGGGAAATGGATTAAGCAACATCAAAATACTGGTTCATTTAACCATCAAGATAACTTAACTAATGAAGAAAAAGAACTAAGAAAATTACGTAAAGAAAATCAACAATTGAAAATGGAAAATGATATTTTAAAGCAAGCAGCGCTGATCATGGGACGAAAATAGATGTCATTCGAAAGAATGCCAATAAATATTCAGTATCAGCAATGTGCAAAGTCCTGCAAATCTCTAGAAGTAGTTACTATTACGAAATTAACAAATCACCCAACGTTGAAAAAGATGATCGAGATAAGGAAATTAGCGATAAAATTATCGAGATTTTCAATTCTAATCGCAAATGTTTTGGAACAAGAAGGATTAAAAATGAACTTATCAAAAATGGTTTAAATGTCTCAAGACGACGTATAGGACGCATTATGAAAGCAAATAAATTAGTATCTTCTTATACGACATCGAAGTATAAATCATTTCCTTCTCGCTCAAGTGAACGCGAAATCAATAATGAATTAAATCAAAGTTTCAATAGAAAAGAACCATTGGAAGTTCTTGTCAGTGATTTGACATATGTAAAAGTGGCTGGAAAATGGCATTACATATGTTTATTTATTGATCTTTTTAACCGTGAGATTGTTGGGCATAGCGCAGGCTCAAAGAAAGATAGCACGCTTGTATCCAAGGCACTTAGTAGCATTAGACACGATTTAAGAGACGTACAAATGTTTCACACTGACAGAGGAAAAGAGTTTGATAATCACATGATTGATGATGTACTAGATACCTTTGGTATCAAAAGATCTTTAAGCATGAAAGGATGTCCATATGACAACGCAGTAGCTGAAAGTACATTTAAAGCGTTAAAAACTGAATTCATTAAACAGTATGATTTTAAATCTATTAATCACTTAAAACTCGAATTGTTTGATTATGTTAATTGGTATAACAACATTCGACCTCATAGTGCATTAAATTATCTGACGCCGAAAGCGTACAAAGATAGTTTCTATAAAAACTGTCTAGAAATCTGTTGACATACCAGAATCATCTTTCAAGGTAATTATGGCATCATAACTAGGTTCAATATCAAAAATAAGAATTTCATCCATAGTACCATCAAGTTTCTTCACTTCTATTACTTCATGAGTGTATTTAGGTATTCTATATAAATGTTCGAAAGGTGCCTCAATATAAACTTCTTTCTTTTTTGCTTTTGAATGATTAAATCCTGAAATTTCCCCATTATCTTCAATACCGATTACCAGTTTGCCGCCTTCAGCATTTGCAAACGCACTAATGTGTTGAGCAACATCTTTAGGATTTATAGACGCCCTCTTTCGATCTAGAAGTTGTCCTTCAACCTCAGTTTGCAAATATTCAATATACTTACTACTAGTCATATATAAACCTCGCAATCACGTATCTTATTGACTTTATTATAACATTCAATAAGATATCTATCGAATATCATTATAACCTCTATCTGCTTGTCGTACGAATCCCAAAGAAAAATCAGGTCATTTCATATGGTTTCCTACAGATGCATATAATTGAATTTCAAACAGTATTCAAACAAAATAGTTCCTCCTAGGGGTAACTAAATCTATCAATAAAACGCAATCAAAACCACCCATGTGAACGGGTGGTTTGTTCTGAGGATGAAACCACTGTTACTGACCAGCCCTTTTAAGGCTACTGAGAAAATCAGCCAACCGTACTACTTTCTCAGCGACCCTTAAAAGGGTTTTATTTTTTCCTCAACTTTTTATTCTCTTCCCCTGTAAATGGATTTATGCATTCCATCATTGTGATTTGTTCTGCTACGATATCCTCTTGTAATTGATTTCGTATATATTCTTCTATTACCTTTTTATTTCTTCCAACTGTATCTACATAAAAACCTTTGCACCAAAACTTTCTATTTACATATATATATTTCAAATGTCCATGTCTATCAAAAATCATTATGGTATGTCAACAGATTTCTAGCATGTTGAGGAGCCTATTTTAATATAACGGTAAAACCTTTCCGGAACTATACACATAGCGCATAGTTTACTTTTATTCAAAATATAGCCCCTACTCATTTGTATTCCAGTATGGGCTATAAGACATTTGCCATATAAAACTTTACGGCTTCATATTCTGCTTTGTTATATTTAATATCATGTCTCATAGATATTTTAGTTGCGAGTTCATTTGTTTGTTCAACAATATGTTTGATATTTTCATTTATAGATTCTAGACTATCATTACAACTGATTTTTATTAAACTATCATTTATTTCTTCATTTTCTAAAATATGTTGATTCACTTTTCCAAAGTTATATTCTTCTAAATAGCTTTCCGATAAAATATACTGTTTTATCAATTTAATATAAGCAGTTTTTACTGGATTAGATAACATATATTCCGCATACATATAGTCTTTTCTAGCAATCCCTTTAATGACATAGGTGCTAACCCAATATATTTCATTGACTATCTTATCAAATTCATATTGTTTGGCTACTTTTGTAACGTACATCTCTTCTTCTTTATTAAAATTAAATGATTGATAATTCCCTGTCTTATCTAATAAAACTTTAGAGTAAGCATCATCTATATTTTCTAAGATTCTGCCGGGACGTATCAATCTCAAGTCAATTCTTGTCATATCTTGAAATTGCATGAGGTACCCATACACATCGTATTGTTTCTTATCAGGTTCAAAATCAGGCTCCTGCATAATTAATATATCACCAAATTGTTTGTGCCATTCTTTATCTTTAATAATTTGATCAATATATTTAGTTGCAAAAATAATATCGTAATCTTGAAATTGGTCTTTCAAACTATTCGGATTAGCTCTCGATCCATTTAATAAAACCGCTTCAATTCTTTTATCTTTTTTTGCTATATCAGTAATTAAATCAAACACCTTTTGTTGATTGTGCAAAATATTCACCTTCTTAATTAACCTCCTTTTTAATTCTATAGATTTTTATACATACAAATTAATTTTATTTAATAACTTCTAGTTTTTCGTAACACTTCATTGCACATTCATTAAATTTAGCAACTGATAATGTTATTTTATTAACTTTATAATTTTTAACAATATATTTTAAAGTCTTTTCAATAAAACTACTTCCATTGCCTTTTCCATTTAAATCAGGTTTCATATCTAAACCGTAATCAATAATACCCGGAACTGAATTATCAATTACAAAATACCCTATTAATTGATTAGATTCTAAAACTTCAAAGTATTTATCTCCCCGTTGTTTAGGAGATAGTAACTCTTCATAACCTTCTATGTCTTCTGTTGCATCATAAGATTGATAAATCCCTTGTGTATTCTGCTACTTGATCTTTACTTTTATTTTTCATTAATTCAATATTCAACTGCATATTACAAATATTAATTCCATTTTATTTACATATAATTATATATTTAATATTCAGAAAATAATAGAATTAAAAAACACCCTCCAGCAATGCTGAAGAGTGTTGAAATATAATATCTCAATATTAACGTTTTGAGAATTGTGGTGAACGACGTGCTTTTTTAAGACCTGGTTTTTTACGTTCTTTCATACGTGGGTCACGAGTAAGTAATCCAGCGCGTTTTAAAGAACCTCTGTATTCAGGATCTGCTTCTAATAATGCACGTGCAATACCGTGACGGATTGCTTGAGCTTGTCCTGTGAATCCACCACCGTGTACGTTAACTAATACGTCATAGTTTCCTTTAGTTTCAGTGACATCAAATGGTTGGTTTAAGTCTAAGATTAATGATTCGAATGGTAAGTAGTCACGTACGTCACGATTGTTAACTTTAATGTTACCTTCACCTGGTACTAAACGTACACGTGCTACTGAGTTTTTACGACGGCCTGTGCCTTTATATTCAACTTGTGCCAATGTAATTTCCTCCTTCTAATTAACCACGTAACTCGTAGTTTTCTGGTTGTTGTGCAGCGTGTGGATGTTCAGCGCCACCATAAACGAATAATTTTTTACCTTGTTTTTCGCCTAAACGTGAACTTGGTAGCATACCTTTGATAGAAGTTTCAAGTAAACGTTCTGGGTTCGTGCGTTTTAATTCACCAGCAGTGATTGATTTTAAACCACCTGGGTGATTTGAGTGACGGTAGTAAATTTTGTCTTGCTCTTTGTTACCAGTGAATTCGATTTTAGATGCGTTGATGATGATTACGTAGTCACCTGTATCAACGTGTGGTGTGTAAGTCACTTTATTTTTACCGCGTAAGATAGATGCGACTTCTGAAGATAAACGGCCTAATGTTTGCCCTTCAGCGTCAACAACGTACCATTTGCGTTCAATGTTTGATTCGTTAGCCATAAATGTTTGACGCATAATATTGTCCTCCTAGTGAATAAATAATACTGAGTTTCGAAATGTGTTGCATTAACAATTTTAAACGAGTTAATTTATTCCGTTAACTGTTGCTCTGTCCTGCTTCTATATCTTGTAACACAATAAGTTTCCGGGGCTTATCGTGGGGTGATATAAAACAATACCGTTAACTATGATATAATTTTTACCGCAAATTGTCAATGTGTTTCGATGAATTTTGTAGTGATTTTTTATAATGAATTCGGATATTTGAACCGAAATCTTCCTTCAACTTATCTTCTGATAGATAGACCTTCTCAAGGTACAGTCCTTCTGCTGGTGCTGTATGTGGTACACGATTGCGATCTTTCACTTCTAAAAGTTCTGCTACCTCATCTGCACGGCGTTTGCCTTTACCGACTTCTATCAAAAATGCCATAATGACACGTACCATATTGTATAAAAAGCCAGATCCTGTAATGACAAAATCTAATCCTTCTGCCGTCACTTCTATACGGCTTTCATATATTGTGCGCTCTTTACTATGCACTTCTGTTTTTTGTGAACAAAATGATGTAAAGTCATGTGTTCCCATAAATTGTACTGCTGCTTGTTGCATCGCTTCGACATCAAGTCTATCTGAGACGAAAGTTTTAAGTTGTGCTTGAAATGGGTCACGATGCGTTGATTGGTATATGGCGTATCGATATGTTTTTCCGACACAGTCATAACGGCAATGAAAATCTTCTGAAACAAATGTTACTTCATGGACATAAATATCATCTGGTAATGCGCGGTTCATCGCATATTGCCACTGTTCAGGTGCGATATTCAAGTCTGTATCAAAGTGAAAATATTGGACTTTGGCATGGACACCTCGATCAGTTCGGCTAGATGGATGAATACGTACAGGTTGTTGATGCATACGCTTTAATATCTTTTCGAAATAGCCTTGTACTGTGCGACCTTGATTTTGAATTTGAAATCCTAAAAATTGTCCACCATGGTAACTTATTTTGACTAGCACTCTTTGCATGATTGATGTCCTTTCTAAAAAATATGTTTAATCATTAGTGAAATCACACCTATCGGAATGATGGCTAATACGGTTATTGTATCTTTAACCTGCCACTTCAATGTGCGGTAGCTCGTTCTGACACTTTTGGCGTCATATCCTCTCACTTCCATTGCGACTGCAAGCTCTTCTGCACGTTGAAAAGCGGATATAAACAGTGGGATAAGAAGTGGTACAAATGCTTTAATGCGTTTGGCTAATGATCCAGAGCTAATATCTGACCCACGCGATTTTTGAGACAATATAATTTTGTCTAACTCTTCCATCAATGTTGGGATAAATCTTAATGCGATTGACATCATCATACTTAATGCCGATACAGGTATTTTGAGATAGTTCAGCGGCTTGAACAAACGATCAAACGCATCTGTTAAATCAAGCGGACTCGTCGTCAACGTCAAAATCGTTGAAACAATCATAATAAATGAAAGTCTCAAAACAATTAATGCCCCTTCATTAATCCCATTCGTATCAATACTGATGAAGCCCCATTCAACAAGTCGTGTACCTCCTTTGGTTAAAAAGAGATGCATGATAAAGGTAAAACCTAAAAAGATAAAAATGGGGATTAATCCTTTAAGTAAGAATCCTATTGGAATACGAGAGAAACGCAATATCGTGAATAATACAATCGCTAGCCAAATATAAGATAGCCAATCATGACTCATAAAAATAACGATAATAAAACAAAAGACAAATATAAATTTTGCACGTGGATCAAGTTGATGAATGATGGAATCAAGTGGTAGAAAGCGACCAATAATGAGTTTATCTTTCATTTTGCGCCCTCCAATCCTGATACATTTGTACAAAATCATCTTCTGTTAGTGCAAGATGATCAAATTGTATATTTAAACGCTGTTCTATGTCCTTTTGGAGCTTAACGATATCAGGAATGTCTAAATGCAAACGACGGACATATTCGCTTTGACAGAATAATTCTGATGGTGTCATTTCACAACTCATTGTTCCTTTTTGCATGACTTTGACATACTCTGCGTATTCTGCTACATCATTCATATCATGGGTAACAAGAATAATTGTTTTCCCTTCTTCTATTTGCAATCGCTTGAAAAGATTCATCAATTGACGCTTACTCTTAGGATCAAGTCCTGCTGTCGGTTCATCAAGAACGAGAATATCTGGATTCATCGCTAATATGGCAACGAGTGCTACTTTACGCATCTGTCCCCCTGATAATAAGAATGGAGACTGTTGCATAACTTGCTCAGCATTAAATCCGAGTCTCGTCAGCATTTCAATGGCTTTATGACGTGCTTCATCTAAATCTTGTCCGTAATTCTTAGGGCCAAATAACACTTCCTTTTCGACAGTTTCCTCAAATAATTGAGATTCTGGAAATTGAAAAACCATCCCTACTGTTTTACGAACTGACTTTAGTTGCTTATCTTTCGTTTTATGGTCAATTGCCATCTCATTGAAATACATTGTGCCACGTGTTGCCTTAAGTAACCCATTTAAATGTTGAATCATAGTCGACTTGCCTGAACCTGTTTTACCTATAATTGCATAATAACGCCCTTCTACAAATTCAGTTGTAATTTGATTCAGTGCTAAATATTCATAGGGTGTCTTCTTTTGATAAATATATGAAACGTCATCAAATTTAATCATGTTAGACTCTCCAATAATTCGTCGTAGTTCAAATAGTTATGGCCTAAATTCAGCTTTTGTGCCATTCGCATTTCGAAGGGCAAATCAAGTCCCATCTCTAATAGCTGTGGTGCCTGTTCAAAAATGGATTCCACTGTGCCAGACATTGCCACTTCACCTTGATTCATCACAATCACTTTGTCCGATGCAACGACTTCTGAGAGATCGTGTGTAATCGATATGACTGTCACATGATGAATGTGATTCAGCTTTTGAATCATTTCAAGTATCTCTCGTTTTCCTTCAGGGTCCAACATTGCAGTCGCTTCATCTAAAATAATAATTTGAGGCTGTAATGCTAAAACACCTGCGATTGCAACACGTTGCTTTTGCCCACCAGATAGCGCAACTGGCTCATGGTTTTGCTTGTCATACATGTCGACATCTTTGAGTACACGTTTGACGATATCATGCATTTCGTGTGTGGGCACTGCCTTATTTTCCAATCCAAATGCCACGTCATATTTCACCGTTGATCCCACAAATTGATTGTCAGGATTTTGGAAAACAATACCTATATGGTTACGAAATGCTGACAATTCAGTATGCTTGATTGATGATTGATTGATTACAATATCCCCATCAAAATTCCCTTCTATGCCCGCAATCAATTTAGCAATGGTGGATTTGCCTGAACCGTTATGCCCAACAATGGATACCCATTGTCCTGCTTCCACCTCAAAATGAACATCTTTTAAAACTGTTGGACCGTGTTCGTCATATTGAAATGATACATTTTTAAATTGTAACAATGGGTGTTGGGTCATCTGTAACGCTCCTTTCAATGCCTTAACTCTATTCTACATGATTCATATCCATTAATAAATTGTATTCAACTCTGCCTAGTGTGATATCTTCCATCATCTAAGCTATCTATGTATTTAACTTTTCGCTATGTATAAAACTAGACCTACACAAAGGCAGGTCTATATTAGTAATGATGCTATTCAAATGATAAAAATACAACTCAATAAAAAAGCGCGCACCCCATCTTATTGAGTTCACGCTTTGTCGTCAATATTCAGTTAGATGGGGTACTCTGAGCTAGACAATATCTGTATGTGGCAAACATTATCGTTGCACTCATTTGCTTTAAATGTAGTAGTGTGTATTTAAATTAAACTAATTCAATAATTACTTTAAGTGCACCGTCACCATGACGTGGCGCTACTTTAAGAATACGTGTGTAACCACCTTGGCGCTCTTGATAACGATCAGCAATCTCACCAAATAATTTTTGTAAAGCTGTTTGCGTTGTTTCATCTTCATTTAAGATTTCAACATTTTGCAAAGTTTTTGCAGCTTGACGACGAGATGCTAAGTCACCTTTTTTACCTAAAGTGATCAATTTTTCAACAACACTGCGTAATTCTTTTGCACGTGCTTCTGTTGTTTCGATACGCTCACTAACGATTAAAGATGTCGCTAAGTTACGTAACATTGCTTTACGGTGATCTGAAGTACGACCTAATTTTCTGTAACCCATGAGTTAACCTCCTTTATCAATCTTCTTTTCTTAGACCTAAACCTAAGTCTTCTAATTTGTATTTTACTTCTTCAAGAGACTTACGACCTAAGTTACGAACTTTCATCATATCAGCCTCTGATTTGTCAGCGAGTTCTTGTACTGAGTTGATACCTGCACGTTTAAGACAGTTGTATGAACGTACTGATAAGTCTAATTCTTCAATAGACATTTCAAGCACTTTTTCTTTTTGATCTTCTTCTTTTTCGATCATGATTTCAGCATTTTGTGCTTCATCAGTTAATCCAACGAAGATGTTTAAATGCTCAGTCATAATTTTAGCTGCAAGGGATACTGATTCTTGTGGTGTAATTGATCCATCAGTCCATACATCTAATGTTAATTTGTCAAAGTCTGAACTTTGACCCACACGTGTATTTTCAACTGTATAATTCACACGTTCAACTGGTGAATACAGTGAATCAACTGGAATCACACCAATTGGCATATCGCTTGAGTTATTTTGATCAGCTAAAGCATATCCACGACCTTTGTTTGCAACAAGACGCAATTTAAGGTGTCCACCTTGAGAGACTGTTGCGATTTTTAAGTCAGGATTTAAGATCTCTACATCACTGTCATGTGTGATATCTTTCGCAGTAACTTCGCCTTCTTCTTTAACGTCAATTTCAAGTGTTTTTTCTTCTTCTGAATATATTTTAAGCGCTAACTTTTTAATATTCATAATGATTGTCGACACATCTTCTACAACGTTATCAATCGCTGAGAATTCGTGTAAAACACCTTCAATTTCGATATATTTCACAGCCGCACCTGGTAATGATGATAGTAGGATACGACGTAAGGAGTTTCCTAGTGTAGTACCATAACCGCGTTCTAATGGTTCAACAACGAACTTACCGAATTTAGCATCATCACTAACTTCAATTGTTTCAATTCTAGGTTTCTCAATTTCAATCATTTATTTATCCTCCTTAAGAACGTCGACTTGCATAAACTATAATTTCGGTGTTTAGTGACATATTGAAAACTTAAATTATACGCGACGACGTTTCGGTGGACGACAACCGTTGTGTGGTACTGGAGTAACGTCTTTAATCGCTGTTACTTCTAAACCTGCTGATTGTAATGCACGGATTGCTGACTCACGTCCAGGACCAGGTCCTTTTACAGTTACTTCAACTGATTTTAAGCCATGTTCCATAGCAGATTTTGAAGCTGTTTCTGAAGCCATTTGAGCTGCGAATGGCGTAGATTTTTTAGAACCTTTAAATCCAAGTGCACCTGCTGATGACCAAGATAATGCATTACCAAATTCATCAGTAATAGTTACAATTGTGTTGTTGAATGTTGAACGGATGTGTGCAACACCATTTTCAATATTCTTTTTAACTCTACGTTTACGAGATACTTGTTTACGTGCCATAGTTTAATGTGCCTCCTTTACCTATTATTTTTTCTTGTTAGCTACAGTTTTAACTGGGCCTTTACGAGTACGCGCGTTGTTTTTCGTTTTTTGACCATTAACTGGTAAACCACGACGGTGACGGATACCACGGTATGATGAAATTTCCATTAAACGTTTGATGTTTAAGTTTGTTTCACGACGTAAGTCACCTTCAACTTTATAACCGTCTACAACTTCACGAATACGACCTAACTCATCATCAGTTAAATCTTTTACACGTGTGTCAGCTGAAACGTTAGCTGCTTCGATGATTTCTTGTGCTGTGCTTTTACCGATACCGTAAATATAAGTTAATGAGATCACGACACGCTTGTCACGTGGGATATCAATTCCTGCTATACGAGCCATATTATTTACACCTCTCTTTTAATTAACCTTGTTTTTGTTTGTGTTTAGGGTTTTCACAAATTACCATGACTTTACCTTTACGTTTAATGACTTTACATTTTTCGCAAATTGGTTTTACTGATGGTCTTACTTTCATTTTTATACCTCCTTCAGTGATGGAGTGACAATTATTTATAACGATATGTGATTCTACCGCGTGTTAAATCATACGGAGACATTTCTACTGTTACTTTATCGCCAGGTAAAATACGAATATAGTTCATACGAATCTTACCACTCACGTGCGCTAAGATTTCATGACCATTTTCTAATTCTACTTTAAACATTGCATTTGGTAAAGTGTCTAGCACTGTACCTTCAAGTTCAATTACATCTTGTTTCGCCATTAATTAACTCCTCCTTTTCAGTTGTAAGGATCATTGAATATCAACTCGATAATAGTGGCTTGGATGAATTACTTCTAAAGGATATCGTTAAATAACTTGTCACAATCATTAATGCATTACTTCAAGGTTAACGACTTTAAAAGTGATACTCCCCAAGTCGCAACTATTTAATAGATTCTAAAATATTAATAACGTCTTCTGTAACTTCATCAATATGTTTAGAGCCGTCAATATTTTTCAAAATACCTTGTTCGTTATAAAAATCTAAAATCGGCTTAGATTGCTTAACGTTTACTTCTAAACGATTCGCAACTGTTTCTGGGTTGTCATCTTTACGTTGGTAAAGTTTACCACCGTCAATATCACAAACACCTTCAACCTTTGGAGGATTGAAAACAAGATGATACGTTGTGCCACAAGTCCCACAAATACGACGACCTGTTAGGCGATTCATAAGCTCTTCTTCTGGAACCTCAATATTCACAACAGCATCAATTGATCGATCAAGCTCACTTAAAATAGTGTCAAGTGCTTTGGCTTGCTCTATTGTGCGAGGAAATCCATCTAATAGAAAACCTTTTTTTGCATCGTCTTCAGAAATACGTTCTTTGACAATCCCTACTGTCACTTCATCTGGTACTAACTCACCGCGATCTGTGTAAGATTTTGCAACTTTCCCCAATTCTGTTTCTTCTTTGATAGCTTTTCTAAACATATCACCTGTAGAAATATGAGGAATTGGGTATTTTTTAACAATCTCACTCGCTTGAGTCCCTTTACCAGCACCAGGTAGACCCATTAAGATAATATTCATAAACGCCCTCCTATGAATTAGCGTCGACCAAAGCCTTTATACTCTTTTTCATTCACTTGTGCTTCTAAGCTCTTCATCGTTTCAATCGCTACACCGATAACGATTAATAAACTTGTACCACCGACTTGAATCGCTTGTGGTAAGTTCATCAATTTAGTTGCTAAAATCGGTAATATAGCAATAACCGCTAAGAAAATAGAACCAACAAATGTCAAACGGTATAAAACTTTAGTGATATATTTTTTAGTTTGTTCACCTGGACGAATCCCTGGAACATAACTACCTTGCTTCTTCAGATTCTCTGACATCTTTTCAGGGTTAACTTGCACAAATGCATAGAAATAAGCAAATGCGATAATCAAGATAACATAGACAATCATTCCAATATTATTAGAAGGATCAGCATATTGTCCTATTTTTTGAGCCCAGTCTGCTTTAGGGAAAAATAGAGTTAACGTTCTTGGTAATAAGAAGAACGCCATTGCAAAGATGACAGGAATTACCCCTGCAGAGTTCACTTTTAATGGTAGGTAAGTTGCTTGTGAACCAAGTCGCATATTGGCTTGTTTCTTAGCATATTGAATTGGTATTTTACGGATGGCTTGTAATACAAACACTGCACCGACAGTTAAAAGAATCATACCGATAATAAGGCCTGCCACTTTTAACCACGCTAGAGTTACATCATCTTGCCCAATAAACTCTTGTTGATAAAATTGAATGAGTGATGATGGTAGCGTTGATAAAATACCTGCAAAAATGATAATTGAAATACCATTACCAACACCATATTGCGTAATTTGTTCACCTAACCACATTAAAAATGCAGTCCCTGTTGTTAATACAACTGCGATTAATAAATATGTCCATGCCGATTGATTTTTTATCAATGCACCGTCAAGGTACGTATTAAATTGAAACGACATACCAATAGACTGAATAAATGCAAGAACAATTGTGAAATAACGTGTAAACGTATTTAGTTTTTTACGTCCAGTTTCACCTTGCTTTGCCCATTCAGTAAATTTTGGAACAATATCCATTTGCAGTAACTGCATAACGATCGAAGCAGTAATATAAGGCATAATCCCCATAGCAAATATGGAGAAGTTCTTCAAGGCACCTCCACCGAAAGTGTTAAGTAAATCAGTGACGCCTTGAGAACCTTGTTGATTATCAAAAGCTGATGGGTTTACACCAGGTGCTGGAATATACGTACCAATTTTGAAAATGACTAACATTGCAAGAGTAAAGAGTATCTTGTTTCGAACTTCTTTTGTTTTAAAGAAATTCATAACTGTGTGAAACATTAGATCACCTCGAATGCTCCGCCTTTCGCTTCAATAGCATCTTGAGCTGAAGCTGAGAATTTGTGTGCTTTAATTGTTAATTTTTTCTCTAAAGAACCATTACCTAATACTTTAATGCCAGATTTTTCACTTTTAACAACGCCTGTTTCAATTAATAATTCAGGTGTTACTTCAGTACCATCTTCGAATTTGTTAAGTTGGTCTAAATTAACAATAGCATATTCTTTGCGGTTAATGTTAGTGAAACCACGCTTTGGAATACGACGGAATAATGGTAATTGTCCACCTTCAAATCCTGGTCTTACTTTACCACCTGAACGTGCTTTTTGACCTTTTTGACCGCGACCACTTGTTTTACCATTACCTGTTGCCGCTCCACGACCTACACGGTTACGTACGTGACGTGAACCTTCTGATGGTTTTAACTCATGTAACTTCATTTGGGCACCTCCTTAATTATTTTTCTTCTACTGATACTAAGTGACTTACTTTATTGATTTGTCCACGAATTGCTGGGTTGTCCTCAACAACAACAGTTGAATTCACTTTTTTAAGACCTAAAGCTTTAACTGTTTTGCGTTGTGTTTCTGGACGACCGATAACGCTTCGAGTGAGGGTGATTTCTAATTTAGCCATTTAAATATGTCCCTCCTTAATTATATAATTCTTCTACTGATTTTCCACGTAAGCGTGCAACATCTTCAGCATTTTTAAGATTTTGTAAACCATCAATCGTTGCACGAACCATGTTGATTGGTGTGTTTGATCCTAATGATTTACTTAAGATATCAGTGATACCTGCAAGTTCTAATACGGCACGAACTGGTCCACCTGCGATAACCCCTGTACCAGGAGCAGCTGGTTTCATTAAAACACTTCCTGAACCGAAACGTCCAGTGATTGTGTGTGGTGTTGTACCATTTACACGAGGAATCGTGATAAGTTCTTTTTTAGCAGCTTCTACTGCTTTTTTGATAGCTTCAGGTACCTCTTGTGCTTTACCAGTACCGAAACCAACGCGACCATTTTTGTCTCCTACAACTACAAGTGCAGTGAATCGGAAATTACGACCACCTTTAACAACTTTAGCAACACGATTAATAGTTACTACGCGTTCTTCGAATTCTTTAACTTGTTCTTCTCTACGAGCCATTTAATTTGTCCCTCCTTTTAAATTAAAATTGAAGTCCATTTTCACGAGCAGCATCTGCTAATGCTTTTACACGACCATGGAATAAGTATCCACCACGATCAAAAACAACAGCTGTGATACCTTTTTCTGATGCAGCTTTAGCGATTGCTTCGCCGACTTTTGTTGCTTGTTCAACTTTAGTTGATGTAGCTTCAACGCCGCTATCTTTAGTAGATGCTTGAGCTAAAGTTACACCTTTAGTATCGTCAATGATTTGTGCGTAAATGTGTTTATTTGAACGGTATACGTTTAAACGTGGCTTTTCGCTAGTACCTGACAACTTCGTACGTACGCGAGCATGTCTTTTTAAACGCACTTTGTTTTTATCAATTTTGCTAATCATCTTAATACTCCTTTCTGTAGAGTTTATTTATTATTTACCAGTTTTACCTTCTTTACGACGAACATATTCACCTTGGTAACGAATACCTTTACCTTTATAAGGTTCTGGTGGACGAACATCACGAATTTTTGATGCAGTTGCACCAACTAACTCTTTGTCAATTCCTTCAACCTTAACTGTTGTGTTTTTCTCTACAGAGAAAGTAATACCTTCAGCAGCTTCGATTTCAACTGGATGTGAATATCCAACGTTTAATACAAGGTTTTTACCTTGAAGTTGGGCACGGTAACCGACACCAACAAGTTCAAGTGTTTTTTCGTATCCTTTAGATACACCTTGTACCATATTATTGATTAACGCACGAGTTGTACCATGAACAGTTCTGTGTTCTTTAGAATCTGATGGTCTAACAACTTCAAGTGTGTTTTCTTCTTGCTTGTAAGTCATTTCTTCATTTAAAGTTTGTGATAATTCACCTTTAGGTCCTTTAACAGAAACTGTATTACCATCGATAGTTACAGTTACGTCGCTAGGAATTTCAATTATTTTTTTACCGACACGGCTCATGTTATGGCACCTCCTTATTTAATATTACCAAATGTATGCTAGTACTTCTCCACCAACGTTGCGTTTTCTAGCTTCTTTATCAGTGATAACACCTTCTGAAGTAGATACTAATGCAATACCTAAACCGTTTAATACTTTAGGTACTTCGTTTGCTTTAGCATAAACACGTAAACCTGGTTTAGAAATACGTTTTAAACCTGTAATAACACGTTCGTTGTTTGAACCATATTTTAAGAATAAACGGATAACACCTTGTTTATCATCTTCGATATATTCTACATTTTTGATGAAACCTTCATTTTTAAGGATTTCAGCAATTTCTTTTTTAATATTTGATGCAGGTAATTCTAACTTTTCGTGACGCACCATGTTTGCGTTTCTTACACGAGTAAGCATATCTGCAATTGGATCTGACAATGTCATAGTTTGTTGCCTCCTTTCGAGAATTAAATTTTACCAGCTAGCTTTACGTACGCCAGGAATTTGACCTTTGTAAGCTAGTTCACGGAAACATATACGGCAAAGCTTGAATTTACGGAATACAGAATGTGGACGTCCACAACGTTCACAGCGAGTATATTCACGGACTTGGAACTTTTGTTTTCCTTGTTGCTTAGCAACCATTGATTTTTTAGCCACTTAATTAGCCTCCTTCAGAGATTATTTTTGAAATGGCATACCGAATTGCGTTAACAATTCACGAGCTTCCTCGTCAGTGTTAGCAGTCGTTACGATAACGATATCCATTCCACGTACTTTTGATACTTTATCATAGTCAATCTCAGGGAAAATAAGTTGTTCTTTAACACCTAATGTGTAGTTACCGCGACCATCAAATGCATTTTTAGAAACACCACGGAAGTCACGTACACGAGGTAATGATACTGAGATTAATTTGTCTAAGAATTCATACATTCTTTCACCACGTAAAGTTACTTTCGCACCAATTGGCATACCTTCACGTAGACGGAAAGTCGCAACTGATTTTTTAGCTTTCGTGATAAGCGGTTTTTGACCAGTGATTGCAGTTAACTCCTCAACAGCAGTGTCTAATACTTTAGAGTTTTGTACTGCATCACCAACACCCATGTTTACAACGATTTTGTCGATTTTTGGTACTTCCATTACTGAACTGTAGTTGAATTTTTTAACTAAGTTCTCTGTAACTTCTGAATTGAATTTTTCTTTTAAACGGTTCAAAGTGGATCCTCCTTTCAACTAATATTATTTATTAGATTTAATTTCTTCGCCTGATTTTTTAGCGATTCTTACTTTTTTACCATCAACGAACTTGTAGCCTACTCGTGTAGGTTTGTTTGTTTTAGGGTCTAATAATTGTACGTTAGAAACATGAATAGCTGCTTCAGTTTCTAAGATTCCACCTTCAGGATTAAATTGAGTTGGTTTTTGGTGTTTTTTGATCATGTTCACACCTTCCACAACGACACGGTCATTTTTAGGTTGAGTTGCTACAACTTTACCTGTCTTACCTTTGTCTTTACCTGCGATAACGATTACGTTGTCACCTTTTTTGATATGCATGTGGGCACCTCCTTGAATTTGTGATTTATTTTTAGGAATGAATTATAGTACTTCTGGTGCAAGAGAAACGATTTTCATAAAGTTCCCTTCACGTAATTCACGAGCTACTGGACCGAAAATACGTGTTCCGCGTGGTCCTTTGTCGTCACGAATAACAACACATGCATTTTCATCAAATTTGATGTATGAACCGTCTTTACGACGTACACCAGACTTCGTACGTACAACTACAGCTTTAACAACATCGCCTTTCTTAACAACGCCTCCAGGTGTAGCATTTTTAACAGTTGCTACAATGATGTCACCAATGTTAGCTGTTTTACGGCCAGATCCACCTAATACTTTGATCGTAAGTACTTCACGAGCACCAGAGTTGTCTGCTACTTTTAAACGTGTTTCTTGTTGGATCATGATTGAACCTCCTTTATCTTTTAATAGTCATTAAATAATTACTGATTCTTCGACAACTTCTACTAAACGGAAACGTTTTGTCGCTGATAAAGGACGCGTTTCTTGGATTTTAACGATATCTCCTAGTTTAGCTGAATTGTTTTCATCATGCGTTTTGTATTTTTTAGAGTATTTAACACGTTTACCATACAGTTTATGCGTTTTGTAAGTTTCAACTAAAACAGTGATTGTTTTGTCCATTTTGTCTGAAACAACTTTACCAACGTAAACTTTACGATTATTTCTTTCGCTCACTTTAGTAACCTCCTCTTTCAATTAAAAAATTATTGGTTCGCTTTTCCTTGTTCTAATTCTCTTTCACGTGCAACAGTTTTAAGACGTGCAATCGTTTTTCTAACAGTTTTAATGCGAGCAGTCTCTTCTAATTGACCTGTAGCTAATTGAAAGCGTAGGTTAAAAAGCTCTTCTTTTGAAGATTTGATTTGTTCTTCGATTTCTGAAGTGGTTAAGTCTCTAATTTCCTTAGCTTTCATTTGTTTCACCACCCAATTCTTCACGTTTTACAAACTTCGTTTTCACTGGAAGTTTGTGGCTAGCTAAACGTAATGCTTCACGCGCTACTTCTTCAGATACACCAGCAACTTCAAATAAAATTCTACCTGGTTTTACGACTGCAATCCAGCCTTCTACTGCACCTTTACCAGCACCCATACGTACTTCTAAAGGTTTTTTAGTATATGGTGTGTGAGGGAAGATTTTAATCCAAACTTTCCCGCCACGTTTCATGTAACGAGTCATTGCAATACGCGCTGATTCGATTTGACGAGATGTGATCCAAGAAGTTGTAGTTGCTTGTAAACCAAACTCACCAAATGTTACAAAGTTACCGCCTTTTGAGCGACCTTTTGTGTCAGGACGATGTTGACGACGATATTTTACACGCTTTGGTAGTAACATAATTATTTTCCTCCTTCACTATTTGTCTTAGTAGGAAGAACTTCTCCACGATAAATCCATACTTTAACACCTAACTTACCATAAGTTGTGTCTGCTTCAGCATGTGCATAATCGATGTCTGCACGTAAAGTATGAAGTGGTACAGTTCCTTCTGAGTATTGTTCAGCACGCGCGATGTCTGCGCCTCCTAAACGACCTGATACTTGAGTTTTGATACCTTTAGCACCTAATTTCATTGCTCTGCCGATAGCTTGTTTTTGCACACGACGGAATGAAGCACGGTTTTCTAATTGACGTGCAATATTTTCAGCAACTAAACGTGCATCTAAATCAACTTTTTTGATTTCAACAACGTTAATGTGTACTTTTTTGTCAGTTAATTGGTTTAATTTGTTACGAAGCTTTTCGATTTCAGATCCGCCTTTACCAATTACCATACCTGGTTTACCAGTGTGAATTGCGATATTAATGCGATTTGCAGCACGCTCAATTTCAACGTGAGATACTGAAGCGTCTTTCAATGCATTATCAATAAATTTACGAATTTTTAAATCTTCGTGTAAAAGTGATGCGAAGTCTTTTTCTGCGTACCATTTTGCTTCCCAGTCACGGATTACGCCAACACGAAGTCCGATTGGATTAATTTTTTGACCCACGGTATTCCCTCCTTAATATTTGATTAAGCTTCTTGAGCTTCTTCTTTACCATCACTTACAACAATTGTAATGTGGCTTGTTCTTTTATTAATTGCGCTTGCGCGTCCTTGAGCACGTGGACGGAAACGTTTTAATGTTGGTCCTTCGTTAGCATATGCTTCTTTCACAACTAATTCGTCAGTATTCATACCATAGTTATGTTCTGCATTAGCTAAAGCGGACATTAATAATTTTTCAATGACTGGAGAAGATGCTTTATCTGTTACTTTTAAGATAGCTACTGCTTCTCTTACATCTTTACCTCTGATTAAGTCTAAGACTAATCTTACTTTACGAGGTGCGATTCTGATAGTTCTAGCAACCGCTTTTGCTTCCATTCGTATTTCCTCCTCTACTTATCGGAATCTATTATCTTCTAGTTTTTTTGTCGTCTGCTGCATGACCTTTGAAAGTACGTGTTGGAGCAAATTCACCTAATTTGTGACCAACCATATCTTCAGTTACGTATACAGGTACATGTTTACGACCATCATATACTGCAAATGTGTGTCCAATGAAATTTGGGAAAATCGTTGAACGACGTGACCATGTTTTAATTACTTGTTTCTTTTCGCTGTCGCCTTGTGCTTCCACTTTTTTCATTAAGTGATCATCGACGAAAGGTCCCTTTTTAATACTACGAGCCATAGTGGCGCCTCCTTTCTTATTATGTGCGTGCAGCGATTACGCCGCACACCCAAATAAGCTATTTTTATTTTCTCTTACGTCTACGTACGATAAGTTTGTCAGAACGTTTTTTACCACGACGAGTTTTCTTACCAAGAGTTGGTTTACCCCATGGTGACATTGGAGATGGACGTCCGATAGGTGCACGACCTTCACCACCACCGTGTGGGTGATCATTAGGGTTCATTACAGAACCACGAACTGTTGGTCTTTTACCTAACCATCTAGATTTACCAGCTTTACCAACGTTTACAAGTTCGTGTTGAAGGTTACCAACTTGACCGATAGTTGCACGGCATGTTGAAAGAATCATACGTACTTCACCTGAACGAAGACGTACTAATACGTATTTACCTTCTTTACCAAGTACTTGTGCGCTAGCGCCAGCTGAACGAGCGATTTGTCCACCGCGTCCAGGTTTTAATTCGATGTTATGAATTGTAGTACCTACAGGAATATCTTTTAACGGAAGAGCGTTTCCTACTTTGATATCTGCTTCTGAACCACTTTCTACGTATTGACCTACTTCTAATCCTTTAGGTGCAATAATGTAGCGTTTTTCACCGTCTGCATATACGATTAATGCGATATTTGCTGATCTGTTTGGATCATATTGGATAGAATCAACTTTACCTTGAATTCCATCTTTATTACGTTTGAAATCAATAACACGGTATTGACGTTTGTGTCCTCCACCGTGGTGACGTACTGTCAATTTACCTTGGTTGTTACGACCCGCTTTTTTCGGTAGCGGCTGTAATAATGACTTTTCAGGTTTAGACTCAGTAATTTCAGCGAAGTCTAATGTAGTCATATTACGACGACCATTAGTAATTGGCTTATAATGTTTAAGAGCCATTGTCGCTTACCTCCTTATTGGTATTATATTTTTAGTTAAATAAGTCGATTTGACCTTCTTTGAGAGTCACAATCGCTTTACGACGTTTGTTTGTGTAACCTTGATAACGACCCATGCGCTTTTTCTTTGGTTTATAGTTAATGATGTTTACATTTGAAACTTTAACTTCAAAGATTTCTTCAACTGCTTTTTTAACTTCAGTTTTGTTCGCACGAACGTCAACTTCGAAAGTATATTTATCCTCAGCCATTGCTTCAGATGATTTTTCAGTAATTACGGGGCGCTTTAGAATATCTCTAGCTTCCATTATCCGAGCACCTCCTCAACTTTTTTAGCTGCTTCTTCAGTAATTAAGATACTAGTTGCGTTTGTGATATCTAATACGTTTAAACCTTCTGGTGTTGAGATTTGAACACCTGGGATATTACGTGCAGATAATTCTACGTTAAGATCTTCACCATTTGTCACAACTAATACTTTTTTAGGTAATTCTAAGTTAGTTAATGTTGTTTTGAATTCTTTTGTTTTTGGAGCGTCTAAATTGAAGTTATCAACAATTTTAAGTTCATTTTCTTGAACTTTAGCAGAAATTGCTGAACGCAATGCTAAACGACGCATTTTTTTAGGCATTTTGTAAGCATAACTTCTTGGTGTCGGACCGAATACAACACCACCGCCGCGCCATTGTGGAGCACGGATAGTACCTTGACGCGCACGTCCTGTACCTTTTTGTCTCCATGGTTTACGTCCACCACCACGAACTGCTGAACGGTTTTTAACCGCGTGTGTTCCTTGGCGTAATGAAGCGCGTTGTAAATTGATCGCTTCGAATAATACATCATTGTTAGGTTCGATTGCGAAGACCGCATCGCTTAGTTCAACTGTACCAGCTTTTGAACCATCAACTTTTAATACATCATAATTTGCCATTATGCATTTCCTCCTTTCACTACTGATTATTTATCAGCTTTAATTGCTGTTTGGATTTGAACAAAACCTTTTTTAGGGCCAGGTACGTTACCTTTAACTAAAATCACGTTGTTTTCCGCATCAACTTGAACAACTTCTAAGTTTTGAACAGTTACAGTGTTACCGCCCATACGGCCAGGTAATTTTTGTCCTTTGAATACACGAGAAGCGTCTGAAGCCATCCCTACAGAACCTGGTGCTCTGTGGAAATGAGAACCGTGTGACATAGGTCCACGCGCTTGATTATGACGCTTGATAGCACCTTGGAAACCTTTACCTTTTGAAGTTGCAGTTACGTCAATAACGTCACCTACTTCAAATGTATCTACTGAGACTTCTTGACCTACTTCGTAATCATCAACGTTTACGTTTCTGAATTCACGAACGAAGCGCTTAGGTGCTGTGTCTGCTTTTTTAGCGTGACCTTCTTCAGGTTTATTAGCATATTTGTTTGTCTTGCTGTTCTTTTTATATGCTTCTTTGTTTTCAAAACCGATTTGAATTGCGTTATAACCGTCAATTTCTTCAGTTTTCTTTTGCAATACAACATTTTCTTTTGCTTCTACTACTGTTACTGGAATTAAATCTCCATTTTCGCCAAACACTTGAGTCATTCCAATTTTTCTTCCTAAGATTCCTTTGGTCATCGAAAGTCCACCTCCTAAAATTTTCTATTATAATTTAATTTCGATGTCTACACCAGATGGTAAGTTAAGACCCATTAAAGCGTCTACTGTTTTTGGTGTAGGGTTAACAATGTCGATTAAACGTTTATGTGTACGTTGTTCGAATTGCTCACGAGAATCTTTGTATTTGTGAACCGCACGAATGATTGTGTAAACAGATTTCTCTGTTGGTAATGGAATCGGACCAGATACATCCGCTCCAGAACGCTTTGCAGTTTCTACAATTTTCTCAGCTGATTGATCAATAACACGGTGATCGTAAGCTTTTAATCTAATTCTGATTTTTTGTTTTGCCATCATTTACCCTCCTTATACGTCTTCATTAAGTGATAGACTTCTCCACGAAAACTATCTCACACAGCGCCATGGCAAAGCGGCCGGGTGTGTCAGTAACCTTTCGCTTCATCGCATTAAAAGTCCAACATTAAACATCTTACATGAGAACTCCTATGTAAGTCAACCTTTTTGGAAAAGTTTCTGTTGTCTTTTTGCATACCATGCTATTTTACTTTAATTTACGCTTGAGTTCAACCTTTTATCCAAAATTTTTCTAGCTCAAAATCAGGGTTTTTGTTGTTTTTATATTTTCTCATTATAATAGTAAATATAATCGAATTCATTATCCTAAACATTAATTTAAATATGAAGGTGAAAAGCTATGAAACGTAATTCCAAAACTGCTTTAATTTTATTAAGTATTATTGTTTTAATTTCCGAGTTTATTTCAGGTATCCCATTTATTGGAGGAATTGTTATCTTATCATCAGGATGGCAAGTTTTAGCATTTAATGCTTTTATCTATTTAGTCATACTATTAATATTGATGGTTGATCGACAAAATTCTATTAAACCGATGCTCGTTATCCCATTAATCGGCATTGTTGCGAATGGATTAGCAATTGTTCCATTTGTTGGTATGTTATTACACTGGTTAATGTTTGTACTTATGATTTTCTTTTTATTTGTATTATTCGTTACCCCTGTCTATTTGCCAAGTAAAAATGCCAAAGTAATTTACGAGCGTGATCATTTAAATCAATAATTCCAATAGAAAAAACAGGCTGGGATATAAATATCTCGAAGTTTTCTTATAATGAGTTGATTCATTCAATGATACGAAAATGTCTTTTTTAAAAGTATTTCAATGTAAAATTACATGTATATCACGTCGTATTGTTGGCGAGACTCCTGAGGGAATAGGATGAGCGTCGAGACCGCGGCTCGACCCATCCCCCTAGGAAATGCGAGCCAAACAATACGAATGATTGATAAAAGAAAAGCGTAGAGGTGATTCACTCATCTCTACGCTATTATTTTGGGATTATGCCCCAGCCTGTTTATTCCTTTTTAACCATGAACAAATACAAAATATAAAATAAAAATAATCATTAAACCATACATAATAGGATGAACTTCTTTATGACGTTTTGTCAGTAACATCGTAATAGGATAGAAAATAAATCCACAAGCAATACCTGTTGCGATTGAGTATGACAGCGGCATCATAATAACCGTGATAAAAGCAGGCACTGCAACTTCAAATTTCTTCCAACTAATTTCAGCTAAGTTAGACGCCATTAAAACGCCAACAACGACAAGTGCTGGTGTTGTAACTGCAGATGTGACGACAGCCATCAATGGGCTAAAAAATAGCGCCAACAAGAAACACACCCCTGTAATAATACTTGCAAATCCAGTTCTTGCTCCAACTGCCACTCCTGCAGTTGACTCAATATAAGATGTTGTTGTTGTCGTTCCAAAAACAGAACCCACCATCGTTGCTAAAGAATCGGAAAACAATGCACGTCCTGCTCTAGGCAACTTATTATCTTTCAAAAATCCTGCTTGTGAAGCCACTGCAACAATTGTCCCTGCAGTATCAAAAAAGTCTATGAATAAAAATGTTAAAATAACGATTAAAAATTGGATCGTAAAGAGTTGTGCCGGATCTTGAAACGCTTCAAATGCAGCCCCAAATGTCGGTGCAATGCTCGGCACTTTACCTACTATTGCATGAGGTGGTGCAATTTGCGCTGTCAATAAACCTACTAGTGCTGTAATAACCATCCCTATAAAGATTGCTCCCGGTATACGTTTAGCATATAACACTACTGTAACGATAATACCGAATACTGCTAATAATACGGGAGGGTCCGTAATACTTCCTAACGTCACTAATGTTGCATCTTGATTTTTGATAATGCCTGAACTTTGTAAGCCGACAAAAGTAATAAATAGACCAATACCTGCTGATACAGCCATCTTCATCTCAAATGGAATTGCATTAATAATCGTTTCTCTAAGACCTGTGGCAGTTAAAATTGCAAAAATAAAGCCTGAGAAAAATACACCTGTCAACCCTACTTGCCAAGGTATCCCCATATTCAATATAACTGTAAAAGCAAAAAATGCATTCAGTCCCATTCCGGGCGCAAGGGCAATCGGATAACGTGCGATAAGCCCCATAAATAAACATCCTACAAAAGCAGCTAGACATGTCGCAACAAATATTGCACCTTGATCCATTTTTTGATCAGGTGAAATGCCTTCAACACCAGCTAAGCTTAAAATTTGCGGATTAACTGCTAAAATATATGCCATAGATAAGAAAGTCGTGAGTCCACCAAATATTTCACGCTTGTAATTGGTTTGGTACTCATCAAATCGGAAGTATCGTTTCAATGTTCTTTTCTCCTCTTTTTTAAAATACCTTCATATTTTAATACGATTAGCGTTTCATTTCAACACAGAATACGAACTTTTTTTGATAATATTATCATTTTGTTCGATTTTCAAGACTACTTACAGTTTAAGTCCTTTTAATGCATCTTTAAACGGATTATGATCAAGCTCCTCATCTTTCATGTATTTTTTCATATCTCGTTTCGAAACTTTATCTTTACCTTTATTTTTAAAACGCTTATCCATATGTTCTTGTGTTTCGGTGTACCCACATACACATCTGTATGTTGCACCTTTACCTGTGCCAAATTTAGTCAACCGCTTCTTACACTGAGGACATCTAGCGTTCGTCTTAGTCTTCACATCTTTTTTCGTTTTACAAGATGGATCTTGGCACACGAGCATCGAGCCATTTTTAGTTTTAACTTTCAGCATAAACTTACCACAAGTTGGACATTCGGCAGTTGTGAGGTTGTCATGTTTATATTTTTGCTCACTTGTCTTAATTGTTTCAATGATGTCATACGTAAACTGCTTCATTTCATTCATAAATTGCTTTCGTTGATATTTACCTTTTTCAATTTGAGTTAATTTGTCTTCCCATTGTGCAGTTAACAGAGGTGACGTAAGGGCTTCTGGTGCTAAATCTAAAATTTGTTGCCCTTTTGAAGTGACCTTAATTTTACCATCTTGACTTTCAAGTGCATTCATATTGAAAAGTTTATCAATGATATCAGCACGCGTCGCAACTGTACCAATTCCTCCTGTTGTTTTTAAAGTTTCAGCCGAACGTTTGTCATTTATGCGCAAATATTGATCTGGTCGTTCCATCGCTTTTAACAAAGTCCCTTCATTAAAATATGGAGGCGGTGTCGTTTGCTGTGTATGAATAGTTGGATTTTGAAATTTGATACGTTCTGATTCAAGTATTGTCAGATTAATATTTTGATGATGCGTTTCTTTTTGAAATGCTTTAAATCCAAGTGAAAGCGTCTCTTGAGTTTGATATTGAAATGTTTCTCCAGCAACTTTAATGATGATTTTCTTTTCCTTATACTGATATGGTGGTGAGAGTACTTCTAAAAATCGCTGAACAATCAGCATATAAATGTTTTTCTCAGTCGCTGATAACGTGTCTAATTTAGGTCTGATTTCAGTAGGTATGATTGCATGGTGGTCTGAAACTTTCTGGTTATTAATATATTTGGCTTTAGTCGAAAAGTGTTGTTGCATTAATTGTTTGGCCTCTTCACGATAATCAGTTGCCATTGTTGCCTGTACACGTTCTTTTAATGTATCAGCCATATCAGTTGTCAAGTAATGAGAATCTGTTCTAGGATATGTCACAAGCTTATGACGTTCATATAATTGCTGTAAAGCATTCAAAGTTTGTTTTGCGCCTAAACGATAGCGCTGATAAGCAGCTTGCTGTAGATCAGTTAAGTTAAACAATAATCCAGGATAACTTTTCTTAGTTTTTTCGATTACTTTGTCAACTTGCGCTTCTGTTTGTTTGATTTTCTCAACTATTGCTTCTAGCTTTTCTTTTTCGTAAATACGCTGTTCATGTTGATGTTGAAATAATGCCCCTTTATATTCAACGGTTAGCGTATAATACTCTCGCGGCTTGAATTGCTTAATCTCTCTTTGACGAGTTGCTACCAACTGAATGGTCGGAGTTTGTACACGCCCTAATGAAAGTTGCGCATCGTATTTCGTTGTTAAAGCACGAGTCGCATTAATCCCTACAATCCAATCCGCTTCACTTCGAGCTAGTGCTGCTTGATATAAATGATGATATTGTTGACCTTCTTTCAAATGTTTAAATCCTTATCGAATTGCCTTTTCAGTAACTGAACTAATCCATAGGCGCTTAATCCTTTTTTGAATATGTGCTTTCTCAATAATTAAGCGTGCTACTAACTCACCTTCTCGTCCAGCATCAGTTGCTATAATGATTTCATCGACATCGTTGCGTTTCATCAATTGTTGTACCGTGTTAAATTGTTTTCTCGTTTTACCAATGACAACCGTTTTCATATGCTTAGGGATAATAGGCAACTCATCAAGCGACCATTTTTGGTATTTTTTATCATATTTCTCGGGCGTTGCATTCGTCACAAGATGACCAAGTGCCCAAGTGATGATATAGCGTTTATTTTCAAAAAAGCCATTACGTGCTGTGTCTACGTTTAAAGCTTTAGCGATATCACGACCAACAGAAGGCTTTTCTGCTAAAATTAATGATTTCATAATTAATCTTCCTTTATATTGTATTAGTACTATTGTAACATGTTCACCTTCTGACCTTCATTACAATATCATTTTGAACATGTGTCCTTTCTTTCAATTCATGATAAAAGGACTTATAATAATATTAAGCATTTAGCAGAGGAGGAACATGATGGAAATCACTCGGGTACAATCCGCATCTGAAATCACAACGTTTATCCAATCCAACGTTAATGCCACTCAATCATACACAAATAAACTACCTACACAATATGATGAAGCATTAATGTTATTTCTTAAAGAAGCTGTTCAAACTACTGGTATTTATGTTGTTAAAGAGAATAATGACATCCAAATGGTCATGATGTGTATCCCCTATTTTGAGAATCGTTTTAAAGTGATTGGTCCAATCACAAAGCAAGGATACACGCCCACTGGTTCAGTATTCGACGCATTATTCCATAAAATGACACAGCACATTGATAGTGATGCCATTTATTATTTTGCCTATGCAGCTGAAAATGAACATATTAAAGCATTTATGAAAACGATTGGTGCATCTTATACATTTACAGATTACTATCTTGAGACATCGCGTGATTTAGGTGAAACCGAAAATCTTCATCACATTATTCAATACCAACCTGCCTATTTCCGTTCGTTTCAAAAATTACACGAATCCACATTCACTCATCATGAAATGACAGCCGAAGAGATTGAACAATCACTTGATTCTGATCACCAACTCTTTTTATATATGGCAGAAGGCATCTTAAAAGGCTACTTATATTTAATATATGACCGAAATCAACAACATGCTGAAATTAAATATTTCTCCTCCCATTCAGACTATCGACTAAAAGGGATTGCATTTGACCTTATACAGCATGCTATTCACCATGTCTTGCAACAAGATCAATTTGATCGCATATACTTCAAAATCCGTAGTAAAAACCATCGTCTTGTAGAACGTTTTCATGAATTAGGATTTAACATTACATCTGAATATCGAAAATTTAAATACGTTTCGTCTTAACTTATTTAGGCTCTCAGTCAAATTGGACTGGTCACATTAAATTAAGGCGTTATGCAATAATGGATTGCTTAACGCCTTTTTCGTTGTGTGATCATAAAGTCTTGAACATTAATGTCTCTTTTAATACAACATAAATCAGTGAAATTGAGTTGGTAAAACATATTTTATAACTTAGGGGTGTGAATAAATATAGCACATTTGATTGATTCCTAAGCCGAGACTTCTGAGGCATCTTGCCGTAACCGAAAATCCATTTTAAGATTGGGTAAGTTCAATCTTAAAATGCGTTGAGGTGAGGCGCCTAGAAAAGTGAGGCTTTATGGATCAATCAAATAAATGAAATTATTTATACACCAGTCCGATTTACTATAGAGCCCTTATTTAAAAGGTGGCTCAAATATCAGCGCTTTTACTATTTTTCAAGCTGTTATAGAGTCACCTTTTGATTGTATAATATTTTATAAATGTATAGACAACATGCTATAATTAACGTTATTGAAAGTAAGGGAGGCTATTTTATGAAATTAGAACAACAATTAGAATCGTTAAAGTTTGATTATGTCCGACTGCAAAATGATTTGGAGAAACGCGAATCGACATCACAACAAGTCGAACCTCTCATTAAGCAACTTGAAGATATCGAACATCAAATTTCAAAAATACGTACACAGCTACATGCAAAGTGAATATAACAAGCGTATAGAATAGATACATCTCCTTATATTAATAGGTTCCATTGATGTTTGATTTCTATATTGAATGGCCTTCACATATTAGGTTAAAACCATTCAAATATAGCGTCTTCCATCATCATAGAACACCTATTTCTCAGATTGATATCGACCAGAAAGGATGTAAATCATGTTACTGTATTTAATACTTTTACCTCTCATGTATTTGATAGTAGGTTATATTAGTATCTTCAAAATAAACATGAGATTTCCTAAAATATTACGTGGACTCATGGGTGTACTACTCATTATTGTTGTGGCAACTTCACTTGCCTATTATCCTGTTTCGGTTTGGTGGTTATTTGTAGTCCTTATATTACTGATCGCAAATGTTGAAATCACAGCTTTCAAACATGCTAAGGGCGACCATAAAGGCGTACATATTTTAAATATCATCTCTTTATTTATTATTATCATTTATATCATATTGGCCATCGTTTTTGTTTAACATGCAAAGTTATACAAAAGCAATAAAACCACTTCGCTATGTAGCACTTACCTAAGATGAATTCTCTAGGGTAAACGATATGCGTAGTGGTTTTATATTAGTGTATTCGCTGATGTGTTCTTTTGGTTTTATATTTGTATGACTACTGAATCTTGTTTTAACCTTTTGAACATGTGATTGTTATCTAAATGATTAAAGTAGGGTCACAACTCATGATTATGATACAGCCCTTTGATTGATATAAGTCGATTTAAAGCTTCTCGAAGCTGTCTCTCATCTATCGCAAATGATAAGCGTACATATCCTTCTCCACGCTTACCAAATGGATGTCCTGGAGCTGCAAGAATTGATAGCTTTTTTAATAAATACGTTATAAATGCGTCACTCGAAAATCCGGGTGGACACTGCAACCATAAGAATATTCCTCCTTTAACGGGTTCATGTGGGATTCGTGCTTGTTGCAGTGCATCCTCAATTAAATCACGTCGTTGACCAAAAATCCGCGCTTGTTCTTTCAATACATCATCACATTCATTTAAAGCAACTGTGCAGGCATCTTGTAAGGCTCCATACATACCTGCTTGAGTATGCGTATGATACTTCTGCAAATTTTGGATGATGTTTGCATTACCTACCGCAAACCCTACACGATAGCCTGACATATTATATCCTTTTGAAAATGAAAAGACTTCAACTGCAACATCTTTTGCACCTTTTGCTTGTAAAATACTTGGGTTCGATTGATCAAAGCCAAAAGCTTGATAAGCAAAGTCATGTACAATCTTCGTCTTTGTCCCTTTAAAACGGTCAATCGTATCTTGAAAGAATGCAGTATTCGCAACAGAACCAGTTGGATTATTAGGATACGTTAAATAAATGAGCTTTGTGTTTGATGTGTCTACACTATCCCAATCTGGTAAATAATGTCGCTCCTGAGTTAACTCGAGTGGCTTGGGCTGACCTTTTGCTAAGATGACACCAGCCAAATAATCTGTATACCCTGGATCAGGTAATAAAACTTCATCATTGGGTTCAATGACACAAGTAGGCAGTGCGACGAGCCCATTTTTCGTTCCATATAATAGACACACTTCTTTTTCTGGGTCTAAATGAACATCGAACTGACGTTGGTAAAAATCAACAATCGCTTGTTTGAATGCCTCTTTCCCTTGAAACGCAAGATATTTCTGATTCTCAGGCTTTAAAATCGCTTGACTCAATTCATCTAAGATAACTTGAGGGGTATCTGCATCAGGGATACCCACTGCTAAATTAATGAGAGAGAGTGGTCCGTGTTCAACCTTTTTCCCCATCGTTTTACCAAAATAACTGTCTGGAATTTCACTCAAAATATTTGTATAACGCATTATTGAACCCCCTTTAAGGGTCAGTATCATTATCCTTTTGACCAACCCTTCAATTTTCAATATCTTAGTCCCTAAAGTATGCTATTTTATCAATTTACGTTTAATCGTAAATAAAATTTCATAGATAACAGGTACAACAATCAGTGTCAAAATAGTGGAAGACATTAACCCACCAATAACTGTGGCAGCTAACCCTTTAGAAATAAGTATGGAACTATCCTGACCAAATAATAATGGAATCAAAGCTCCTATAGTTGCAATTGCAGTCATTAAAATGGGTCTAATTCTTGTGCCTCCTGCTTCTAATAACGCTTCTTTCATTGGCATGCCTTGTTTTTCATTTTGAGTAACGCGATCAATGAATACAATTGCATTTGTGACGACTATACCAATAAGCATGAGCACGCCAATCATGCTTGGCACAGATAACGTTTCGCCTGTCAAAATTAAAGCAATCACTACACCAATAGCGATATATGGTAGAGAAAATAAAATCGTAAATGGCGCAAGTGCACCTTTAAATGTTAATACAAGTACTAAATAAACGGTAATCACAGCAGCAACCATAGCAATCATCAATTGTGAAAATGCAGCTTGCATATCTTCATTCGTACCCCCAAGAGACGTTTTGACATGACTCGGTGTCTCTATATGTTTTAATTTTTGCATCACATTTTGAGAAATAGCACCTACATCATCCCCTGAAATTTGAGCAGATACTGTACTAGTGTAATCTCCACCTTCTTTAACAAGTTTATTCGGCGTCTTTGTTTTCTCAATTGTAGCAATATCATCTAATGTCACATTGCTACCGAGCGGTGTTGGTATCTGTGTATTCTCCATCTTTTGCTGAGTCCAGTCTGTTGATTTATCATGTTTAACTACGACATCATACGTTTGCTTTTGCGCTTTTACTTCTGAAACAGTCGTATCTGGCACATTTTGATTGAGTAACATGGCAAGCTGACTAGCCGTAACACCGTATTCACTCGCTTGATCTGGATTCACTTTAATTTGATACTCTTCGTATGTTTCTGTTAAATCCGATTTAACGTTTGTTAAGCCTTTGACATCTTTCATGCTTTTTTCAATCATTTTTACAGTACTTTCTATTGCCTGTGTGGACGGACCAGTCACTTGAACTTCAAGCGTATTCGTCGTTCCGCCAGTTCCCATGTCTAGTTGTTTCCATTCCCCTTTATGATGATACTTCTCAATATCATTAAGCACTTTTTCAGGTTCTTCCTCAAAGTGAGGTGTGTCAGAATCATATTCAACCATGAGTGCCATATTGTTTGTACTTCCTGTTGGATCAATAGGTGATTGACCACCAACAGAATATTGTATATTTTTGACATGCGGGTTCTTTTGCAAGTATTTTTGAACTTGATCTGCACTTTTTAACACATTCTCTTCTGTCTCACCCGGTTTAGCGGTATATGTTAATGCCATAAACTTATCTTCACCAGTTGAAATAAAGCTTGTCCCAATCTTCATCGCACCTAAAAAGATACTTCCTATTAAAAGTAATGTACTCAGTAAAATAACAAGCCACTTATGATTTAAACTCCAATTTAACACTTTTTGATAGTGTGTTCCAACAACGCCAAGTTGCTTTTGAGATTTCTTTTTTAAACCTTTCCTAAAAAAGATTGATCCTAATACAGGTACAATTGTAATAGAGATAAGGAGTGAGGCTAACAAACTAAATGTCACTGCATAAGCAAATGGTCTAAACATCTGCCCGACTGAACCAGTCACAAATGCGAGCGGCGCAAATACAACTATAGTGACAAATGTTGAAGACATAATAGGAACAAATACTTCTTTTGTTGCTGATACAATCAATGCATCTCCTGTTAATTTTTCATCTGCTCGATTCAACCGTCTATAAATATTTTCGATAACGACAATAGAATCATCTATGACGCGACCAATCGCAACCGTTAAAGCACCTAATGTCAAAATATTAAGAGATACGTCCGTCAGTTTCAGTGCAATCATCGCTATTAATAATGACATAGGTATCGACACAAGTGAAATGGCCGTCATACGGATATTTCTTAAAAACAGCATAATCACAATGATTGCAACCATTGAACCTAAAAGTGCCTTTTCAATCATTGTATCTAATGAATCTTTAATTGGCTTGGCAGTGTCCATAATTTGAACGGCATCCAAGTCGTTATTCCCATTGATAAAGTCATCAACAACTTTGTCCACTTCATTGGCGACTGCTACTGTGTTTGCATCTTGTGCTTTAATAATTTGAACATCTACTGCATCTTGGCCATTCGTACGCGAAACAGAGTCCCGTTCGTCTAATAATTGAACTTTAGCTAGATCATTTAAGGAGATATTGCTACTTATTGTTCGCTCTCTAGATTGCATGTCAGTAGCTGATGGTCCTGGTGTTTTTGCACCATCCACTGTACCCCCACTTTGTTTAAGCGCTTCAACAGGGATACTCATATTCTTTAATGCTGCTACAGAAGTAAACTGGCCGTCCACAATTACTGATTTTTCGGTATCTTTAAATTGAAATAAACCTAGTGGAGACTCTTTTGTAGCCGCCTTAATATAGTCAGTGACTTGTTGTTCGTTTAATCCGACTTCCTTCAACTTGTCCTTATCAAATTGAATCGTGACTTTGCGGTTGGTTTGGCCGTTGAGATTAACATTTTGGACACCATCTATAGTTTGCAACTTCGGAATTAATTGATTCTGAACTTTTGAGGTCGAAACTTTGACGTCATTTTCTTTTTGTAATATCGAGTAGGCAACTACTGGAAAAGCATTCATTGCATTTCTCTGTATTTCTGGTGCTTCAATTCCCTCCTCAAAATCCATTTTGTCCAGTGTTTTTTGAATTTGTTGTTCTGCACGATCTAAATCCGTTCGCTCATCAAAATTGACCGTCACCATCGATACATTTGAAAGCGATTCAGTTTGCACGCTTTCCACATCGGCCATTCCTCGTATTTGATTATCAATCGGATCGCTTACTTTATTCATCACAGTTTCAGCTGTCGCCCCTGGCATCGCAGTTGTAATTGTCATCATTGGTGGTTCCACATCAGGTAGTAATTCTAATCGCATCTTAAAGCTTGAATAGACCCCACCGATAATAACTAAGATAACCATAAGCACCACTGCGAATTGATTTGATAGAGAAAAATCTATCAACTTTTTAATCATCGTTTAATCTCCCCCAATACCTTTAACATTAGAAATGAGCCATATTTGTATGAATCACAATTTTTCAACATAATACTTATCATTACTTTCACTTGATAAAAATCCGGAGCGAGACTTCAATCACTTTGCCTAAAGTCCCACCCCGTTAACCATACTTTTATTTGATTTTCTTATTTTAGCTTTTAATAGATTTTAATTGACGCACTACTTTAATTTTAAGTTTTGTTAATTGTGGTTTAAACTGTTCAACGGCTTTATAGACAATGGGATTTAATACGTAATCAAATTCTCCAATTTTTTCACTTAAATGCGTGCCCCATGCTTTTTTGAAAGCCCATAATCCGTAATGACTCGATTCTTTGCTTGGCTGGTTATCTGTCCCACCAAAATCATAAGTCTTGGCCCCTTTGTCACGCGCAAATTGCATCATTGCAAATTGCATATGATGATTAGGTAGAAAGTCGCGATAATGATCTGATGAAGCACCATATAAATAATAGGATTTATGACCTGCAAACATTAATAAAGCCCCTGACAAATAAATACCTTCTGGGTGCTCTACTTTCAATGTCTCCAGTTTTTCGATTAACTCTTCATTTTTGCTTTGTTTCGTCTCAACGTCTTTCAATTTATTTTGAATTTTTTTATTGGTTGTCTCTTTTTGACTTAACTTTTCTTTTTCTTTGATCAATGCCTCTCTCTCTTGCTTAAAAGATTGTAGCACTGGCAGAGGATCTAACTTCACTAAAAAGAGTTCTGCATCACCATCAGGATGAAGTGCGTCATAAATCGTTTCAAAGTAGGACACATCACGTGTTAAAAAGCCATCTCGTTCTCCCGTTTCTTGCATGAGCTGTGCAAATATTTTAAGGTCCTCACGTGATTTTCTCTCAACAACCGTTCCTCGCTTTAATGCTAATCGAACTTTCGAGCGATTACGGTTTTCGAAACTTTTCATAATTTCATCATCCGTCTTGTCAATCGGTGTTACCATTGTCATACGAGGTTGAATATAGTCCTTGGCTAAACCTTCTTTAAAACCTTTATGACGAAAACCGAGTTGTTTTAAGTCTTGGACAATGGTCATACCTTTATCTACTTCAATATCCGGGTCAATTTTAATTGTATAAGCCTTTTCTTGCTTCGCTATCTTAATTGTTTCTGCTAACAATAAGCGAACAGCCTTCAAATCCGTATAATCCACCACAAATCCACGTGATACATAACACAATGTAAAAGGTGTGCGTGGAACCTTTTTGAATAACAGTTGGCCTACTCCTTTAACGTCACCCTTGTCACCAACTGCAATACGTTTAGCATACCATCCTGTTAATTTTTTTGTTTCGCCCCATTTTGTAAGTTGGAGCAAATCACCATTTGGATGTCCTTTCACAAAAGCATCATGCTCTTGATCCGTAATATTCATTAACTTCATAATATCTCAATACTCCTTTATTATCTTCGCTTATCGTAATTCATCCATTCCCCCGAATGTATATGCTATAATCAAAGCTATGGGGGAGAGGATCAAATGCGAAATATCATTTTAATCTTATTAACTTTTTCTAACATTGTCGTGATATTAATGACACAATTTTATCAAGTAGGGATTGATTACTTAAGCTTGCGTATACTGCTTGTAGCATTTTCATCCATTATTTCAGCTTATCTTATTTTACTTTATCGTACACGTGTACAATTATGGTTGGCAATCATTAGCCTTGCCTTAAGTTTATTTCATATCATCATGATTATTCGTACCATTTATACTACACTTTATCCTTAACTGGTGGTATAAATTGATAATTGGCACCTTTTATACGAATTAAAACTGGCGCTGTAATCGTTTGGTCAATCATTGTCACTGTTTCAATCATATCATCTTTGCCTTCTGTGATTTTAAATTTGACGCTTTGATTGGGGCACTGCAAAGTTGTGGACTGGGTTGACGATTCCAATATGTCCATTCCAAACCATTGTTGCCAATACTTGACCATTGCTTGATGTTGATACGTACGAAATGCTATCATATCGATTTTGAGATGACTTTGGAAAAATGACTCGAGTTCTTCTTGTCGTGCCTCATCAGATTGACGCCATTGTATAAAAAACGGTGATAGTAACGGGCTAATTGGGCTTTTAATATAGAGTAATTGCCATTCAACAGTTTGACCTTTTTTATTTTGACGTGTCATGTCTATGGGCCCAACTGTTTCAACACCTCGAGCATTCAAGTCTTTTTGGAGCCCTTCGATATCGTTCGTTCGAAAACACACCTTTTTAAAACCTTGTTTATGATCATTTTCTAAAATGGATGATGCAAATGAAACTTTTCCTACATTGGATTTAGACTGTTGTTTTAACCTATCTTTATTAAACTGGTCTAGAAGTTCAATATAACTTAAATCAATGTGTATTAATCGGTTAAATGTCCCTAACTTCTCATGACGACCACCGTTTTGAATGTTCAAATATTGCCCAGGAAATTCAAAATGTGTTAATCCGTCAATATAATGAATGATATGATCAAATTGAATATCTACCATAAAATCTCCTTCCTCGCTCAAAAACCTTATCTTTATTTTATCAAATATTCTCTATGAAATCTCGGCGGAGTTTGTTATAACTGCTTTCTTTTTATAAACTGATTGCACTTTAAAACAATTTAAACATTGCATACATACCCGCCTATTCATTAAAAAATATGTGCTATCATAAATGATGCAACTTCGCTCATTTAACACTATCTGTATATATCACTTTTTCAAAAATAATACATATTCATCGCAATATTGACGAAAGGAGTCGAACATGCACACATCTGATTTCTTTGATCACTTTACACAATTGTATCGACCTTACATTAAAATAACACAACCTTTATTAGATGAGTACAAAGTGCATCCAGCGCAGTGGCTAATTATCAAAGATATTGCTAAACATCCACAAACAACACTCGTTCAAATTTCTAAGCGTCGTTCAATTGAAAAGCCAACAACACGAAAAATTTTGAAAGCCATTGATAAACGAGGTTGGCTTAAAATAACACAAGGAGAAGATAAACGTGAAAAGCTACTAGACCTTACAAATACAGGAAAATATGTACACTATAATCTCAAAAAGAATATAGAACAATTACAATATGACATCCTTAAAACACTAGATATCCCACAAGATCAACTCGAACAAACCAACCGAATTTTAGAAAGGTTATATCATCAATTACATTCACTAGAATCTGATGATTAAATCATGATTTCATCATTATATTCCGTGAGGTAAGCTATGCGCATTTTTGATTGGAAAAGCCATAAATTATATATCGAACACTCTTTTTTAACAACACTTATTGTAGACATATTTAAATATAGGAGGATCTACTTTGAAACTGAAAGCATTTTTGATTTTAACGATACTTTTTATTTTGCTTGGCGGCTCAAGTTTGACGCCCATTTTTCATCATTCTATACTTGCTTCTTCAAGTATAAAAATCCATGATATACAAGGCACGCACCATCAATCTAATCAAAAAGATCAATATGTTCACAATGTCCGAGGTATCGTGACGTATCAATATCATCATCGTGGCCAACAGTATATGCACATTCAAACGGCCGATAAAGATGTTGACAATAATCCAAACACATCTGAAGCCCTAGTTGTTTACACTGGCAAAGATAAATCTGATGCTAAAGTAGGTGATGCCGTTGAAGTTTCTGGTATCATTCGTGAGTACGCTATTGAAGGTTATGCTGATCGACATGATACAGACTTACCTATCACTGAACTTGACGCACGAAAATCTCAAAATGGAAATATTGCAATTAAGGCATCGAACCAAAAATTACCCAAACCGATAAAAATCCAGCGCATTCCAACACAAATTGCATCTCAACAGCACTTTGATATATTCGATCGCAATCAATACGCCATTGACTTTTGGGAGTCACTTGAAGGGATGCGCGTCCAAGTGGATGATGTGCGTAGCGTAGGACCAGAGCAACATGGTGATATATTTACAGTATTAAAGAACACGAAGTCCGAAACACATAATGGCGGACTAATGCTCAAACCCTCACAACAAAATGGACAACGCATCCCATTTAAATTAGTTGACAACAATCACAAAGCTGAAACTTTCGATGTCAAAACGGGCGACTCATTCAAAGGACCTCTGACTGGGGTTGTGGGCTATGGCTATCAAAATTATAAAGTCCTCATTGATACCCAAGATATGAAAAAAGCGTATCAAGACAGCCATCATTTTCCTAAAGGCACCACAATTGAACCGAGCCAAAACAAATTAACAGTCGCATCTTATAATCTAGAAAACTTTTCGAATAATACATCTTCAACAAGCGATGACAAGGCTCAAAAGATTGCAAAAGGCATCGTAACTCACATGAAGAAACCTGATATCATCGGTGTAACTGAAGTCCAAGATAATAATGGACCAGATGAAGGTAACGCAGATGCTAATCAATCATACCAGCGCTTAATTCGTTCAGTTGTCGCTGCTGGTGGTCCTACATATCGATATGTCAATATTGACCCAGAACCAAACGAAGATGGTGGGCAGCCAAATGCAAATATACGTGTTGGCTTCTTGTATAATCCAAATCGAGTGACCTTCAATGATACGATTCAACACGGCGATGCAACGACAGCTGTACACTATAAAAATGGTCAACTCTCGCATAATCCAGGTCGCATCGAACCTAATGCTCAAGCGTTTCAACACTCTCGTAAACCTTTAGCAGCTCAATTTGACTTCAATGGCGAACAAATTATCGCTATCGTCAATCACTGGAACTCTAAAGGTGGCGATGATCCATTATTTGGTCAAAAACAACCTGTTGAATATCAAAGCGAAACACAACGTAAATCAATTGCACAACTTGTAGGACAATTTGTCAATGAAATTCACGAGGACAATCCTAATGCACATGTCGTCTCAGTAGGTGATTACAATGACTTCCAGTGGTCTGATGCTGTTAAACACCTCGAGTCTCATAACCTTTATAATATGGTCAATGCTGTAGAAGGGCCTTCACGCTACTCATATGTCTATCAAGGCAATAGTCAAACACTAGACCATATTTTAGTGAGCCAAAAGCTTAAACCATTTACACAATTAGATATGATACACGTTAATAGCGACTTTACAGATTTATCTGGACGTGCTAGTGACCACGATCCGTTGCTTGCCCAAATCGATTTCGAGCAATATAAGGCGGCGCATTCATCATCATCTACACATACATCAAATACTATTTCTGTCATAGACCAAAAAAAATCAGACGGGCAACTTTTGATTCAAAACCTTAAACAGTTACCACAATCTGAAAAAAATAAGTATAAAGCAGAAGTCTCTAGTGCAGATACCTTTACTGACATTCAAAAAGCCATTGACACAGCTCAAAAACATAATGATCAACTCCCAACAACAGGGGAACGTTTTGCAATATTTGGTATTATTTTAGGTCTACCTCTTATCATTATCGGCCTTGTTATCATATTTAAACGGCCGCAAAAAGGAGCTAAATCATAGGACTATTCCATTACGATGCACTTTTATCGTATACGAAAATAAAGCTAAGACATATACAGAAAGCGCTAAGACGCATTTTTATTAAAAATCATCTTAGCGCTATTTATTTTAGGATTAATGTTTTACCCTCATTATAAATTAATGATTTATCCACCAATATAGTTCATATTAATTTTCTTTTTACGTCGATTGGCAACAGTTTGAGCTGTCCGCTCATCTGAATAGCGGTCTTCCCTTATATGCCATAGCGCTTTTAATTCCGCTTCAATCTCTTCATCTGAAGCGCCACTTCTTAACAACTGGCGCACATCAAATCCATCGCCAGTACTAAACAAGCAACCATAAAATTTACCATCCGAAGAAAGCCGCGCTCTCGTACATGTTTGACAAAACGAGTCCGACACACTTGTAATTAATCCAAATTTTGACCGTGCTCCAACATAGCGATAGTATTTTGCAACTTCCCCGTAATATTTTGGTGGTACTTTTTCAATATCGAAATGTTCTTCAATCAATGTCAACATTTCATCTTTTGTCACTACTTTCGTAAAGTCCCAACCATTATCATTGCCCACATCCATAAATTCTATGAAACGTATCGTAATATCCTTATCTTTGAAGTATTCAAGCATAGGCAATATTTGATCGTCATTCACTCCTTTTTGCACGACCACATTCACTTTAACTTGAAATCCTATCGCTAATGCATAATCAATTTGTTCTAACACAGTGGATGCTTTAATATTTCGATTATTAATAGATTGAAAAGTGTAATCGTCAATTGCATCTAAACTGACATTAATACGTTTAAGCCCTGCATCATATAACTTTTGGCCGTGCTTTTTTAACAGCAAACCGTTAGTAGTTAATCCGATATCTTCAATACCTTCAATTTGCTTAATCTGTGCAATGAGTCGATGTAAATCTCGGCGTAAAAGGGGTTCGCCACCTGTAATTCTTATTTTTTTTACGCCTAACTTAGCATAAACTTGTGTAATACGAACGATTTCTTCAAATGTTAGAAGTTCATCTTTAGGAAGGAATACAAAATCATCCCCAAAGATTTCTTTTGGCATACAATAATCACACCGAAAATTACAGCGATCTGTTACAGAAATGCGCAAATCACGTATAGGTCTTCCTAATTTATCTAAAATTTGTTGTGTCATATGCGCCCTCCTTTTACTGCTTAGTCTGTAATTTCAGCTATAAGTTGATTTAAGTCCGTTACTTTATTCACATTGCTATACCAATAGCTAGGACTCTGAATGGTTGTCACATCTAACCAATCGGCCGATACTTGTTGATAAACATGCTTCATACTTAAATCATCTGAATTGAGTACTGTTTCAATGACAGGTAATACACGCTGATGATAAAAAGCAATTGTTGGAATAGGGTAGCCTTCTGATTGAAATCCCGCAATATCAAGTTGTTCTTCAATCAAATTAGCCACCATAAACTGATAAAGTTGACTGACTGCCTTATGTGTGACCATTGGTGTATCAACTGATATCACAAAATAGACATTATCCGCTTCTTCCGCTTGTTGCATGACACTATAAATGCCTGCTAAAGGTCCTTTATTTTGGTGTTCTTTCATATCAATGACTACATTTTTATAATCAAATTGAGTCGATAGGCTTTCATTTGTACTAATGATGATATCATTAAATAAATTTGTCGTTTCAAGCATATGAATCAGTTTTTGATAAAATGACTGCCCTTCAACTTGAGCAAACGCTTTAGATGAGCCAAAGCGTTCAGATTGTCCTCCTGCAAGTATAATCGCTTTCATATGATATTAACCTCCACTAACTGGTGGAATGAGCGCGACAATATCATTCGGTTTCACTGTATCATTGTCTCGAACAAACTCTTCATTGACAGCCACCTGAAACTTTTTACCTTGTATGACTGGATACGTACTGTATAGATGTTGTTTGAGTTGTTCTACTGATATTTCATAATCAAATGAAAAAGCATCTTCAGTCCGATTGACCAACTCTTTCAATTCTGCAAAGTATAATATCTTCATTGTTTAATCCCCCTTACCTACTGCATCATCATGATATCCACGTTGATGCCCTTGCCACTTTGCACCATCTTCCCAAATTTCTTTCTTCCATATTGGCACAATCTCTTTGATTCGCTCAATCGCATATTCATTTGCGCGATAAGCATCTTTGCGGTGCGGGGATGAAACACTAATACAGACAGCAATATCTGAAATTTCAAGAGCACCAATTCGATGTACAATTGCAGTGACAGTTCCTGGCCACTTTTGACGAATCTCATCACCAATTTGTGCTAATTTTTTTTCTGCCATTGGAACATAAGCTTCATATTCTAGATACTCTGTTCGAATACCTTTAGTCCATTCCCTTACATGCCCTGTAAACACCACAACCGCACCTTGCTTTTCATTAAGAGTCCATGCCCGATATTTTTCTGGTTCGATGGGTGCTGTGATTACTTCAAATTGTTTCAACGCATATCATCCTTTTTGCTTATTCACCCAAGTTCTGAGCCATTTTTCAAAACTTGATATATCATTATTTTGTATCGTTTGATCTATCGTATAGACTACGTTTTGTAATTGTATAAGTTGATTGTAGTCTTCTGTGTTTCGATATAATATCACCTTTTCATAAGGTGCATTTTTGTAGCCTTCAACTAAAATAATGTTGTTATCCATCCTAACATAATCTGCTATTAATGTCTCTAATGCGCTTTCATTGTCTCTTTTAATCGTTTCAACATATTCGTGACCTTGTACAATACTTTGATCAGCACCCGCGTTAAAATGTTTCATATGATCAAGCTTTGAATCAGGCAATTGAATGTCTTCACCCATATGCCCATGATGTTTAATTGTTGTCACGTGGTATCCTAAGTCTTTCAATAATTGCACAGCGCGTATCATGACAGTTGTTTTGCCACTATTTTTATAACCTACGATTTGAAGTATCATAAGTACAGTTCCCTTTGAAGTGATTCTGTAGCTGTTAAGAGAACATTGACTTGATGTCCTTTTGAAAAACCTCTCGTTCCACCTGGTAATATAATCATACCGTTACTGTGGGCTATGGAAACAACTGCTCCAGATTTATTAAATCCTGATGGTACTACCGTCAATTCTCGACCTGTTAAATGCACATCTGCCCTAATAAAGCGAGTAAATGGATTAGGCTTTTTAAAGTCTTCCATTAATGTCGCACGAACCATTGCTGGATAATATTTTTCAGCCCCCATCATATGGTAAAGTGCCGGTTTTACAAAGAGTTCAAATCCCGAATAGCACGCTGAAGGGTTGCCGGATAATCCAAATAAATATTGACCCTTTACAACTGCAACTGTTGTCACACTGCCTGGTCGCATTGCTACTTTATTAAATAACACCTCTGCGTCTAATGTGCGATATATATCAGGTAAATAATCAAAATCGCCTACTGATACACCACCCGTTGTAATAATCATATCATGTTGTTTCATAGCGTCTTTGACTACATCTAAGCTACTATCAAAATCATCTTTTTGAATTTTATACACTGATACCTCTAAGCCCTCTTTGCGGCAAAGCGCTTGTATCATCGGTCCATTTGAATTTCGTATTTTTCCCGGTTCTAACGGTTCATCAATATCTAATAATTCACTGCCTGTTGCGATAATTGCGACAGATGGTTTACGATACACAGGAACATCTACATAACCAAACGTAGCCAGTACAGCAACAGTTCCGGCATTCACATATTGTCCTTTTTTTAAAACGGTGTCCCCTGTTGACGTCTCTTCCCCTTTCAAAGCAATATTTTCTAAATGGTCGAATGTTTTGCGAATTGTAAACCCTTGTTTTGTTTCTGACGTCTGTTCTAACATGACGACTGCATCAGCACCTTCAGGTATCGCTGCACCTGTCATAATGCGCACCGCTTCATTCGGCCCTAATGTCTTATCAGAAACAGATCCTGCACCTATATGGTCAATGACTTGAAATTCAACACGGTGATCTCCACTTGCCCCTTCAGTATCTTGACTCCGTATAGCAAAACCATCATAAGGCGACTTGTTAAACCGAGGAATATCATATGTAGCGATAATATTTTCTGCTAATATATATCCTTCACTTTCGTATATATTGACATGCATCGGTTCTGTTTTAATATTTTGCGACACAATGCGATGAATAGCTTCTGACACAGGGATTGGATTTCTCTTTTCAACTGTCATTGTTTCACTCCTCACAATTTTTTAGAATCATGCTATACTATCCTTGCAATGTTTTAAGGAGGAATAGTATGTCAGATTTCACACATATTAATAGACAAGGCCATGCCAAAATGGTGGATGTCTCAAATAAAGATATAACGAAACGAACAGCTATCGCACATTCAAGTATTACCGTCAATGTGACTATTTATGAACAAATTACTAACAATACTAATCAAAAAGGCAATGTACTTAATACCGCACAAATTGCGGGTATCATGGCTGCAAAGCAAACCTCTCAAATCATACCTATGTGTCACCCCCTACCCATTTCAGGTGTAGATGTTCAATTCGAATGGCACAAGCACGAATCCGATTATACGCTAAATATCCAAACAACTGTTTCAACAACAGGTCGTACAGGTGTTGAAATGGAAGCGCTCACGGCTGCTTCTGCTACAGCACTCACTGTATACGATATGTGTAAAGCAGTTGATAAAAGTATGGTTATTGGCGAAACCTATTTAGTACAAAAAACAGGTGGAAAGTCTGATTTTACGCGTTAATCGTTGTTTTTCTTCGATATGGTGTTTTGAGACTGGGACATTGCATTTTCATTTGATAATATGACAAACGGTGTCCCAACCTCAAACAACACAAAGTTAAATCATTGTTATTTATTCATTTCATAAACAAGGTGATTGAGTTCTGGTAATATCAATTTATTGAGTCCAAGCTTAACAGCGCCTGTTGATCCAGGTAGACAAAAAATCAACTTTCTATCAATAGTCCCTCCAACAGCACGTGATAATAACGCACGTGTACCGACATCTTCAACGTAACTTAAGTAACGGAACAGCTCGCCGAATCCTTCTATTTCTTTTGTTAATAGCGGTTTTACTACTTCAATCGTTACATCTCTCGGCGCTATACCTGTTCCACCTGTTGTAATCACTACATCAATATTTTCTGCAAGCCACTCTTCTAATACAGTTTGAATCTCTACTTGATCATCTTTCACAATACGATAATGCGATGGCTCAATCGTCGTATTGATTGTCCCTAATAACTGTTGAACTAATTGTCCACCTTTATCTGTTTCTTTTGTACGCGTGTCTGAAACTGTTAGCACTGCACATCGAATTGCTCGATTTAATTTGACATTCGTATGCATATCGCACCCTCCTCAAATATTTAACCAAATAACTTATGCATAATTGTTTGCGCTTTTGAAACCTCTGAAAGACCATGTATTAAAATGCGTCCATTTTGAAATCCGACGATGCGATAACCTTCAAAATTAAATTGAATTAAGTATCCGTTCGATTGGTATCGGATATGGCGTGATTTTAAATAATTCAATAACTGATCGTGACTGAGTGCTGGATGCTGGTACTGTACACTATCTCGTCCACACATTGATGCAAATCGTGGCGCATCTTCAGTTAAGTGCGAAAAAGTAGGCATCTCACCACAAGTTGTACATTGATTATTTTTGAGCTTGCTAAATCCAAAGTTATAATGCGACCCTTCCCATATATCGCCGTATGTCAATTTAGGCACAAAGGTTGTCTCGGTTAAAATTTTCAATGCGTCTTTAATTTGCAAACTCGTTGTCATAGTGACAGCAGGTTGAATCACACCTGCCGTATCACATGTTAAATTCATAGATGGAATCTGCGGAATTAAACATTGAAAACAAGGTGTCACTCCTGGAATAAATGCCGCTTCAACATATGTACTTTGGACTACACCACCGTATATCCAAGGCTTTTTATAATAGTATGCAGCATCGTTAATCATCATGCGCGTTTCAAAATTATCTGTTGCATCAATGATGACATCCACTTTCGGTATATGTTCCGATAAAAATGTAGCATCTACGTGATCGATATAGGCTTCAATGTCAACATCACTTCGTATAGCCTTTAGCGCTTCTTTTGCTGCTATCACTTTGGGTATACTCTCATCCGCTTGCTGTTCAGTAAACAATGTTTGCCTTTGGAGATTAGAATGTTCGATATAATCTCGATCGATGATGACTAATTTGCGGATGCCCGCACGCACAAGCCCTTCTGAAACGTGTGTGCCTAATGCGCCCATTCCGATAATAAGTGCAGATTTTTGGTTGATCTTTCTTTGGCCTATTTCCCCAATATTTTGATATAACGTCTGTCTAGAGTAGCGATTATATGTCATAATGATACGCCTTTCTAACTTAATCTTCCCATATATTATACGAAACTTGTTGTTACCTACTCAATTAATTGAAACGCATTTCCATTTGAAAAACAATCCGTCTTTTCATTAATTGAGTCATGGAAATTCCCTACTTTTATGCTTAAATCAAAAAAGATTGGACTATAAGCGTATCGCCTTAAAGTAACACTCGTGTTTTAAGGTCGTCCTTGGTGCATCATACGATTAAATATGATAGCCCGTTTAAACGCTTTTCCAATCTTTTTAAATGCGACTATGCTGTTTTAAATCCTACTGTAATGTGATGATTTCATGTGCGAGTTGTAGAGCTTCATTATGTGAATGTGTTACAAAAATAATCGGAATTTCCCACTGGCTGAATATCGATTGTACTAATGCAATGCCTTCTTGTTTAGACTGATCATCTAAACTAGAGAAAGGTTCATCAAGCAACAATATCTTAGGTTTTGTACTAAGTGCGCGTGCAAGTGCAATACGTTGCTTTTCACCACCTGAACATCGGTTCGGATACATATCTTTTAAATGGTCAATCTTTAACTTTTTCATTAATGTTTGAATATGTGTATTGTCTTTGGTCATGAATGTGATATTGTTCTTCACAGTCATATGCGGAAATAATTGATAATCTTGAAACAGATATCCGACTTGACGTTTACGGATAGGAACGTGCACTTTTTCTTTCGTATCTGTTAACACGTGTTCATTAATTTTGATATACCCTGATTGAGGGTGTCTAATACCCGCTATCATATTTAAACACGTTGTTTTACCTATACCTGAAGCCCCTTGTAATGCATAGATTTGCGGTGTGTGTGATTGAATATCAATCGCGATATGTTTATGATTTATTGTGTGCTTAAGTTGGATTTGCAACATTTATTTCACCTCTCGAAAGCGATCACTATTGAGCATATTCATTGTACCGATAATTGAAATGGAAAATGCAACTAACACAACGACCCATAACCACGCTTGACTTTCACGTCCTTGTTGAACTAAAAAATAAATCTCAAGCGGTAATGTATTTGTCTTCCCAGGAATATATCCCGCTACCATTAATGTCGCACCAAACTCCCCGATAGCTCTAGCAAAAGCTAACATCATCCCTGATATCATCGCACGTTTAGATAAGGGTATCATGATTTTAAAAAATATTTTATTTTCACTTGCCCCCATCGTACGCGCTGTATTCAGCATTTTTTCATCAATGTTGCGAAATCCTTGAACAGTATGTTGATACATTAAAGGAAAGCTGACAATGACAGAAGCAAGGACAGCTCCTGTTAATGTAAATACGATGTGAATGCCTAACGTATTTGTCAAAAACCTCCCAACTAAACCATCGACTGAAAACAATATTAATAATAAAAACCCCATTACAGTAGGCGGTAAGACGATAGGCAATACGACGATACTTTCAAGTAACCTTGCCAATTTACTATGGCGACGATACATCAGCTTAGCACATATAATACTCACTATCACAACGATAACCGTACTAATTAATGCTACGCGTAACGATATCCAAAATGGTGTGAAATCCGGCATTTCTCTTCACCTATACTTCAAAATGATATTGTTTTAAAATCTCTTTTGCACGATTACTCTTCATAAAGTCTTGCCATTTTTGAGCTTCTTTTTGTTCAGATATGACTCCCATACGGTAAATAATCGGTGATTCAAGTTTCGCATCTGCTACTTTTTCGACCCCTTGATGTTTTTTGTGACCTACATATAAATCCGTATTATAGACAAAACCGAGCTTAGCATTTCCTTTATTGACATAGTTAAGTACCTCACGAACATCTTTGGCATAAACAATATGAGACTGAACATTTTGCCATTGATTCTGACTTTCTAAATACGTTTTGGCATATCGACCGGCAGGCACTGATTCAACTTCACCGATTGCTAGTTTATCGTTAGGTGACAAGTCATTCACATTTGTAATATTTTGCCCTTCTTTTTGAATTAATACAAGTTTGTTTCGTGCATAATCATATGTTTTTTCAATTTTTCCATCGTCTTTTAAGGCATCAACATCTTTTGTGTTTGCTGACATAAACACATCTACTGGTGCCCCTTTTTCAATTTGCTCCCTTAATGCGCCTGATCCACCGTAATTAAATTCTATCTTTGTATTTGGGTTATCTTTTTTAAATGCTTTCTCAAGTGCTTTTGTCACATCAGTTAAGCTTGCTGCTGCTGAAACCGTAATCGTATTCACTTCACTTTGTTCCGATGATGAATTATTTTGACTACATGCTGTGAGTAATAGCATAAGTGTAGCTATTACAATCCAAAACTTTCGATTCATTATAAACCCTTCTTTCAACAAAAATAAACTACCTCTAAGTTATTTTACCAAACTTAGAGGTAGTGATAATAGTCCATTTAACATATTTAAGTCGTTTGACATTCTTGAATGAACAATTTAAATGCTTTCTGTCCTTCTGTATTACGTTTAAATACACCCGCATCTTGGAGAACACGTTCAAATTTGTATCCAACTTCTTTTCGAATAATTGTTTCTGCGTTCTCTGAGTTAAACGTATATCGCGATTTCATATCTTCGGCCCAGTCCGCATGAACACCAAGATCTATAGATGCATCTCCTAGAACATATTGTTCCACAGCTTTTAATTCTTGTTTTAATCGACCTGGCAAAATGGCCGTTCCCATTACTTCGATTAATCCAATATTTTCTTTTTTGATATGCTGTACATCAGGGTGTGGATGAAACACACCATCTGGAAATGCTTCAGTTCTTTGATTATCCCTTAATACGATATCCATTTCATATGCATCATCTCTAAATCTAGCAATAGGTGTCACTGTATGATGACGTTCTCCATTTTCACTATGCGCTTTAATCCCAACCGAGTCATCACTATATTCATGCCAAGTTAAACGAATATGCTCACTTGCTTCTATTAACTGCGACGCATTACTTGAGCGGAGGCGAATTACGCTCATTGGCCAATTCACAATCCCCGCTTCAACCTCAGGATACTGCTCAAGTACAAAACTCGTCTCCACTGGTGCAAGAGCCATTGGAAAGTCATGACGTCCTGCTTGATAGTGATTATGCGATAATATAGATCCACCTACAACAGGTATGTCCGCATTAGACCCTATCGTATAATGTGGAAACTGCTTCACAAAATCAATTAAGTTTTCAAATGTTTCTTTATGAATATACATCGGTTCATGTACTTCAGATAATAATATACTATGCTCATCAAAATAAAGATATGGCGAATACTGAAATCCCCAATTTTGATTGTTAATATTCATTTGAATAATACGGTGATTCGATCTTGCTGCTTTTGTCGCCGTTCCAAAATATCCTTCATTTTCCATGCACAATGCACATTTAGGATAATGAGAAGCAGGTGCATTTTTCTCCCTTTCAATTTGTTTTGCATCTTTTTCTGGCTTCGACAAATTAATCGTAATTTCAAAGTCACCGTATTCAGTCGGCACTTTATATTCGATATTTTTAGCTATTGCTTCACTTTTAATGTAATGATTATGATGACTCAATTCATAGAAGTATTTCGTAGCTTCTATAGGTGATAGTTGATAACGCTTATAAAATTCACGATTCACAGTAGATGGCTTAGGTGTTAATAAGTCCATCAATGCTGCTTCAAGTTGGTCACGTTCATAAAGTACATCTTCTATAACACCACGCGCAATTGCATCTTCAATTAAAATCCATGCCGTTTCGATTGGTGTACGTGGTTGTTCTTCGGGCTCTTGATTGGATAAGGTGATATCGGACGCATTGACTAAATGTAAAATACGGTTCACTACATATTGACGATCCAATATTTCGTAATCTCCATACGCAATCACATAATCTGCAAATTGATTCACATGCTTTTGATTCGCCATACCATATCCTCCTTACGCTTGATCCTCATATCCGTTTGGATGCGTCTTGTGCCACTCCCATGCTGTACGGATTATTTCATGAATATCATCATGTTTAGGTTTCCATCCTAATACGGTTTGCGCCTTTTCACTAGATGCAACCAATTTACTAGGATCTCCAGCTCGTCTTGGGGCTACTGTTGCTTTGATGTCTTCACCTGTCACTTTACGTGCCGCATCTAAGATTTCTTTAACAGAATACCCATGATTAGTCCCTAGATTAAACGCACCGCTTTCCCCACCTTCCTTAAGATAGTTAAGTGCTAAAATGTGCGCTTCTATTAAGTCTGTCACATGTAGGTAATCTCGAATAGGCGTTCCATCTGGCGTATCGTAATCATCGCCGAACATTTTTAATTCATCGCGTTGACCGAGCGCTACTTGTAAGACAACTGGAATTAAATGTGTTTCAGGATAGTGATCCTCCCCAATGCCCCCATTTTCTTTAGCGCCTGCAACATTGAAATAACGTAATGCTGCATAATTCATACCATAGGCCTCATGACACCAATGCATCATTTTTTCCATCATTAATTTACTTTCGCCATATGGGCTTGTTGGCTCTTTGTCATCGTCTTCTGTTATTGGCACTCTTTTAGGTTCACCATATACAGCTGCTGTTGAACTAAATACTATATTTTTAACATCGAACTTTAACATCACTTCGAGCAAAACTTGTAAGCCATATACATTGTTATTAAAGTAATCTAATGGTACATTGACTGACTCCCCAACAAGTGAGTAGGCACAGAAGTGAAAGACACCATCGATATCTTCTTTTTTGAAGACATCTGTTAAAAACGCTTGATCACGAACGTCTCCTTGATAAAATTTTGCTTTAGGATGTATTGCTTCTTTGTGACCTTTAACGAGGTTATCGATAACAATCACGTCATGTCCTTTATCCACTAATTGATCAACACAGTGACTCCCGATATATCCAGCACCGCCAAGTACTAACATTGTCATAGCCCTTACACTCCTTTTAGTTCTGTTATTGTTCTCACACCATCTGCAATATCAACATGATAGAAAGACGGTGCATAACCAACTGTATCAACATACTTTTCAGTGACTTGTTTCTCTAGATCTTTGATTTTATCTTGATGCACAAGTGCAATCGCACACCCTGCAAACCCTGCGCCTGTCATACGCGCTCCTAGTACACCCTCAACTGCTTGTGCAGATTCTGCTAACGTATCTAATTCAATACCAGTCACTTCATAATCTTCTTTTAAAGACTGATGTGATGCATTTAGCAATTGACCAAATGTTTCAAAGTCATGTTTTTGAAGTGCATCATAAGCTTCTTTCGTACGAGCATTTTCCGTAATCGCATGTTTAGCACGACGAAGTAACACATCATCTTCAATAATATCTTGATTGGCTTCAAACGCTTCTACTGAAATTTCACCTAATGTCTGCACATTCAAACGCTTTTGCAACAACGCTAATGCTGCTTCACATTCACTACGGCGTTCATTATATTTAGATTCTGCTAACTCACGTCTTTTGTTCGTATTCATAATTGAAATTTTGTATTCACCAAACTCTGTTGGCACATAATGGTAGTCAAGTGTATTTGTATCAAGCAAAATTGCATGGTCTTTTTTGCCAAACCCCACAATAAATTGATCCATAATGCCTGAATTGACACCTATAAATTGATTTTCGACACGTTGTCCTAATTTCACAAGATCTAATCGATCAATATCAATATGAAACAGTTCAGTGACAATATGACCTGTTAACAATTCAATCGATGCAGATGAAGATAGGCTCGCACCATTCGGAATATTTCCTTCAATAGCAATATCAAAACCTTTGTTAATTTCCGGATATTGTTCAACTAAGTAACGAATCATACCTTTTGGATAGTTTGCCCATTGATGATCAGCATTATAGTCAAGATTATCTAAACTAAATGAAATAACCCCTGTCTTTTCGAAGTTCAATGAGTATAAGTTTATTTGACGATCCTCACGCAATCGCGCTACGCCATATGTTCCCAATTCAATAGCTGCCGGAAAGACGTACCCACCGTTGTAGTCCGTATGTTCTCCGATTAAATTAATGCGTCCAGGTGCAAATGCGGATAAAGTCGGTTCTTTATGAAACTGTGATTGAAATACTTGTTTTAACTTAGACATCGTTTCCACCCCAATTGTGATTTATAGTAAACATCATAAATAGTTTACTGTTTATCAAACGTATTTGTCAATGCTCCTTACTCAAAGTTTGGAAAGCTGTCACGATATTGAATCGTTGTTTCTAATGTCATATGAATCGCAACCTGACGTTGACCTTTCAATCGATCTTGAATTAAACGTACCGCCTGTCTTCCAAACTCTTCAATAGGTATATGAACGCTTGTTAACATTGGGACAGCGTATTGTGCGACTTCTGAATCATTAAAGCTTATTACTTTAACATCGCCAGGAACATGATATTGATTTTTTTGAAGTTCTTGGACAATTCCTACTGCTAACATGTCATTGCCTGCAATAATTACATCCGGCATATCAGCTCGTTTCATCATCTTTTTCACAACATCTTGCGCACTTTCACGTCGCCACTCTGTTTTATAGTAATGGGGGGGTATGTGTTGCTTGTCACACCAATCAACATAAGCATTTTGTCTGTCATCATCTATCATTTGGTGATGATGTTTACCAATGTTTCTCACTTTCGTTTGTCCTCCAACATAACAAACATCAGACAGGCCATGTTGGCATAAATTCGTTAACAAGTGAGTCATTGCTTGATATAAATCAGAAGAAATCGCATCAATATAGGCAGGTTGTTTCATTTGATTGATCAAGACAATATTTGTATTATATTGTTGCAATTTTTGTATCACTTCATCTTGGAATGGTCCAATGACAATCACACCTCCTGCTTTTTCAACTTGACTCAGTTCAGTTAATCGCTTTAATTCATCTGTGCGTATTGTTTTTTTTAGTGTTAAATTTAATTGTGTGATTTCTTTTTCAATTGCCAATCGAAGTTCTCTATAATAGGGATCAACCATTTCCTTCTCTTTAGAAGCATGCGTTACGATTTGTATCTGACGAGATACTCGCGACTGTTTATTGTAATTCAATTCTTGTGCAACACGACGTACACGTTCTCTCGTTTTAGGATTGACAGATAATGATGGATCTTCATTGAGAACCCTAGACACTGTTCCTGGGCTTACATTGGCATACTTAGCTATTTCGCGAATACTCGCCATCTGTTATGCAACTCCTTATTAAGTTTACTATTGTTTACTAAAGTTTAGTATAATCTTAACACATTAGAAAATCAAACACTTCCAAAAAAGAAATGAAAGATTTAAAATAAAAGATAATCATTTTAATGATCATCAAAATATGATTTTTAAATGTCTTATGCGCCAAGGAGGGGATATGCGAATGAATCGTGATATACGTTATGATCAAACGATTATGCGCTATGAAAATGGTCAGTTGTTTGAAACAACAGATAACTATGTTACCGAATTTCCATTAACAATCACTGTTAATGGTGACGAATTTGCAACGGTCATTTGTAGTCCAAATCACCTTGACGAATTGGTATTCGGCTTTTTAGCTTCAGAGGGCGTTATTTTAAAACGTGATGAACTCAAACATTGCAACATTGATGATAGTCGAGGCTTTGCTCATGTCACATTAACAACACAACTGAATCAACGGATACAACTATCAACTAAGCGTTTAGTAGCATCGTGTTGTGGCAAAAGTCGAGAGTTCTATTTTCAAAATGATGCAGCCATTGCTAAGACATCGATGTCTACCATATCAGTGACACCTCAGCAAATCTTAAAGATGATGGCGCGACTCCAAAATGAAAGTCGTACATTTCATGTTACAGGCGGTCTGCATAATGCTGCTATTAGTGATGGTGGTGACTTTTACATTCATCGTCAAGATATCGGACGCCATAATGCATTAGATAAGCTGTTTGGCTATTGTATTCAACATCATATACCTGTTCGAGATAAGATACTTATTTTTAGTGGTCGCATCTCTTCAGAAATATTGATTAAAGCTGCAAAGATTGGTGTCGGTATGATTGTGTCAAAGTCTGCTCCTACAACACTTGCCATTCAACTCGCACATGATTTAAACATTACTGCTGTGGGGTTTGTTCGAGAAGAACATTTTAATATTTATAGTCATCCGGAACGCATCGTTAACCCATCGTCATCATAGCGTTTAAAATCGAACATAACAAAAGGGCTCTCAGTCAAATTGGACTGGTCGCATTAAATTAAGGCGTTATGCAATAATGGATTGCTTAACGCCTTTTTCGTTGTGTAATCATAAAGTCTTGAACATTAACGTCTCTTTTAATACGACATAAATCAGTAAAATTGAGTTGGTAAAACATACTTTATAACTTAGGGATGTGAATAAATATAGCACATTTGATTGATTCCTAAGCCGAGACTTCTGAGGCGCCTAGAAAAGCGAGGCTTTATGGAACAATCAAATAAATGAAATTATTTATACACCAGTCCGATTTACTATAGAACCAAAAAAGGCGCAAGATTTACATTTTGAGTATATCTTACGCCTTTTGTTTATTTAGTTCTTCTAATAATGCACTATATTTAAAACTGATATATGTATAACCTTGTTTCACATACATATCCTTAACAGTGTCTTCGCCATCTGCCACAAGTATGACGGAACGCTCGCGCGCTATTTTACCAATTTGCGCCTGCATTCGTTTACCAATACCTTGTTTTTGCATATCAGCCCGAACAGCAAAACCATCTATTTCAATTGTTTTTTTCGTTTCAATTAAATTCACAATACCTACAGGTTCTGCCGCATCGTATGCAACATAATATTGAATAGGTGCACTCACTTGCTGTACCTTTTTTAAAATACGTGCATTTGATTCGCGAACATATTCTTCACCAAATTCGATACTTAACGGATTAAATACAGTGAAATAATCATTTACTGTTTCAGCTGTCACCTTTTTCAATGATATTGGTTCATCAGATATATTTTGCAAACTATTTCCTTCAATAACGTAAAGCTCGACATATCCTAACTGGAACCCTTTCGAACGTAAAAAGTGTAGCATCTCAGCATGAGGTTTAACATTGTCTGGGAACTCAAATTGCAAATGATTTGATCCTTGATTTTCATGTACCCGTTGCTGTATCAGCATATCATTTTGAAACGTCAATATATCGGGCATTTGTCGGTAAATCCACTTATTCGCATCATAATGCAAAGGGGTAGAAGGCGTATTGTAAATAACCATGCGCTCTGTCACTTCTGCTATGTTTCCATCTGTATAAATATCACACATTGACACCACTCAAACCCCTCCTCTTGTTTATTCTGTGAAACCACGCATAATTCTTGCTGTGACTGGATTTTTTAATAAAGCAACCGCGATTAATGACGCAATCACCGCTTTAATAATATCTCCAGGTAAGAATGTCATCGATAACCATAATGCTTTATGTATTGGCATATTAATAATGAGTCCCATTACAATTGCACCAACAACATCAAGTAATATCACACCAAAAATTAAAATGATAATGAAAATGCGCTTTAAATTCAATCGCTCAAATTGACGATCGCGCATCCAACCGATAAGGAATGCAACAATTGGATACATAATTAAAAAGCCTGCTGTTGGTCCAAAAAACACGCCATAACCACCGCGACCACCTGATAACAATGGTGCACCGATTAAAACAAGTAATAAAAAGACAATTACACTTAAAAATCCATATTTACGCCCTAATAAAATACCTGCTAAAAAGATTCCTACATTTTGAATCACAATAGGTACCGGTATAAACGGCAGTGGAATTGCAGGAATAACCCCTAACACTGCGATAATAGCAGTCATCAAGGCAGTATATACTAAAAAACGTGTATTCAATATAAAATCCTCCCTATCGTACGTTATATAACGTTTGAGACAAAGTGGTACAGCGTGTTTTAACGCTGTATATCCGCCTCAACCTCTTCGTATTATACCACCTTTGTAAACTTTTTAGCTACATTTATTTACATTCTTGAGACCGCGCCAATAAGCGCTGCATAATTGTCAAACTGAGCGCATCTGATATTTGCATGTCCGTAGTCCTTAGGCAAAAACATAGGTACGTGTGGAACAATATATTTCAGTAAACGCTGTTGTTGGGCTGATACGCCTCCACCAATGATTATTTCATCAGGATCATACATGATTTGTACTTCAGCAATTCCTCTTGCTATTTCTCTACCCCAATTTGACAATTGCTGCTGTGCTTCTTTATAGCCATCTTCCGCTTCATCAAATAGTCGCGGTATATCACAATGATTATAATTTGACGCCTTGAGTTGTCGTTTCAAAGCGCGTGTAGAAGCACGCTGTTCGTAATAAGTTTTCGAAGCTGTATCATACAATAAATTTCCAATTTGATGTGGTCTGTGGCGCGCACCAGTGATGAGCCCAAAGTCTTTATGATAATAACTACCGCCAATACCAGTTCCCAATGTAAGACAGAATATATTCTTATCATTTTGGTTCATTTGTGTGAGTTCACCGAGTAAAGCAGCATCGACATCGTTATAAACTTGAATGCGACTCACCATATGTTTTAAACAATCTTCAAAGTTCGTTCCTGTATAATTTAAAATATTCTCATTAGCGTATGCAATTGTTTTATTGTCTCGATCTACAGCCCCTGCTGTCGAAATACCTAGTCGCACTTCTGGGTTTTCATATTGGTGAATGATAGCCTCTAATCGTGCTTTGACAATATTTAAAATAGCATGATCTATATTCTTTGGCGTGCGTACCCTTTCAAAATGCTCAATTGTAAGTTCATCAGTTACAACCGCAGATTTGATATACGTTCCTCCAATATCAAATGCGACTTTAATCATTATGTTTGACCCCTTTCATGAGATGTTGCGTCAATAACATTTTGGCTTTAGCATAATCTTTTTGAGATAGTGCTTGATATATGGCATGATGCTCTTTAATACTTAATCGATTTTCCTCTATAGTCGTCGTAATAGAATGTCGATAAAAATAAGCTTGAACAACCGCACTCATTTGCTTAAATAATGTTGAATTAACAGACTCCAATATACTTTGATGAAAGGCTTGATCTTGGCTTGAATCAAATTGACCCACATCATTAACTAACGATGCTTCGATTGTATCAAGCGATAGCTGTTGTTGTTCAATCATGTCAATGGCAGCAAGTTCAAAAGTAAGCCTCAACATGAGTAAATCTTTAATATCGCCTTGTGATACTTGAAAGCTAAACAAAAATCCGTCAATCAGAGGTGTAATATCTTGTTCTTTGACAAGGGTGCCTTTACCTTGAACACTCTCTGTAACACCTGTATTTTCAAGATAGCTCAAGGCTTCACGTATTACTGATCGACTGACGTTATACGCTTCAGCAAGCTTTCGTTCAGTTGGAATCTTATCACCTACTTTTAAGCGATTATCTAAAATATAATGTTTAATCTTCTCAACTATGGTTTGTTTAAGACTCATCGTTTTATCAACATTTTTATCCTTCAATTTATAACAACCTTCTTCAAAATTTTGCTTTAAGTGTATCATAAAGAAACATATACGCTACATATTTTGTACATTAATAATGCCTTTAGTTTTGAATACAGACAAAAATTAAAGATTGACGACTATGATGTTAACGCTTACAATTAAATTATAAATTGGTCTGACCAATATTACAATAGACTGGAGGTTATTTTGTGAAAGAGGATTTAAAAGGATTATATGCAGCATTACTTGTTCCTTTTGATGAACAAGGGCACATTATGGAGAATAGCTTACGACAAATCATACGCAATGCTATTGATGAGCAAAAACTAGATGGTTTGTACGTAAATGGAAGTTCTGGTGAAAATTTCCTTATGAATACCGAACAAAAGAAAGCCGTCTTTCGCATTACTAAAGATGAAGCCAAAACAGACATTAAGTTAATTGCTCAAGTTGGATCATTGGACTTAAATGAAGCTATAGAGCTTGGACAATATGCGACTGAATTAGGATATGATAGCTTATCAGCTGTTACACCATTTTATTATCCATTTACATTTGAAGAAATTCGTGACTATTACAACAGAATCATTGAAGCAACTCAAAATAATATGATTATTTACTCTATTCCAGGACTAACTGGCGTAAACATTTCAATTGAACAATTCGAAACATTATTTGAAAACGATAAAATTATCGGTGTTAAATATACTGCACCAGACTTTTTCTTACTAGAGCGATTAAGAAAAGCATTCCCAGATAAGCTGATTTTCTCTGGCTTCGATGAAATGCTCGTTCAAGCCGCCATTTCAGGGGTAGATGGGGCAATCGGTTCTACATACAACATCAATGGTCAACGTGCACGTGATATTTTTGAATCGGCCCAAAACGATAATGTCGCACAGGCCTATAAAGTGCAACATGAAACAAATGATATCATTGCAACTGTTCTAAGAATGGGGCTTTACCCGACTTTAAAAGCCATTCTATCGGAAAAAGGAATCGATACTGGCCAGCCGAAAGCACCATTCCATCCGTTTAACGAAATTTATCGCGAAGAACTTAAATCATTAATTCAGAACTATCAATTATAATCATCACCGTACTTGAAGATATAGGAAAACCGTTGGAACATACTTTTTCATCGTTATTGACAATGGTCTCTCGCTATCTTCAAGTGATTGACACAATATTATGAAAGCGTTTTCTTATTGGGACTATTCAACGATGAAAGGGGTATTATTATGGAATCAATTGGCTTTGGTTTATGGAACTGGGTGGCTTTAGTTTTATACTTATTATTAATGTTAGGAGTCGGTGCCTTTTTTACAAAACGTGCAGGCCGAGACTCTGATAGTTTCTTTAAAGGCGGCGGTCGCCTTCCTTCATGGGTCGTTGGCTTTTCAATTTATGCTACAACATTAAGTGCTATTACATTTATGTCTACTCCGGAAAAATCATACTTAACGGACTGGTCTTATATTGCTGGAAATATTGCGATTGTTGCAATTATCCCTTTGCTGATTTACTTTTACATTCCATTTTTCAAAAAATTAAACGTAACGTCAGCATATGAATATTTAGAAGCACGTTTTAATCCTGCCGTACGTGTTGTTGGCTCATTATTGTTTATTTTATTTCATATTGGAAGAGTCGCCATTGTGATTTATTTACCTACATTAGCAATTACTGCAGTTTCTGATATCAATCCGTATTTAGTAGCAAGCTTAGTAGGCCTTTTATGTATTATTTATACTTTCTTAGGCGGATTTGAAGGTGTCGTTTGGAGTGATTTTATTCAAGGAATTATTCTTTTAGGAGGCGCACTCGTCATCATTATTATGGGGATAACACACATTGATGGTGGTATCTCTACAGTTATCAACGATGCTGTTTCCAATCAAAAGCTGATTAGTGCAGATAACTGGAAAATCAATGCCGCTGCTGCTGCTATACCTATTATCTTTATCGGTAGTGTTTTTAACAACTTACAACAGTATACAGCGAGCCAAGACGTCGTTCAACGTTATCAAGCATCTGATTCGATCAAAGAAACATCTCAATCGATTTGGACAAATGGGATTTTAGCACTTATTTCGGCTCCTCTTTTCTACGGAATGGGAACGGTCTTATTTGTTTTCTATTCGCATCACACACAATTGCCAAATGATTTCAATACATCGTCTATCGTGCCTTATTTCATTTTAACTGAGATGCCACCATTTATAGCTGGCCTTTTGATTGCCGCTATTTTTGCAGCTGCTCAATCTACAATTTCATCTAGTCTCAACTCAATTGCAGCGTGTATCTCTGTTGATATTAAACAACGCTTTTTTGGTAAAAAAGATGAAAAATCCGAAGTGCGTTTTGCACGTATTGTTACTGTTTTAGTCGGTCTAACCGGCATGTTAGTCTCTTTATACTTAATTGCTGCTGATTCAAGTGATGTATGGGATTTATTCTTATTAATTACTGGATTATTTGGAGTACCGATTGCGGGTATCTTTGCAGTTGGTATCTTCACAAAAAGAACACATGGTACAGGAGTTATTGTAGGTATTTTAGTTGCTGTTATTACGAGTTATTTCTTACAAGGTGTTGGTGGTGCAGGTTCACCATTCTATACGTCGATTATCGCATTTGCAATTGCATTCGTTGTAGCTTATATTGCAAGTCTCATCATACCCGCACCTCAACATCATATTTCTGGTCTAACTATATATGATAAACACGGTAAAGTAACTTACAAGCCTAAATCCAAATAACTCGTCAAAGACTGATTATTGCCTAGAAAATACTAAATAAAAACTTCGAGATTTTTCGTAAATTCTTACGAAAGCCTCGAAGTTTTTTCGATTGCTGAGATATCTCAGACTCTCTTTTTTCTAATCATTATCTAGCTTATTGATGATTCATTTTAAGATTCACTTAATAATTTTTCTTTCAAATCTTTTCGAATATAGTCCAACGAATATGGATCATTGTACCAATATATAGAAGCATCTACATTAAAAGTATGATTGTTTTGCACGGCTTCAAGATTTTGCCATAAATCCGTTTTTTGGAAATCTGGAAGTGCTGCATCTTTTGCTTTAGCTGTTACAATATAATCTCCAGCGTATTTTCCAACGGCTTCTTTTGATACTTCCGTCCAACCTTCTTTTTCTGTCGCTTTTTCAAGCGCTTCAGGCATTTCTAAGTCAAAAGCTTGGTAAATCACTTCGCTTCCGCGTCCCCAGTTCTTGCCGTAAGCATAGATTTTTTTGTTGAAATCTTCAAAAATAGATACTGTGGCATCTTCACCGATAACTTTCTGAATGTCTTTACCATCTTTTTCTGTTTGATTTTCCCATTTGGCTTTCCATTCTTTAACTTCTTTTTCTTTGTTAAGGATTTCACCCATTGCTTCTTGTTGCTCAAGATAGTCGTATTGTGCATAATCAAAAGCTAATGTCGGTGCAATTTTCTCCAAC